>NZ_JBNPUW010000002.1:0-718133 GCF_051168375.1 Bradyrhizobium sp. HKCCYLRH1034 | reverse complement strand
ACCCCAAAACTGTCAACTATGTCCCCGAACAGGTGTAAGCTATGTCTCCGGGCTGAACACTGCGCTCGCAATGACGGAGAGACCGAGATTACTTCGCGTAATCCCAATCGGGCCGGATCGCACCCTCGACGCCCTCGAACGCGCCCTCGATCAGTTCGTTCACCAGCAGCCGGTTGTAATCCACCGGTCCCGGCATGATCGCCCTGCCCTTCGGCACCGGCTTGAAGCCGACGCGCGCGTAGTAGGCCGCGTCACCCACCAGCAGTATCAAGCGGTGGCCCTGCGCCCGCGCGTCCACGACCGAGCGCTCCATCAGCATGCGGCCGATGCCGTGCTTGCGGAACGGCGGCTCGACCGTCAGCGGCCCGAGCATCAGCGCCTTGGTGTCGCCGACGCAGATCGGCAGTTGCCGCACCGAGCCGACCAGCAAAGTGCCGATATGGGCGGTGAACGACAGCGCGAGCAGATGATCGACATGCTCGCGCAAGCGGTAGGCGCTCAGCACGAAGCGGCCGGGGCCGAAGGTGCGCTCATGCAGCCGCTCGATCGCCTGCGCGTCGCCCGGCTTTTCGGCGGAGATCGTAATGGACAGGTCACTCATGTGGGGTGGCGAGATAGCATTCTGGAGCGGCGCGGTCCATGGCGGGCCGTCCACGTGTTGACAGCATTCGCCCGCCCCCGGGGGTCACCGATGCCAGTTTTCTGAGCATTCGCGCGGCGTGACCGAAGATTGTGCTAAGATGTCAAGTTTCCGGAGCCGCCCTCGCTTAACCTGCCCCGGCTCATGAGCGTTGTGGTCGCCATCGCGGCCGCTTGGACCGCTCTGACGCAGCACGAGCGGCAGGTCGAAGATGACGGGTGCGTTCCGGTCGCGCCATCGCGGCGAAACTCATGTGTTCGACGATCTCAAGACGCTGCTGGCCTGCGCCTCGCCGCGCCGCTCTGGCGATGAGCTGGCTGGCATAGCAGCCGACAGCGCCGCGCGGCGGGTGGCGGCGCGGATGGCGCTCGCCGACGTGCCGCTGCGGCGTTTCCTCGACGAGCCGCTGATTCCCTACGAGAGCGACGAGGTCACGCGCCTCATCCTCGACAGCCACGATGCCGCCGCATTCGCGCCCGTCGCGTCGCTGACCGTCGGAGAATTGCGCGAATGGCTGATGTCCTGGGAGGCGGATGCCAACCGGCTGGCCGCCCTCGCGCCGGGCCTGACGCCGGAGATGGTGGCCGCGGTCTCCAAGCTCTGCGGCAATGGCGATCTCGTCGCCGTCGCCGCCAAATGCCGGGTCGTGACCCGCTTCCGCTCCACCATCGGCCTGGAGGGGCGGCTGTCGTCGCGGCTGCAGCCGAATGATCCGACCGACGATCCCCAGGCGATCGCCGCAGGCACGCTCGATGGCCTGCTGTTCGGCATGGGCGATGCGGTGATCGGCATCAATCCCGCGACCGACAATGTCGAGGCCTGCATCCGCCTGCTCACGATGCTCGATGATCTCAGGCTCAAATTCGAGGTGCCGACGCAGTCCTGCGTGCTGAGCCACGTCACGACCTCGATCCGGGCGATCGAGAAAGGCGCGCCGCTCGATCTCGTCTTCCAGTCGATCGCCGGCACCGAGGCTGCCAATGCCGGCTTCGGTGTGACCCTGAAGCTGCTCGCCGAGGCGCAGGACGCAGCCTTGTCGCTGAAGCGCGGCACGGTCGGCAACAACGTGATGTATTTCGAGACCGGCCAGGGCGCGGCGCTGTCGGCCGACGCCCATCACGGCCTCGATCAGCAGACCGTCGAGGCCCGCGCCTATGCCGTCGCGCGCGTGTTTTCACCGCTGCTGGTCAACACCGTGGTCGGCTTCATCGGTCCCGAATATCTCTACGACGCGAAGGAGATCATCCGCGCCGGGCTGGAGGATCATTTCTGCGCCAAGCTGCTCGGCGTGCCCATGGGCTGCGATGTCTGCTACACCAACCACGCCGAGGCCGATCAGGACGACATGGACGATCTGGCGCTGCTGCTCGCGGCGGCCAACGTCAACTTCCTGATCGCCGTGCCGGGCGCCGACGACATCATGCTCAACTATCAGAGCCTGTCGCATCACGACGTGATGCGGCTGCGGCATCTGCTCGGCCGCCGCCCGGCGCCGGAGTTCGAGGCCTGGCTGGCGCGGATGGGCCTGCTCGACCAAAGCGGCCGCGTGCCGCCATTGCCGGGCAGCTCGCCTTCCGTAGTCCGGCTGATCGGCCAGGGAGCGCGGGCATGAGGGACGATCCGTTCGACCTGCTGCGCGGGATGACGCGCGCCCGTGTCGCACTCGGCCGCTCCGGCGACGGGCTTCCGACGGCCGCGAAGCTGGAATTCCAGATGGCGCATGCGCTCGCGCGCGATGCCGTATGGGGCAAGGTCGATTTCGACGGCATCGCCGACGCGCTCGCGCCGCGCGAGGTGATCAAGGTCGCGAGTGCAGCGCCGGACCGCGCCAGCTATCTGCGCCGGCCCGACCTCGGGCGCCGCCTCGCCGCGGAGGAAGCCGCCAGGCTGACATCCGGTCCGTACGATCTCGTCTTCATCATTGCCGACGGGCTGTCGGCGGATGCCGTCGAAAACCATGCCGCCGCTGTCGTGATCGCCACCGAGGCGCGTCTGACGGGCCTGTCCATCGGCCCGATCGTGCTGGCTTCGCAGGCGCGTGTGGCGCTGGGTGACGATGTCGGCGCCGCGATGCGCGCACGGCTGGTCGCGGTCCTGATCGGCGAGCGTCCGGGTCTGTCGGCCGCGGACTCCCTCGGAGTGTATCTGACGCTGCACCCGGCCCCGGGCCTGCGCGACAGCGCCCGCAACTGCATTTCCAACATTCACGACCACGGGCTCTCGGCCGAGCGCGCCGCCGACAAGCTGGCCTGGCTGGTGCGCGAGGCGCTGCGGATCGGCGTCACCGGCATCGGCCTCAAGGAGGCGGCGCCGGATGCCGCGATCGAGACGACCACATCGTCATCCCAAATCACCCATCACAAGCAGACAGGAGCGACTGGACATGAGTGACGAGGCCAAACCGACCCTTTCGAAGAGCCTGACCGGACTCCATCTGTGGGGCATCGCGGTCGGGCTGGTGATCTCCGGCGAATATTTCGGCTGGAGCTATGGCTGGGACAAGGCCGGCACGCTCGGCTTCCTCGTCACCACGATCTTCATCGCGGTGATGTATACGACCTTCATCTTCTCCTTCACCGAGCTCACCACCGCGATCCCGCATGCCGGAGGTCCTTTCGCCTATTCCTACCGTGCCTTCGGCCCGCTCGGCGGCTTCGTCGCCGGCTTCGCGACGCTGATCGAGTTCGTGTTCGCTCCGCCTGCCATCGCGCTCGCCATCGGCGCCTATCTCAACGTCCAGTTTCCGGCGCTGTCGCCCAAGACCGCCGCGCTCGGCGCCTATCTGGTGTTCATGGCCCTCAACATCGCCGGCGTATCGATCGCCGCGACGTTCGAGCTGTTCGTCACGGTCCTGGCGATTGCCGAGCTCCTGGTGTTCATGGGCGTCGTGTCGCCCGGTTTCTCCTTCGCCAACTTCGCCGCCAACGGCTGGGCCGGTGAGAATTCGTTCTCGCTGACGAGCATCGGCGGCATCGTCGCGGCGATCCCCTTCGCAATCTGGTTCTTCCTGGCGATCGAAGGTGCGGCCATGGCCGCGGAAGAAACCAAGAATCCGACCAAGACGATTCCGCTCGCCTACATCGCCGGGATTCTGACGCTCGTCGTGCTCGCCTTCGGCACCATGATCATGGCCGGCGGCGTCGGCGACTGGTCGAAGCTCGCCAACATCAACGATCCGCTGCCGCAGGCGATGAAGATCGTGGTCGGCGAAAACTCCGGCTGGCTGCACATGCTGGTGTGGATCGGCCTGTTCGGACTGATCGCCTCGTTCCACGGCATCATCATGGGCTACTCGCGGCAGATCTTCGCGCTGTCGCGCGCCGGCTTCCTGCCGGCCAAGCTCGCCGCGCTGCACCCGACCTGCCGCACGCCGCATTGGGCGATCTTGGCCGGCGGCGTGATCGGCATCGCCGCGATCTACTCCGACGAGCTCATCCAGTTCGCCGGGCAGACGCTGACGGCGAACATCGTCACCATGAGCGTGTTCGGCGCGCTCGTGATGTACATCATGAGCATGGCCGCGCTGTTCCGCCTGCGCGCCACCGAGCCCAATCTCATCAGGCCGTTCAAGGCGCCGCTCTATCCCGTGCTTCCGGCCGTGGCGCTGGTGTGTGCGACGCTCTCGCTGCTCACGATGATTTGGTTCAACCTGCAGGTGTTCGCGGCCTTCGTGGTGCTGTTCGCCGCCGGTCTGCTGCTCTATCGTCTGACGGCCGGCAAGCGCGGCAACGCGGCGAGTGACAACCTGCTCGACATCGCCTTGACCGAGGCCCGCGCCATGGCCGACTGATCCGCGAGGACTCGCGAGATCCAGGATCGAACCAAGCCCTCCGCGTCCCTGCGCGGGGGGCTCTATCGATAGCCCGCTTCGGCAGGCACGTGACTTGCATAACTACGAGGTGTCAACCGACGGCGTACGTCCTCAAAGGCGAGGATTTCATGGCACAGCCTCCCGCAGCCGAACACCAGCATCCGCGCGACCGCAGCCGGAACATTCTGGCCGCTGCTGCGACCGGTGTCGCCGATTTCATCGCCCTGACGGGAGGCCGCCCCGAAGCGGTGTTCGAACGGGTGGGCATCGATGCCGAATGCCTCGGCCAGACCCGCCGCGCGCTCGACCTCGCCGACTACGTCGCGATGATGGAAGATGCCGCGCAGGAGACCGGCAACGACAATTTCGGACTGTGGTTCGGCCAGCGCTACCAGCCGCAGATGCTCGGCCTGATCGGCGAGATCGCACTCGCGGCGCCGACGCTGGGCTCTGCGATCGAGCATCTTGCGCTGTGGTTTCCCTGGCATCAGCAGGCGACCGAAACCCGTCTCACGCGCCATGACGGTTTGCTCCGGCTGGAATATCGCATTCTCGACGGCTCGATCGTCGATCGCCGGCAGGACGCCGAATTGACCATGGGCATGTTCGCGAACGTCTTCCGCGCCTGCCTGCCATCGGGCTGGGCGCCCGACATGGTGCTGTTCGAACATGCCCGGCCGGCTGCCTGGCGCGATCATGAGGCAGCCTTCGATGCCGACGTCGGCTGGTCACAAGGCACGAATGCGCTGGTGTTTCGCGACCGCGGCCTGGACCGCGCCATGCCCCAGGCCAATCTGTCTCGCCTGCAGCGGCTGACGACAGATCTTGCCGGTGTCGCCGGCTCCTGCGGCACGCCCGCGTTCCTCGATCTGGTCCGTGGCGAAATCCGGCGGCGGTTGTCGGCCGGCGCGCTTCATCTCGAGGAGGTCGCCGAGGCGCTGTCGACCACGTCGTGGACGTTGCAGCGCCGGCTTGCCGAGTTCGGCGCCACCTTCTCCGACCTCGTCGAGGTGACGCGGCTCGACCTCGCCCGCCACTATCTGCGCCAAGCGCATCTGCCGCTCGGCGACGTCGCCTTCCTGCTCGGCTATTCCGAGGCGTCCGCATTCTCCCGTGCGTTCTCGCGCTGGAGCGGCTGCAGCCCGCGGCAGTGGCGCCAACGGTCATTGCAGGCGACCGCTCGCAGCTAGCGCCACGCCGCCGGCATCAATCGGCCGGCATCGTCTTCTCGACCAGCCGCACCCAATAGGACGCGCCGTGGCCGAGAATGTTGTCGTTGAAGCGATAGGCCGGGTGGTGGCAATCCTTGCCGTCGCCCATGCCGAGGAAGACGAAGGCGCCGGGACGGGCCTGCAGCATGAAGGCGAAATCCTCGGCCCCCATCAGCGGCGGCGCATTGTCGACCACCCGCTCCGCGCCGACAACGTCGCGAGCGACGTCAGCGGCGACGCCGGTCTCGCGCGCATGGTTCATCGTGATCGGGTAGAGCCGCGTGTATTTCGTCGTCGCCTCACCGCCATAGGTGCGGGCGATGCCGTCGGCGACCTCGGCAATGCGGCGCTCCACCAGGTCCTGCACCTCGGGATCGAGCGTGCGCACGGTGCCCTTCAATTCGACGGTCTCCGGAATGACGTTCATCGCCTTGCCGGCCTCGACGACGCAGATCGAGATGACCGCCGACTTGATCGGATCGACGTTGCGCGACACGATCGACTGCAGCGCCGTGATGATGTGCGCGGCGATCAGCACGCTGTCGACCGCCTTGTGAACGCCGGCGCCGGCATGACCGCCCTTGCCGCGGACGGTGATCTCGAGCTGGTCCGATGACGCCAGCATCGGACCCGGCCGCAGCGCGAACACGCCTTCGGGCACGCCCGGCGCATTGTGCAGACCGTAGATCTCCTGGATGCCCCAGCGGGTCATCAATCCATCGTCCACCATCGCCTTGCCGCCGGCGCCGCCCTCCTCGGCGGGCTGGAAGATCACGATCGCGGTGCCGTCGAAATTGCGCGTGTCGGCGAGATGCTTGGCGGCACCCAGCAGCATCGCGGTATGGCCGTCATGGCCGCAGGCATGCATCAGGCCCGGCGTCTTCGACGCATAGGGCACGCCCGAGGCTTCCTCGATCGGCAGCGCGTCCATGTCGGCGCGCAGGCCGATGGTGCGACCTGAACTGGTCCGACGGCCGCGGATGACACCGACCACGCCGGTGCGCCCGATGCCCGTCACCACCTCGTCACAACCGAATTCGCGCAAGCGCTCGGCGACGATGCCGGCGGTGCGGTGCACCTCGTACATCAACTCCGGATGTTCATGGAAATCATGGCGCCAGGCGGCCATGTCGTCGGCGAGCGCGGCGATGCTGTTGAGGATGGGCATGGAGGCGGTGTTCTCGTTCAGGACGTTGACGCCCGAACCATGACCGGAACGGCGGACGGACACAAGCTTCCGCCTGCATCAGCCCTCGATCGGGGCGTGTGACAGGTAGGCCAGCAGCTTCATCTCGCGGCGGCCGCGGGTGACGGTGTCGAGCACCAGGCCCGACGAGGCCGACAGCAGCGCCATGATCATCAGGCCCATCGACAACACGGCGGTCGGCAGCCTCGGCACCAGTCCAGTCTCGATATAGGTGACGAAGATGGGAATCGCGAAGCCGATCGAGACCAGCGCGAGGAAGATGCCGATCGCGCTGAAGAAGCGCAGCGGCTTTTCCGAACGATAGAGCTTCAGGATCGTGCCGAGGATGCGGAAGCCGTCGCGCCAGGTGTTGAGCTTGGAGACGGACCCTTCGGGCCGCGCGTAGTATGGCGTCGCGAGCTCGGCGACCGGCAGCGCCAGCTCCAGCGCATGCACGGTCAGCTCGGTCTCGATCTCGAAGCCGTCGGAGAGCACCGGGAAGGATTTGACGAAACGGCGCGAGAATACGCGGTAGCCGGACAGGATGTCCTTGAAGGCCTGGCCGAACACCTCGGCGAGGAAGCTCGTCAGCATCCAGTTGCCGGTGCGATGGCCCATGCGGTAGGCGGCCTGCTCCTGGTCGACGCGCAGACCCACCACCATGTCGAGCCGCTCGCTCACGAGACGCGCAACCATGCCGGGCGCGCTCGGCGCGTCATAGGTCGCGTCACCATCGACCAGCACGTAGATGTCAGCATCGACATCGGCGAACATGCGCCGGACGACGTGACCCTTGCCCTGCCGCCGCTCAGAGCGCACCTCGGCGCCGGCCGCGCGCGCGACCTCGATGGTGCGGTCCTTGGAATTGTTGTCGTAGACGTAGACGGTGGCCGTCGGCAGCGCCTGCTTGAAATCGCGGACCACGGTGGCGACCGCGGCCTCCTCATTGTAGCAGGGCACCAGCACGGCGATCCGCATCGAAGGTGATATCATCGACCCCTCTCCCACGGGACGGGAGACTGCCCTCATTCGGTGCAGAAATTCATAATGATCCGGCGGCAACGTGCTGTTCCGGCCGCCAGGTGGGAATGATCTTAACGCCGTCTAGCACCTCGCGCAGGCGGGACAGCGTGCCGAGCGTGGTTCCCTCCGGCAGCGCGTCGCGGGCGAAGAAGCCGGTCTCCACGATCTCGAGGTTCGGCTCCGGCGGCCGGTCCTGCGTGAACCTTTTGATAACGAAGACGGCGACGTGGTCGCGCGGCGAGACGTGGCCGTTGAGGAAGATGCCGTGCAGCTCTGGCTCGCCTTCCAGCGCGATCCGGCCCTCCTCGAACAGCTCCCGCGTCAGCGCCTCGATGAACGTCTCGCCGACCTCGACGCCGCCGCCCGGCAGGTGCCAACCCGAGACATAGCCGTGCCGGACCAGGAACACGCGGTTCTCGGCATCCAGCACCACGCCGCGGACGCCGAGCGTCATGCCGCGGGCGAAGCGCCAATAGAGGTGGAAGCCGCGCCGGAGCGCGGGCTCGAGCCGGATCCGCAGCCGGCTCAGATATGTCGTCATCGCTGTCGTCGTCCTGGTTGTTCTTGCGCTCGCTGGCAGGGCTTGTCATGAGAGCCGGGCACCACGAGGGATAGCACGAGATGACATCTGGGCGCGCTTGCATCCGCCATCGGCACCGAGGGGCATAATGGCTGCCTTCACGCTCGCCCATCTGTCCGACCCGCATCTCGCGCCACAGCACAAGCCGCGCCTGTCGGAGCTCGCCGGCAAGCGCGCGCTCGGCTATCTCAACTGGACGCGCAATCGCTACAAGTACCATCGCCGCGACATCCTCGATCTGCTGATCTCCGACCTGCACACGCAGATGCCGGACCAGATCGCCGTCACCGGCGATCTGGTCAATTTCGCGCTGGAATCCGAATTCCCCATCGCCCAGGCCTGGCTGCGGACCGTGGGGCCGCCGGACAGGGTCACCGCGATTCCCGGCAATCACGACGCCTATGTGCGCTCCACGCGGCTGCGCTTCGCCGAGAGCTTTGCCGACTATTTCGGCGGCGATGCCGAGGGACCGGCCACGTTTCCGTCGCTGCGCCGGCGCGGGCCGCTCGCGCTGATCAGCCTGTCCTCTGCCGTGCCTTCGGCGCCGTTCATGGCGACGGGACGGCTCGGCAGCGCACAGCTCGCTGCGCTGGAGCAGATGCTCGAATCGCTGGCGCACGAGCAGCTGTTCCGCGTGCTGCTGGTGCATCATCCGCTGCGCTCGACCCACCGGATGAAGCGGCTGACCGACGCGAAGAAGCTGATCGCGCTGCTCGCGCGCCACGGCGTCGAGCTGATCCTGCACGGCCACGACCACGTGCATTCGACGCTCTGGATCGACGGCCCGGAGCGCAAGATCCCGGTCGTCGGCGTGCCCTCGGCCTCCTCGATCGCGCATGGCCACTATCCGGCCGCGGCCTACAACATGTTTGCCATCAGCAGCGACGGCAATCACTGGCGCTGCGACATGACCGTGCGCGCGGTCAACGAGGCGCTGCGCGTGCGCGAGATCCGCGAGGTCCGCCTGCTTTGAGTCGCGGCCAGGCCGTCAGATCTGCTGCAGGCTCGCATAGAATGCGACCCCGAACAGCGACAGCGCGCCGAGCACGAAGCCGAGCACGAACGGCCAGATCCCACCACGCCGCCGCGGCGCCTCGGCGATCGTCCTCGCCTGAGCCCGCGCGACGCTGAAGGCGCGCTCGCGCTCGACCATGCGGCGGGCGACGTAGTCGGTGACGGCCTTCACGATTGCGCCGATGTCGTGCGACTCGGCGAGCACGATGCGGCCGTTGCGGGTGTCCTGCACAAAGCGGTACTGCCGCTTGTCGCGTCCCATCACGACATGGGCGACGACGTCGATCCACAGCCGCGGCGTCTCACCCTGGCTGATGCCGCGATCGAACAGATCGAGCTGACTCGGGATCTCCGCGAACAGCGGGTCGAGCGCATCGTTGAGGATCTCCAGCCGCGCCACCTCGGCGTCGCGCAGGTCGACCACCACGCCTGTTCGGTCTGCGGCCTCGATCCGGGCCTGGCGCAGCGCTTCGCGCAGGCGCACGGGGCGGGAGTCTGTGCTGCTATCGGCGGCCTCGGACATCGCTCACGCTTTCACGGTTCGGCCCTGGTTTCGCCAGGTTCCCACCGTGTTAACCTAGCAGTAACCCAGTATTCTGCAATCCCCTTTCATCTTCAATGGGTTATAAGCACGCCGTCGTAACCACGAAACGGACGTGGGCGGCCCCCGCCGATGTGACCCGGCTGAGACCGCCCCGTCCTTGGGCTCTTCCTTGAGCTTATTCAGATACCCGGCAATGCATTCCTTATCGGCGGTCAGGCCGCCGGAGCGCGCTGCGGCTCCTCGACGATCGAGAAGCGGACGCCAGCCTTGTGGCGGTTCTCCTCGGACACCTCGCGCCAGCAGTCCTCGGCTTCCTTGCGCGACTTGAACGGACCCTTCACCTGGGCCGAGCCTTCCACCAGCTTGTGGAAATTCATCGAGCCGAACTCGCCGCCGATCACCCAGAAATTGCTGCTCATGAGACTCTCCTTGAACCGTCACAACTTTGACAGTGCATTGCGAATTGCGTGACAGGAGATAAACGCGAATCCGGCTGTTTCGTATAGAGCCCTTGTTTTCGAATGGTGATGTCATGTAACATCATCACTTGTCATAAATGTCATTTTGTAAAATTTGTCACAATCCAGGGCTGGCTACCCCCAAGGAGATCAAGATGCCCGGCGAATCCGGAAAGAAGCTGTTCGTCGGCCCGCGCTTCCGGCGCATCCGCCAGCAATTGGGGCTGTCGCAGACCCAGCTCGCCGAGGGCCTCGGCATCTCGCCGAGCTATGTCAACCTGATCGAGCGCAACCAGCGCCCGGTCTCTGCCCAGATCCTGCTGCGGCTGGCCGAAACCTACGACCTCGACCTGCGCGACCTCGCCAGCGCCGACGAGGACCGCTTCTTCGCCGAGCTCAACGAGATCTTCTCCGATCCGCTTTTCCGCCAGATCGAGCTGCCCAAGCAGGAGCTGCGCGATCTCGCCGAGCTCTGCCCCGGCGTCACCCACGCGCTGCAGCGGCTGTACGCGGCCTACACCGAGGCGCGCCGCGGCGAGACGCTGGTGGCGGCGCAGATGGCCGACCGCAACGAGGGCGCCCGTTTCGAGGCCAACCCGATCGAGCGGGTGCGCGACCTGATCGAAGCCAACCGCAACTATTTCGCCGAGCTCGAGCAGCAGGCCGAAAGCCTGCGCGACGCGCTCGACGTGCCGGCCGAAGGGCTCTATGCGGCGCTCGCCGCCCGTCTGCGCGAAAAGCATTCGGTGCAGACGCGGGTCATGCCGGTCGACGTCATGCGCGAGACCTTGCGCCGTTACGACCGCCATCGCCGCCAGCTCCTGATCTCCGAACTGGTCGACGGGCCCGGACGCACCTTCCAGCTCGCGGTGCAGCTCGGCATGGCCGAATGCGCAGCCCAGTTCGAGCTCATCATCGGCCGCGCCGGCGCCATCGACGACACCGCGCGCCGGCTCTACCGCATGACGCTCGCGAGCTACTTCGCCGCCGCCGTCATGATGCCCTATGCGCCGTTCCTCACTGCTGCGGAGGCGCTGAGCTACGACATCAACGTGCTGGCGCAGCGCTTCAGCACCGGCTTCGAACAGGTCTGCCACCGCCTCACGACCCTGTCGCGCCCGAACGCCCGCGGCATCCCGTTCTTCATGCTGCGCGTCGACAATGCCGGCAACGTCTCCAAGCGCTTCTCGTCGGGTACCTTCCCGTTCTCCAAGTTCGGCGGCACCTGCCCGCTGTGGAACGTGCATTCGACCTTCGACACACCCGACCGCCTCCTTAAGCAGATCATCGAGCTACCCGATGGTTCTCGCTATTTCTCGATCGCCCAGATGGTCCGCCGCCCGGTCGCGCCGCATCCGCTGCCGCAGCCACGCTTCGCCATTGGCCTCGGCTGCGAGATCAGGCATGCGTCGCGCCTCGTCTACGCCGCCGGCATGGATCTGGAGAAAGCCGAGGGCACTCCGATCGGCGTCAACTGCCGGCTCTGCGAACGCGAAAACTGCGCCCAGCGCGCCGAGCCGCCGATCACGCGGACGCTGATCCTGGATGAGACGACGCGGCGCGTCAGCTCGTTCGCGTTCAGCAATGCAAGGGAGCTGTAGAGCCAACGCTCTCCTCCGCGTCATTCCGGGGCTTGCGCGAGCCGCGCCCCGGAATGACACCGAGTTTGCAGCTCCTCTCTCTGCGTCATTGCGAGCGAAGCGAAGCAATCCAGAGTCGCGCGCTGAGCCCTGGATTGCTTCGGCGCAAGGGCGCCTCGCAATGACGTGGAGAGACATAAGATCACCTTCTCGCGGCGCATCGGCGCCCGAGCTTTGCTGTTCGTTTGCCCCCTTGAATACAGAGGGCGCAGGGAAGACCGGGAGCTCGCCGCCCCCATGGCCCCCGTGCGAAAGAAATGCACGGGGCAGGAACCACAGGTTCGGCTGGGACATCCCGGCCTTCCCTGCGCGATGGCTTTACGGCTTACTCCGTGCTCTCCCCAGGGACCGGCTGTCTTGCCCCTGTCATCAGCGCCATCGTCGGCGCGAACTTGATCTCAGCACCGGGAGATCAGGACCACACGGCTTGATCGTGCGCATCAAACCGTTCGTCGGCACGATCGCTCGCGCTGCGGTTCGATACGCCCATCGCATCCCGCACCCCACGTTCGTGACGACCGCGATACGCCCCTCAGATCGAGGCGGGACGAGCGGAGTGAACATCAAATTCTGAAAAATGGAAACAGGAATATTTTTGCCGATGGGACTGGACACGAGTGATCCAGCTGAACTGGCTGACGAAATCAGTCCATCGGCGCACATGGAATTGACAGCTCGACAGGCCATGAGAGGAGAGCGCGCGCCGCAAATCCAACAAAACTGAGCGGCCGATTTGCCCGACGGGCGGGCGGGGATTTTCGCCGTCGCTGCGTCGCAACGACCGCAACAAACTCGGCCCCTGATCTCGCCATATCCTGCGATCGGGCAATGAAGACGTGATCCCGATAGGGGGAGACCAGATCGCGATCGAGCTGAACGTGATCAAGAACTCGGCATCGATAACGTCTCCAGCTCCTCGATGCCGATGGGAGGCTTGCTTCGCCACGCCATGATGAAAGCGCGCTTGGCCAAGCCGTCCTGAACACGAGCGATCTGCATCCGCTCTCTGGCAATCCGCGCCCGCAGCAGGGGATCGCGAGTTCCGGAGGCGGCGAGGCATTTGTTGATCACCCAACCGAACGGCTCGATGCCGGCGCGCCGCAGGTCCTCCTGGAGAGCGGCGGCCTCCGAAACGGGCGTCGTTTCCGGCAGGGTCACCAGGATGATCTGCGTGTAGGTGGAATCCTGCAACCGCATCAGCGGCGTGATCACCCGGCCGGCACCGCCCGGCTCCAATTGGCTCGTCAACTGGCGATGATAGGCCCCGGTCGCATCGAGTAGGAGCAGGGTATGACCGGTCGGCGCCGTATCGAGCACCACAAAGGCGCTCCGAGCCTCCGCAACCACGTGCGAGAAGGCATGGAAAACGGCGACTTCCTCCGTGCAGGGCGAAGCCAGGTCCTCAAGCAGGAGCGCCTTGCCCTGCTCATCCAGGTCGCGGCCGCGGCTCGCTAGTATTTTCGCGACATAGCGCTCCGTCTCGCGCCGAGGATCGATCCGGTCCACCGTCAGCCCTGGGCTCGCGGCGTCAACGACATCCGTGACGTGGGCCGCTGGATCGGTCGTGCTGAGGTGGACGGCATGCCCGCGCCTCGCGAGGCCGACAGCGATGGCAGCCGCAATCGTCGTCTTCCCGACGCCGCCCTTACCCATGACCATGATGAGGCCGCGATTGCGGTGAGCGATGTCATCGACCAGACGGTCGAGTCCCTGCACGTCAACCGGCACTCCAACTTGTTCGCCAGTCGACGTCTCAAGCCGTGGACCGGACGACGACAACACTGCCCTGAGCGCCGCGAGACCCACAATGTCGAACCCAACCAGTGGGATTTCGTCCCGCGGCAGCTTACGCAGCGAGTCCGGCATCGAGGCGAGAGCCTCATCCTGATCCCGCTCGAGTGAACTTGCGACCGCGTCAGTAGGGTCAGTGGCGTGAAAGCGTCCGTTCACGGCGAGCGTCTGATTGGTGAGATTGAGCCCATCAAGTTCGCTCGACGTTCGCGCCGCCTCCCGGATTGCGCTCCGGTCGGCGCGGGTCACCAGGACCACGGTCGTCCGCCTCGGATCGCTCAGCGCCTGGAGCGCTTGTCGAAAACGATCCTCCTGCATCTTCAAACCGGAATGCGGGCCGAGGCAGGAGGCGCCGCGGCTGTTGTCCTTCAGAAAACCGGTCCAAGCCTTCGGCAGGCTCAGGAGCCGCAGGGTGTGGCCGGTCGGGGCCGTATCGAAGATGATATGGTCGTAACCCGCTCTGTCTCCGTCGAGCAATCCGACGAACTCGTCGAATGCGGCAATCTCGGTGGTGCATGCGCCGGAAAGCTGCTCGCGTATGGTCGATCTCTCCTGATCGGTCACCGTGGGCTCGAGCTGTTCAAGCACGCGAGCTCGGTAGCTCTCGGCTGCGGTCTCAGGGTCGATATTCATCGCGAAGAGCCCTGCCGCGTTCGGCACCGGCACTGGACTGTCAGTTAGTTCAACTTCCAACATCTCGTCGAGGTTCGACGCAGGATCGGTGCTGACCAGAAGGACACGCAACCCACGGTCCGCGAGACTGATGGCGGTCGCACAAGCGAGCGACGTCTTGCCCACACCGCCCTTGCCAGTGAAAAAGAGAAATGGCGTCGGAGCGTTCAGCGCACGCAATCGAAGCATTCAAATCCCTTCCAAGTGATTGTGTGCGACATTGCCGACCCGGGAGCCAATACGATTTTTGTCGCCGACGTTCGTTCGATCCTGTGCATAACCCTGGAATGCCCGACTGACTTTGACGTCCTTTCGGGTGACCAGTCATCCTCCCCGCCTGGATCGGCTGCTGCAGACCAATCGACTGGTAGAGCCTCGGCCGGATTCCTTAATTGCGATAAGTCAACAATCGTGCCGCGGAGCGCAACAGTCGTCGGCATTGCGGCAGCTGCTGTCTGCGATTCCACGACGTGGAAGACCGGCGGCCCGGCCCCGGATGCAGCCCCAAGCCTTCCAGCGTAAGCCACGAGAAGCGAAATTGCCGTGGCTGGCGAGCAGGTCGAATGTTCACGTCTCGGCTCCAAGTTTGTCGCGCAGGTCCGTCGCTCACGTTGCGTTCAGAACGGCGCGCCCATGATCTGCACGCGCCGGCGGGATCGCCGGTGGCGCGTTCAGCAGGACGGGACTCCAAAGCAGCCCCCTCTCGTTGACTTCCGATGGAACCCGACGCCTTCAGAAATGTTGCTCCGCAGTTCCATGCAGCAAAGCGAGAATAAGTTGAATCGCCGTCAGTTCATTCAATCAGCGGCTGCGATCCCGGTCGCCGCATCCTTGACGCGGAGCGCATCAGCCGCGCCGCCTGCGGCGCAGCCGTTCAATGCGGCCTATGTGCGCGACCTCGCGCGCAATCTCGCCGCCAAGCCCTACGCTGCGCCGGATGACAAGCTGCCGGACGCGCTGGCGAAGCTGAACTACGACGCCTACCGCTCGATTCGGTTCTTGCCGGACCATGCGCTGTGGCGCAGTGAGAACCTGCCGTTCCAGGCGCAGTTCTTCCATCGCGGCTCGATCTACAAGGACCGGGTCGAGATCTATGAGGTTGCGGACGGCAAAGCCAGCCCCGTGGCCTATCGACCCGAGGACTTTGCATTCGGTCAGCAAGTCCCGGCCTTCCCGGCGGCCGATCTCGGCTTTGCCGGCTTCCGCGTCCACGCGCCGATGAACCGGCCGGACTACTACGACGAGGTCTGTGTGTTCCTCGGCGCGAGCTATTTTCGCGCCGTCGCCAAGGGCGAGATTTACGGACTGTCGGCGCGCGGGCTCTCGATCGACACCGGCGAGGCCAAGGGCGAGGAGTTTCCGGTGTTCAAGGCGTTCTGGCTGGAGAAGCCGACGCAAGGCGCCACCGCAATGGTGGTGCATGCGCTGCTCGACAGCAAGAGCGCGACGGGCTCCTACCGGTTCACGATCCGCCCTGGCGAGACCACCGTATTCGACGTCGAGGCATCGCTGTATCCGCGCGTCGAGATCGCTCACGCCGGACTGGCGCCGATGACCAGCATGTTCTTCTTCGGACCCAACGACCGCAACGACGTCGACGATTTCCGCCCCGCCGTGCACGATTCCGACGGGCTTGCGATGTTCAACGGCAAGGGCGAGCAGTTGTGGCGCCCCCTCAGCAATCCGCGCGACCTGCAGGTCAGCGTGTTCAACGACCTCAATCCGCGCGGCTTCGGCCTGATGCAGCGGGAACGGACATACACCGCCTATCAGGATCTCGAATCGCATTTCGAACGGCGGCCGAGCCTGTGGATCGAGCCGATCGGCGACTGGGGTGACGGCGCGGTGGTGCTGTTCGAGATCCCCACCAACCAGGAAATCCACGACAACATCGCCGCCTTCTGGCGGCCGAAGACGCCGCTCGCGGCCAAGGGCGAGCACAACATGACCTATCGCCTGCACTGGGGGCCCGATGTGCCGAAGCCGAATACGCTGGCGCGCTTCACGCGCACTGGCGTGGCCACCCGCGGCGAAGGCCGGCTGTTCGTTCTCGAGCTCCAAGGCGACGCCTTGAAGAGCCTCGATCCGAACATCGTCAAGGGCGTGGTCAGCGCGGCGAAATCCGAGGTGACGAACATCGTCGCGCAGCCGAACCCGGAGACGCAAGGTTGGCGGCTCAGCTTCCAATGCGCGGTCGGCGATGCGCCGGTCGAGCTCAGGGCCGAACTGGTTGCCAACGACAAGCCCGTATCCGAAACCTGGGTCTATCGATGGACGCCATGACCGCAGCGCAGCCGCGTCCGACCTATGAGGCTAGCGACGCGAGCTTTCTCCCGGCCGAGGCGCCGCTCGCGATGGTGCCGTCGCCACTCAATCATGCCGCGCCCGGCCGACGTGCCATCACGAGCGGCGGCCGCATCGCATTCCGGCGCGCTCTCATCTTCGCCGGCACCGCGGCGCTGACGCTGGCGGGCTGCTACAAGATGTACGAGGTCGTCGAGGTCGGTGGCGTGACCGTGCTGGAAGGCATGGTACTCGTGCTGTTCTCGATCCTGCTCGCGTGGATCGCCTTTGCCTTCGTTTGTGCGCTGGCCGGCT
The DNA here is from genome assembly GCF_051168375.1 of Bradyrhizobium sp. HKCCYLRH1034. Classification (NCBI taxonomy): domain Bacteria; kingdom Pseudomonadati; phylum Pseudomonadota; class Alphaproteobacteria; order Hyphomicrobiales; family Nitrobacteraceae; genus Bradyrhizobium; species Bradyrhizobium sp. HKCCYLRH1034. The sequence goes on along the minus strand of NZ_JBNPUW010000002.1, from coordinate 700,965 downwards.
TCTGCGCCCTGCTGGGGCGGCGGCGCGATACGATCGCGATCGACATCGACGGTCCCCTGCCCTCTTTGTCCGGCCGCACAGCCATGCTGCTGCCGACCTACAATGAGGATCCGGACGCGGTGATGGTGCGGCTGCGCGCCATGATCGAATCGGTCGCCGGGACGGGACAGGCCGAGCGCTTCGACTGGTTTCTGCTCAGCGACACCACCGATCCCGACATCTGGATCGGCGAAGAGGCTGCGTTCGTCGATCTGCGCCAATCCTGCGGCACAGATCGGGTGTTCTACCGCCACCGGGCCGACAATGTCGCCCGCAAGTCCGGCAACATCGCCGACTGGGTGCAGCGCTTCGGCGCGGCCTACGACTATATGATCATTCTTGATGCCGACAGCCTGATGAGCGGCGCGACCGTGGTCCGGCTGGCCCATGCCATGGAGAACGCGCCGCAGGCGGCGCTGATCCAGACCCTGCCCGTGATCGTCAACGGCACCAGCCTGTTCGCGCGGCTGCAGCAGTTCGCGAGCCGGCTGTACGGCCCGATGATCGCGGCCGGCAATGCGTGGTGGTACGGCGCGGAAGGCAATTACTGGGGCCACAATGCGATCATCCGGGTCGCGGCCTTCGCGCAAGACGCGGCGCTGCCCGAGCTCCCCGGGCGCAAGCCGTTCGGCGGACATATCCTGAGCCACGATTTCATCGAGGCCGCCCTGATGCGCCGCGCCGGCTGGGGAATCTACATGACGGTCGATCTCGACGGCAGCTTCGAGGAGGTGCCGCCGTCGCTGATCGATCACGCCGCGCGCGACCGGCGCTGGTGCCAGGGCAATCTGCAGCATCTCGCCGTGCTGCCGGCGCGCGGCCTGCACTGGGTGTCGCGGCTGCATCTGCTGATCGGCATCGGCGCCTATGTCACCGCGCCGTTGTGGTTTGCCTTTCTCGTGCTCGGCATCCTCATCTCGCTGCAGGCCAACTTCGTCAGGCCCGAATATTTCCCCAAGGGCTTTGCGCTGTTTCCGACCTGGCCGGCTCAGGACCCGGTGCTCGCCGCCCAGGTCTTCGCGGCGACGCTCGGCCTGCTCATGGTGCCGAAGCTGCTCGCCTGCCTCGTCACGTTGTTCACGCCGACGCGACGCCGAGGCTTTGGCGGCGGGTTGCGCCTCTGCGTCGCCGTGCTGGCGGAAACGCTGCTCGCGGCCCTGATCGCGCCTTCGATGATGATCTTCCAGTCGATCGCCGTGATCGAAATCCTGATGGGGCGCGACGCCGGCTGGCAGGTGCAGCGCCGCAGCGACGGCGGCGTGAGCCGGCAGGAGATCCTTCGCAAATTCGCGCTGCCGACGGTATGCGGCCTGGTCATGGCGGCGAGCGCCTATGCCGTCTCCGTCCCCCTGCTGGCCTGGATGTCGCCGGTCATCGCCGGCCTCGTGCTGTCGATTCCGATCGGTCTGCTCACGGGCGGCCGCAGCACCGGCGCGCGCCTGTTCACGACGCCCGAGGATCGCGCTCCGCCGCCGGTGCTGGTCCGCGCCAAGCAGCTTGCGGAGAATCTGCGGCCGGATCGCCGGGCGGCGCTGGTCGAACTGCGCCAGAACGCCGGTCTCTGCCGCCAGCACGTTGCGTCCCTGCCGCCGCCTCGGCGTCGCGAGCCGGGCGACATCGACGTCGACCTCGCCACCGCCAAAGCGCGGATCGCGGGGGCCGGCTCGTTCACGCAGGCGATCCGCTTCCTGTCGCGCCGTGAGATCCTGGCCGTGCTCAGGGATGGCGCGACGCTGGAGCAGCTCGTCGCACTTCCCGCATGAGCGCCTGGACGACCTGCCCTATTTGGTCAGATGCGCCGATGCGATCGCCTGCTGGAACAGCGCGGTAAGCGCTGCGCCGATGCTGCCGCTCGAATCGACCTCGTAGTAGTAGCCCGGGCTGGCGCACGATTTCATGATGCCGCTGATCGAATCCCGCCATGGCGCGATATAGGTCGTGTACCAGCTGTTGTTGGTGATCGCGAGATAGGTGGTGTAGAGCACGGCGATCTTGATGCCACGAGCCTTCAACGCATCGCAGGTCGTCGTGTTCAGCGGTTCCTGGCAGCGGCCGCCCGAGAGAACTGTCTTGCTGCAGGTGGTCGGATAGGAATAGTCGGCGACGCCGTCGGAGACGAAGAACAGCCATTTCTGCGGGCTGGTCGACGAGCCATCGCCCTGGGTCGGGATGACGCCGTTCATCGCGGACATCGCACCGTCGAAATCGCTGCACATGTCGTTGTTGTAGCCGCTGTAGGGGATCGTCATCAGGTCGAGCGAACCGACCGACGATTTCACCGAGGACATGCTCGAGGACAGGCTGGCGATGGTCGTCAGGCCGAGCGAGCCGCAGTCGCTGCCCAGGCTGTACACCGCCATGCGGTACTGGTTGCTGACGACCTGGCTGGCGGTCGCCGTGTCCGTGAGCGACTGCGTCGCGCTCCGGACGACGTCGATGCGCATCGTCACGCCCTTCTTCTTGGCGATGGAATAATAGCTGTTGGTCTGCAGCGTCTTCTTCGAGCTGGACGTATAGGTGTCGTGGCAGGCGAAGGCGCACTTGTCGGACGTCGCATTCTGCAGCGTCGTCATGTCGGCCGTGGTCGCGCCGAGACCCTGCGACGGCGAGTTGTCGAGCAGAACGTAAAAGTCCATGTAGGTCGGGAACGAGGCCGAAGCCGACGACGAGGCCGAGACCGTCATGGTCGGGTAGCCGAACATGTGCATGAAGGCCGTCTTGACCACCACGGTGGCGCTGCCGGTCACGGTCCGCGCGGTGACGCTATCGCTGATATCGATGTTCAGCGAGTCCGCCGCCAGATTGTGCGCCGACATCTGGCCGTTGAACATGTTGGTCGCCGCCGTCTTGGCGTCCGACGCGGCGCCGCGCATGGCGGTGTAGCCGGTCGCGGCCAGCATCGCGGCGTCCATCGAAGCCGACAGCTTCGCCTTGGCGCGCACGGCCATCGAATAGTCGATCGCCGAGCCGACGAAGGCGAGGATCGGGAGCAAAGCAAGCGCGAAGATGATCGCGATGTTGCCGCTCTGGTCGCGACGGAACCGCGACAGTAGCCTGAGGTATCTATTTCCGGCCAGCACGGCCACACTCCAACGAACACGGTGATGTTGCCGGGAATGTTGCGGATCAAGCGTTGCATTGGAATTGATGGAATTGCCGAGAATTCGTTACGTTGCGTTTCCGATTGTCGTAAGCGGTGTCGATGCACCGCTCGAAGCGTCATGACCGCCATGCGGAGGGTTTTCGTGGGCCGGCACGACACCGAATGACGGACGGGTCTCGTCCGCCCGCCGCCCCGATCTGCGCGGCACCCCTCCTCTGGTACCCCGATTGCAAAGCGGCGGCACCGATTGCATAGTCCGCGCGGTTTGCAGCGCCGGGGCGCGCTGATTCTCTGGGGGAGTTGGGGACGACGATGGCGGATGCCGATCTTGATGCCGTGATCCGGCAACTGGCCAAGCAGCAGAACAAGGCCATTCTGGCAGCGGCGAAGAAGCGCAAGGACCGCTTCAACGGCATGGCCGTCAAGGCCAAGGACAAGGACGCCAAGGAGCGCTTCAAGCTGCTCGCCCGCGAGGCGGTCGAGCAGGCCAATGCCGCTGCCCGACGGCTCCTGATCTCCGCCGACAACGTCGCCGACAGCTACGCCCGCGCGATGCGCCAGGCCGCCGCCGCGGAGCTGCCCAGGAAGCCGGAGACCAAGCAGCCGGAGAAGAAGGCCGACGGTGCGGCGGCCAAGCCGCAAGGCGGCAAACAGGCTGGCAAGGCTGCCAGGAGGGATCCTGCGAGGCCCGCGCCGAAGAAGGCCGCCCGGAAGGCCTGAGCCGGCCATCGAGCGCGGGACGCCGCGCCACTCCGGAAAATTCCGCGCTCGATAGCAACCATAGCCGCGCCCTTCGACTTGCCTCCGCAACATTCTGTCCGGAGGACCGTATGAAGGCGCTGGTTTGGCATGGCAAAGAGGACATTCGCTGCGACACCGTCAGCGATCCCGAGATCGAGCATGACAGGGATGCCATCATCAAGGTGACGAGCTGCGCGATCTGCGGCTCCGACCTGCATCTGTTCCACAACTACATCCCGGCGATGATGCCCGGCGATATCATGGGCCACGAGACCATGGGCGAGGTCGTCGAGGTCGGTTCCGGCGTCAACGGCAAGCTCAAGAAGGGCGACCGCATCGTCGTTCCCTTCACCATCATCTGCGGCGAATGCGAGCAGTGCCGGCGCGGCAATTTCTCGGTTTGTGAGACCACCAACCGCAACAAGCATCTTGCCGAGAAGGTGTTCGGACACACCACCGCGGGCCTGTTCGGCTACACGCATCTCACCGGCGGCTATCCGGGAGGCCAGGCCGAATACCTGCGCGTGCCGTTCGCCGACGCCACGCACATCAAGGTTCCCGACGGCATGACGGACGAGCAGGCGCTGTTTCTCAGCGACATCTTCCCGACCGGATGGCAGGCGGCCGCGCAATGCGACATCGAACCGGACGATACGGTCGCTGTGTGGGGCTGCGGCCCGGTGGGACAGATGGCGATCCGCAGCGCCATCCTGCTCGGCGCCTCCCAGGTGATTGCGATCGACCGCATTCCGGAGCGGCTGGCGATGGCCGAGGCCGGCGGCGCCATCCCCATCAATTTCGACAAGGAGAGCGTGGTCGGGCGGCTGAACGAGCTGACCGACAACAAGGGCCCGGAGAAGTGCATCGATTGCGTCGGCTTCGAGAGCCACGTCACCCTTGCGCAGCCCGACAGCGTGATCGATCGCGCCAAGCAGATGTTCATGCTCGAGAACGACCGGCCGCACGTGTTGCGCGAGATCATCTATGTCTGCCGTCCCGGCGGCATCGTCTCGATCCCCGGCGTCTACAGCGGGCTGTCCGACATGGTGCCAATGGGCGCGCTGATGAACAAGGGCCTGACGATCCGCACCGGCCAGACCCACGTCAACCGCTGGACGGACGACCTCGTGCAGCGCATCGAGGATGGCCAGATCGACCCGTCCTTCGTCATCACCCACACCGTGCCGCTCGCGCAGGGACCTGAGATGTACCGCGCCTTCCGCGACAAGCAGGACAGCTGCGTCAAGGTCGTGCTGAAGCCATAAGGGATCGCATCGCATGTTTCATTTCTCGAATCTCGTGAGATCCAAGGGCGACCCCAAGATCATCTCGACCGGCCCCAGCTCGCTGACGCCGGCCGATCGTCTGGCCCGCGGGCTCGGCTGGTTCAGCATCGTGCTCGGCACGCTGGAGCTGCTGGCGCCGCACCGCGTCACGCATGCGCTCGGCATGGAGGGCCGCGAGGGACTGGTGCGGGCCTATGGCGTGCGCGAGCTGTTCGCCGGCGTGCTCACGCTGTCAGTGGAGAAGCGGGCCGGTCTGCTGAGTCGCGTCGCCGGCGACGGGCTGGACATGCTGACGCTGGCCGGTGAGCTCAGGCCGAGCAATCCGCGCGCGGGCAGCGTGCTGGCGGCGCTGGTCATGGTCGGAGGCATCACGGCGCTGGACTACATGTGCGCCCAGGACGTCAAGAGGCAGCACGATCCGCGACGCGGCCGCAAGCGCCTCTATAGCGACCGCAGCGGCTTTCCCAGGGGAATCGCGGCCGTGAAGGGCGCGGCGCTGCCGCGGCCGTCGCGCAGCGCCGCCGCGACCTAGCCGGCCTGTGACAAGCGTCCTGAAGCTACGGCTTCAGGACGACAGAGAACAGGCGAAAGCCCGCGACCTTCGGAAACGCCTCCGCGGCCTCCGGCGAGACCAGGGCCACCACGGCCGCGCTCACCTCGCCATTGTTCAACCGGGTGATCGCGGTGGCCTGCCCTTCCAGCAGCAGCACCTCCGTCGCACCGGCCGCATTCATGGCCGCGGTGATCTTCGCGTTGGACTTGGCGTAGCGCTCGTCGATCGCGATCACCTTGCCGCTGAGATCGCCCAATCCGCGCACGGTGGGACGCGCCAGCAGCACCGCGACGAGATGACTGTCGGCGGGCCCCTCTGGGACACGCAGCGCGGTCATCCGCTCGGCCAGCTCGGCCGCCACCGTCACAGCAGCCACCATGACGTCGCTCTGGACCTTGGCCGGATTCGGCATATCCGTCGTGACGGAGGGGGTCTTGATCACCGGCGCGGGCGCGCCGTCAGCCGGCGCGACCGGATCGGGCCGCGGCGTGCGCACCGGTGCCGCGAGCGGCTTTTCGATCGGTTTGTCAATCGCCTTTTCAATCGGCTTTTCAATCGTCTTGGCGGTGACGATTGGCGACTTGACCCGGCGCTTTGCGGCGCGGGCGTGCTTGTGCTGCAGAGCCGCGCGGCGCGCGACCGCGGCTGCAGGCTTGTGGATCGTGTCGGCAGGCTCCAATGATTGCGGCGACTGGTCGGCGACGGGACCGTCCACGCAGGGCCTTCCGCTCAGATCGACGCAAGGCGAGGCCACCTGCGGCGTCACCTGGTGGCTGCAGCCGGCCAGGGCCAAGGTTGAAACGACGGCCAACGCGCCGAGACAAAGCGCTCTCACTTTTCCGCTCCTGACGACTCTCCCGCGCACGAGACGCGCCTCTGCTCCGGCCTGCTATTTCAACGGCCATCCGTTAAACTCAGGCTTAAGCGCCGGTCCCGGCACGCGGACTCAGTGAGGCGTGGTTAATGTCGCGCGCACAAGGCGGCGACATTGGCCGGCCTCGACCGCGAGAACCCGGCATTCCCTCAGCGGATATCAAATAGGCTTCACGCCGCCGCGGGGGGCGTGCACGAATTCCGTTGATCGGATCACCGCGCGCCGCCATGTTGCGGCAGGTTCGTCGCGACGCCCCGCGTTCCCTGCGCCCGCCGCGGCGGAACGAAGCGCCGCCGCAGATGTTTCTCGAACTTGCGAAGGATGCTCCATGGCCAAGACAGACCCCGCAGCCGGCAGGCCGATCGCCAATGCCGCGCTCGCCAACATTCCGCGGCTGATCACGGCCTATTATGCGCTGAAGCCCGACCCGCACGAGCCGACCCAGCGCGTCGCTTTCGGCACGTCGGGGCATCGCGGCTCGTCGTTGAAGACCGGCTTCAACGAGAACCACATTCTCGCCACCAGCCAGGCGCTCTGCGACTACCGCCGCCAGCAGGGCCTCGACGGCCCCCTCTTCGTCGGCATCGACACCCACGCGCTGGCCGAGCCGGCGCTTGCCAGCGCGCTCGAAGTGTTCGGCGCCAATGGCGTCGAGGTGATGGTCGACAAGGACGGCGGCTACACACCGACGCCGGTGATCTCGCACGCCATCATCTCCTACAACAAGGGCCGCACGGCGCATCTCGCCGACGGCGTCGTCATCACGCCGTCGCACAATCCGCCGGAGGATGGCGGCTACAAATACAATCCGTTGCATGGCGGCCCCGCCGACACCGACGCGACGGCCGAGATCGAGCGGCAGGCCAATGTGTATCTGGCCAACGACCTCGATGGCGTATCGCGCATCAGCTACAGCCAGGCCAAGCAGCGCGGCTCGTTGCACGCTTACGACTACATCACGCCCTACGTCGCCGATCTCGCCAACACCGTCGATCTCGACGCCGTCAAGGCGGCCGGGATCAAGATCGGCATCGATCCGCTCGGTGGCGCGGCGATCGCCTACTGGGCGCCGATCATCGAGCGCTACGGTCTCAACGCTGAAATCGTCAACGACGTCGTCGATCCCACCTTCCGCTTCATGACCGCGGACTGGGACGGCAAGATCCGCATGGACTGCTCCTCGCCCTACGCGATGGCGAGCCTGATCGGCATGCGCGAGCGCTTCGACGTCGCGTTTGCCAACGACACCGACGCCGACCGCCATGGCATCGTCACCCGCTCGGGCGGGCTGATGAATCCCAACCACTATCTAGCGACGGCGATCTCCTACCTGTTCGCTCACCGGCCCGGTTGGCGAAGCGATGCCGCGATCGGCAAGACCATCGTGTCGAGCTCGATGATCGACCGCGTCGCGCGCAAGCTCGGCCGCAAGCTCGTCGAAACCCCCGTCGGCTTCAAATGGTTCGTCGAGGGCCTCGGCTCCGGCAGTTTCGGCTTCGCCGGCGAGGAGAGCGCAGGCGCCTCGTTCCTGAAGCGCGACGGCACGGTGTGGACCACCGACAAGGACGGCCTGATCCTCGGGCTGCTCGCGGCCGAGATCATGGCCAGGCGCGGCCGTGACCCGAGCGAGCTCTACAAGGAGCTGACGGCCGAGCTCGGCGCGCCGGTCTATGAGCGCATCGACGTGCCGGCGAGCCCGCCGGCAAAGGCGGCGCTGAAGGCGCTGACGCCGGAAATGCTGAACCTGAAGGAGCTCGCCGGCGATCCCGTTCGCATGGTGCATACGAAGGCTCCGGGCAACGGCCAGTCGTTCGGCGGCATCAAGGTCGAGACCGACTACGGCTGGTTCGCGGCGCGACCCTCCGGCACCGAGGACGTCAACAAGCTCTATGCCGAGAGTTTTCGCGACGCCGAGCATCTCAAGCGGATCCAGAGCGAGGCCCAGGCGGCGCTGGCGAAGGTGGGATGAAAGGGCGAGTAGCGAATAGGGCGTAGCGAATAGGGTTCTTGCCGTTTCCCATTCGCCATTCGCTGTTCGCCCCTGCCCCCTTCCCTCCCGCCCCCCGCATCGGATATCGATGGCTGGACAACGACCTGACAGCCATCGGTGAGACCGGATGCGAAGCTCTTCGACTGCCTTGCGCGTCACCTTCAGCGCGCTCGCAACCTCGTTCATGCTGGTTGTCAGCGCCGCGGCGCAAATGGCGCCGGAGGCGGCCGCACCACGTCCGAAGCCGGCGCCATCGATGCGCGCCGCGGCCTGCCATAACGGCCAGAGCTTCGACCGGTTTCTCGCCGAGCTGAAGCAACGCGCCATTGCCGAAGGCGTGTCGCAGCGCGCGATCGCGGCCGCCTCGCCGTACCTCACCTACAACCAGGGCATCGTCAATCGCGACCGCGGCCAGCGCGTGTTCGGTCAACTGTTCACCGAGTTCGCCGGCCGGATGGCCGCGCCCTACCGGATGCAGAACGGCCAGCAGCACATCCGGATGCATGCGGCAGCGTTCGCGCGCGCTGAGAAGGAGTATGGCGTGCCCCCGGCGGTCATCGCCGCGTTCTGGGGCCTGGAGAGCGATTTCGGCGCCAACATGGGCAATTTGCCGGTGCTGCCGTCGCTGGTGTCGCTGGCCTATGATTGCCGCCGCAGCGAGCGCTTCCAGAATGAGACCATCGCCGCGCTGAAGGTCATCGACCGCGGCGATCTCGCGCCGGAGGAGATGATCGGTTCCTGGGCCGGCGAGCTCGGTCAGACGCAGTTCCTGCCGACCCACTACGTCACCTATGCCGTCGACTATGACGGCGATGGCCGCCGCGACCTCTTGCGCAGCGCGCCCGACGTGATCGGCTCGACCGCGAACTACATCGCGACCGGACTGAAATGGCGCCGCGGCGAGCCGTGGTTGGAGGAGATCCGCGTGCCCCAGGCGTTTCCGTGGGAGCAGGCCGATCTCACCGTCAAGGCGCCGCGCAGCAAATGGGCCGGCCTCGGCGTGACCTATGCCGACGGCCGGCCGCTGCCGAACGATGCGCTCGAAGCCTCGGTGCTGCTGCCGATGGGCCGCAACGGCCCGGCGTTCCTGGCCTATGCCAATTTCGCCGCCTACACCGAGTGGAACAATTCGCTGATCTATTCGACCACCGCGGCCTATCTCGCCACCCGCATCGCCGGCGCGGCGCCGATGCGCAAAGCCAGCGGCCCGGTCGCGCAACTGCCGTTCAACGAGATCAAGGAGCTGCAGCAACTCCTGGTAAAGGCCGGCTTCGACGTCGGCAAGGTCGATGGCGTGCTGGGGCAGCAGAGCCGCATCGCGGTCAAAACGATGCAGGTGCGGCTCGGGCTGCCGGCCGATTCCTGGCCGACGGCGGAACTGCTCGTACGCATGCGCGGCACGCCGCGGGCGCAGGCGGCGCCGGCTTCAGCGACAGCGACACGGTAGGTGAGCCGACATCATCGCGCGGCGCTCCTCGTCTCTCAATTGCAGATGACTTATTGTCCGACTTCATGCGACCGTGTCGTCCGCTCTTCGCTATTCCAATTTATCACCTCGGAATTGGACGGCCAGATGATCGCTCAGGACAAAAGCGCGAGCAGACGGGCAATTGAAGCCCGATTTGGCTTGTAGCGCCGATCTTCATCCTGCCCCTGTTCGGCCACCCAGGCTCGTCGTTCTCCACGACCTCGATCCGGCATTTCGGCCACGGCTTGGGGAAATCCTCCAGGGGACGCGTCCACAATCGCCGTGACCTCAGCGTGAACGACTGGAATGCACGGCAACCGCAAAAACCAGAAAGATGCAGTTGCATTCTCTTGGACGCCGCCCCATCTGCGAGGGCGCGCGCCTTCGTCGCGACGTCTCCTGCCAAAAGAGAGCATCATGTCCTTTTACGATTCGACCGTGCCGGCCTACCTCCAGATCCTCGGCAGCCTGTCCGGCCTGCTCAGCAAGGCCGAGGCCCATTGCGAAGCCAAAAAGATCGCCCCCGAGGTGCTGCTCGGCGCACGGCTGTACCCGGACATGCTGCCGCTCTCCAAACAGATCCAGCTCGCCTGCGACTTCGCCGCCAAGGGCTGCGCGCGGCTTTCCCATAGCGAGGTCCCGAGCACACCCGACACCGAGACGACGTTCGCCGAGCTTCGCCAGCGGCTTGCCAGAACCATCGATTACCTGAAGACGTTCCAGCCGGCGCAGTTCGAAGGGGCCGATAGCCGCGACGTCACCTTTCCAAGCGGGCCCAACACCACGCTGACCCTGAAGGGGCAGGACTTCGTCAACCGCGTCTCGTTTCCGAACTTCTATTTCCACGCCGCGATCGCCCACGGCATCCTCCGCCACAACGGCGTCGAAATCGGCAAGCGGGACTTCCTGGGCGTCGCCTGATCCCTTTCGTCTATTGCAACAGGCTATCCAACGGATGGCCTGTTGCGGCCGCTCCATCGCGCGGCACGTCTGCGCCGGACGGATACCTCGCGGCATTGCGCTGTTCGCGGCAATGCACAACTCACCATGACCCCCCTCCCCTCTCCTGGAAAGATCCCGATGAGTGCATCCAAACTGTTCGCGCCATATCAGCTCGGTCCGGTCACCCTCGCCAATCGCGTCGTGATGGCGCCGTTGACCCGCAACCGCGCGGTGGACGGCCTCGCGCCGGGTCCGCTGACGGCCGAATATTACAGCCAGCGCGCCTCCGCCGGCCTCCTGATCTCCGAGGCCAGCCAGGTCTCGCAGCAGGGCCAGGGCTACCAGGACACGCCTGGCATCTATTCCAAGGAGCAGATCGCCGGCTGGCGCAAGGTGACCGACGCGGTGCATGCCAAGGGCGGGCGCATCTTCATCCAGCTCTGGCATGTCGGCCGTATCTCCCATGTCTCGCTGCAGCCGAATGGCGGTGCGCCGGTCGCGCCCTCGGCGATCGCGGCCAAGACCAAGACCTTCGTCGGCGGCGCGTTCACCGACGTCTCGACGCCACGTGCGCTCGAGCTCGCGGAAATTCCCGGCATCGTCGCGGCGTTCAAGCAGGCCGCGCTGAATGCGATCGAGGCCGGCTTCGACGGCGTCGAGATCCATGGCGCCAACGGCTATCTGCTCGACCAGTTCGCCAAGGACGGCGCCAACAAGCGCACCGACGCCTATGGCGGGTCGATCGAGAACCGCGCAAAGCTGATGCTCGAGGTTGCCAAGGCCGTGTCGGAGGCGATCGGCGCCGACAGGACCGGCATTCGGTTATCTCCGGTGACGCCGGCCAACGACATCTCGGATTCCAATCCGCAGGCGCTGTTCGACTACATCGTCGACCAGCTCGCGGCGCTGAATCTGGTCTACATCCACGTGATCGAGGGGGCGACCGGCGGCCCGCGCGACGTTGCGCCGTTCGACTACGCGTCGCTGCGCAAGCGCTTCAAGGGCACCTACATCGCCAACAACGGCTATGACCTCGCGCTCGCGAACAAACAGCTCGATGCCAACGCGGCCGACCTGATCGCCTTCGGCCGGCCGTTCATCGCCAACCCGGATCTGGTCGAGCGGCTCAAGGTCAGCGCGCCGCTCAACGAGCTCGACCGCGCCACCCTCTATGGCGGCGGCGAGAAGGGCTACACCGACTATCCGACGCTGAAAGCGGCGCAAGCGGCGGAGTAGTCGCCATCATCACGTAGGGTTGGCAAAGCAGCCGCTCGCAGGGCGGCCGCGTGCCCACCATGCCTCCGCGAGAGCGGAGGGAGCGGTGGGCACGGCGCACGAGAGGCCGCGCCTGTCGCAACATCTCGCTTCGCGCCTTTGCCCACCCTGCGCTTCTGCGATCCGGCACATCCCCACCTACATCATGCTGCCGGGCAGGAAGCACCGCACATCGATGCGCAGGCCCGTATTCAGCTCGCGATAATACACGGGCCATACCATCGTCCGGCCGGCGCGATTGGGCTCGGTCACCACGGCCTCTTCCGGAACGACCCACCATTGGCCTTCAATGCGAACACGGTAGCGGCCATCCTTCGTGTCCCAATCCGTGTCCGAGAGCGCGGTGCCATCCGCATCCGAGCAGCACGGCCCCTTGCCCGAACGCAAACTCTCGAACCAGCCCTTGAGCGGAGAATTGGCGTAACGCCCATCGAGATCGCGCGCCGCCGCATCGCCAAGCAGCAGAGAATGCGTCCCCAGACTGCCAGCGAGAAGCACGACAGAGATTGTCGCTCGTATCCAAGGAGGCACGTGGGGCCGGTGAACGGCATCCATCGATGACGTGATGATCGATACAAGGCTTGAAGATCTACGGCTCATGTGCGCCACCTCGCTGCTCGATACGATGCGCAATAGCTGGTCGGGTTCTGTGGCGGAAGTTCGTAGTTGGCGGAAACCGGTAGCAACTAATCGCGATGCTTCGCAAATTCCACAGGCGCGCAGCGATCTCGTTCACGAGGTCAGCGGGATAATTGCCCAAAATCCATCGTGAGCAGACTCATCGACGATTCATACCGGCTGCGTAGGGTGGGCAAAGCAGCCGCACGCAGGGCGGTCACGTGCCCGCCGTGCATCCGCGCAAGCGGAAGGAATGGTGGGCACGGCGCGCGGTGGAGTTGAGCTCGCGGCATGCAGTATCGCACGCGCGCCTTTGCCCACCCTACGGCAGCGGAGGCACGTCACGCTTTTAGTCAAGCAAGAAAAAGGCCGGGATTTCTCCCGGCCTTCCTGCCACGGTGGGGGCTGCCGTGGCGCGGCGCGGATGCGCCTATGGTCGTCAGGATGCGAAGCTCAGAACTTCGCCCGGATGCCGGCATAGGCCGCGAGCGGCATCCCCGGAACCATGCTGCGCGGATCGTTAAGCGCGAACGCGGTTCCGCCACCGGCGGTGTTGAAGCCGGCGGGGTCGAACACGGTACCTGCCGAGTAATAGCGCTGATTGAACAGGTTCTGGATCAGGCCGAACACCTCGACGTTCTTGGTCACCTGATAAGATGTGTTGACGTTCACGACCCAGTAGGCCGGGACCTTCGGGTAGACGTTGGTCTCGTCGTGCAGCAGGTACTGGCTGCCGACATAGTTGACGCTCGCCCCGACCTTCCAGGCGTCGGTCACGGCATATTCTGCGCCGAGCTTCAGGCGGTGCGCCGGAATGCCGGGAATGTGGTTGCCGGAGACGACGCCGACCGGCACCCGCAGGAACGGATCGTTGACGTCGAAGGCGCTGCGGAAGGTGGCGTCGATGAAGGTGTAGTTGGCGTAGGCGGTCCACCGGTTCCAGGCCAGGTCGACCTTGGCCTCGACACCCTGGCGCAGCGTGGTGCCGGCGTTCTTGAAATAGCCGCGCACCGGGTTGGCCGGGTCGACGACTTGGATGATGTCGTCGGAATTCTCGGTACGAAACAGGCTGAGGCCCCAGCGCAGCCGCCAGCCATCATCGACCGCCACCGATTTGATCGGGGCCTTGCGGTAGGCCGGCAGGTCGGCGGCGTAGGCCGAGCGGCCGCCGGAAATCTCGCCGCGCAGGCCGCCTTCGACGGTGCGGGACACCACCTGCTTGAGCGGCGGATCGGCGATCAGGAAGTTGTCGATCAGGCAGGGATTGGCCGGATCGGAGCAGCCGAGCTCGAGCGGCGTCGGCGCGCGGTTGGCTTCTGAATAGCCCGCGTAGGCGGTCATGTCAGGCGTGATCTTGTAGGTCAGGCCGACCACCGGGTTGAAGCGCTGGAAATTGTTGTTGCTGTTCAGCAGCGGCGCGAAGCCGGTCTGGTCGCGCAGGTTGATCTGCGCCCAGTTGAAACGGCCGCCGGCCGTCAGCGCCAGCTGCGAGGTGATGTCGAAGGTGTTGGTCGCATAGATGCCGAGATAGGTGTTCTTGGCATTCAGATTGACGGGAGCAAGGCCCGCGTTGGGCTGGTCGATGTAGACGCCGAGGCCGGTGACGAACAGGTTGTTGTCGATGGTGCCGAGCTCGGATGTGGCCTGGAAGTTGGTATTGCCGTGATCGACGCTGGCGCCGACGACGAAATGGTTGTCATGGCCGAAGAGCTGCGTCGTTGAGGTCGCCTGCAGCGAGCCGCCATAGCTGTCGGTCTTGACGGTATTGCGGTCGATCTGACCGAGCGCCGCATCGCCCGCCAGCGTATTGGCGGTCGGACCGTTGCGGTTCATCTGGAACTCGGTGCCGGCGGCATCGCTGAGACAGAATTCTCCGGGGAACGCGCCCGCGGGGTCGCAGGCCGCAACCTCGGTGCTATTGCCATCGACGCGCGCGGATTTGTAGTTGCGGTAATAGCCGTTGGCCTGGATCGACAGCGTGTCGGTCGGCGTCCACTTTGCGCTGGCCTGCACCATCTGCATCTGCAGATGCAGCGACTGCGGCCAGGTATAGACGCTGGACCAGCGCTGGTTCAGCATCTCGATCGGTGTCGCGGCGACCGAGCCGAGCTTGTTGTCGGCACCGGTGAAGGAGAGATGGAATTCGGTATTGTCGCCGCGCGCGCCGAAATCGGCATACATGCGCCGGATCTGCGAGGCCGACGAGTAGTCGCGCCAGCCGCGGTCATAGGCGCCTTCCGCCGCGATATAGGCCGAGTAGGTGCCGTTGTTCCAGCCGTATTGAGCGCCCGACTGGATCCGGCCGAACGAGCCGCCGAACAACTGCGCTTCCCCGCCCTGGTAGTTGAAGCCGTTCTTCATCTCGATCGACAGCGCACCGCCGGTGGCGTTGAGGCCGAACAGCGGATTGTTCGGCATCAGGGTCATGCGTGCGATCGCCATTTCCGGGATCAGGTCCCAGTTCACGACGTCGCCGAAGGCCTCATTGATGCGGGTGCCGTTCTGGTAGACGGCGATGCCCTGCGGCGTCCCGAGCACCGGCGAGGCAGTCTGACCGCGATAATTCAAGTCGCGCTGGAACGCGTTCCCGGTCTGGTCGCTGAGGGAGACCCCGGGCACCGATTGCAGGATGCTGTCGAGCAGCGTCGGCGCGCGGCTGTGGTCGAGCTCCCGCGCCCCGATGGTTTCGACATTGGAAGGAATCTTGTCCTTCGCGATCTCGCTGCCCTGAACGGGCGAGACGCCGACCACCTCGATGGTCTGCAGGGTTTGCTGCGCGAACGCAGCCGCAGGCAGCAACGCACAGGTCGCGAGAAGCGCGCTCTTCAGCGCCGACAGTCTGGCCAAGACGTCCCCCAGTTTCTTGTCGACCGGTTCCGGCAACAGCCCACGCCCCTGAGCCTTCACCCGCGCCAGAACTGGCCGATTTACCCGTCTACGAACGTTAACATTCGTAAACAGCCCTCCAGTTCGTCGCAACGGGCAATATTCTTCGGCCCCTAGGGACAATCTTCCCGGATCCGGAAAGTGGCGATCGATTCGCCGAGCTATCTCCCAGCCTCGGCCGTACTGTTGCACCCGATCCTGGTTTGCAAGGGAACTCACATGGTAGAGAAAGCATCGGCGCCGTCGGCGCCCTAAGGGCAAGACCTTCATCGGATGTATCGCGTTCTGCTCGTCGATGACCACCCGGTCGTGATCACGGCCTGCCGCTGGCTGCTGAACGAAGCCGGGATCCGCGCGCTGTCCGAGGCACACGATGCCGACAGCGGGTACCAGGCCTATGTCCGTGACCGGCCGGATGTCGCGATCGTCGATCTGCGCCTGCCCGGGCAGGAGCTCGGCGGCATCAGTCTGATCGAACGCATGCGGTCGCATGATCCCCGTGCCCGGATCCTGGTCTTCAGCATGCATGCCGATCCGCGCATCGTCCGCTCGGCGATCGACGCCGGCGCCAGCGGCTATCTGCTGAAGGACGCGCCGCCGCACGAGCTGCCCAAGGCGTTGGAGCAGGTTCGAGCCGGCGGCACCTATCTCGATCCGCAGCTCGCCACCCGCATCGCCCTGCTCCGCGCCGACCCGGACGGCATGGCGGCCCCTGCGCTGACCCCGCGCGAGCGCCAGGCCCTTGCGCTGCTGGCCGAGGCGAAATCCTATCAGGCGATCGCCGACCATCTCGGCATCAGCTACAAGACCGTCATCAACCTGACCTACCGGCTGCGTCAGAAGCTCGGGGCCCGCAGCCTGCCCGACCTGGTTCGTCTCGCAGTGGAAATGTCCCGCCCAAGCATCTGAGGGCCAATCGCCTTCCTGCCGGCGCGCCACGAGCATCTGCCTGAAACACGAAGGGCCTGCGACGGTCTCCCGTCACAGGCCCTCGGGCTCATGTCTATGTCGCGTCGGTCCAGTGCGGACCGATGTCTCACTTCAGCAGCTTGGCCACCGACTTCAGCTCTTTCGAATCGAGCGTGCCGTCACCGTCCGGATCGGCCGCCTTGAAGCGGCCTTCCACCAGCGCGAGATACTCGTCCTTGGTCAGCGTGCCGTCATTGTCGGGATCAGCGGCCTTGAGATCCTTGGCCGAAACGCGGCCGCGCAGCTCCTTGGCGTCGAGCGTGCCGTCGTGGTCGCGATCGAGACGATCGAACAGCGCGCCGGCGGCGGTGCGGACCTCGTTCATGTCGGCGGTGCCGTCCTTGTCGGGGTCGATCGAGATCAGCAGCTTGGAACGGGCCGGTGCACTGACAGCGATCGTCGACGTGCCGACGATCGCGGCGATGCCGACGGCAGCGGCGGTCATCATCAGTTTCCAATTCATCGAATTGATCCTTTGTCTCCGCCGTCCGAGGGGCGGCGATGAAGGGCACGAAAACAACGTATGCGAGCGTCGGCGGTTTCACCGGCAACGCGCCACACATCGCTTTGACCTATGGGAGGCCTTGTCATTTCGCAAGTGCAAGAACGCGACGCCCGGGAAATTCCCGCAAGAGCGTCGGGACTAGAACCTCGGTCCGTGCAGAAAATATCTCCCCGGACGGTCACGACGCGGACCGCTATCGTGGTCGAAGACACCTCCTCCTGCCTCGGCGCGGGCATTGGCGACGTGGCGTCCGCGCTTGGCGACATGCCTTGCGGTTCTGGCACCGCTCCCCGATGACGCCTGTCGGACTTGCCCAACCTGATCTCTCTTGCCGGCCTGGGTTTGATTCCACCAGGCTTCCAGCTGATCCCGCAGCGGCTCCTCCGCGAAGGCGCGTCCATCCGGCAGCAGCGTGGACAGAAGCAGTGTGAGCGCCAGTCCAAGCCGCATCGGCCGAGCGGACAAGCGGCGACGATGACCGGGTGTGTGAAGCACGGGCGTGTCCATTCTCTGGCTGATCCGGCGATCAGCAATGCATGCTGCAACACATGTTTTCCTCGCTCTATGACCTCAATGTGTTAGCAGCACGCCACATTCATCACCGCGTTGAGATTCACTCGCGAAATGGCCGCCATATTGTCCCGGTCAAAATGTCCCGTTCGACTTGCCAAAACATCCCTATTCCTCATCGAAACAGCAAGGGCCGGAGCAATTGCGGCATTCGACGACTGATCGTTTCCCGATCGCGTCATCTTTCAGCCGACAGGCCCGCATGTTTTCGCCCAGCCGACTCGTTAGCTCATTAGTTGAAGGGAGCGCGGGGACATGCAGCCGAACGGCATCGCCAGGAGTACAAAAAGACGATCGCGATTGTACATGGCTGCCGGTGCTCTCGTGCTCGCGCCGTTCGGTGCAGCGGCCGAGGAGATCCAGGGCAATGACCCCGCCTCGCCCGGACATTTTCAGGTCGAACAGCGCTTCGGCTATCTGACAACCTTCAATCCGCAACAGAACGGCGGACGCCGCGTGCCGCAGCGTGCGGTCACCGGCGAGACCGAGATCGGCTACTCGCCAACCGAATGGTACGAGATCGCGTTGACCTCGCCCTACGCCTTTGCCCGCACCAATGTGCCGATGGCGCTGGGCAACGTGATGGACAATGGCGTGCCCGGCTATTCATTCCAGTCCGGCGGCGTCACCATTCGCCAGACCTTCATCCAGGGCGACCGGCTCGAGCGCACCGTCTTCCTCGGCCTGGTGTCACGCACCATCCTGGCGCCGCAGGGCGGCCTGACACCGGACCTGTGGGTCGCCAACAAGGCCGGCGCCGGCCAGCCCGGCGCGCCGCGTTTCGTGCAGGAGGCCACGCCGCGGGTGGCGCAGATGTTCACGCCGATCATCGGCGTCAACCTGCCCAACGACTATCAGCTCATCTTCAACGCCAACATGACCTTCGGCATCGACGGCGCCGGCTCGGCCTTCGAGCCCTCGGTGCGCTTCGTCAAGCGCCTCAGCGATCGCTGGACCGTCGGTATCGAGCATTTCTCCAATCTCGGACCGTTCGGCTACATCCTGCCCTGGAATCAGCAGATGCAGACGCTCTACGCCGTCGCCGACACCCGCTTCAAGGGCTTCGAATTCAGCTTCGGCGTCGGCTACGGCCTGACCAACGCCTCGCGCGGCCTTGCCGTCAAGACCAGCATCGGCAAGGATTTCTGACCCCGCGCGCCCTCATCCCATGACCAATCATAAGAAAAGGACACTCGTCATGCGTCGCCTCGTCACCGCCTGCGCGCTTCTCATGCTGGCCGGCTCCGCCGCGTTCGCCGAGGACGGCCCGCGCTTCCTCAACCGCACCGGCCAGACGATCGTGAAGATGTACCTGGCGGCCGCCGGCACCAAAACCTGGGGCGCCGACCAGTGCAAGAACGACGACGAGGGCGAGGTCGACCACAATGAGCGCATGACGCTGGTCGGCGTGAAGTCCGGCCGCTACGACATCAAGCTGTCCGAAAAGGGCGGCCGCACCTGCGTCGCCAAGAACATCGAACTCAAGGAAGGCGCGCAGTTCGTCGTGCGCGATACGGATCTGACCGAGTGCAGCAAATAAGTGGCACGCGGCGGCCCCGATATCGCCCTGGATGGCGCCGCGCTCAGCGCGGCCTCAGATGGAGGGGGACCGTGCGCGAGACCTGCGCCTGAGCCATCGCCGGCGGAAAGCGCGGGAACGGCGCGGCGCGTTCGATGATGCCCATCGCCGCGCGGTCCAGCGCCGGCGAGCCCGAGCTTCCAGCGAGCCGCCGCGACAGCAGCCGGCCGTTACGATCGATCACGACGTTCAGCATGACGGTGCCGCTCGCGCCATTGCCGTCGGAGGGATAGGCCGCGGCGCGGCGGATCTGCGCCACCACCTCGGCGTTCCAACTGGCCTGGCCCTCGCGCGCCCCGACGCTGTCCTCGCCGGGATTGGGCGCCGACGCGACACGTGAAGGCCGGGCCGCCGGCGCCGCAGCCGGCTTCGGCGGTGCGGGCTTCCTCTCGGCCCTCTCCTTCGTTTCCTTCTTCTCCACCGGCTTGCGCTCGACACGCTCGGGCACGGGAACGGGCTTCGGCTCCGGCGGTTTCGCCTCGATCGGTTTCGGTGGTGGCGGCGGCGGCAAAACGACATCGTCTGCACGCGGCGGCTCGGGCGCGAGGGCGACCTGTGGCGCGGGCTCCGGCGAGCGAACGACATCCGGCACCGGCTCCGGCTGCGCCATGACCTGCGGCTCCGGCTCGGAGGGAGCCGGGACAGGCTCGGCGACGGCCTCGCGCGCGACCGGGTCGTCCTTCACCGGCTCATCCTTTGGCGGCTCCACCGGCGGCGGCTCGGACGCCGGCGCATCCTGCGCCGTCGGCGCCGGCTGGCTCACCACCGCCGGGGTGAACACGACGTCGAAGGCCGGCGCCTGGGCACGCCCCTGCGGCGCGGGACGCAGCAGCAGATAGCCGACGGCGAGCCCGACATGCAGCCCGCCCACCACCAGCGCGGCGATGGTCCACAGCGTCCGCTCCCGGCGCTGCTCGTGTTCGAACGGATCGAGCGTCAGAACGCTCACTGCGCGCCCCGGTCTTCCAGGGCAACGAGCGCGACCTTGGTGTAGCCGGCGCGGCGCAACGTGTTCATCAGCGCCATCACCTCGCCATAGGGCAGCGTCTGATCGGCGCGCAGCAGCACGCGCTGCTCGTGATCGGACTTGGTGGCGGCATCGAGCGAAGCGGCGATGTCGGACTGGGCGACGCTCTGGTCGCCGACGGCGAGCGAGCGGTCGGCCTTGAAGGTCACGAAGACCGGCGTCTCCGCGCGCGGCTGTGGCTCCGCCGATATCGCCGGCAGGTTGACCGGGATGTCGACGGTGGCGAGCGGCGCCGCCACCATGAAGATGATCAGCAGCACCAGCATGACATCGATGAACGGCGTCACGTTGATGTCGTGCGTCTCCTCGAACTCGTCGGTGCGCCGGGCAAGCTTGACGGCCATGGCTCACTCCGCCGGATTGGCGATCGACAGCAGCGGCGCGTCGACCGCGCGGATGGCGCTGCGCCGCACCTCTGTGGGCCCCGCGTGCTGACGATCGAGATCACGGCTGAGCAGCCGCATCACCGCGACCGACGCATCGGCGAAGACGGCGCGATAGCCGCCGGTGGCGCGCGCGAACAGGTTGTAGATCACGACCGCGGGAATCGCGGCTGCGAGGCCGAACGCGGTGGCGAGCAGCGCCTCGGCAATGCCCGGCGCGACCACCGCGAGGTTGGTGGTGTGGGCATGCGAGATGCCGATGAAGCTGTTCATGATGCCCCAGACCGTGCCGAACAGGCCGACGAACGGCCCGACGGCGCCGACGGTGGCGAGAATGCCGATGCCGCGGCCGATCCGCGCCACCGCCGCGGCCTCGATCCGCTCGAACTGCCAGGAGACGCGCTCCTTGATGCCATCGGCGGGGAGGCCACGCGACTTGTCAATTTCGTCATCGGCGACGGCCAGCAGCCGTCCGACCACACCGTCGTCGGCGGAAATGCGTCCCGTCGCATCCGACAGCGCGCGCGCGGCCAGCGCGATGCCGAGCGCGCTGCGCGAGGTGCGCAGTGCCGCGCGGAGCTGGATCGTCTTCACCACCAGAACGGTCCAGGTTGCGACTGAAGCCAGCGCCAGCCCGATCATCACCGACTTCACGACGATGTCGGCCTGCATGAACATGGTCCAGGGCGACAACGCCTCCGGCAGCGTGCTCGCGATATTGGCGATGTGCGCCTGATCCATGGCCGTACTCCCTCGGTGGCCCGAACGTTTGGTGATCGCGATGCCGGCGCCGTCTCGTATCGCGGACCTCACGTTCGGGACGAACGCGCGTGGCCAGCTTCGAGGGTATCGGATCGTGTCGAGGCCTTGTTGTTTCGCGTCCTTGGGGCAAAGTCGCGGCGAAGACGGCGACGATCCCGGTCAAGAATAGAGTGCCGCCTGTCGTCATCGGCTTCAAGGTACTTGGCACATGGAATATGTCCCGTACGCACCGGGAAAACATCCCGAGGCGAACGGGAGCAGCCTCATCTCAGGCGCAGCAGGCTGCATTCGGCACACGCCAATTCCCTCGCGTCGGGGAACGCGATAACGTCGTCACATGACATCCAAAGCCGAGGACATCGTGCGGCGTGCCGCGGCCAGCTTCAATGCCGGCCGCATCGATGAGGCGCGTCGGCTGTGCGAGCGGGAGCTTGCGCACACGCCCGGCGAGCCGATGCTCAGCCACCTGCTGGCTGCTGTGCTGCTTTCGCGCCAAGAGATCGCCGCGGCCCGCCTCCACATCGCGGCGAGCCTGGCGAGGCGCCCCGACAACGCCGCCGCGCAACTGCTCGCCGCGCGCATTTCCCGCGCCGACGGGGACTACGCTGCGGCCCTCGATCATGTCGATCGTGCGCTGGCGTTGGCGCCGCAGCGCGAAGCCTTCGTGGAGAAGGCGCGCATCCTCGACCAGTCCGGCCACCGCGCCCAGGCCCGCAGTGCCTGGCAGGCGATCCTCAAAGTCGTGCCAGATCACGGCGAAGCGGCCGCGCGGCTGGGCCGGCTCGCGTTCGAGGACGGCGATCTCGCTGGCGCCGCGGCCTATCTGGAGCAGGCGACGTCGGGCGACGCCCCCGCTTCCACCTGGTTCGATCTCGGCCTGGTCCGCCAGGATCAGCGCGATCACAGCGGCGCGGCGGCGGCCTACAGGAAGGCACTGACGCTCAAGCCCGATCACGCCGAGGCCGCGCTCAATCTGGGCATCGCGTTGCAGGAAAGCGGCGAACCGGACGCGGCGATGCAGTTCTATGCAGCGGCCTACCGGCTGCGGCCGCAGATGTTCGGCGCGATCGCGATGGCGCTGACCTCCGCCGCGCATGGAAGACTGTGGCTCGACGAAACCGCGTTGCGGCTCGCCCTAACGCGTTAGCCGGCCGCGCCGGGCGCGAAACCGCTTGCGATAGACGTTCGGCGCAGCCAGCACCTCCGCAACCGTCTTCGAATACGCAGCTCCGCGATCCGCGAACGGCTCGAACACGAGATCCAGCGTCTCGCGCGGCACCGGAAAACACTGCGCAACCGGAGTGCCCTTCGGCACCACCCCGCAAAAGTCGGGCGCGATCCAGAGGGCTGGAAAGTTGATGCCGCCATCGTGGAAGCGATCGGCATCGATGAGACCGGTCAAGGTCCGGAACGGCAGATCGTCGCGATTGACCGGATGAGTCGCGAACAACGACCAGCCCTCGGGACATTCGATGGTCCAGAAGCTGTTGAACTTGATCGCCGCCTGCCGGTCGTGCGCGAACGGGGCGCCTTCGAATTGCGCGGCGACATGAAAGCTGAGTGGTGCGCGGGGATGCCCTGCGGTCGCGGGATCCGGAACGTCCCAATCCCATGAGAACGTTCCACGGGTGACCGTGACGTCGCAAGGCAGCAGGATCATCACGCCATGGGCCATCGCATCGACGAATGGCGGACACTGCTTGACGGTCCGAATGTCGCGGCCATGCAGATCGGAATGGGCCGACGCCGGCATCCGGCGCAGCCAGTCGGGCAATGTCGTGCGCGCGGGCACCGGCCGCGGCAGATGCGGCTCCAACGCAGGATCGCAGCGGAATGTCATGCGCATGGAGTCTCCTCCGTGACGGCAAGCGAGATGATCATTGTAGCCGTCATTGCGAGCGAAGGCGACTTGTGCGCCACAACCCGGAGGGCGACGGCGGGAGCAAGCCAGAATCAGCCTCATGACTCTGGACTGCTTCGCCGCGTTGCTCCTCGCAACGACGACAATGAAGCGCAAGAATGCAAAAGGCCGGGATCGCTCCCGGCCTTCGCAATCATTCCGTCGTCTGCCTCGCCGTCATGCCCCGCGCAGGCGGGCATCCAGTAGACGCCGGCGGTCATGCCAAAGCCGAAACGCCGCGGCCTGCTGGATCGCCCGGTCGAGCCGGGCGATAACAGCCGAGCGTCGGCTCACTTCGCCTCGGCGCGCTTCGGCGGGCTGGCCGGCCACGACTTGATCAGCGTGTCGTAGTCGACGGTCTCGCCCTTCGGCTTCTCGTTGGCGAGCTTGCGCTGCGGCGCGATATGGCCCTCCTTCTCGGACTTGGCGAACCAGTACTCCGCGGTCTCCTTCTTGTTCAGCTTCGGACCGCAATCGCCCTGGACCTTGGACTTCTCCAGACGCTCGAGGACGGAGTCCTGAGCGGCCGCGAGCGCGTCCATCGCCTGCTGCGGGGTCTTCGCACCGGACGACGCATCGCCGATGTTCTGCCACCACAGCTGCGCCAGCTTCGGATAGTCGGGCACGTTGTTGCCAGTCGGGGTCCACTGCACGCGGGCAGGCGAGCGGTAGAACTCGATCAGGCCGCCGAGCTTCGGCGCGCGCTCCGTGAACGACTTGTCCCAGATGTCGGATTCACGGATGAAGGTCAGTCCGACATGGCTCTTCTTCAGCGACACCGTCTTGGAGACGATGAACTGCAGATAGAGCCAGGCCGCCTTGCGGCGATCGACCGGGGTCGACTTCAGCAGCGTCGCCGAGCCCACGTCCTGGTAGCCGAGCTTCATGCCCTCCTTCCAGTACGAGCCGTGCGGCGACGGGGCCATGCGCCACTTCGGCGTGCCGTCCGCATTCATCACCGCCAGGCCGGGCTTGACCATGTCGGCGGTGAAGGCGGTGTACCAGAAGATCTGCTGGGCGATGTTGCCCTGCGACGGCACCGGACCGGATTCGGAGAAGGTCATGCCCTGAGCCTGAGGCGGAGCATACTTCTTCATCCAGTCGAGATACTTGACGATCGAATAGACCGCCGCCGGGCCGTTGACGTCGCCGCCGCGCTCGACGGACGAGCCGACCGGGCGGCAGCCCTCCATGCGGATGCCCCATTCGTCGACCGGAAGGCCGTTCGGGAGGCCCTTGTCGCCGTTGCCGGCCATCGACAGCCAGGCGTCGGTGAAGCGCCAGCCGAGCGAGGGATCCTTCTTGCCATAGTCCATGTGGCCATAGACCCTGACGCCGTTGATCTCCTTGACGTCGTTGGTGAAGAACTCGGCGATATCCTCATAGGCCGACCAGTTCACGGGCACGCCGAGCTCATAGCCGTACTTGGCCTTGAACTTCGCCTTGTACTCGGGGTTCGTGAACCAGTCGTACCGGAACCAATAGAGGTTGGCGAACTGCTGGTCGGGCAGCTGATACAGATGGCCGTTCGGCGCGGTCGTGAAGGACTTGCCGATGAAGTCATTGACGTCGAGATAGGGATCGGTGACGTCCTTCGCGTCCTTCGCCATCCAGTCGGTGAGGTCGACCGCCTGGCCGTAGCGGAAGTGGGTGCCGATGAAATCGGAGTCGTTGATCCAGCCGTCATAGACGTTCTTGCCGGACTGCATCTGGGTCTGGATCTTCTCGACGACATCACCTTCCTGGATGATGTCGTGCTTGATCTTGATGCCGGTGATCTCCTCGAACGCCTTCGCCAGCGTCTTCGACTCGTATTCATGCGTCGTCAGCGTCTCCGAGACGACGTTGATCTCCATGCCCTTGAAGGGTTCAGCGGCCTTCATGAACCACTGCATCTCCTTCATCTGATCGTCCTTGGAGAGCGTCGACGGCTGGAATTCGCTGTCGATCCACTTCTTCGCGGCGGCCTCGTCGGCCTGTGCCGGAACGGACAGTGTCATGGTTGCTGCGAACAGCGCCACGGCGCTGGTCATCGCGAGATAGCTGGCCTTGGTGACGTGATGCTTCCTAGGTTTCAAGTGTCGCATGCTTTCCTCCTTGAGCGACAGACGTATCCAGGTCCGGGTTGCCCCCGGATCTGCCCCTTTTCACCTGCGTCAGACGGTGCGGAAGATCGCAACGGCTGATGCAAGCGAAATTGCGGTCGCGAGCCACAGGCTCGAAACCTCAAACCCTTCCTCGCCGATCGGCAAGGTCGCAATCGTGTCGGTGCCGACCAGACCGATCCATACGAGATGAATGACGGCGGCCGAGATCAGCGAGATGAACAGCCGGTCGCCGCGCGTGGTCGGGATGCGCAGTACGCCGACCCGCTCGGCCTCCGGGTAGCGCGCGGCGAGCACGATCATGACGCCGAGCGTGCATGCGAGCGCAGCAAAGAAGATCGCGGTCGGCAAGGTCCATGCCATCCATGCGATGCTGTTCATGGCTATCGGCTCCAGGCGGTAATGGGCCCCCTCCCCCGCTTGCGGGGGAGGGTTGGGGTGGGGGCGCCGCGCGTCGGAGCGCCCGAGAGGAGAGATGCCCCCACCCGTATCGCATCTGACGATGCGATACGGCCTCCCCCGCAAGCGGGGGAGGCGGAACGGAGGCCGTGGCAACAAGCGTGCGTCATCACACCCGTCCCAGCGCGAAGCCGCGCGCGATGTAGTTGCGGACGAACCAGATGACGAGCGCGCCGGGGATGATCGTGAGCACGCCGGCAGCCGCGAGCAGGCCCCAATCCATGCCGGACGCCGAGACGGTGCGCGTCATCACCGCCGAGATCGGCTTGGCGTCGACGGAGGTCAGCGTGCGCGCAAGCAGCAGTTCGACCCAGGAGAACATGAAGCAGAAGAAGGCGGCGACGCCGATGCCGCTCGCGATCAGCGGCACCAGGATCTTCACGAAGAAGCGCGGAAACGAGTAGCCGTCAAGGAACGCCGTCTCGTCGATCTCGCGCGGCACCGACGACACGAAGCCTTCGAGGATCCAGACCGCGAGCGGGATATTGAAGATGCAATGCGCCAGCGCCACCGCCCAGGGCGTATCGAACAGGCCGATCGCCGAATACAGATTGAAGAACGGCAGCGCGTAGACCGCAGCCGGCGCCATGCGGTTCGACAGCAGCCAGAAGAACAGGTGCTTGTCGCCGAGGAAGCGGTACCGCGAGAATGCATAGGCGGCCGGCAGCGCCACGAGGATCGAGATCACCGTGTTGATGATCACGTATTTCAGCGAGTTGATGTAGCCGGAATACCAGCTCTCGTCGGTGAAGATGCGCATGTAGTTGGCCAGCGTCGGCTGATGCGGCCACAAGTTCATCGTGGTGACGATCTCGTTGTTGGTCTTGAAGCTCATGTTGACGAGCCAATAGATCGGCAACAGCAGGAAGACCAGGAATAGCGAGATGATGATCCGACGGCCCGGAATGGTGTTCATCACGCGCCCCCTTTCACCGGCCGCCGCTCGGCGCCGGCATTGGTCATGATGGTGTAGAACACCCAGCAGACGATCAGGATGATCAGATTGTAGACCAGCGACAGGGCAGCCGCCTTGCCGAGATCGAACTGGCCGAGCGCGATCTTGACGAGCTCGATCGAGATGAAGGTCGTCGAATTGCCCGGCCCGCCGCCTGTGACGACGAACGGCTCGGTGTAGATCATGAAGCTGTCCATGAAGCGCAGCAGCACGGCGATCAGCAGCACGCGATGCATCTTGGGCAGCTGGATCGCGGTGAACACCGCCCAGCGCGAGGCGCCGTCGATCTGCGCAGCCTGATAATAGGCGTCGGGGATCGACTTCAGGCCGGCATAGCACAGCAGCGCTACCAGGCTGGTCCAGTGCCAGACGTCCATCAAGATGACCGTGAACCAGGCGTCGGCGTCGTTGGAGACGTAATTGTAGTCCAGGCCGATGGCGTTGAGCGTGTAGCCGAGCAGGCCGATGTCGGAGCGGCCGAAGATCTGCCAGATCGTGCCGACCACGTTCCACGGAATCAGAAGCGGCAGCGCCAGCACGACGAGGCAGAACGCCACGGTCCATCCGCCCCGCGGCATCGACAGCGCCACGACGATTCCGAGCGGAACCTCGATGGCCAGGATCGCGAGCGAGAAGATCAGGTTACGCCCGAGCGAGGCGAGGAAGCGGCCGCCGAGATCGGTCGAGGGATCGAGCAGCTCCTTGAACCAGCCGACGCCATTCCAGAAGAACTGGTTGTTGCCGAACGTGTCCTGCATCGAATAGTTCACCACCGTCATCAGCGGCAGGACAGCGGAGAACGCCACCAGCAGGAACACCGGCAGCACCAGGAACCAGGCCTTGTTGTTGATGGTCTTGTCCATCACTCAGGCTCCCTCGACGAGACGGCTGTCGGCATAGACGTGGACATAGGCTGGATCGAACTTCAGCCCGATCGCCGAGCCCTGCGGCGAGAAGCCCGCCGGCAGGCGCGCGGCGAACTTGACGTCGCCGACGCGGACGCGCGCGAACCGGATGCGGCCGAGATCGTCGACGCGCTCGATATTGGCGTCGAGCAGGCCCGGTCCGGGCTGAGCGACATCGACGAATTCCGGGCGGACGCCGATCTCGATCTTGGCGCCGGCCGGCAGCGCGTCGTAGCTGCGCGACAGCGTCAGGGTGTGGCCGTCGATGCGGGCCTCGCGGCCCTTCACCTCGGCGGAGAGGATGTTCATGCCGGGCGAGCCGATGAAGTAGCCGACGAAGGTGTGCGCGGGCTTGTCGAACAATTCCGCCGGCGTGCCGCTCTGCACCACGCGGCCGTCGTGCATGACGACGACGGTGTCGGCGAAGGTCAGCGCCTCGGTCTGGTCGTGGGTGACGTAGATCATCGTCAGGTCGAGCTCGCGATGCAGCGCCTTCAGCTTCGAGCGGAGCTGCCATTTCAGCTCGGGATCGATCACGGTCAGCGGCTCGTCGAACAACACGGCGGCGACGTCGGAGCGCACCAGGCCGCGGCCGAGCGAGATCTTCTGCTTGGCGTCGGCGGTGAGCCGTGTTGCCTTGCGATGGAGGTCCGGCGTCAGGTCCAAGAGCCGCGCGATCTCGGCGACGCGCTTGTCGATCTCCGCTTTCGGCACGCCGCGGTTCTTGAGCGGAAAGGCGAGGTTCTCGCCGACCGTCATCGTGTCGTAGATCACCGGAAACTGGAACACCTGCGCGATGTTGCGCTCGCGGGTCGAGGCTTTGGTGATGTCGGTGCCGTCGAACAGGATCTTGCCGTGCGAGGGCGTCAGAATGCCGGAGATCAGGTTGAGCAGCGTGGTCTTGCCGCAGCCGGACGGGCCGAGCAGCGCATAGGCGCCGCCCTGGCGCCAGGTCATCGTCACCGGCTTCAGCGCGTAGCTCTCGATATCGCCGCGGTTGCCGTTGTAGGCGTGGGCGAGATCGACGAGGTCAATGCGGGCCATGCGGCATCTCCCTCAGATCGCCGGCGCGGCGACCAGGCGGTCGCCGGCGTCGAACACGAACACATTGGACGGATCGAGCACCGCGTCGAGGATCTCGCCGGGCTCGTATTCATGGACGCCGTGCAGCACGGAGACCCAGTTCATGCCGTCGCGCGTCAGATGCACGAAGCTCTCCGATCCCGTGATCTCGGTGACCGAGACGATCGCAGGAAAGGCATGGCGGCCGTGGCTGCCGTCGCCTTTGCCAAGCCCGAGCTGATGCGGGCGGAAGCCGACGCGGTAGGCGCCATCGGGCAGATCAGCATAGAGGCCTACCGCCGGCGCCTTGACCCCGCCGGCGTACTCCACGCTCTCGCCGCGCTTCTGGATCTCGACCGTATTCATCGGCGGGTCCGAGAACACCTGGCCGACACGCAAGGTGTCGGGTCGGCGATACACGGCCGCGGTATCGCCGGCCTGCAGCGCCTGCCCTTCCCACATGCAGATGGTGCGGCCGCCGAGCAGCAGCGCCTCCGACGGCTCGGTGGTGGCGTAGACGAAGATTGCGCCGGATGCCTCGAAGATGCGCGGCAGCTCGGTGCGCAGCTCCTCGCGCAGCTTGTAGTCGAGATTGGCGAGCGGCTCGTCCAGCAGCACGAGGTCCGCGCCCTTCACCAGGGCGCGCGCGATCGCGGTGCGCTGCTGCTGGCCGCCGGAGAGCTGCAGCGGCGTACGCTTCAGATAGGGCTCGAGCCGGAGCAGCCGGGCGGCTTCCGCCACGCGCTTCTCGATCTCCTGGCGCGACTTGCCTTGCACGCGCAGCGGCGAAGCGATGTTCTCATAGACCGAGAGCGAGGGATAGTTGATGAACTGCTGATAGACCATCGCGACCGAGCGCTGCCGCACGTCGGCGCCGGTGACGTCCTTGCCGTCGACCAGCACCCGCCCCGTGGTCGGCCGGTCGAGGCCGGCGAGCAGCCGCATGATCGAGGTCTTGCCGGACAGCGTCGGCCCGAGCAGCACGCTCAGCGTACCGCGCTGCAACGTCAGCGAGACGTCGCGAATGGTGGTCACGCCGTCGACAATTCGGGAGACGTGATCGAGCGTCACGCTCATGCGCGCCCTCCCGCCTCACGCGCCGGCACGGCGGAGCGCTCGCGATTGGCTGTGATCCACGCATCGAGCGCGGCGATCTCAGCCGCCGACATCCGCAACCCCAGCTTCGATCGCCGCCACACGATGTCCTCGGCCGTCAACGCCCACTCGTTCGTCATCAGGTACCTGACTTCACGCTCCGTCAAGGTGCCACCGAAATCCTGGCCGAGATCGGCCAAAGATGTCGCACCGGCGAGCATGGCCGCAGCCCGCGTGCCATAGGCATGAGCGATCCGCTTCGCATGTGCATCCGACAGGAACGGATAGGTCTTGCGGAGATCCGCAATCAACGGCGCAACGGCCGAAACCTTCATGTCGCCGCCGGGCAGCGACGCCTTGCCGGTCCATCCCTCCTCCGCCTTGCCCCCTTTCACATAGGGCGCGAGACGCTCCAGCGCCTCTTCCGACAGGCGCCGGTAGGTGGTGATCTTGCCGCCATAGATCGACAGCAGCGGCAAGCCGCCGGGCGTATCGAGCTCGAACACGTAGTCGCGGGTCGCCGCCTTGGCCTCGCTGGCGCCGTCGTCATAGAGTGGCCGCACGCCGGAATAGCTCCACACAACGTCGGCCGGCGTCACCGGCTTGGCGAGATATTCCCCGAGCGCGGCGCAGAGATAGGCGATCTCCTCGTCGGTCGCCTTCACCTTGGCCGGATCACCCTGATAGTCGCGATCGGTGGTGCCGATCAGCGTGAAATCCTGCTGATAGGGAATGGCGAAGATGATACGGCCGTCGGCGTTCTGGAAGATGTAGGCGCGATCGTGATCGTAGAGCTTGCGCACCACGATGTGCGAGCCCTGCACCAGCCGCACCTTGGCCTTGGCATTGACGCCGGCGCCGGTCGCCAGCACCTGCTCGACCCAGGGACCGGCGGCATTGACCAGCGCGCGCGCCTTGATGGTCTCGCGCTCGCCGGTCTGCGTGTTATCGGTCGTGACCAGCCAATGGCTGCCATCCTGACGGATCTCGGTCGCACGGGCGCGGGTGCGGATGACGGCGCCGCGATCGGCAGCATCCCGCGCGGTCAGCACGACCAGACGCGCATCGTCGACGAAGCAGTCGGAATATTCGAAGCCCTTGCTGTAGCGCCCGGGGATCAAGGGGCGGCCGACCTCGTCGCTGCGCAGGTTCACCGACCGCGTCGGCGGCAGCAGCTTGCGGCCGCCGAGATGGTCATAGAGGAACAGGCCGAGGCGCAGCAGCCAGGCCGGGCGCAGCCCCGAATGATGCGGCAGCACGAAGCGCAGCGGACGGATGATGTGGGGCGCGATCTGCCACAGGACTTCGCGCTCGATCAGCGCCTCGCGGACCAGCCGGAACTCGTAATATTCGAGATAGCGCAGGCCGCCATGCACGAGCTTGGTCGACCAGGACGAGGTTCCGCTCGCCAGATCATTCATTTCACAAAGGAAAACGGAATTTCCGCGTCCGGCGGCATCGCGCGCGATGCCGCAACCGTTCACGCCGCCTCCGATAATGGCGAGGTCGTAGATCCGCTCCAACAGACGCATCCCCCGGCAATCGCCTTGACTGCGGCGATTTCACTTTCGGTTTCGAGTTAAACACAAACGAAAGTGAAAGCAAATCGAAATTCGCATGTTGGGCCGCGGTTGGGCAAAACCTGCCCAAACCGGGATCAAGGAGCCTGCGAGAGTGGCGGAAAGTCAGGCGCGGCGGAGCACGGCGGACCCCGCCGTTTCGGTTGCCTCTACGGCGTCGTCGGCCTCGTCGGCGGACATCGCCGAGACCACCTCGATGCCGCGGCTATGGCAGAGGCTGGCCAGTCCGTCCGGCAGCGGCCGGTCGGTGACGAAGGTCTGGATCTGGCTGAGATGGGCGATGCGCACCGGCGCGCTGCGGTGGAGCTTGGTGGAATCGGCCACCAGCATCACGCTGCGGGCATTGGCGATGATCGCCTGCGCCACCTGGACCTCGCGATAGTCGAAGTCGAGCAGCGCGCCTTCCTCGTCGATCGCGGATGCGCCGATGATCGCATAGTCGACCTTGAACTGGCCGATCAGCTGCGTCGCGGTCGATCCGATCACGCCGCCGTCTGAGCGCCGCACCGTGCCGCCGGCCACGATCACCTCGATGCGCGGATGCGGATAGAGCAGCATCGCGACGTTGAGATTGTTGGTGATGACGAGCAGGTCCTGGTGCGACGACAGCGCGCTCGCCACCTCCTCCGTCGTGGTGCCGATATTGATGAACAGCGAGGAGCCGTTCGGAATCCGCGCGGCTGCGACCGCACCGATCGCCTTCTTCTCCTCGGCAGCGACGAAGCGCCGCGCCTCGTAGGCGAGATTCTCGACCCCGGAGGCGATGATGGCCCCGCCATGGATGCGCGTCAGCGCGCGCTGCTCGCACAGATCGTTGAGGTCCTTGCGGATGGTCTGGGCCGAGACTTCGAAGCGGCGCGCGAGATCCTCCACCATGACGCGGCCGGAGGCGCGCGCGATGTTGAGGATGTCGGTCTGGCGTTGAGAGAGGACGGCCATGGCAAGCTTTCGGGGACAAGCTGCACCATGGTGATGCTGATCGAGTCAAGCGTCAATCGGCAAGCACTGGGCGCATCGCAGCAATCGCCTGAAACGTCGCGCGCGGTCTGGTCCGGCCGACGTCCACCGCGTGCGCCCGTCTGCTCAGGCGGCTGCGCTCAGCTCGCCGGTCACGAGCCGAATCGCGGCGCGTTCGGCTTCGCGGGCATTGCGAAACACCTGGCCCTCGAGGGCATTGAAGCGATGGGACGCCGCGAAGAAGCGGAAGCCGCCGCGATCACGGACGACGATCCCCGCCGCCTGGGAGCTGACCTCGATGATGTAGGTGTCGGACATTGCGCAATCCCGTCGTTCATTCCGGGGCGTATAACCGAGCTCCATGACGAATGTTCCGTGCAGGGAGCCACCGGCCATTCCGATGTGAATGCCAACAGGAAATTGTGTGGATGTTATGTTGGCTGCGCTGCACGCACTCACGCCGTGACCCATGTCGAATCAGTGCGGATCATCCGGCACGAGCGTCACCTTGCGCAGCGACGCATCGGCTCCGCCGAGACGGTGTTGATGCTGACCGAGCAACTGATAGATCGTACGCAGATCCCTCAACACCTCGACGTGATGTTCACGAAACGCGCTGAGCTGATTCTCGTAGACGCAAATCCTGCGCTCGGCGTGGAGAAGCCGCTGCTGCAGCTTCTTCAGGACCTGCAAGGTCAGTTTCTCGTCAACGTCCGACATGGACTTCCTCCCACCCTGTTCGCGCAACACGCCCCCGCCGTTTCCTCTGTGCCGGCAATTTTTTCCGGCTGGCATTTTTTGCCTTGTGGATCGAAAACGAACTGCCGTCAGCGCTGCTCGTCCGAATGTGTCACTCGAAGCACGCAATACGGCAGAGACGCGGCAACGCGCAGCCAAGCAACCAGAACTTGCAATTATCGTAAAGACGCTCGCCCTGTGGACAAGGCGCATCTCGCGCGAGAGTGATCGCGGCAGACGCCGAGCGCGCATGCTCGGCCTTCGCGTCTCCGTCCCGCCCGACCCAAACAAACGCGTATCGCCGGATCGCGGTTCCTTATGCCGAGCGAGCGACATATGCGGCGGATTAACAGAGGTTACTTGCGCCGACAGACCGCGAATGTGATCAGGCTGTGACGGAGCCGTCGCGCCGGATCGGCTGCGGCCGGCCATCGTCGTCGATCGACACGTAGGTGAAGTTGCCGTCGGTGACGAGGATCGGCTGCTCCTCCTTCCGGCGCAGCACCCAGGCTTCGAGACGCACCGTCATCGAGGTGCGGCCGACGCGGACGAGATGCGCATAGACCGAAACGAGATCGCCGACATACACCGCCTTGCGGAAGTTCATCGCCTCGATCGCGACCGTCACCGTGCGCGACTTCGCGACCTTGGCGGCGTACACGCCGCCGCCGACGTCCATCTGGCTGAGCAGCCAGCCGCCGAAGATGTCGCCATTGGCATTGGTGTCGGCCGGCATCGCCAGGGTGCGTATGCAGAGATCGCCGCGGGGCTCGGTCGGCGCGGACAGCGCGGCATGGACGGTCGCTTCGGTCACGTCGGGTGGTCTCCAATTGCAGCAGCGTTCAAGAGGCGCAAGTCCGTCAGTCCGGCCTCGCCATTTCGAACATCGCCTCCTGCATGATCTCGAAATAGTCGCCGCGACGCCCGGCACGGACGATCGGATGCGCCAGCGCCGTCTGGTAGACGCCATCCTTGATCAGCGTCTTGTCGATATGCACGCCGACCACCTCGCCGAGCGTCAGCCAGGCCTGCGCCTTGGCACCGTCGGCGCCCTGCAGCTGGATGATCTGCGTCACCTTGCACTCGAACGCGACAGGGCTTTCGCCGACGCGCGGCACGTTGACGAACTTGCAAGCTACCGGCGTCACGCCCGCAAGCTTGAACTCGTCGACCTCGCGCGCGACATGCGCGGCGGTCGCATTCATCTGCGTCGCCAGGCCGCGCGTCACCAGGTTCCAGACGAACTCGCCGGTGTCCTGGATGTTGGCGACCGAGTCCTTCCACTGCGTCGAGGAGAAGCCGATGATCGGCGGCGTGTAGTTGAAGGCGTTGAAAAAGCTGTACGGCGCAAGGTTGACGTGACCGTCCGGATCACGCGACGAGATCCAGCCGATCGGACGCGGCGCGACGATGGCGTTGAAGGGATCGTGGCGCAGGCCGTGGCCGTTCTTCGGTTCGTAGAAATGCAGATCCCGTTCGGTCACGCCGTCGTCCCTTCCGTCATTGCGGGGAGCGCAAGCGACGAAGCTTCGCTCGAATGACGGCGAACTTAGCTTGCAGCGCGCCTGGAACCAAGGCCTGACAGCACGAAATCGATCATCTCGTCGATCGTCGGGCCCGGCTTGGTCGCGCATTGCGCGATCATCTGCGGATGGAAGAAGCGCATCATCGCGGTCGTCGCACATTTTGCCGCCAGCGGCAGATCGGTGACCGCGAATTCGCCGGACGCCGCGCCCTGCCCGATCACCCGGCCGATGATCTCGGTGATCAGCAGCATGTGCGCCTCGCAGACGTCCCAGCTCTCCTCCATCGCCACCGCGACCATCTCGTGCAGCTTGCTGTCGCCGACATAGCGCTCGGTGTTCATGCGATGGATCGTGCCGAGCAGCTCGCGCAGCCGCGGCGCCGCCGGGCCGGGCCGCTCCGCGATCATGATGGCGGCCGCCTCGACCTGGGCCATCAGCGTGTGGGCGACCCCCCGGTGGATCGCCTTCTTGGAGTCGAAGAACCGGTAGACATTCGCCGGGCTCATACGGAGCTCCTTGGCGATGTCGGCGACGGTCGTCTTCTGGTAGCCGATCTGTCGAAACAGGCGCTCAGCAACGACGAGAATGCGCTCGTGCGTATCGGATTCGATATGGTCGGAAACCAGGGTCATCATGCCTGCGATCTTGTTGGTCCTTCATTCGGCGGCCTCGGCCAGAGGAAGCGCGGGCCTCGGCACGTCAGTGTGCTGCGCTGCGGAATGATCCGCGTCTTTCGCTCCACGCTCGTCGAGACTCTTGCGGAACCATAGGGCATACAATCCAGGCAAGTACAGCAGCGTCAGGAAGGTTGCAACGAACAACCCGCCCATGATGGTGATCGCCATCGGGCCCCAGAACGCCGAGCGCGACAGCGGGATCATGGCGAGGATCGCGGCGAGCGCGGTCAGCACCACGGGGCGGGCACGGCGCACCGTGGCCTCGATGATCGCCTCCTTGCGGGTCAGGCCATGGGCAACGTCGGTCTCGATCTGATCGACCAGGATCACCGCGTTGCGCATGATCATGCCGGCGAGCGCGATCAGGCCGAGCAGCGCCACGAAGCCGAACGGCGCGTTGGCGACATTGAGCCCGAGCGAGGCGCCGACGATGCCGAGCGGCGCGGTCAGAAACACCAGGATCAGCCGTGAGAAGCTCTGCAGCTGGATCATCAGCAGGGTCAGCATCACGATGACCATCAGCGGAAACAGCACGAAGATCGAGGCATTGCCCTTGGCGGATTCCTCGAACGCGCCGCCTGCCTCGATCCGGTAGGCGGGCGCGAGGTGGTTGCGGATATCCTGCAGCTTCGGCGAGATCTGGTTGGTGACATCCGGCGCCTGGACGCCATCCGCCACGTCGGCGCGCACCGTGATCGCCATGTCGCGGTTGCGACGCCACAGGATCGGCTCCTCGTGGGAATACTCGATCTTGGCGATCTGCTGCAGCGGCACGGCCACGCCGTTCTTCGAGGTGATGGTGAGGTCGCCGACATGGGCGAGATCCAGCCGTTCGGACGGCGCGGCACGCGCGACGACGCCGACCTTCTCGATGCCGTCGCGGATGGTCGTGACCTGCACGCCGGAGATCAGCATCGCCAGCGACTGCGACACGTCCTGCGGGGTCAGGCCGAGCGCGCGGGCACGATCCTGGTCGACGACCAGCTTGAGGTAGGGCGACTGCTCGTTCCAGTCGAGCTGCGGATCCCTGACATTCGGATTCTGGCGCATGACGTCGCGCACCTGATGGGCGATCTCGCGCACCTTCGCCGCATCCGGGCCAATGACGCGGAACTGGACGGGGAAGCCGACCGGCGGACCGAAATTGAAGCGATCGACGCGGACGCGCGCTTCGTTCAGCTCGCCATTCGCAGCCGCGGTCTCGATCTTGGCCTTGATGCGCTCGCGCGCGGCCACGTCCTTGGCGACGATCACGATCTCGGCGAAGGCCTCGTTCGGAAGTTGCGGGTTGAGGCCGAGCCAGAACCGCGGCGAGCCCTGCCCGACATAGGCGGTGTAGGTCTCGATGTCCTTGTCGTCCTTGAGCAGCTTCTCTGCTGATTTGGCAGCCTTCTCGGTGACACCGAATGCGGTGCCCTCCGGCAGCCGCAACTGCAGGAACAGCTCGGGGCGTTCCGACAGCGGGAAGAACTGCTGCTGGACGTGGCCGAAGGCCACGATCGATGCCGCGAACACGCCGACCGTCGCAGCGACTGTGGTGATGCGGTGATCGACGCACCAGCGGATCACGCGGCGCAGGCCGCGATACATGCGCGTATCGTAGATCGCGTGCTCATCATGGTCGTGATGAACCTTGATGTCGGGCAGCAGCTTGACGCCGATATAGGGCGTGAAGATCACCGCGACGAACCACGACGCGACCAGCGCGATGGCGACGATCCAGAAGATGCTGCCGGCATATTCGCCGACCGCCGAATTGGCAAAGCCGATCGGCAGGAAGCCGGCGGCCGTGACCAGGGTGCCGGTCAGCATCGGGAATGCGGTGGATTCCCAGGCAAACGACGCGGCGCGCATCCGGTCCCAGCCCTGCTCCATCTTCACCACCATCATCTCGACCGCGATGATGGCATCGTCGACCAGCAGGCCGAGCGCGATGATGAGGGCGCCGAGCGAGATGCGGTGCAGGTTGAGCCCCATGATGTTCATGACGATGAAGACGAGTCCGAGCACCAGCGGCACCGACAGCGCCACCACGATGCCGGTGCGCCATCCCAGCGCCAGGAACGACACGAACAGCACGATCACCAGCGCCTCGACGAACGAGTGCACGAACTCGCTGACGGCGTGCTCGACCACCTTGGGCTGGTCTGCGATCTGCTCGATCTCGATGCCCTGCGGCACGGCCTTCATGAAATCGTCGGCGGCGGCGTGCACCTCCTTGCCGAGCTCCAGGATGTTGGCCTCCTTGGCCGTGACCACGCCGATGCCGAGCGCGGGCTTGCCCTCCTGCCGCACCTTGAAGCTCGGCGGATCGACGTAGCCGTGGGTGACGGTCGCGATGTCGCCGAGCCGGAACACGCGTCCGTTGCTTTCGACCGGCGTCTCCGCCACCGCCTTGGCGCCGTCGAGCGCGCCGGTGACGCGCAGCGGCACGCGCTGCGACGAGGTCTCGACCGTGCCGGCCGGGGTCACATTGTTCTGCTTGGCCAACGAATCGAACAGGGCCTGCGGTGTGATGCCGAGCGTGGCGAGCTTGGCATGGCTGAACTCGACATAGATGCGCTCGTCCTGGGTGCCGTAGAGATTGACCTTGGTGACGCCGGTGACCTTGAGCAGGCGCTGGCGCAGGCCTTCGGCGGTCTTCTTCAATTGCGCATAATCGGCGCCGTCGCCGGTCATCATGAACAGGATGGAATCGACGTCGGAGAACTCGTCATTGACGAACGGCCCGACGATGCCCGACGGCAGCGACGACTGCACGTCGTCGAGCTTCTTGCGGATCAGGTAGAACAGATGCGGCACCTCTGCCGGCGGCGTCGAATCGCGGAAGGTCACCTGCATCGCGGTGAAGGCCGGCTTCGAATAGGTCTGCACCTTCTCGAAGTAAGGCAGCTCCTGCAGCTTCTTCTCGATGGGGTCGGCGACCTGGCTCTGCATCTCGGCCGCCGTCGCGCCCGGCCACATCACCGAGACGTTGACGACCTTGACGGTGAAGAACGGATCTTCGGCACGGCCGAGCTTCTGATAGGAGAAGAAGCCGGCGACGCCGAGCGCGATGATCAGGAACAGCACCAGCGGCGGATGATTGACCGCCCAGGCCGACAGGTTGAACCGCTTCATGGGTGCTCTCCGATGATCCGATATCGCTATTCCAGGCCATTCTCAGTGATCGTCATTGCGAGCGAAGCGACTTGTCCGCCATAGCCCGAAGGGCGACGGTGGAAGCAATCCAGGAATCCTTCCGTGGAAACAGTCTGGATTGCTTCGTCGCTTCGCTCCTCGCAATGACAACCATTACTTTCGTCATTCCGGGGCGATGCGAAGCATCGAACCCGGAATCTCGAGGTTCCGGGTTCGCACTGCGTGCGCCCGGAACGACAGGAGAACTAGAACGTCAGCGCTGACACGACCCGCACCTTCTGGGCGGGATCGATCTTCTGCACGCCGAGCGCCACGACCTTGTCGCCCTCGTCGACGCCTGACGTGACGAGCACATCCTTGCTGTCATAGGCCTTCACCTTCACCGGCTTCAGCGTCACCTCGCCCTTGTCGTTGACGACATAGAGCGACGGATCGCGGCCCTCGCTGAACAGCGCCGACAGCGGCAGCCGCGCGACGCGCGTGGTGGCGGGATCGGCGAGCGTCAAGGTCGCGGTCATACCGAGCGAGACGGCTTCGCCGGCGTCCGGCAGCGAGAACTTGGCGAGATAGGTGCGCGTCGCGGAATCGGCGGTGGGCGCGATCTCGCGCAGCTTCGCCGCATATTTCTTGTCGGCTTCCGACCACAGCGTGACGTAGGCGCTACCGGTCTTGGCGCGTTCGAGCAGGGTCTCCGGGATCGCGACCACCGCCTCCTTCTCTGCGAAACGCGCGACACGGATCGCCGCCTGGCCGGCGGCAACGACCACGCCTGGCTCGATCATGCTCGCGGTGACGACGCCGCGCGCGTCCGCAACCAGCGTCGCATAGGACAGCGAGTTGCGTGTCAGCTCGACCGAGCGCTCGGCGCGATTGAGCCGCGCCCTCGCCTCGTCGGCCGAGGCCCTGGCCTGGTCCATCTGCGCATCCGTGGTCCAGCCCTTGGCCCGCAGCTCCTTGGCTCGGGTCTCGGCGGCGGACGCCTGCGCAAGCACGCCGGTGGCGGCGCGGAATTCGGCTTCGGCCTGCTCGGCCTGGAGCTTCAGGTCGACCTCGTCGAGCGTGGCGAGCGGCTGGCCGACATCGACGGTCTGGCCGACCTCGACCAGGCGCTTGGCGACCTTGCCGGCGACGCGGAAGCCGATATCGGCCTCGATGCGCGGCCTGATGGTGCCGACGAAGCTGCGTTCAGGCGTCTCGGCCTCGTAATGCACGGGCGCGACCAGGACCGGACGGACCGGTTCGGCCTTCTGGGCGACGGTTTCATTGCACCCGGCCAGGGCGACGGCCATGGTGGCCAGCGCAAGACCAGTCAACAGCTTGGAATAGCTCGCGAAAATCAGGCGGATCAACATGGGGCACCCTCGCTGCAGTTGCGAGGGAGTGTCGAATGTTGAGTGACGATTGTCAATATTCGTCAGTGATCATGACTTCGTGAACATCTGGACATGTTGCCGCAGGTGCTCATTGGCGCGGCAGGCGGGCTCGGAACTCCGCTGTGCGCTCACCCGGCCACCGATTCCGGGGCCGTCCGCCGCCGCGGTCGAGCCCGGCCCCGCAATCAGGGCATGCACCGTGCGCTTCACTCCGCGGGCGCCTGCCCGGCGAATTCGACCTTGCTCTCATGGCCGCCGAAGAACGCGAGCAGCCCGGCGATCAGCGGCAGCACCGACAGCGCGAGCAGGCCGTGGGTGGTGGAGCCGGTCGTGTCCTTGATCCAGCCGACCAGATAGGGGCCGCCGAAGCCGGCGAGATTGCCGATCGAGTTGATCAGCGCGATGGCGCCGGCCGCGGCCGTGCCCGACAGCCACGCCGTGGGCAAGGTCCAGAACACGCCGAAGACGCAGAACACGCCGATCGCGGCGACCGTCAGCGCGACCATGGTGAGCGTGGGATCGCCGATCACGCTCGAGGCGGCCAGCGCGACAGCGATCAGGATCAGCGGCGCGCCGACATGGATCACGCGCTCGCGCGTCGCATCGGAATGCCGCGCCCACAGGATCATCGCGACGGTGCCGAACGCATAGGGGATCGCGGTGACGAAGCCGGTCTGCACATTGGTCAGTCCGAACGCCTTGACGATCTGCGGCAGCCAGAACTGCATGCCGTAGAGCGCGCCGACGAAGCCGAAATAGATCAGGCTGAGCACGATCACCTTGGGCGACGACAGCGCCTCACCGAGCGTCATGTGTCCGGCGGCCTGCTTCGCCGCCGTTTCGGCCTCGAGCCTTGCCGCGAGCCAGGCCTTCTGCTCCGCCGACAGCCAGGTCGCGTGCTCCGGCCGGTCGGTCAAATAGAACCAGGTGACGACGCCGAGGATGATGGACGGAATTCCCTCGATGATGAACAGCCACTGCCAGCCCTGGAGCCCCATCAGGCCGTGCATGCCGAGCAGCAGGCCGGAGACGGGCGCGCCGATCACGGTCGAAATCGGCACGGCAACCGCGAAGGCGGCGAGGAAGCGCGCGCGATACTGCGCGGGATACCAGTAAGTGAGATAGAGGATGATGCCGGGAAAGAATCCGGCCTCGGCGACGCCGAGCAGGAAGCGCAGCGTGTAGAAGCTCCAGGGGCCCGAGACCACGGCCATCAGCGCCGAGATGATCCCCCAGGTCACCATGATGCGCGCGATCCAGCGGCTGGCGCCGAACCTCTCCAGCGCCAGATTGCTCGGCACCTCGAAGATGAAATAGCCGATGAAGAAGATGCCCGCGCCCCAGGCGAACACCAGCGGCGAGAATTTCAGCTCCGCATTCATGGTCAGCGCGGCGAAGCCGAGATTGACGCGATCCAGATAGGAGAAGAAATAGGCCAGCACCAGAAAGGGAATCAGCCGCCAGGAGATGGCGCGGATGGTCGCGGCCTCGATGTCGGAGCGGCCAGGTGCGGCCGGAGTGGTGGCGGACGGACTCATCGATCTCCTCCCGGGAGCTTTCTGGACATTGATAGTTGAAGGCGGTGTTGAGCATCGGTCGTGGCAAGTCAATCGGAAAACCTGACATCCCACAGCCCGTCGGCGCATCGCGGGGGCGCGGCACGCGCATGACGCCCTCGTCGCCCGAGATGCTCACCCGCGCTGACAGGCACCGCCGCGCAGCACGTGCGCTCGCGACGGCGCTGATCGCGATCGCGCTCGGGCTCGGCCTGCGCTTCCATGGTCTCGGCCTCGGCCTTCCCGCCTTCATCGTCAAGTATGGCGGCTCGGTGCTCTGGGCGACGACGGTCTATCTGCTGCTCGTCGCACTGCTCCCGCTGATGTCGTGGCGGCTGATCGGCGGGCTCGCGATCGCAATCGCCGCCATCGTCGAAGCCTCCAGGCTGATCCACACGCCTTGGCTCGACAGCTTCCGCTTGACCTTGGCCGGCGCGCTGCTGCTCGGACGGATCTTCTCGCTGTGGAACATCGCGGCCTATGTCGTCGGCGTCGTCATCGGCATCTGGATCGACCGAAGCGCGATGCGGCCTGCTGCGACATAAGCCTGTCCACGGCAGGCCGCGATATCAACCGACAGCTCAGATCGGCCCCACGCCGGCGCGGCCGAAGAACGCCTTCAGCTCCTCCGCCAGGATGGCAGGCTGCTCTTCCGGAATGTAATGGCCGCACGCGGAGATGGTGATGCCCTCGACGTGATCGGCGACCTCCCTGAGCGGCACGGCCATGTCCACGATCGATCCCTGGTCGGCACCGACGGCCAACACCGGCGGCTTCAGCGTGCCCCTTTGTTTCAGCTCGCGGTTCTGAAGCGCGGACAGTGCGGCGGCACGATAATAAGCGAGCCCGGCGCGCAAGCCGCCGGCCTTGGTCAGCACGCGGGCGTATTCGTCGAGATCGCTTTCGGAGAACGCCTGGGGATTGGCCCCTTTGCGGCGCAGGAACCACGCGAGATAGTCGCGTTCGCGGCCATGGATCAGCATCTCCGGGAGATCCGCGACGGCGTGGAACGCGAAGTGCCAGGTGCGCCACGCGCGGTCGGGCGCGAACGGCAGCGCCTCGGGCAAGGTGACGCCGGGAATTCCGGCATCGAGCAGGGCCAGACTGCGCACCTCGGCTTCGAACAGGGCCGCATAGGGATAGGCCACCCACGCGCCGATATCATGGGCCACCAGATGATAGCTGGTGACGCCGAGCTGCTGCAGCAGGCGATGCACCGCCGTGGCCAGGGCCTGCGTATCGTAGCCTTCGGCTGGCCGGTCCGAGTCTCCCTGCCCGGGGAGATCCGGCGCGATGACCCGATAGCGCGACCCGAGCAGCGGCATGACCTTGCGCCAGGCAAACCAGCTTTCGGGGAAGCCTGCGAGCAGCACCACCACCTCGCCATCCGGCGGGCCACCGCTGACATAGTGCAGCCTGACACCCTGGACGGTCTCGAAGCGGTGGGTGAATCCCGGCAACGAGGGCTCGGCGCGACAGAACGGCCCAGCCGCGACCAGGCGGGACGGGCTTTGGGCAGAGATGGCGTTCATCAACTCGGGCACGATCATTCTCCTTATTATAGAACAAATGTTTCCTAATTTGGCACGATGTCACGCGAACAAGGTCGCGGCTTGATTTGCGACGCTCATCATCTCGCTCTTGGCACGCCCCGTCTTGCCGACCACCCGCAGCCCCTGGATTACACAGAAAAGAGCGCCAGCCACGGCTTCCGCGTCGAGATTCGGCCGGATCGATCCGTCGGATTGTCCGAGCTTGATCAGATCGCACACCAGGCTCTCAACCCGGCGCATCGCCCCGCGGACCTTGGCGGCGGCCTCCGCATCCAAGGTGGCGAGCTCCGCCGCGCTGGTGACGACCATGCAACCGCGCCGGCCCTCGCTGTCACTGGCGGACTCGGCATAGAACTGCAGCAAGGCCCGCAGCTTGTCGCGGCCGCTGTGCTGCGCATCGAGACGTTCGCGCACCTGTCGGTCACGCCGCGCGATGTAGTAATCGAGTGTCGCGAGGAAGATCGCGCGCTTGTCCTGGAACGCCTTGTAGAGACTTCCCGTCGCGAGCTTCATCGCGACGCGTAGCTCGGCCAGCGATGCCGCGTGGTAGCCGCGCTCGCTGAAGACCACCAGCGCCCTGCTCAAGGCGGTATCCATGTCAAACTCGCGCGGCCGGCCAGGCCCACGGCGCTCGACGGCATCCTTCGGAGACTTCATCATGGCCGGATAATAGGAAACAATCATTCCCAATTCAAGCGAAAACGGACCCGTTGCTCCCGGCCTCAATCTCCAAGCTGAAACTTCTGGAACCGGTGCAGCTCATCCTCGATCACCCGCTTCAGCGCCTTGCGCCGCTCGCCACGCGCGGCCTTGCCCTGGCCGACCCAGCTCCATTTCTGCATCAGGAGCTTGCCGTTCTGGCGGTCGGTCTTGAGGTCGAGCGCGGCGACGATCTCGTCGCCGACCAGGACGGGCAGCGCGAAATAGCCGAACAGGCGCTTGTCCTTCGGGACATAGGCCTCGAAGCGATGCTCGTAGTCGAAGATCGCCTGCGTCCGCTTGCGCTGGATGATCAGCGGATCGAACGGCGACAGAATGTGCACGCGCGCCGGATCGATCTCGATCGGCGCTGCCAATGCAGCAGGCGTGATCCAGTGCTCCTGCTTGCCGGCGCCCTCCGCCGTCACCGGCAGCAGCTCGCCGCGCCGGACCCTGGCATCGATGACCCGGCGCACCGCGGCCTTGCTTGGCGCATTGAGATGGCAGAGCGAATCGAGGCTGACGACGCCTTGGGCGCGCAGGCCGCGGTCGAGCAGATAGGTTGCGATCTCGCGATCATTGGCGCCCTTCGGCAGCCGTTCCCAGCCGAAATGCCGGGTGGTGAGGTCGTAGGTCTTGAGCATGCCGTCGCGGCCCGACACCGTCAGCACGCCCTCGTAGA
Source organism: Bradyrhizobium sp. HKCCYLRH1034 (assembly GCF_051168375.1). NCBI lineage: Bacteria > Pseudomonadati > Pseudomonadota > Alphaproteobacteria > Hyphomicrobiales > Nitrobacteraceae > Bradyrhizobium > Bradyrhizobium sp. HKCCYLRH1034. The sequence goes on along the minus strand of NZ_JBNPUW010000002.1, from coordinate 656,432 downwards.
AGCCGAGCTGCAGCGCGCGCTTCGACGGCTTGCGGCTGGCCCAGGCGTGGTCCTTCTCGCGCAGAACGTCGTCGTCGATGTCGCGGATCGTCAGCGCGCCGCCTTGGCGGATCAGCCGCATGACCTTGCGCGTATCCTCAGGCTTCACGGTCGTGAGCCAGCGATGGCCCTCGCGGCGGTGGCGGCGCATCGCCGGGACGAAGTAGCGGAAGTCCTGCACCGGAATATAGGACAGCGCGTGGGCCCAATATTCGAAGACGGTCTTGTCGGTGCTCTGCGCCTGCCTGAGATCGGCGCGGCGATAGGCGGGAATGCGGCTGAACAGGATGTGGTGATGGCAGCGCTCGATGACGTTGATGGTGTCGATCTGCACATAGCCGAGATGGGCTATGGCGGCGGCGACCGCCTCGGGGCCCGCGCCGAACGGCGCCTCGGCATCGAGCCGCTGCGCGCGCAGCCAGATGCGGCGCGCCTGCGGCTTGGGGAGCGGGATGGGCGTGGAAACGGCGGGCATGCCGCGCAATGGTGCGAGATTCGCGCCCGCTCCCGCAACGGCAAATCAGGCCGGCGAGATCCCCTAGCGGAACCTCAAGGCTTGGACTTGTCCGGAATGCTGCCGGTGGCGATCTCGGCCTTGCAGCTGGCGCGGCCGGGATCCGGCGCACGGCACTTGTAGATGCGGCCGGTCAGGCGGTCGACCAGCCAGGCCGTATCCTCGGAGGGACTTTCCAGGCCGACATAGCGGTTGCCGACCGCAGTGATCAGCGTCGACAGCAGGATCGATGCCGCAATGATGCCGGCTCCGATCAGCGTCGACATGGAACCCACTGATCCCGTCTGATCCTGACTGCTTGCCCGATGGGACTGATAGTCGCGCCTGTGCGATGGGTTGAACACGGCTTTGCTTTTCTGTTGGCGTTTCTTTGACTACGAATCCACTCGCCGTTCGCGTCCCTCTGGTTTGCGATTTTTTCCCGGCGAGCGCTATCCGGTAGAACCGCATCTGGCCGATTTGTTGTTCGCGGACCGGCCACCTGCCGATCGCTTTGCGGCAGCGCGCGGCGCGTCCCGCGGACCACTCGCTTCGCCCCTCAAGGGCCGCCGCCCGGTCCGGCAACGTGACGTCGATCACAGTTGATGCTTTGAACCCGTTCTATCGTTCACGCATCCAATGGCCATAGGGCATGACGACCCGAGGATAACGACGATGACCCCATATTTTGGACGCTTTGCAGTTCAGGCGGCGGCGTTCTCCGCCATGCTGGCGATCGGCGCAGGCACCGCGCTCGCCGGCGAGACCGTGTCGGCCGACAAGATCCTCAACGCGCTGAAGCCGAAGGCCGTGACGCGCGGCATTTCGGTCGGACCGCAAGCGACCCCGCAGGCCGACGCGGCAGCGCAGGCGAAGCAAGCGGCCTTCATCGACAGCATGCGCAACCGCAAGACCCGCTCGCTGTCGCTCGGCGAGCGCGAGCAGATTGCCGAGATCGCGGCCACCAAGCCCAAGATCGATCTCGAGATCCAGTTCGACTACAACTCGGCCGAGATCAGCAAGGCCTCGATGCCGGCCGTGCAGGAGCTCGGCAAGGCGCTGTCCGATCCGAACCTGAAGGGCTCGACCTTCGTGGTCGCCGGCCATACCGACGGCATCGGCAGCGACGGCTTCAACCAGGATCTCTCCGAGCGCCGTGCCGACACCATCAAGCGCTATCTGGTCGAGAAGTTCGCCCTCCCCGGCCAGGACCTCGTCACGGTCGGCTATGGCAAGACCAAGCTCAAGGACGCGGCCAACCCGGCCGATCCGCTCAACCGGCGGGTCCAGGTCGTCAACATGGACACCAAAACCGCGGCGAAGTGAGCGCTCCGCCGCGCATCGCCCCGCCTGCCCACGGTCCCTGGCGGGCGGGGCGCTTTTTGTCCGGCTTCAGATCCAGCTCTGGAACAGCATCAACCGGGTGAAGGTCTGCATCGTCGTGCCGATGAAGGCGGCGCTGACCGGCAGCATCGCGACGAAGCCCAGGATCGCGACGGCGACATAGCTCAACAGCACCCAGCGCGGCCAGCGGGTCAGCACATGGACGAGCGCGAGGCTCGCCAGCGTCGCCGACGGCAGGTAGTAGTAGATGAAGCTCAGCGCGCGCGGCAGCAGCGCCCATGGCAGATAGCAGCCGAGATAGAACGCCAGGATCAGGAACGCCGTCGCGCTGCGCGTCGCGATGAAATCCCGGACGCAGATCGCGATCGCCGCAAGCGCCGGCCACAGCACCAGCGGATTGCCGAGCAGCACCACCGCGGCGATGTCGGTGTCGCTCGTCTTGTCGAACAGGAACCAGACCGGACGGACCAGCAGCGGCCAGGTCGGCCACGCGCTCATATAGGTGTGGCCGGCGATCGCCGTGGTGACGCTGTCGTCAAAGATGCGCCGCTGCGCCTCGAAGATGCCCACGACGGACAGGCCGTGCAGCGGGACGAAGGTCGCGAGATAGCAGACGGTGGGCATCGCGACGAGGCACAGCACGATCTGCGGCCAGCTCAGTTGCGGCCATTGCTCGGGCCGATACCAGTCGGTCGGCTCGCCATCACCGAACGAGGTCTGCCAATGCTGCAACAGCTTGATGAGACCGACGATGAGAAGCGCCGTCAGCAGCGGAAACAGCCCGCTCCATTTGCAGGCGATCGCAAGGCCGAACAGCGCGCCCGCCAGCGCGAACACGACCTGCGGCCGGCGCTGCCGGAACGAAAACAGAAAGGCCGCGATCCCGAGCAGGCTGAAGGCGAGCGCGCCGATGTCGAGCATCGCGATGCGCGCCTGCACGAACAGCATCTGGTTGAAGGCCGCGAGCAGCGCCGCCGCAATGGCAGGCCATTGCGCCGCGAACAGCGCCAGGCCGCATAGATAGATCGCGGCCACGGCGAGCCCGCCGAGCACGGTACCGGGATAGCGCCATGCGAAGGCGTTATCGCCGAACGTCCTGATCGACAGCGCAATCAGCTCCTTGGCGAGCGGCGGATGCATCGGGTTGAGCTGCGGCGTCGCCGGCGCCAGTCCCAGCATCTGCCGCGCCGCCGGCACGTAATGCACCTCGTCGAAGACGAATTTCGGCGGCGAGGCGAGCCCGATCATCAGCACGACGTGCGCGATCGCGAAGATCAGCAATGCCGTCATCACACAGCGGCGGACCGACAGAGCGCCATCCTGCGCAACCTCGCCGTCCTCTTCGTCGTCATCGCGGCGAGCAGCAGATACCTTCATGGGCCTCCGCGTTGAACTGATCTCACGGTGGCGGCAACTAACCACCGAACGGTCATCGAGGCAAACTTGTGCCTATTTTACAACAACCCCGCGCGCCGTCTTCGGCTAGATTGGGCAAGGAACAATCTTCGGTGTGGATATGAATCAGCGTCGCCGAGCCTGTGTCGCTGCAATCTCGGCCGCCGCCCTGCTGGGCTTGGCGGGCGGGGCAAGCGCCGACGGCCGCATCGGCGAGGCCGTGCTGGTGCAGAAGGACGTGCTGCGCGTGGCAGGCGCGTCGAGCAGTCCGATCAATGTCGGCGACGGCGTCGTGCGCAACGAGACGGTGCGCACCGGCAATGACAGCGCCGCGCGGCTCGTCATGATCGACAGCACCAATCTCTCGCTCGGCGCCAACGCCACCCTGACGCTCGACCGCACCGTCTTCAACGACGAGACCAGCTATCGCGATATCGCGATCCGGCTCGGCACCGGCGCGTTCCGCTTCGTCACCGGCCATTCCGAGAAAACCGCCTACAAGATCAACACGCCGCTCGCGACCATCGGCGTGCGCGGCACCATCCTCGACATCCGCTCGCAGCGCGGCCAGACCATGGTCGTGCTGCAGGAAGGCGCTTCGCGGGTCTGCACCCTCACCTTCCAATGCCTCGAGCTGACGCAGCCGGGCGACACCGCGATCATCACCGCGACCGGCAACGGCCGAAGCGCGATCAAGAAGACCAGCAATCCGTCCTGGAGTTTTGCCGCGACCTGCGCGTCGACATCCGGCCTTTGCACGGTCACCGATCTCGCCAGCAATGCGCCGCCGCAGGACTTCACCGGCATCCTGTGCGGGCGATGACGATGAGAACGCACCGCGGTCAGCTTGCTCTCCTGATGACCGCCATCGCCGGCGGGCTGCTCGCGCTTGCGCTGCAAGCCGCGCCGGCCGCCGCGCAGAGCAGTTGCGGGGTGGACAATTTCGCGGCGGCGCCGTGCCCCAGCCCGTCGCCGTCGCCGACCTCCTCGCCCACCGCGACGCCGACGCCGTCGGCCACGCCGACATCGACCTCAAGTCCGACACCGACGCCCTCTCCCTCGATCTCGCCGACCCCGTCGCCGTCGCCCACCGGCGCGGGAAACAGCGCGAACGCGATCAACGGCCTCGCCGACCAGCGCTTCAACCAGATGATCACCAACCGCGTGCTCGGGCTGGTGCTGCTCGGCGTCAACGAGCAGGTCAACTGCAACGACTGCATTAGCGCATTCGGCTCGGCCGGCTCGTTCTCGGCCGGCATCCATGGCCGCAAGCAGCTCACAAACAATCTGGCGCTGCTCGCGGGCCTCGCCTACACGCACTACGACGAGAACGGCTACCACGTGACGTCGGCGCCGATCGGCGCCTTCGCACTGCGCTACGACTTCGTCGACTGGGGCTCGTCGCGGCCGTTCTTCGACGTCGGCACGATCCTGACGCCCTATGAGCGCGTGCGCTACGGCCGGAGCTATGCAACGAGCCTCGGCAACGTCACGGTGGACGGCACCACCACGGCATCGAACTACGCGGTCTACGGCCGCGCCGGCTGGATCAGCCGGCTCTCGCCGCGCGACGAGCTCGCGGCGTCGGTCGAGCTGTGGCAGTTGTGGCAGCACGTCGCCGGCTATCGCGATCCCGCGGTGGCCTTCAACCCGTTCGATGCGACGATCGCCGGCGGCACCGACCGCACCAGCCTGGTCAAGGTCGGCGGCCAGTGGACCCACCTGTTCGGCACGAGCATCGAGGCCAACATCAATGGCGGCTACGTCCAGTCGTTCGCGACCAGCTCCGGCATCGTCGCCACCGTCACCGGCAACGGCACGGTGACGCCGACCATGGGCAACCAGGGCTGGTTCGAATATGGCGGTCGGCTCGGCTTCCGCCTGCCGCAGGGCTGGATCGCCGATCTGTTCGTCAACGGCACGCTCGGCCCGCAGCCCGTCGGCAACACCATCCACGGCGGCATCGGCCTGCGCGTCCATTATTAGCGGCTGGCGCTGGCCCCTGGCGGGTGCACCAGGGCCGGCCGTTCGCCGACATCCTGCGAGTCGGGCTGCCGAGCGCGCTCAACGCGGTCATGGTCAATCTCACCGTCATCCTGGTGACCGCGCTCTACGCATTGGTGTGCAGCCGCGTTCTCTCGCCCCGGATCTGGCGTTCGCCTCGTTAGCGCGACATCCACCGGCGGGCGCAATCCGACCGCTTGCAACTCACAAGCCGTCACCGCCAAATACAGGCAATTCGCGCGGCTGCTACCAATGAGTGGTGCGAACGGGCACCTGTCGATGATCCGGCAAACGGGCTGATAACCTTCCGCTTCCGCTACTCCGCTGCCGGTTTCCTTTACGGAACCGGATTCAGCATGCGGTAACGTCTGACCGCCACTTCCTTTGCAGCAGGGGCTCGCATCCGCCGGCATCGAGCCTCGGACAGCCATCAGCAGGAAGCGTCGCACATGACCGCATCGATTTCGTCGAAGACTCTTCGCGATCTGGCATGGAGATTTGGCCGCGCGAAGGACGGCCAGATCAGCATGATCTTCGCCATCACCATCATCCCGATCCTGGTGTCGGTCGGCGCCGCGGTCGATTTCGCCAAGTCGAGCGACACCAGGGCGCAGTTGCAGAAGTCGGTCGACGCCGCGGTCCTCGCCGGCGTGACCCAGGCGAGCGCGCAGCAGGTGTCGACCGCGAGCGCGGTGTTCTCGGGCAGCTTCAAAGGCCGGTTCGGCACCGGCACAACGGCGACCTTCACGCCCAACAGCGACGGCTCGCTGTCGGGCACTGCGACGACCTCGGTGAAGACCTCGTTCCTCAACGTGATGGGCACGACATCGCTCGGCGTGACGGCGTCCGCAACGGCCAAGGCCGGCGCGCAGACCACGTCGCCCGTCTGCATCCTGCTGGTCAGCACCATCAACGCGCAATCATTGCTGGTGAATTCCGGGGCCCAGCTCAATGCGCCGAGCTGCGAGATCCACGTGCTGTCGACGCAGAGCCCGGCCGCGATGTTCAACGCCACGCTCAACGTCAAGCGCATCTGCATCAAGGGCACCAACATCACCAAGAACGGCGGCGTCACTCCGCCGGCCGAGACTGGCTGCGCGGCGATCTCCGACCCATTTGCCGGCAAGCTGCCCGCCGTCACGGTGGGCGCGTGCACCACCAACAACAAAGTCTATGATCCCGGCTCGGTCACCCTCAATCCCGGCGTCTATTGCGGCGCGACCAATTTCAACGGCTCCGGCACGCTGACGCTCAATCCGGGCCTCTACATCATCAAGGGCGGCGCGATGACCTTCAACTCGGGGTGGACGGTCACCGGCAGCGGCGTCACCTTCTACCTCGTCGACCAGAACGCGACGCTCACCTTCAACGGCAACGTCAATGCGACGCTGTCGGCGCCGACCAGCGGCACCTACGCCAATATCCTGATGTACGAGCCGAGCGGCCTGTCGACGACGAACCTGCCGATCAACGGCACCAGCAGCTCGTCCTACACCGGCCTGATGTATCTGCCGAGCCGCAACGTCACCATCAACTCGGTCTCGACCATGAGCAGCAACAGCGTCACGATGGTGTTCAACACGCTGATCCTAAACCAGACCAACTGGGCGATCGCGCCCGGCGCACTGTCGATGTCGGCGGCCAGTGGTCCGGCCGGCACGGCGTTCCTGTCGAGGTAGGTGAAACGGAGCTGCATCCCGCCACCGACACCTGCTTCCCTCTCCGCGTTCTTCACGGCAGAGGGAACGCGGTGTCGCTGGCGGCTGCAGCGTCGTCTCAGCACTGCAAGGGCTTCACCAGCTCACCAGAGCCGCTCGCGCCTTGCGTCTCGGCCGCCGCCTCTGCCGTCTCCCCAAGCCGCCGCGAGCCCGCCCACTCACGCCTTCGTCGCCACGCTCTCCCCTTGACACCCTCGCCCGTTTCAGATGATGTTACGTTATAACATTGCATAAAGAGACCGCATGCCCGCCCGCCGGCACCGACCCTTTCCCCTGAAGAGGCTGTTCGATCGCGATGCGCAAACTCCCCGTCACGGTCTTGTCCGGCTTCCTCGGGGCTGGGAAGACCACTTTGCTCAGCCACATCCTGAACAACCGCCAAGCTCTGAAGCTGGCGCCGCGCCAACGAGGCGGCCCGACCAGCATTCATCCGAACTGCGGCTCGAGTACAACGACCAGCGAGACACACGCGCGACAGTCGCCCCTGCTTCGCGTGTGAGAGGGAAGGCGGTATAGCCGCTCCCTGCCCGGCGGAGCCGTCGCGAGACGGCTCCGCCATTTCCTGGATGGCTACGACTTCGATTCGGCTGGATCGCGGTGCACCGGGTCGATCCACAGCACCGTCTCGGGCTTCTCGACCGGCTCGATGTCGATGTTGATCGCGACCGCCTCGCCGTCGCTGCGCACCAGCACGCATTCAAGCACTTCGTCCGGGCTCGCATTGATCTCCTGGTGCGGCACATAGGGCGGCACGAAGATGAAATCGCCGGGACCGGCCTCCGCGGTGAACTGCAGCCGATCACCCCAGCGCATCCGCGCCTTGCCCTTCACGACGTAGATCACGCTCTCAAGATGACCGTGATGATGCGCCCCGGTCTTGGCGTCAGGCCTGATCGTGACCGTGCCCGCCCACAATTTCTGCGCTCCGACGCGCGCGAAGTTGATCGCCGCCTTGCGGTCCATGCCCGGCGTCGACGGCACGTTGGAATCGAGCTGATTGCCCGGAATGACGCGGACGCCGTCGTGCTTCCAGCGCTCGTCGCCGTGATCGTGGGAATGGCCGTGCGCGTGATCGTGAGAGCCTGACATGATTTCTTCTCGGGATTTCGTCGGTTCGAGGGAACCAACCGTTATTAGCCGAAATGCCGCAGCGAAGCTATTCGCAGTTCCGCGCGAACCTTTCTGCATTGCGTGCGTTGGATCGGTGGAGTTCACACGAATAACGGAGGACGAAATCATGGGTGCCACCACCGACAAGATCAAGGGCGTCGCCAACGAGACCATGGGCAAGGCCAAGCAGGGCATCGGCGAAGCCACTGGCTCCGAGCGCCTGCAGGGCGAGGGTGCCGTGCAGGAAATCAAGGGCAAGGGCCAGAAGGCGCTGGGCGATGCCAAGCAGGCGACCAAGGACGCGGTGAACACTGCCGCCGGCGCCGCCAACAAGAACCTCTGAGCAGGATCGGCGCGACCGCTGAGGTAGCGCGATGAAGCTCAATAGAAACTAAAAGGACCGGCTCCTCGGGGGCCGGTCCTTTCGTTTTATATCGCGTCCGAGAAATAGCTCATGCTTACGTCCGTCATCGCGAGCGAAGCGACGCGATCCAGAGTCCCGACCGGACACTGGATTGCTTCGTCGCCTGCGGCTCCTCGCAATGACGGCGGTGAGAGCCTTCGCATTAACTCGACTCGTGATGAGAGCGGGCGAAGGCAGCGTCTCTACTTCACGCCGAGCAGTTCGACGTCGAACATCAGCGTCGCGTTCGGCGGAATCACGCCGCCGGCGCCGCGGGCGCCGTAGCCCAGCTCGGGCGGAATGATCAGGGTCCGCTTGCCGCCGACCTTCATGGTGGCGACGCCCTCGTCCCAACCGGCGATCACGCGCTTCATGCCGATCGGGAATTCGAACGGCTCGTTGCGATCCACCGACGAGTCGAATTTCTTGCCCTTCTGGCCGTTCTCATAGAGCCAGCCCGTATAATGCATCACGCAGGTCTGACCGCGCGTCGGCGTGGCGCCGGTGCCTTCCTTGGTGTCGATGATCTGCAGTCCGGAGGGAGTGGTCATGGTCTTTCCTGTGGGTTTGGCGGAACTGGTCTGTGCCGAGACCGCGCGGGAGCCCAGCAAGACACCGGCCGCGGCCGATGCCGCCGCCATCATCGCAACTCTTCTGTTCATCGGACGCCGCATGCTCCAGACCGCCTCTGCTCGTTCACGGGAGCCGCGGTTTAGCTCATGCGGGAGCGGCTGACCAGCCCGGCATCTGTTTCCGAAAAAAATAATCCTCTTGCCAATAATCGGAAATCATGATTATCTCCGCGCATCCCGCCTCATTGCGGAGGGGCGTTGCGCGCGATCGTCACGACACGCGAGGCGGGGAGCGATGGCCGCGATCAAGCCGCAGCGCATTTTCGGATGCGCGGACGAACGGCAGCTCGCGGACGTGAAGTCGCAGCGTCCTGATACCCCGATGCTGGTATCACGCGCAGTGCGCGCAAGCGCATTGTCGCAATGGTGGCCAACAAGCCCGGCGCACCAGGGAGACTGCGTATAAGCGTGAAGACCGTCGCGCAGGGAATGCCGGTTGAATCGGCTTTGCCTGTGGTACCTGCCGCCTGCACTTTTTTCGCAGGCGGGCCATGGGTGAGGCCTTCACCCGGCATTCCCTGCGCCCTCTGCCTTTCGAGAGGGACGAACTGATCGCAGACCTCGGGCGTCCGTGCCGCGAGAACGAGACCATGTGTCGATCGTTGTTTGAGCCGTGTATCCGCCCCCGTCCACCGCCGTCGTCCCGGACAAGCCGTGACGCGCGCCGCGTGTCGCGGCGCCGATCCGGACCCATACGCCGCGGCGGACGTGACGTGCGAAGAACTAACGGCTGGCCTGCCTCAAACCACTGCCTGGGGTCATGGGTCCCGGCGCAAGGCCGGGACGACAGTGGTGTGTGTGGATGCAGCTTGCGTAGCCACCATCGTCATTGCGAGGAGCGAAGCGACGAAGCAATCCAGAGTGACAGCCACGGCTCTGGATCGCGTCGCTGCGCTCGCGATGACGAATGGCGCCGCCTCAATACCCCAGCGCGCAGCCGTCCTTGCGCGGTTCGGAGCCGCCGGTGAGCGTGCCCTTGTCCCAGTCGATCCAGATCGCCTGACCGCCGCCGAGCGGCGACACCACCTTGGTGGTCTTGTGGCCGATCTTCTGCAAGCCCTCGACCACCTCGGCCGGCACGCCGTCCTCGAGCTGATAGACGCCCTCGTAATGCAGACCCCTGGCCATATCGATCGCTTCCTGCACGTCGCAGCCGTAGTCGAGGATGTTGGTCAGAACGTGGGTCTGGCCGACCGGCTGATACTGGCCGCCCATGACGCCGAACGACATCTGGGCGCGGCCCGCCTTGGTGGCGAGCGCCGGAATGATCGTGTGCAGCGGACGCTTGCCCGGGCCGATGCAGTTCGGATGGCCCGGCTGGATGCGGAAGCCGCCGGCGCGGTTCTGCAGAAGCACGCCGGTCTCGTTGGAGACGATCGCCGAGCCGAACGAATGCGCGATCGAGTTGATGAAGGAGCAGACGTTGCGGTCGCGGTCGACGACCGTGATGTAGACGGTCTCCGGATTCATCGGCGGCGCGACGTTCGGCAGGTCGAGCAGCTTGTCGAGGCTGATCTGCGAGATGTACTCGTCGGCGAACTCCTTGGCGAGGATGCTCGCGACCTCGGTCGTCATGTGCGCGGGATCGCCGATGTGCTGCTCGCGCATCATGTAGGCGATACGGGCGGCCTCGGCCTCGAGGTGGAAGCGCTCGACGCTGAGCGGATCGATGCGCGTGAGGTCGAAGCGCGAGAGGATGTTGAGCATCACCAGCATGGTGATGCCCGGACCGTTGGGCGGGCACTGCCAGACGTCGTAATCCTTGTAGGTGGTGCCGATCGGCGAGGTCACCTCGGTCTGGTGGTTGGCGAAATCCTCCAAGGTGTGCAGGCCGCCGATGCCGCGCAGGGTCTGCACCATGTCCTCGGCGACGGCACCGGTGTAGAAGCCCTTCGCCCCCTCCTTGGCGATGACGCGCAGGGTCTGCGCCAGCTCCGGCTGGCGGATCACGTCACCGACCGCTGCCGCCTTGCCATGCGGCAGAAAGTAGCGCGCGGTGTTGGTGCCGTTCTTGAGCTTCTCGAACTGGTTGTTCCAGTCGAACGCGACACGCGGCGCCACCACATAGCCGTCCTCCGCGGCGCGGATCGCGGGCTGCAGCAGCCGGTCGAGCCCGAGCCGGCCGTGGTCGCGCAGGATGCGGTCCCAGGCATCGATCGCGCCGGGGACGGACACCGCATGGGCCGAGGTCAGGGGGACCGAATGGATCTTGCGCTCGAGGTACCAGTCCACGGTCGCGGCGGCGGGCGCCCGACCCGAGCCGTTATAGGCCATGATCCGGCTTTCGCCCCTGGGCTGTACCAAGGCGAAGCAGTCGCCGCCGATGCCGGTCGATTGCGGCTCGATCACGCCGAGCAGGGCGCAGGCTGCCACCGCGGCGTCGGCCGCGGTGCCCCCGGCCCGCAGCACCTCGATCCCGGCCAGCGCCGCCTGCGGGTGCGATGTCGCGATCATTCCGTTCTGGGCGTGGACCGTCGACCTGCCTGGGAAGTGGAAGCTTCTCATCGTTGCTCGCTGCGTGATCGTGTGGTGGTTGGAATACCAGTGCTGGCCGGCTACATCGCACATTCCTTCCAGGCTCGGCAATGCCCGGGGATACCAGCTTTTCTATGGTCAGCTCTGCTGGTAAACGGCCGCATGCCCCTCGCCGTCGCCGCCTTCTATCAGTTCGTCACCCTGCCGGATTTTCGCGACCTGCGCGCGCCGCTCCACGCCTTTTGCGCCGAGCGCGGCATCAGGGGCAGCGTCCTGCTGGCCGAGGAGGGCATCAACGGCACCGTGGCGGGGACCGAGCCGGCAATTGCCGCCCTGGTAGGCGCGTTTCGCGACGGAACGCTGTTCGCCGGCCGGCTGGACAATCTGGAGCTGAAATACTCGCGCGCCACGGCCATGCCGTTCCGGCGCCTCAAGGTGCGGCTGAAGCGGGAGATCGTGACGCTCGGCGATCCCGCCGCCGATCCGACCCGGCAGGTCGGGACCTATGTCAATCCCGCCGATTGGAACGCGCTGATCGCCGCGCCGGATACCGTCGTGCTCGACACCCGGAATGCGTTCGAGGTGGGCGATGGGGACGTTCGAAGGCGCGGTCGATCCAGGCCTGCAGAGCTTCGGGCAGTTCAAGGATTTTGCAGAACGCGCACTCGATCCTGCCAAGCACAAGCGGATCGCGATGTTCTGCACCGGCGGCATCCGCTGCGAGAAGGCGAGCGCGCTGCTGCTGGCGCGCGGCTTTTCCGAGGTCTACCACCTCAAGGGGGGCATCCTGAAGTATCTCGAGGAGATCCCGGAATCCGAGAGCCGCTGGCGCGGCGGCTGTTTCGTGTTCGACGACCGGGTGGCGCTCGGTCACGGGCTGCGGGAGCACAGCAAGGCCACCATCAAGGCCGTTCCGGAGGGCGCACGCGATGAGCAGTTCTGAGCCATCCAACGCGGAGCTCGGCGAGCGGATCGACACGCTGGAGATGCGCCTCACCTTCCAGGACGACACGATCGAGACGCTGAACCAGACCATCACTGCGCAGTGGCGCGAGATCGACGCGCTGAAGCGGCGGATCGCCCTGCTGGTCGAGCGGCTTGAGGACGCGCAAGGCAACGCCGAGGGGCCGCGCAATGAGCCTCCGCCGCACTACTGAGCGGGCGGCGATCTCAGGCCGGGACGGTCGCCGGCGCCTTGCCGGCGGGCAGATCGATCACCTCGCCGGCCATGATCAGACGGTCGCGGCCGGCGTCCTTGGCGGCATAGAGCGCGCGGTCGGCCGCCTCGATCAGCGAGGCCGGGCCGGCGGAGCGCTCGAAGCCCGGCCGGCACACCGCGCCGCCGATGCTGGCGGTGACGATGCCCACCGGGTTGTGATCGTGGACGATGCGGGCCTCGTGCAGTGCCCGCCTGATCCGCTCGCCGAGCCTGGCGCAGCCCCCGGCATCGGTGTTCGGCAGCAGGACGGCGAACTCCTCGCCGCCGTAGCGGGCCGCCAGATCCGAGCTGCGCTGCGCCTCGTCGGCCAGAATGCCGGCCACGGTGTGCAGGCATTCGTCGCCGGCCGGGTGGCCATAGGCGTCGTTGAAGGCCTTGAAGTGGTCGATGTCGATCATCAGCAGCGCCAGCGAAGTCTTGTCGCGGTAGGCCCTGCCCCACTCCTCCAGCAGCCGCTCGTCGAACCGGCGGCGGTTGGCGAGCCCGGTGAGGCCGTCCTCGATGGCCAGCGTCTCGAGCCGGCCCTGCAGCGTCTTCTGCTGCGTCACGTCGCGGGTGACGGCGACGAAGCCGTCGAGCGCGCCATCCGGCTGACGGGTGGCGCGGATCGTGGTCTCGACCCAGATCTCAGATTTGTCGCGGCGACGCATGCGATAGGTGGCGCGCGCCTCGTCGACGGCGCCCCTCCTGAGCTGATCGAGGATCTCCTGCAGTTGCGGGCGATCGAGCGGATGCACACCGGACAGCGCGCGCTTGCCCAGGAGCTGCGACGGGTGCCAGCCCAGCACGCGCATGGTCGACGGCGAAACGTAGCCGATGCAGTCGTCCAGCTCGATCCGCGTCACGATGTCGCTGGAGCCTTCGGCGAGCAACCTGAAGTTCTCCTCCTTTGCCGCCAGCGCCGCGGCGAGCTGCTGCCGCTGCAGCAACTGCTTCGCGAGGAAGATGCCGATCGCGATGACCAGCGCAACCAGACAGACCAGCACCGTCAGCCGGACCAGCGCGTCACGCGTCCATTCCGCCAGGACCTCCGCCTCGGTGCGCGTCACGAGAATGAGGAACGGATAGCGCTGCGCGTGCTGATAGAACCCGATGCGTTCGGACGGTTCGCCGAGCCGCCGGAAATGCAACGGCCCCGACGCCGGATGATAGGGTATCGCTTCAGGTATGGGGCGCCCAAGCGTCTGCGGGTCCGGTTCCGCATTGTCGGCGAGGACGGCTCCGTCACGGCTCATCAGGCTGATCGTGCCCTGACGACCGACGGCAAACTGACGGTAGAACTGAGCAAAATAGGCAACGTCGATGGTTGCCAGCACGACGCCGCCGAACCGGCCATCCGCGTGATTCCAGCGCCGCGACAGGGTGATGACCCATTGACCGCCGGCCCTGCTCTGCACCGGACGACCGATCAGCAGCGAGCGATCGGCCGAAATCCTGTGGTGTGCGAAGTAGTCGCGATCGGCATTGTTGTAGTTGGTGAGCGTGACGTCCTCGGTGGTGGCAAGCCAGTCGCCGTTTTCGCCATAGGCGAAGATGCCCCGGATGCGGCCGAGATTGGCCTTCCTCGTCTTCAGAATCGTCTGCAGTCGGGCGATCGCACCGGGCTTGCCGTCATCGGTCTCGAGCGCGGCGACGACGCCGCGCAACAGCGAATCCGCAAGCTCGAAGGTATCCTCGACGTGCTGGGTGAGCGAGTGAGCGAGGTTGCCGAGATCGGTTTCGGCATTGCGCACCTCCGCCTGTCGGGAAGTCCATTCGCCCCAGACGCTGTAAGCGAGAATCGTGACCGACACGAGCGCGAGCACGCCAGCCGCCCACATCGGCAGGCGGCTTCGATCAACTCTGGTCGCACCAATGTCCATTCCGCGGGACTCTCCGGACGCCGCGAGAGTCCCATGGACATCTTATTTAACTCTGAAATGCGATTGGTCCGAAGGCGTCCGCACCGACCCGTAAGACTACGGCCGCTCCCGTACTACTACGGACAAACAACGGCGGCGCCACGCTCGAGGCGGGCATTCAGCCTGTTAGTTCAGCGAACGAACACCGATCGCACCTTTTCCCAAAGCGATGGCGAATGGTCCAGGTCAATGTCATCGCCCTTCACGCGGGTCGTCGAGGGCTGCTGTAGGCTCACCGGATCCGATGCCGGAAACGTGTCCATCAGTCCCTTGTCGAGCTGCGTTGCAGTCGCACGGTCGAGACGCGCAGCTTCGCGCGGATCGACCGCGTGCTTGTCGTGCGGCGCGGGATTGAATTTCTCAGCCATGATGAATCTCCCTGTGGAACGACAACGCAGGGGCGGCGGACGTGTTCCCCTCGATGTGACGTCCCGCAACTGTGGGGACGATCGCATCTCCGGCGATTCCCGAGCCGATATGACCTTGGCCGGAACCGCGTGGGCATGTATCACGGACGGTAAACTGTTCCCGAAGGTTGCGGAGCCCGAGCGTGAGTGAGACTGCCGTGAACAAGCCTTTCATCGACGTGCTGGCCGGTCGGCGCCAGAGCGTGCCTCCGGTCTGGATGATGCGGCAGGCCGGCCGCTATTTGCCGGAGTACCGCGAGGTCCGCGCCAAGGCCGGCGGCTTTCTCGACCTCTGCTTCAATCCTGAGCTCGCAGCCGAAGTCACGCTGCAGCCGATCCGGCGCTTCGGCTTCGATGCGGCAATCATCTTTTCCGACATTCTGGTGATCCCGCATGCGCTCGGCCGCAGCGTCCGCTTCGAGGTCGGCGAGGGCCCGCGGCTCGACCCGCTCGATACGCCGGAGAAGATCGCGACGCTGTCGGCGAAGGCAGATTTGTCGAAGCTGCAAGCGGTGTTCGAGGCGCTGCGCCGGGTGCGGGCCGAGCTGCCACCGAGCACTGCCCTGATCGGCTTTTGCGGCGCCCCGTGGACGGTCGCGACCTACATGGTCGCGGGCCAAGGCACGCCCGACCAGGCACCGGCGCGGCTGCTGGCCTATCGCCATCCCGAGGCGTTCGGCGCGATCATCGACGCGCTGGTCGACAGCTCGATCGGCTATCTCTTGAAGCAGCTGGAGGCCGGAGCCGACGCGCTGCAGATCTTCGACACCTGGGCCGGGGTGCTGTCGCCGCGCGAGTTCGCGCGCTGGTCCGTCGCGCCGACGCGACGCATCGTCGAGGGCGTGCGCAAGGCGCGGCCGGATGCGAAGATCATCGGCTTTCCGCGCGGCGCCGGTGCATTGCTGCCGGGCTACGTCGCCGAGACCGGAATCGATGCCGTCAGCATCGACTGGACGGCGGAGCCGGGCCTCGTGCGCGAGCGGGTGCAGAGCAAGGTCGCGGTGCAGGGCAATCTCGATCCGCTGGCGCTGCTCACTGGGGGCGCGGCGCTCGACCAGGCGGTCGATGACGTGCTGGCGAGCTATTCCGGTGGACGGCACATCTTCAACCTCGGCCACGGCATCCTGCCGGAGACGCCGATCGCCCATGTGGAGCAGATGCTGGCGCGGGTGCGCGCCTACAAGGGATGACTTGCTAGCGCGGCCGGCTGCGCTCGATCAGCTCGGCCGCGCCGTTGGCGAGCAGCTCGAGCCCGACCGCCCGGCCGAGCTCGCGCGGGCGATCCGCCGGCGCCGAGCGCTGTGCTTCAATGAAGCGGCCGCCGTCCTCGTCGAGCACCGAGGCGGTCAGCGTCAGCTGTCCGCCGTCGATGGTCGAAAATCCTGCGATCGGCGAGTTGCAGTGGCCGTTGAGCACCCACAGCACCTCGCGCTCGGCGTCGGCGCAGGTCCGCGCCGCTGCATCGTCGATCGTCGCCAGGATGCGCCGCGTCTCCCAATCGGAGGCAGGGCACTCGACGGCGACGATGCCCTGCCCGACCGCCGGCAGCATGTCGGCGACCGGGAAGTCGTACGAGGCGCGATCAGAAAGACCGACCCGCTCCAGCCCGGAGCGCGCCATGATCAGCGCATCGGCCGGTCCCACGGCGCCGCCATCCGGCAGCCGCTGCAGCTCGCCATTGTCGAGCTTGCGGATGCGGGTGTCGGCCGCGCCGCGGAAATGGATCAGCTCGGCGTGCGGAAACAGCCGCCGCGCATAGGCGGCCCGGCGCACGGCATTGGTGCCGATCTTGAAGCCCCGGCCGCCATCGTTGCGGAATTGGTCCAGCGACAGCCCGCGCCGCAGCACCAGCACGTCGCCCGGCGGATCGCGCGACAGCAGCGCGGCAACCACCAGACCGGGCGTCTCCTCATTGCCCGGCATGTCCTTCAGCGAGTGCATCGCTGCATGCAGCCGGCCGTCCAGCATGGCACGGCGGATCTCGGCCACGAACGCGCCACCCTTGCCGCCGTGGGTGAGCAGCTTGCTGGTCTGGTCGGAATCGCCCGTCGTCTCGAACTTGACGATCTCGATGTCGAGCGACGGAATCGCCGCCTGCAGCCGACGGGCGATCTCCTCCGTCTGCGCCAAGGCCATCGTGCTCTTGCGGGTGCCGATCCGGAAACGTGTCACGAACTCATTCCTGCGTCAGCGCGCGTCCTGCAAGATCATGTCGGAGGCCTTCTCCGCGATCATGATGACCGGCGCGTTGGTGTTGCCCGAAACCAGATCCGGCATGATCGAGGCATCGACCACGCGCAGGCCATCGACGCCGCGCACCCGCAGGCGTTGATCGACCACGGCGGCAGCATCGGTCCCCATCCGGCAGGTCGAGGTCGGATGGTAGATCGTGCTGCCGGTCTGCCGGCAATAGGCCAGGATGTCGTCATCGCTCACGATCTTGGACCCGGGATAGGCTTCATCCGAGACATACGGCTTCAGCGCCGGTGCCGCCAGGATTTTCCGCAGGATCCGGAGGCCCTCGATGTTGGCCCGCCGGTCGGTTTCACTGGCGAGATAATTGATGCGGATTTCCGGCGGCACCGTTGGATCCGCGCTCCTGATCCGCAGCGAACCGCGGCTTTCGGGCCTGAGCTGGCAGACCGAGGCGGTGAAGCCGGAGAAGGTGTGCAGCTTTTCGCCCATCTTGTCGGTCGAGAACGGGATGAAGTGGATCTGGATGTCAGGGCTCGCAAGCCGCGGATCGGTCTTGAAGAACGCGCCGGCCGTACCCGCAGCGATCGTCAGCGGACCGTTGCGGAAGGCCGCATAGCGTACGCCAGCCAGCACCTTGCGCACCGGATTGTTGACGATGTCGTTCAGTGTGATGCGCTGGCTGCAGCGCATCACGATGCGCACCTGCAGATGGTCCTGCAGGTCACTTCCGACACCGGGCGCATCGAGGACCACGTCGAGGCCGTGCTGCTTCAACAGCTCGGCCGGACCGACCCCGGACAGCTGCAGCAGTTGCGGCGAGTTGTAGGCGCCGCTCGACACCAGAATCTCCTTGCGAGCGCGGGCCGTCCGCATTCGGCCGCGCTGGCTGAACGTGACGCCGCGGGCCCGGCGCCCCTCGAACAAAATCCGCTGGGCTAGCGCGTCGGTCTCGACGTGGAGGTTGCTGCGGCCGAGCGCCGGCCGCAGGTAGGAGGCCGCGCTGCTGGCGCGGCGGCCGCGACGGGTCGTCGTCTGGAAGAACCCCGCCCCCTCCTGGCTCGCACCATTGAAGTCACCATTGAAGGGCAACCCGGCCTCGACCGCCGCTTTCACGAAGGCTTCAGACAACGGGTCCTCGTGCCGCCAGTCGGACACCGGCAGCGGGCCGTCGACGCCGTGGTAGACGTCGGCGCCGCGGGACTGATTTTCCGCCCGCTTGAAATAGGGCAGCACGTCGTCATAGCCCCAGCCGACATTGCCGCGCTGGCGCCAGCGGTCGTAATCCTCGTGCTGGCCGCGCACGTAGAGCAGGCCGTTGATCGAGCTGGAGCCACCGAGCACCTTGCCGCGCGGCTGGAACACGGAGCGGCCGTCGAGTCCGGGCTCCGGCTCGGTCTGGTACATCCAGTTGACGGTCTTTTCCTTGAACAGCTTGCCGTAGCCGAGCGGGACGTGGATCCAGATGTTGGTGTCCTTTGGACCCGCCTCGAGCAGCAGCACCGTGTGCTTGCCGTCGCTGCTGAGCCTGTTGGCGAGAACGCAGCCGGCCGAGCCGGCACCGACCACGACGTAGTCGAACTCACTGTCCGCCTCACGCAACACCACGCTGCCTTCCATCGCTTCCCCACCGGCCTTGTTGTTCTTTCATCCTCGATGATACCAAAAAGCAAGGACATGCAAGCGGCAAATCAGCAGGTCTGGTCGGCCATCTCAGTCATTGCGGCCTCAGCAGGCGCGCGGCGTGCCGCGCGATCATCATTTCCTCATTGGTGTGGACCACGCGCACGCGCACCCGCGATCGATCCGAAGATATCAAGGAATGGTTCGCACGATTGCGGTCCTCGTCCAGCGCGATCCCGAGCCATTCGAAGCCTTGGCAGACGCGCTGGCGAATGTGCCATGCGTGCTCGCCGATACCGCCGCAGAACACGACCGCGTCGATGCCCGAGAGGACCGCGGTCATGGCGCCGAGCTCGCGCCTGATGCGGTCGACGAAGTAGTCGATCGCCTGCCGCGCCTCCGGCGTGCCGGCGGCCTCCAATTCGCGCATGTCCTGCGACAATCCCGACAATCCCTTCAGGCCCGAATGATTGTAGAGGAGATCGGTGACCGCTTCAGCCGTCATGCGCTTCTCCTGAAGCAGATAGAGAACGACGCCAGGGTCGAGCTGACCGCAGCGCGTGCCCATCGGCAGGCCGTCGAGTGCCGTGAAGCCCATCGACGAACCGATGCTCTGCCCATCCCGGATCGCACACATCGAGGCACCGTTGCCGAGATGCATCACGACCACCCGGCCCTTCTCGTCGAGCGGAGCGATCTCCTTCAATCGCGAAACGACGTATTCATAGGATAGGCCGTGAAAGCCGTAGCGGCGGATGCCTTGGTCGTAGAACTCACGCGGCAAGGCATAGGTATCATTGACCCAGGGGTGCGAACGATGGAACGCCGTGTCGAAACATGCGACCTGCACGGCGCTAGGAAAGGCGCGATGGGCGGCGCGGATACCGGAGAGATTGTGAGGCTGGTGCAACGGCGCCCGCGGAATGAGCTTCTGCAGATCATTCAGAACATCGTCATTGACGACGATCGGCTGCGTGAAAGCGAGCCCGCCATGGACGACGCGATGACCGACGGCGTCGACTTCGGTGCGCCCGATGGCGCGCTGCAGTACCTCGAGCACGACGCCGAGAGCTGCCTCGTGATCGGTGGCGCTCGCTGCATCGAGGCGTTCATCGGCCAGCGGAGCGCCCCTCAGCTTCGCTTCGAGATGCGGCGCGGCACTGCCAAGCCCTTCGATCTGGCCATACACGGTCTCCAGAAGGTCGGCATCTTCCTCGAACAAGGCGAACTTGATCGAGGATGAGCCGGAGTTGAGGATCAGGATGTGTTGCATCGGTGATGCCGCCTCGTGACGAAGGATGAACTGATAAACTGCAGAAAATACGAACTATTTCCATGACGATCCGAAGACGAACAAAACGCTAGGTTGTATTCTGGCGCCGAGATGACCGTCTGCCGTCATATCAGGGGTTGAGTCGGACCCGCGGGAGGGCCACTGCGTGAATATGCCTCGACATCTCCTGCCGACCACCGTGGTCGGAAGCTACCCGCAGCCGGATTGGCTGGTTGATCGCGCAATGCTCTCGAAGTCCGTTCCCCGCATTCGCATGCAGGGCATGTGGCGCATTCCCCGGCCGCTGCTCGACGACGCTCAGGACGATGCGACCATCGTCGCGATCCACGACATGGAACAGGCGGGGATCGACATCGTATCGGACGGCGAGATCCGGCGCGAAAGCTACTCCAACCGGTTCGCGACCGCGCTCGACGGCGTCGATGCCGACAATCCCGCCATCATCATCTCGCCGTCCGGGATCAAGACGCCAGTGCCGCGCGTCGCCGGTCCGATCACGCGGACGCACCCGGTCGAGCTGCGCGACATGGAGTTCCTCCGCCATAACACCAAGCGTGCCGCCAAGATCACGCTGCCCGGGCCGTTCACATTGAGCCAGCAGGCCCAGGACGATTTCTACGGCGACGACGAGGCACTCGCCATGGCTTTCGCCGAGGTCGTCAATGCCGAGGCCCGCGACCTGCAACGCGCCGGCGCCGACGTCATCCAGCTCGACGAGCCCTGGGTCCGCAACAATCCGCAGGCGGCGCGGCGCTATGCCGTCAAAGCGATCAACCGGGCTCTGGATCATATTACGGTGCCCACCATCGTTCACGTCTGCTTCGGTTATGCCGCCATCGTGCCGGGCTCCAGCAAACCGAGCGGATATGCGTTCCTGGCCGAGCTTGCCGATTGCCACGCCGCGCAGATCGCTATCGAGGCGGCGCAGCCGCGGCTCGACCTCGGCGTTCTCAGGGATCTCTCGACCAAGACCATCGTGCTAGGCGTCCTCGATCTCGGCAATCCCGAGGTCGAGCCGGTCGCGGTCGTCGCCGAGCGCATCCGCAACGGCCTCAAAGTGGTGGCGCCGGAGCGGCTGGTCGTGGCGCCGGACTGTGGCATGAAATATCTGCCGCGTGCGACCGCTTTCGGGAAATTGAAGGCGATGTGCGCGGCGGCGGCGCGGGTGCGCGAGGAGCTCGCCTGAAAGCCCAATGTGGCAGATGCGGCGCATGTCAGGCGCGACCGCTCCACGATGGCGCCACCCTGCAAACCCATTTCCGGAATAAGGCAGGCGGTGAGCGCCGGGGGTCGGCTGGCCCGATTTCGTCGCGAGGGAGGCTCCGATGGCCGTCTGCATCACGTCGAGGAACGTCGCCGCCGCGATCGGCATGCTTGCTGGCGCAGCGGCGAGCGGGACCGCGATGGCCGACCCGCTCGACGACATCATGGGCGGCCTGATGCGCGACGCGCGCAGCTCGTTTGCGCGGATGGTGCCGATCGGGCTCGTACCGACCATGCCATCGCTCCAGCCGCCTCCCATCCAGCAGCCAACGGCACTGCCACCATCCTCTCGGCCCGCGCTCCCGCCCCAGGCTCAGGCCGTCAAGCCGCAGGCGGTAGCGAAACCATTGCGCCCCCGACCGCCGCTCAGTCCCGCCGCGGCGACGTTGGCGGCTGCCGATGCTGCCGAGACGGTCGCCGACGCCAATCTCGATGCGGCGCTGGCGGCCAACGAGAAGGCCATTTCCGACCGCGACGTGGCGGAGGCGCTGGCGAAGGCCAATCCCACCGCAGCCAACATCGCGGCGGCCAAGGCCGCGGCCGAGGCGGCGTACACCGCCGAAGCGAACCTCACCGACGCGCTGTTGGCCGACAAGGAGACCGATGCACGTCTGAAGGCCGCACGCGCCGCCGTCGCAGCGCAGCAGAGCGGCCGGAAGTCCTCAGGCAAGCCGCCGTCGGCGACGCCGGTCAGCCTCGCCGACAAGTAGCCGGCAGCGCACTCACAGCGCGTCGGCCCGTTCCAGCGTGTCGATCGTGACCACGCCGTGGGCGCGGGAAACGCAGGCGCAGAGCTTGCGGCTGTCGTGCTTCTGCTCGGCGCTGAAGAACACGTCGCGATGATCGATCTCGCCCTCGACTTCGACCACGTCGACCGCGCAGACGCCGCACTCGCCGCGCCGGCAATCCGCCATGACCTCGTGGCCGGCGGCATTCAGCACGTCGAGCATCGAGCGGTCGCGCGGCACAACGATCTCCTCGCCGCTGTCGCGCAGCCGGACCTTGAACGGCTCGGTCGACAGCCGGCCGCTCGATCCGAACGTTTCATAGCTGAGATCGGCCGGCACGCGGCCGCACGCCGCCCACGCGCTGCGCGCGGCATCCAGCATCCGCATCGGTCCGCAGAACAGCACGGCTGCTCCGGACGGCAGACTCGAAAAAAGATCGGACAGGTCAAGCCGCTGCGACTGGTCCGCGGCATACACCGTGAGACGGTCGCCGAGCAGCGCCGCGAGCTCATCGACATAGGCCGCATCACCGCGCGATCGCACCGCATAGTGCAGCGAGACGTTCGGCGTCTTGCGCAGCAGCGCGTGCGCTGCTCCGACCAGCGGCGTGATGCCGATGCCGCCGGCGACCAGACAATAATGCGGACGCTGCCAATCGACCTGCAGCAGCGAGGTCGGGCTCGCCACATCCAGCCGGGCGCCGGGCTGCAGCGACCACAGATAGCGCGACCCGCCGCGGGAATCCTCGGCGAAGCGCACGGCGATCCGGTAGCCACGCGGGTCCGCCTCGCCGACCAGCGAATAGGAGCGGACATCGGGCTGGCCGGCGGCGAGGACGCCGACCTTGATGTGGCTGCCGACCGGATAGGGCGCGCAGACGTAGCCGTCGGGCCGCAGGATGAATTCGCGGATGCCCGGCGCAAGGTCGCGTGTCGAGACCAGGGTCGCAGGCGACCAATTGTCCTGGAAACGCATGATCGCCTCCTCAGCCGTTGATCTGCGTCTTGATCAGCACCGCCGCGGGCACCAGGTCCATCGGACCACGCGCCTTCACGGCGAGCCGCAGGTTGCGGGCCGCCAGCCGGGCATGCTCGCGCATGATGCTCTCGGCGCGGGCGCCCTCGCGGTTCTCGATCGCATCGATGACGATGCGGTGATGCTCCTGCGCGACCACCAGGATGTGACGCGCCTCCGGCAGCGCCGATTGCGCCATCACGAAGCCGCTCGGCGAGGCGAACGGCAGCGCGCTGGCGCGGTCGACCTGGCGGATCACCGGCGGGCTGCGCGACAGTTCGGCCAGCAGGGCATGAAAGCGCGCGTTCAGCGCCACATAGGCCGAGAACGCGTCGAACGAGAGCTCGGCCGGCGCGATCAGCTCGTCGATCTGGGCGAGGCACTCGCGCATCGGCTCGGTGTCGCGCACGGACACGCCGCGCTCGGCGGCGAGCCGCGCCGCCAGTCCTTCCATCGTGCCGCGCACCTCGATGGAGTCGAGCACGTCGCGCTCGGAGAACGATTTCACCATGAAGCCGCCGGACGGAATGGCCTCCAGCAGCCCCTCCTCCTCGAGCCGCACCAACGCCATGCGCACCGGCGTGCGCGAGACGCCGGCGGCCTCCACCGCCTGCAGCTCGGAGATGCGCTCGCCGGGGCGCAAGCCGCCGGTGAGGATCAGGTCGCGCAAGGTGAGCTGCGCACGTACGGTCTGCGAGATCGAACGCTCGCTGTCACGCTCGGCCATTCCATTCTACTCCGCGGCTTCACGCAGCGGCGTTTCGCGCGCGATCATCCGATCGATGATCCGCCGTGCCCACATTGCGCCTGCATCGATGTTGAGGTTGTAGAACACGCGTCCCGGATTCTCGTCCATCGCGCGCTGCTGCGCTTCCAGGATCAGCTCGTCTTCGCGGAAGATGCCCGACACGCCCTCGCGGATCTCCGTCGTCAGCCGCTGCTCGGGGAGCTGGTAGTTGCGGGCGAACGCCCAGAAATAGTGGCAGGTCTTGTCGGTCTCCGGCGTGATGGTGTTGAGCACCATGCCGTTGACGCCCTGCGAGCGGTCGCCCTCCGGCGCGCCCGTGCCGGCCGGTGCGACGCCGACGTCGATCGTCACCGTGCACGGCGCTTCGAAGCGGATGATCTGCCAGCGGTCCACCAGACCGGGCTTGCCGAGCTGCTTCGCCCAGAACGGCGGCGGCTCGATGCCGCGCATCCAGCGCGTCACGGTCGCGGTGCGCTCGCCATGGGTGACGTCGAACGGCGCTTCCGCCACCGCGTCGTTGCCGATCGACGAGCCGTGCACGAAGGTCTCGTGCGTGAGGTCCATCAGATTGTCGACCACCAGCCGGTAGTCGCATTTGACGTGGATGGTCTTGCCATCGCCGGCCCAGGCCGGATCGTGATTCCAGTGCATGTCGGGAATGGCAGCCGGATCGGCCAGCGCCGGATCGCCCATCCACAGCCAGATGAACCGATGCCGCTCGACCGCCGGATAGGCACGTACGCAGGCCGAGGGGTTGATGGTCTCCTGCGACGGCATGAACGTGCAGCGGCCCTGCGGGCTGAATTTCAAGCCGTGATAGCCGCAAACGACGGTGTCGCCTTCCAGCCGGCCCTTGGACAGCGGCACCAGCCGGTGCCAGCAGGCATCTTCGAGCGCGGCGATGGTGCCGTCGGCCTTGCGGAACATCACGACGTGCTTGCCGCAGATCGTCCGCGGCAGCAGGGCCTGCTTGACCTCGGCGTCCCAGGCCGCGGCGTACCAGGCATTCATCGGAAAAGAAGCGGCCATGGCGTGTCCTCGTGGCGGTATACTTCTAGCTGGTCATTGTATACAGCAAACGAGGGAGGAGGCGCAAGTTCCGCCTTCTCCCGGCGGAAAACTGCCAATCCTGTATACAATAGCCGCACGACGGTTCCGCTCCAAGGAACAAGGCTGACAGACAATCCCTTCTGATTCAAGCACTTGCGCTGATTCCGCTAGGCACTCCGAAAAGACTCACCCGCTCGGTAACGGCCCCAGAGATTCCCCGGATCAGCCCCCTCGGCGAGAGCTGTTCCGTTCGGAGCGCGGCACCGGCGAGGCAGGGGCCGATGATCACAGCCCCTCGCCCCGCAGCCACGCGGCGCCGCGCGCATAGAGCGCTTCGACCTCCGGCCCCTTCAGCCCGGGCATGTCGCGCTTCACCGTGTAGCCGATGCGCGTCTGCAGATAGGCGAGATGCCGATACCCCACGGGAAATTGCTCCAGCAGCGCGCGATCCAGCGCCGGCACCGCGCCCGGCGTCACCGGGTCCATGCGATCCTTCTCGTAGATCGGCTGGCGCAGCACGATGCCCCATTTGCCCGCGCGCTTCTCGAGGAAGTCGTAGAAGCGGCCGGTGCAGAGCACGTCGCACACGACGCCTTCGACCTCGGCCCGCTGTGAGATCGTCATCTTGGTCTGGGAGATCGCGCGATGGCCGGCGAGATCGACCGAGATGCCGCCGAGAAAGTGCAGGATGTTGACACCCTTGGCCCAGGCCGCCTTGCTGATCTCGATGAACTCGTCACCGGTGCCCTGCGTCCACGTCGCCATCATCCGCCCATCCGGATGCCACACCGTGCGGAAACGCTCCCAATCACCGGCATCGCGCCAGATCGCCCAGTTCTGCAACAGTTCGCGGATCTGACGGTCGTCCTCGATCTCGGTGGCGGTCTTGGTCATGTGCATTTCCTCCGTGTTGCGCGGCTGCTGAATACATGGATCGGAGCAGCGCTGCAAAACTCACATTGCTGGTGATGAAGTCCAAAACGCGCCAAGCATTCGATGTCGTCCCGGGCAAGTCCGACAACGCGGAGCGTTGGCGGACGCCGACCCGGGATCCATACGCCGCGGCGGATGTGGCTGGGCGAGAATGGTCGACCATCGTGCCTCGCACATCTCCCTGGGGTTATGGATCCCGGATCGGCGCGCGCGTTGCGCGCTTGTCCGGGACGACAGTTGAGTAGATGTCGACACCTTCGACCTCATCACGGAGGCGAACTGATAAGCATCTTTCATCCCGCAGCACGTCGTGCCCGGGTGATGCAGCATTCGTGTCCCTCTGAACAACGAGAGGGCGCGAGGAAGGCCGGACCTCGGCTGAGGCCCGTGGCCCGCCTGCTCAAAAGAATGCAGGCGGCAGGTACCACAGGTACAGCCGGACAGACCCGGCCTTCCCCGCGCGATCGGTTTTAACGGTGTCCTTCGTGCTCTCCCTGGGGATCGGCTCTCTTGCCCCCATCGCCCGCGCGTGCCGTCAAGCAACGACCGCGAGCTTGACCTCAGCGCCGAGAGGCCAGGACCACACGACTTCGCCGTACGTAACGCCTGCGCTCGTCGGCACAGCCGTCACGTCCATCGCAGCCCGCCTCCACGTTCGTGACGACGCGTACGTCCCTCTGCTCGAGGCGGGATACCGGATATAAGCATGATTTCTGAAAAACAGCAACCACTATTTTTGCCGCCGATCTCGTCCGGTGATGGCCTCGTGCCGTCGATGCGACAAAAAAGGTCCGGCCGGGCATGACGGAGCGTAAGCCACTGACCGCGAGCTGCGAGTCCTGGGTCGAGGTGCAGATCCGCATCTGCCCAGGACCATGGCGCATTCGACAATCTGCCGGCGCCGGCAAGCCGTTGGCGGATCTCGATCAGGCACATGACCCGCTTCTGGTGGGTGAAGCAGCTCGTCAGGCGCGAGCAGATCTCGATACTGCCGCCGTCGCTCGAACTGCTGCGCAACGTCGAGAAGGTATTGGCGACCATCGAGACGCTGCCGGACGAAGCGGCGGTCCGTCGCTGTGATAGACCAGCAGCACGGCGTTGTCATGGTCAGCGGCTGTGGCGCGACGATCGTCAGCTTCGCTTTGCCGTTCGCTCCGGCCACAAAATCATTCGTCGTTCCGGCTCGCCCTTCGCGTTGGCGACAACGGCGGTCTTCGCATCCTGTTCGATCAAGGCCGGCCGGACCCCCGCGACGTGGGAAATGTTCTGCGGACCGACAGCGGCCGGCGCCGCGGCGTCGGCGACGAAGGCATGGGGATCGAGCGGCTTCGGCTGCTTCGTCTCCGCCGAGAAGAACGCCGCGTGCGTGACGAACGAAAGATGGGTCGCATCGGCGGCCCGGCTGGCGCCGGACGGCGCGAGCGCCGCCAGCATCAGCGCCGCACTTGTCCACCCGGCTAGGGGGTTCGATCGTTGCATGGTCTCATTCTCCTCGCGTCCGTGAACATCGACGCGCGATGCGCGTCGCGACAGGGCTATCTGCGCCCGAGCCCGCGGACTGTTCGCTCCAGGCACGACGAAGGTTACCGGTCCGCGTCGGTCGACGAACGGCGAGCTCAGTCGTGCGCGAAGACGCGCGGCGCGACCCAGCCGAACATGCGACGGCCGAACAGGCCGCCCGCACCGATCAGCAGGACAGCCGTTCCGACGTTCCACATCAGGATCATCACCGAGGCGTCGATCGTATGAAACAGAGCGAGCGCCGTCGACGTGATCGCAGATACGGCGACGCCGCCGGTCAAGGCGACGATGGTCGGCCGCAGCCGCGCCGCGTAGCGCAGCATCACCAGCAGGGCCAGCGACAACGGCAGGCTCGTCACGGCGAGCGTCGTGAAGCAGCGGGCCGCCTCGCCGGGGCTCATGCCGTCTGGACCGACCGCAACCCAGTCGGTGAGGCACTGATAGCCGATGTTGGACAGCCATAGCGCCAGCGCCGGCAGCGGCAGCAGCATCCACCACCGCGAGCGGTCGGGAAGGCTGACCAGGAATGCCGCAATCGCGGCCAGCACGCCGGTCAGGATCGAGCCGACGAGGCTGGTCACGAATGGCGCATCGTGCAGACGCTGCACCAGATCTGGACGGATCCCCTGGTTGACGGCGAGCAGCGCCACCACGGCACCGGCCCCGATCAGCCAAGTGCAGGCGCGCAACAGCGGGGGCCGCAGCCGCTTCACGGGCCGCATGTCAGTCGCAAGAGAGTTGATCAGATCGTCGGTCTTGATCATGGCTCGTTCCGCGGAATGAGCAGCTTCTGAAGGCTCTTCAGAGCGCGGTGCATGTTCACCTTCAATGAGGTCGTGGACATTCCGGTTGCCGCCGAGGCCTCCTTGAGCGACAGCTCCCTGAGCTTCAACAGCCGCACGGCCTGCTGCTGCGCTGGCGGGAGATTGTCGATCGCCAGCTCCAATTCGCGGCGGTCGGGCGCCGCCTCCACGCCGGTCTCGGGCTCGGCTGCGATCTCGTGCTCGGGAGACAGCACAGTCTCGCGCCGCCATTGGCGCGACTGCCGCCGTACTCGGTCGATCAGGCGACGGTTGGTGATGGTCACCAGCCACGGCGCGAACGGGCGCGTCGGATCATAGGTGTGGCGGATCGAGTGGATGGTCAACAGCACGTCCTGCACCGCATCCTCGATGTCGCTGCGCTGCCTGCAGTGCCGCGCCGCGAGAGAGCGAAGGTAGGGCGTGATCTCCTCCAGCAGCCGCTGATAGGCGACACGATCGCCCTCCTGGGCATGCGCCATCAGAATCGCCCAATCGAGCGCGCGGCGTCCCGGCTTGACGTCCGCCCCGCTCTGCGCGTCCACCGCGACGAGCCTCAGCCGCGGCGCAGGAGCGCTCTGGTCACTGCCCATCGGCGCTCTCCAGTTTTCGACCGAGCGGCACGACGAGTTGATCGACGCTGAAGGGCCCGTGCCCGAGCGCGATGATCGCAACCGCCATCGCAGCCCAGGGCAGATGAAAATTGGCCCAGCCATCCGGGACGACGAGCTGGATGAAGGCGGTCATGACCAACAGCCCGAGCGCGCTGACCCTGGTCGCCAGCCCGACCACCAGGAGCACCGGCAGCACGATCTCGGCCACGCCATCGAGATGAGCGAAGGCTGCGGGCCAGGGAAAGTCATAGGTCTGTCCGAACAGGTGAAGCTTGAATTCGTCCTCGAACAGATACACCGCGGACGGCGACAGCGACAGCAAGCCATCCCATTTGGTGAGTCCGGATTTGAAGAACGGCACCGCGAGCGCGATGCGCAGCATCGGCGGCGCCACGATGAGAGCCAGTCGCGCGAGCCGATCGATCGCATCCGACATGGCCAAGGTGAGCGCCCGGCGGCCCGCGATCGTGCTCATGACGCCTCCCCCATCGTCGCGCGGTCGAAGCCGATCACCGCTCCGCCATGGATCAGATCGTGGAGGGTGCCGGCGAGGTCGAAGCCAGCGTCCTCGCGCAGCGCATCTTCGACTGCCCTCAGCATCGACCGCCCGGCCGACAAGGCCTGAACGAACGCGAAACTGCCCGACGGGATCGCGCGAACCACGACGTCGGCCTCGGGACGGACGATCAGAACCGCCTCGCCGCCCGCGTCGAGATCGACCGGGCCGGGAATTCCCTCCGCGACATTCATCTGCCAGACCGTGAGCACGGGAAACGCCGAGCGGACCAGCCGCAGGGATGGATGCAGGCGCAGGCGGAGAGCCGGCAGATCGGCCGGCGCTAGGGCGGCGAAAGCCGCAGGTGTGACCGGCTGGGCTTCCGCCGCATGATAGGCCTCCGCCCAGGCGCGCTCGATCGCCGCGAGATCGGCCAGATAAGGCAGTGCCGATGCCGGTGCGAAGCCGCGAATGAACGCCGCGAAGCCGCTGCCATAGTCGAGCAGGATCGGCGAGCACGGCAGTTCGGACAGCAGATGGCGGCGCGCCATGGCCTGGAAGAACTCCTCCCCGACGATGCGATGAACCGCCGGATAGGCGTCCTTCAGCGTCGCCGTCAAGCCGGCCACGACATTGTTGCGATAGACGCCGAACCGGCGCCCGCTCGGCGTCCCATCCGGTCCAACCAGGCCGGGAGGCACCGGCTGCGCGGGATCGAGCAGTGCGCGCGCAAAGCCGCCAAGACGTTCAGCAAGCGGCGGCGTCACAGGCCACCTCCATCGTCGGCGAGAGCATGATGGCCTCGGCCCGGCGCGCCTCCGCCGCGAGCACCGGCCATGGCGGCACCTCGGCGTCCCACTCGATCAATGTCGGCACCGGGCCGGTCGCGCGGATCGCATGCGCACACAGCGACCAGACGACGTCGTCGACCGGCCGGTCGTGGGTGTCGATCAACAGCGGCCTGCCGTGCTCGTCGGCTTCGCGGGCGTGGCCGGCGAGATGGATCTCGACCACCTGCGCGAGCGGAAAGGCGGCAAGATAGCCATGCGGATCCCACTGCTGATTGGTCGCAGCGACATGGACGTTGCTGACGTCGAGCAGGAGACCGCAGCCGGTGCGACGCGCGATCTCGGCGATGAAGTCGGGCTCGGACCAGTTGCTCTCGGCGAACGCGACATAGGTCGATGGATTCTCCAGCAGCATCCGCCGGCCGAGCACGCTCTGCACCTCGTCGATGTGATCGCAGACGCGGATCAGGGTCTCGCCCGTATAGGGAACGGGAAGCAGATCGTTGAGGAAACCGGTATCGTGCGTCGACCACGCCAGGTGCTCCGAGAACAGCCCCGGCTCGTAGCGGTCGACCAGATGCTTGAGACGGCCGAGATGGGCCTGGTCGAGCGGGCGGTCGGCACCGATCGACAATCCGACTCCATGCAGCGACAGCGGATAGCGCTCGCGAATAGCCGTGAGATAGCGGTGCGGTGGCCCGCCCGCGCCCATGTAGTTCTCGGCGTGAACCTCGAAGAAGCCGATATCGGGCCACGTTTCGACGATGCCGCGATAGTGCTCGGCCTTGAGGCCGACGCCGCCCCGCGCGGGGATCCGTCCGGCCGTCGAGAATTGTGCGCGTGCCACCCGAAGACTCCGATCGAGAGAAATGGCGGGCTGCAAGCAGCCCGCCGGCAATGTCTCAGGCCTTCGGCGTCAGGCTACCCGGCCCCTTGGGGGTCTGCATCGTCGTGCAGGTGCCCTTCGGCTCGAGCTTGAACGCATTGCCCTGATAGTCGGTCATGCTGGTGCCCGCGCAGGTCGTGCCGGCGCCGGCGAAGCAGTCGTTCTGGCCCTTCAGCGCGACGCCGAAGCACTTCTCCATCTTGCCGTCCTTCATGGCCTTCATGGTCTCGGCCTGCTTGGCCTTCATCATCTTTTCCATGTCGCCCTTGGCCATCGTCTCCGCCGAGGCGGATGTGACGGCGAGCGCGCCGGCAGCGACCGCAAATGCACCGACGATCATTGCGGACAGCGTGCGATTGGACATGCGTGTTCCTCCATTCTCCGGGTTCAGCCTGCGGACATTGCAGGTGTCTGGCGGCCATCGGCGCGCCTGTACGATGGTTCGCTCCAGTGCGTTGGAAGGTTACGTCGTCTGCTTCGCGATTCATCATTCAGTTGCGCCCGAGATAGTCGAGCAGATCGGCCGCCGCCGACGACGACCAGTCGGCCGCACCCGGGAGGTATCCGACGATCAGTCCTGAAGCCGAGATCAGATAGGTGATCGGCATGCCATACAGCGTGAACGGCGCAGGCCTGCCGCGACCGTCACCGGATTGCGCCACGTACCCGTTCGGATCGAGGCAGATTGGCAGCGACGTCAGCCGCAGCGAGCGCACGAAACGACCGACACTGTCGCAATCGCTGCGGTCTTCGGACACCGCAACGACGTGCAGGCGCTCGCGCCCGACGCTGCGCGCGAGCCGATCGAGCTCCGGCAGCTCGATGCGGCAGGCCGTACACCACGAGGCCCAGAAGTTCAGCACGATTGGCGCGCCGCGCAGCGCGGCCAGATCGAGCGTACCGCCGTCGAGGCGAAACAGCCGCAGCGCCGGCAGGCTCTGCTGCGGCCGCAGCAGCGTGAGCTGATGACGGCCGGCTGCGAAGGCCGGGACCTCGTCGTCAGCAGACCCTGCCGAAGCGGGGCCGGCGCCTGCCATGAGCGCCGTCAACACACCGCCGATCACCTCGCGCCGTGTCGCAACAATCATCCCGCCCGTTCCTCGACGGCGAGGGCGGGCGAGGACTGCGGAACGGCCGGCCGGAACGCGATGAAGAAAAACAGCGGATTGGGCAGCCAGTACAGCCATCCGATCGACGGCTCGCGCCGGCCGTCCGGAAGCTTCAGGTCGAGCCACACGTACAGGAACTTGTAGATGCAGAGTCCGGGGATCCAGTTCGGACGCAGATGGCACGTTCTCAGGCAGCGCCGCCGGATGTAGAAGTTGCCCTCGAACGGCGTGATGTCCCAGAGACCGACCGGCCCCTCGGCGATCACCTCGCCGCTCGGACGATGGGTAATGCGCACGATGCGCGGGCGCCTCACATGCAATTGGATACCTCCCGCCGGCGTGTCCTGATACTGCCATTCGACGGTACGATGGCGGACCAAGAAAGGTTACCAGGCCACGCGCAGCCGCGGCGAAGTCATGAGCACCGGCGCGGATCGCGGTCAGCGCAGCGCGTGCGTTCGAGTTGCCCGCTCACATCCAATTGACCGGTCGTGATCGATCCAGAGCGGCGGCCCCCGCTTGATTCATTCGATCGCGTCCGATTAGTTAGCCGCAACCAACAGAACGGCGGAAACACAGTTTCACGACCTCCCAAGGTTTGCACAAGGCTTCGTCGTACGATGTGCTCTTCCGGATGACGACTCTCCCCATCGCACAGGCCGGGCCGCTCTGAACCGCCGCGCTCAGCGCACCCGACCACCTCAGCTTTCCCCGCTGACGACCGCCGGTTCGGTCGGCCAGATCCTTTCAGCTGCATCCGACGCGTGCCGCCGGTGATCGATCCTGCGTGTCGATCAGGACCTGGCGCTGCGACGGCCAACTCAGGAGCGACGCCCCGCATGATCTCCGCCGAACACCTGACCCGCCAATACGGGTCATTCACCGCCGTCGACGACGTCTCCTTTGAGGTCGGCGACGGCGAGATCGTCGGCCTGCTCGGGCACAACGGCGCCGGCAAGACCACCATCATGAAGATGCTGACGGGCTATCTCGAGCCGACCGCCGGCACGGCGACCATTCATGGCCATGACATCGGCACGCAGCGCCGTCAGGCGCAGGCGCTGATCGGCTACCTGCCGGAGAATTGCCCGCTGTATCCGGAGATGACGGTGGTCGAATTCCTCGACTACGCCGCGGAGCTGAGGGGAATCCCGCCGGGCGCCCGGGCGCAGGCGCTGCGCGACGCCATCGCCGCCACCGGCCTTGGGGAAAAAGCCACCGCGCCGATCGCGAGCCTGTCGCGCGGCTACCGGCAGCGGACCGGCGTCGCGCAGGCGATCCTGCACAAGCCGAAGATCGTGATCCTCGACGAGCCGACCAACGGGCTCGATCCGTCGCAGATCGCCCAGATGCGTGGACTGATCAGGGATCTCGCGAAGACCGCCACGGTGATCCTGTCGACCCACATCCTGCAGGAGGTGCGCGCCGTGTGCGAGCGCGTGCTGGTGATCAACCGCGGCCGGCTGGCGCTCGACACCCGGATGAGCGATCTCGGCGGCCCTGGCCGGTTGCGTCTCGTCACCAGCGGGCCGCCAGAACTGGTCGAGCGGCTGGTCACGGGGCTCGGCCTGGTGAAGAGCGTGGAGCGGCTGACGGCCGCCGAGCCCGGCCATGCCTATGCACTCAATCTCAATGGCCACGCGGCCAGCACCGTGGCGCCGGCCGTCGCCCGCGTGATCACCGACAACAAGCTGGATCTGTTCGCCCTGCATCCCGAACAGCGCGATCTCGAAACCCTGTTCGCCGACATCACCGGCGCCGGCGCGCCGACCCGTGAGGCCCTGCATGCATAACGTTCTTCGTATCGCCCGCAAGGAGCTGGCCGTCTTCTTCGCCTCGCCCGCGGCCTTCATCTTCATGGCGGCGTTCCTCGCGGTCACCCTGTTCCTCTTCTTCTGGGTCGACCGCTTCTTCGCCCGCAACATCGCCGACGTCCGACCGCTGTTCGAATGGATGCCGGTGCTGATGATCTTCATCGTGTCGGCCGTCACGATGCGGATGTGGAGCGAGGAGCGGCGCGCCGGCACGCTGGAGTTCCTGCTGACCTCGCCGGTCGCGCCGCTGCAGCTGGTCCTCGGCAAGTTCCTCGCCTGCCTCGCTTTGGTCGCGATCGCGCTGGCGCTGACACTGCCGCTCCCGATCACGGTGTCCATGATCGGCCGGCTCGACTGGGGACCGGTGGCCGGCGGCTATCTCGCCGCGCTGGCCCTCGCCTCCGCCTACATCTCGATCGGCCTGTTCGTCAGCGCCCGCTCCGACAACCAGGTGATCAGCCTGATCGTCTCCACCCTGATCTGCGGCGCGTTCTACCTGCTCGGCTCCAACACGCTGACCTCGCTCACCGGCAACGAAGGCGGCGAGCTGTTGCGCCAGCTCGGGGCCGGCTCGCGCTTCGAGTCGATCGCCCGCGGCGTCATCGACCTGCGCGATCTCTATTACTATCTCAGCATCTTCGGCGTGTTCCTGGTGCTCAACCTCTATGTGCTGGAGAGCCTGCGCTGGTCGTCGCAGGGCCGCGCGCCGCAGCACCGGCGCTGGCGCATGGTGGCCGCGCTGACGGTGGCCAATCTCGTCGCCGTCAATCTGTGGCTCGGCCAGCTCCCCGCCGCGCGGGCCGATCTCACCGCCGGACACATCTATTCGATCTCGGACGAAACCCGGAGCTATCTCGGCCAGCTGCAGGAGCCGCTGCTGATCCGCGGCTATTTCAGCGCCCAGACCCACCCGCTGCTGGCGCCGCTGGTGCCGCGGCTGCGCGATCTGCTGAAGGAGTACGAGATCGCAGGACAAGGCAAGGTCCGGGTCGAGTTCGTCGATCCGATGCAGAACGCCGCGCTCGAGGCGGAGGCCAACAAGCAGTACGGCATCCAGCCGGTGCCGTTCCAGACGTCGAGCAAGTATCAGGCGTCGGTGACCAACTCCTACTTCAACATTCTCGTCAAATATGGCGATGAATATACGACGCTCGGCTTCCGCGACCTCATCGAGGTCAAGGAGCGCGGTGACGGCGACAGCGAGCTCGACGTCAATCTGCGCAATCCGGAATACACGATCACCCGCGCGATCAAGAAGGTGCTGAACGGCTATCGCGGCTCCGGCGATGTGCTGGCCGGCCTGCCGCACCCGGTGACGCTGGAGGCCTATATCTCGGCCAAGAACCTGCCCGAGCCGCTCGCCAAGCTGAAGACCGCGCTGCAGGAGCTGATCAAGGACGACCAGAGCAAGACGCCGGGCAAGCTCGACGCGAAGATCGTCGATCCCGACGCGGATGGCGGCCAGATCGCCAAGACCCTGCAGGACGATTACGGCCTCGAGCCGCTCTCGGTCGGCCTGCTCAACCCGAAACGCTTCTGGTTCCATTTGATCCTGAAGAGCGGCGACAAGACCGAGCAGATCCAGCTGCCGGAGCAGCTCGACAAGGACGGCCTGAAGCGCAACATCGACGCCGAGCTGAAGCGCTTCACGCCCGGCGCGCTGCGGACCGTCGCGCTGTACACGCCCCCGGCGCAGCAGCCGATGCCGCAGCTCGGCATCCCCGGCGGCGGCGGGCCGTCGTTCGATCTGCTGCAGCAGAAGCTGCAGGAGAACACGCTCGTCGACGCCACCCAGCTGAAGGACGGCCGCGTCCCCGAGCGCGCCGACATCCTGTTCGTCGCCTCGCCGCAGCAGCTCGATCAGAAGCAGCTGTTCGCCGTCGATCAGTTCCTGATGAAGGGGGGCACCGTGATCGTCGCCACCTCGCCCTATCAGCCGTCGCTGCGCGGCAATCTCGACGTGACCAAGACGCCGTCCGGCCTCGAGGACTGGCTGGCGTTCCAGGGCGTGAAGGTCGGCGACAGCATGGTGCTCGACCGCCAGAACGCCTCATTCCCGATCCCGACCGAGCGCGACGTCGGCGGTGGCATCAAGGTACGGCAGATCCGGCTGATGGACTACCCGTTCTTCGCCGACATCCGCAGCGACGGGCTGGCGCAGGGCGCGGCGCCCTCGGCCGGCACCCAGCAGCTGACGCTGTCCTGGGCCTCGCCGCTGACGATCGACGCCGACAAGGTCGGCAAGAAGCGGAAGATCGTCAATCTGATCCAGAGTTCGCCGCATTCCTGGACCGCCAAGACGACCAACGTCGTGCCGGACTTCAAGGCGCATCCCGACACCGGATTCCCTCCTGCCGAGAAGCAGGGGCGCCAGCTGCTCGGGGCCATGATGGAGGGCGAGTTCACGTCGTTCTTCGCCGGCAAGCCATCGCCTCTCGCCAAGGACGCGGCTCCGCCCAAACCCGACGCGAAGCCCGATGATGCGGCGAAGACGGCGGCTGCCGACGCCAAGCCCAGCATCACCGGCGTGATCTCCCGCTCGCCCGAGAGCGCGCGGCTGATCGTGATCGGCTCGGGCACGTTCCTGTCGGACGACGTGCTGCAGCTCGCCTCCAGCGTCGACCGCACGCAGTATCTGGCACCGCTCGACTTCGCCCAGAACCTGGTCGACTGGTCGCTGGAGGACCGCGGGTTGCTGGCGCTGCGCAGCCGCGGCGGCCAGTTCTCGCGCACGCTCGCCCCGATGCAGAGCGGCGGCCAGATGTTCTGGGAATACCTGAACTATGCGCTCGCGCTCGCAGGGCTCGCACTCGTCTACATCGTGCGCCGCGTGCTGCGGCTCGGCGCCCAACGGAGATATCTCAACATGCTCGGCATCGCGGAGGCGCGGACATGAAAGGGCTTCCCATCCTGCTCACCGCGCTGCTGGGTGGCCAGCTCGCGCTGGCTCTCACCTTCGCGGTCAACCGCTCCGATCATGCCGCGTTCGACGCCAAGGAGCCGCTGGTCGCGTTCGCGCCGGCCAAGGTCGATCAGGTCGCGATCGACGACGACGCCGGCCACACCGTCACGCTCGCGCGGAAGGACGGCAAATGGGTGATCCCTGCGTTGTCGGACTTTCCCGCCGACACGACCAAGGTCAATGGCCTGCTCGACCGCATCGCCGGCCTGAAGAAGGGCTGGCCGATCGCGAAGACCGATGCCGCGGCCGAGCGCTTCAAGGTCACCGAAAAGGTTCATGAGCGCCGCGTGGTGCTGACGAGCGGCGGCAGCCGGGTCGGCGAGTTGCTGGTCGGGACCTCGCCGGCCTATCGCCAGGTGCATGTCCGGGCCGGCGATGCCTCTCCGGTCTACGCCGTCGAGCTGGCGACCTACGACATCGGCGCGGAGCCCAGCGCCTGGATGCAGCACGACATGCTGGACACGCCGCGCGACAAGATCGCCAGCGTGAGCGTCGGTGACGTCACCATCGATGGCAAGGACGGCAAGTTCACGCTGGCGGGGCTCGGCAAGGACGAGAAGCCGCGGCCCGACAAGATCGATGCCCTGGTCAGCGCGATGGCGCATCCTCTCTTCGATGGCGTACGCGGCAAGGGCAAGGCGGCGCTGACCCAGACCGACGCGCCCGACATCACCGTCACGCTGAAGCGGACCGATGGAAGCCAGCTCATCTATCGCTACAAGAAGGACGCCGGTGGCGGCTATCTGTTCACGCGTTCGGCGGAGGACTATCTCTTCCACGTGAGCGCCGACACCGCTGCGCCGATCGTGCTGGCCACGCGCGCGGCATTGATCGAGCCGCCGAAACCGGACAAGGCGCCGAACGCCAACAGCTCGGGCAACAAGAACTCGAACGACAAGAGCTCGGAAGACAAGGTTTCGGGCGCGAAGAGCCCGGACGACAACGCCGCAAAGGCCGAGACGGCAGGCGCCAAGGCAGATCAGGCGCCGGCGGCTGCAGCACTGCAGGCTGCTCCGACGTCATCCCATGGCGCCGATCAGGCCTCTCACGGCGGCGCCGAGCCGCCAAAGTCGCCCGGAGGCTAGGTCCTCACGACGCGCGTATCCGGCTTCGCCGCGAGACTGGAGCCGGATCCCGCGCCGGGTGGCCTATTGTCGCTCGGCCCCGATCAGCCGCTGAGGAAAGGTATGATCAGCCAAGCGCCTCAATCCTTGGCTGTGCCACCGATGATCGTCAGTCGTGGGGGATGAGATTTTTTTCTCGCTCGGCGGCCGGTCGTGTCGGCACCGGCGATGCACGAACGTCCTTGGATCAGCCGGATCGCAACGACCCGGCTCGAGCGTAACCAATGGACCGCCCGGTGAACGAACGACGCGGCCTGCACTTGGAAGGAAGGGACGTCTGCCATGGCAAAGCACAAGAACACGATCTGTCTGTGGTTCGACAAGGACGCAGAGGCCGCCGCGCGCTTCTACGCCGAACTGTTTCCGGACAGCGAAGTGACGGCGGTCCATCGCGCGCCGGGTGACTACCCTTCCGGCAAGGCCGGCGACGTGCTGACGGTGCAATTCACGGTGTGTGGCATCCCCTGTCTCGGCCTCAATGGCGGACCTGCGTTCACCCACAACGAATCCTTCTCGTTCCAGATCGCCACCGACGATCAAGCGGAGACGGACCGCTATTGGAGTGCCATTGTCGGCAATGACGGCCAGGAAAGCCAATGCGGCTGGTGCAAGGACAAATGGGGCATCTCCTGGCAGATCACGCCGCGCGCGCTCACCGACGCGATGGCGGCCGGCGGAGCCGAGGCCAAGCGCGTGTTTGCCGCGATGATGACGATGAAGAAGATCGACGTCGCCGCCATCGAGGCAGCGCGGCGGGGATGACCCTCGCCAGCCGGAGCGCAGCATCGCCGCGCTCCGGCGTCACGGGCGCAGGCACCGCAGATGCAGGAATAGCGGCACGCGCAGCCAGCGCCGGCTGCTGTCGCGGGTGATAATCGCTTCGGGAATGGACGGCTCGCGCAGCGCCTCGATCAGGAATCCCTCCGCTTCCAGCGCTTCGAAATAGCTCTGCAGCGGGCGATGCGCGCTGTGGAAGGTCATGCTGAGCCCGTCGCGCTCGATTGCGTCGCTGAAGGTGTAGGAGTCCAGATAGCTGCCCTGGATGACGAAGGGCGCATCCGATGCCAGGCTCGCGAACCGCCCGGCCGAGTTGAGCGGGTGGACGATCGCCATGCAGAAGCGGCCGCCGCGCCTGAGAACCCGCGCAAGCTCGCGCACCGCGGCCGGCATCGCGTCAACGTCCTGCAGCGACATGAAGGCGATCGCGAGATCCGCGCATGCATCGGCCAGCGGCAGCGCGGCCGCGTCCGCACGCACGACGCCGATCGTGGGATCGGCCGCCCGGGCCGCGGCGATCAACGACGGCGATGCATCGACGCCGACCACTCTGTGCCCTTCGGAGGCGAGATGTCGCGACAGCCTGCCCTCGCCGCAGCCGATGTCGAGCGTGAGCGCACCGGGCGGCGGCAGCAAGCGGCTGAATTGCTCGCGATGGTGGCGCCAGAAGCTGTCGTGACCCGGCGCTCTCGCCCAGGCGAGCCACCGGCCGGCCTCTGCTTCCCACTGCTCGCGCAAATTCATCGCGGCCTCCTCGCCCGACCCTGCGGATTCAAGAGCCGCGCTTCTTAAACTGCTTCCTCGCCCAAGTCATCAGCGGCGCGGGTCGTTACCTGACGGGCATGCCCGTCCGTGTGCCGCTCGAGACCAACAGCGTCCTGTCCGATGTCGCCACAGCGCCGCACAGGCAGCCGTTCGACGCCAAAACAAATGCCACCGCCGGGGAACCATGGGATTGCCAGCAGATTGGTTCCATGACGCAATCCCCGCACCCGGAGTCATGTCATGACCATGAAGATTCTTACGATCACGCTCGCAGCCGCCGCGAGCACATTGATGGCCGCAGCCGCCTCCGCTGCCCCGCTCA
Organism: Bradyrhizobium sp. HKCCYLRH1034; assembly: GCF_051168375.1. Lineage (NCBI taxonomy): Bacteria > Pseudomonadati > Pseudomonadota > Alphaproteobacteria > Hyphomicrobiales > Nitrobacteraceae > Bradyrhizobium > Bradyrhizobium sp. HKCCYLRH1034. Next base: position 616,468 of record NZ_JBNPUW010000002.1, on the reverse strand, counting down.
CGGCCGGCATATCGGTCCTCCCGGAGAGCAGCATCCAGCAGGTTCGCATGGTCTGCAACGAGAACGGCCGCTGCTGGCGCCAAGGCCGCGAACGCCGTGTCATCATCCGCGAAGACCGCGGCGCCTACGGCTATGGCCGGCACGAGCGGCGTGGCTATGAAGGACGTGACTATGAAGATCGTGGCGGCATCGGCATCCACGCGCCCGGCGTGAGCGTCGGAATCGGCCGATAACACGTCCGACGTCTGACTCATGCCAAGGCATCGTGATCAGGACTGCACATGATCTACAAATGAGCCAAGCGTCCGACGTTCGCATGTCGATGCAACGATGCTACGAACGTCGGATGAGCCGCAGGGCCAGACTCGCTCTCGCTTCAGCCGATGGCGGCGACCAGATCCTCACGGCAAATAATTTCGGCTGGACCTCGCTATTGCGCGCGCACACACCATATGTTGATGATCACCGCGCGTCCCCCGGCTGCCATCGGTGACTGAGAGCCATGCGCTCCCGCCGCGACCAGAAGGCGGACAGCATGTCGAAAACTTCGAACACCTCTTCGAATACCACCACGTCCAGTGCGCGCGTGGTTGGTGCGACCGCTCCTGGCGCCGCCATTCTTTGGGCTGCCGATCGTCGCCGCGATTCTGATCCGGTGGCCGCCGTTCGCAGCGGGGCGCTTGCGCCAGGTCACCCCGACAAGCCGTCTGAGCCGGCCAAGCGAGAGCGGTCATCGCTACACGCGACGCTCGCCACCAGGGCGGAGAATGCGCTGGAGACGGCGGGCCTGATGCAGCAAGGCGGCGAGCGCGCTGCCGCGATCAGGAAGGCGACCATCCTCGCAAACGCCGCCGAGATACTCGGGCATTTCAACGGAAGTGTCCGTTCGCGAACGAAGTGACGCTGGGGCGGCCTGCTCCTGCGTACCATCGTGCCCGCCGAGGGCGGCATCCGGTGCAAGGACATGTCAGCCAATGCTCGAGATCAACCTCACCACAGAGCCTCCTCACGGCACGGTCGTGGATCCCGACTTTCTGCTGACGGAAATCATCGGGCTGAAGCGCCTGCTCGCCGAGGCCGAGAGCAATGCCAAGACCCGGTCCGAGCAGGCCGAAATCGAGGCGAGAGAACGCGAGACGGCGAGCAGGCTGCAGAAGCTCATTCTCGAGGAGCTGCACCATCGCATCAAGAATACGCTCGCGACCGTCACCGCCATCGTCTCCCAGAGCCTCCGCAACGTGCCGGCGACCAAGGATGCACAGCATGCCATCTCCGGGCGGCTCCTGGCCCTCGGACGGGCACACGATCTCCTCCTGCAAGCGAAATTGTCCAGCGGCGATCTCCGCACGGTGATTCGTACGTCCGTCCAGGCCTTCGACACGCCCGACGACTCACGCTTTGCGATCACCGGACCCGACGTGCTGGTGACGCCGGATGCCGTCATCGCCCTCGCGATGACGCTCAACGAGCTATGCACGAACGCCCTGAAGTTCGGCGCGCTGTCCGTGCCGGAAGGACGCGTCGATCTGCTTTGGACCGTCGACCAACGCCGGGTCCGCTTCGCCTGGACCGAAAGACACGGCCCGGTCGTTCAACAGCCCGCCAGCCGAAGCTTCGGAACCCGGCTGATCGAAACGCTCGGCGTGCAGCTCGGCGGCGAGGTTCAGTTGACCTATGCGCCGTCAGGGCTCTCCTACACGTTCGACGCGCCGATCGCCGTTCTCGACTCTCCCGTGAGACCGCCGATGCACGCAACAGAAAGGGATCTCCGATGTCGCTGAGCCAATTTCGCGTCGATGAGCAGCCGCATACGATGGACGGATTGCGCCTGCTCGCCCAAGATGGCGCCGTCGGCGTCGAGGCCTTCGTCAGCCGCAAGGTGATGGACATCTGGGCCGAGTCGATCGAGCACACGGGCGGCCGGCAGAGCCTGTTTCGTGTCCAATACAATGCGCTGGGACAATTGAACCTTGCTGCGATCGAGCGGATCGTGAGCAGGAAATATCGGCGCGGCGCCGCATCCAACCGGCAGCATCCCTTCATCGAGGTGCTGTTCTCGGATATCGCCGACAGCGGTGAAACGCTCAATCTGAGCGAGCTGGTGCGAGAGCCATTGCCGCCGTCATTCCATCGGCTTGCGTGAGACAGGCGGACGGCGCACCTCAGGTCTGACCGATCAGGGTGTGCGCGGACGCGGCGCAGATCTCCTCGAGGAAGTCGAGGAAGGCGCGGGCGCGCGAGGAGATCAGCTTGCGGCTCGGAAAGATCGCGGTCAGCTGGGCGGCGCGGGTGTCGAACGCGACCCCCCTGCCGATCTCGACCAGCCGGCCCTCGCCGAGCAACTCGACGCAATAGTGCTCCGGCAGAAAGGAAATGCCGGCGCCGTGGGCGACGGCCCGGCGCACCGCCAGCGGATTGTTGATGCGGGCGACATGCGCACCGACGTCGAAGCGGACGAGATGGCCGTGCTGCTTGATCATCAGGGTGCGATCGCCATAGCGCCGCTCGCAGATCATGAGATGGCGCTCCAGCGCGCGGACGTCCTCGCCGATGTCGTGCGCGGCGAGATAGGCGGGGCTGGTCACCCAGATCAGGCGGCCGCCGATCAGCACCTTCTGCGCCAGCTCGGAATTCTCCTGCACGCCGACCACGACCGCGATGTCGAAGCGGTCGGCCAGCATGTCGATCGCGCGCGTGGTTGCCTCGACATCGAGCTCGATGCGCGGATAGCGGCGGTGGAATTCGGCGAGCTGCGGCGCCAGGATCTCCTCGCAGAACGCCGGCGGCAGCGCCACCGAGAGCCGGCCGCTGGGCACGCCGACCAGCCCGGTCATGACCGCGTCGGCCTCCGAGACCTGATCCAGGATCTTCTGACATTGCTGGAAGAACAGCTCGCCCTCGCGGGTCACCCGGACGCGCCGCGAGTTGCGGTCGAACAGCCGGATGCCGAGATCCTGTTCGAGCCGGGCGACCGATTTGCTGACCGAGGATTTCGGCATGCCCAGGGACCGCGAGGCGCCGGTCATGCCGCCGGTCGCCACCACCGCATGGAAAACAGGAATGTCCTCGATCCGCCATTTCATCCGAGAGCCACTCGTTCATCGAGAGAAACGATCCGTGCACGTTAGCATGATTGTCTAGCAGGGGAAACTTCGTATGGTCCGTCCCGGCGCGGCCGCGAGTGACAGTCAGCGGCGGCCCATTCGCGGAGGGACACATGGCCCGGATCATCGGCGGCATCGGCGCATCGCACTCGCCCACCATCGGCTTCGCACGCGACACCAACAAGCAGAACGACCCGGCCTGGAAGCCGATCTTCGACGGCTTCGCGGTCGTGCGCGACTGGGTGAAGCAGAAGGACATCGACGTCCTGTTCATGATCTACAATGATCACATCACCTCGTTCTTCTTCGATCACTACTCCGCCTTCGCGCTCGGCATTGACGACCGCTATGTCGCCGCCGACGAAGGCGGCGGACCGCGCAACGTGCCGCCGGCGAAGGGCCATCTCGGCCTGTCGCAGCACATCGCGATGGCGATGATGGCGGACGAGTTCGACATGTCGTTCTTCCAGGGCAAGCCGGTCGATCACGGCCTGCTGTCGCCGCTGTCGATGATGGGCGATGCCAGCGGCGCGTGGCCGGGCATGGTGGTGCCGCTGCAGGTCGGCGTGCTGCAGCTGCCGATTCCCAATGCGAAGCGGATGTGGAAGCTCGGCAAGACCCTGCGCAAGGCGATCGAGAGCTATCCGGAAGACCTGAAAGTGGCGATCTTCGCCACCGGCGGGCTGTCGCACCAGGTTCACGGCGAGCGCGCCGGCTTTCTCAACGAGGACTGGGACAACGAATTCCTCGATCTGCTGGAAAAGGACCCGGAGCGGCTCACTGCGATGCGGATCGCCGACTATGCGATCAAGGGCGGCATGGAAGGCGCCGAGGTGATCATGTGGCTGATCATGCGCGGCGCGCTGTCCGAGAACGTGAAGCTCGTGCACAGGCAGACCTACGCACCGTCGGTGACCAACATCGCTACCCTCGTGTTCGACGATCTCGGCGGCGCGCCCGACCCGCGGGAGGTCGCGGCCTATCGCGCGCATATCGGACATGAGCTCGCGGGCGCCGAGACGCTGGCTGGCACCTATCCCTTCACCCATGGCCGCAGCCAGGCCAATTTCCGCATCAACGACTTCCTGCACCGGCTCGTGATCCCCGCGCATCGCGCGAGATTCGTTGCGGAATTCGACGCGCTGGCGGACGAGCACGGTCTCACGGACGAGGAGCGCGACCTGATCCGCAACCGCCGCTGGATCGAGATGATCAGGCGGGGGGTCAGCTTCTTCGTGCTGGAGAAGATGGCGGCGGTGATCGGCGTCTCCAACCCGGAGGTCTACGCAGCCTTCCGCGGCGAGACGCTGGAAGCCTTTTTGAAGACCCGCAAGGTCCCGATGCGCTACTCCGTCGCCGGCGGCGCCAAGGCGGCCGCGATCGACGGACATTGATGGCGACGTACGAGCTGCGTCGCCCGGCAGGGGCGACGCAGCTCATGTCTGCGGCAGCTCGATCCCGCGCGCCTTGGCCCAGCGCTCCAGGACCTTGCGCTCGTCCGCGTTAGCGACGCGGTTGGCGAAGCCGCGGATCTGAACCGCGCGGTGCCGCGGGTTGAGCTCGATCGTCAGCAGCCGCTGCGTCTTGCCGGCGTGACGATAGCGCAGCGACCAGATCGAGGCGTGGCCGGCAATGCACTTGTCCGCGTAGCTCGCGACACAGTGATGCATCGCCCTGGACTCCGCGACGAGATCCTCGGCGGTCCGCAACTGCATGATGACATACGCGTCGCGCGTGGCCGAGCCCTTCGACGGGCTCCATGACCAGTCCGTCAGCGCGGCCCCCGGCCAATGCGCTGGCTCCGCGGTCCGTGCCGCCATGCGGCCACGGGCGATCTCGGCCCGCCGGCGCGCCGCCTCGATGCGCGCGATCACCGCGAGATCACGATGCCATGCGTTCATCAGCCGGCGCAGCGTGGCCAGCGAGCGGCCCTTGAGGCTGAACTGGCGCTCGCGCCGGCGACGATGCGCGATGTAGTCGCAGAGATCGTCGATCTCCTCGCCCGTCGTCGGATGTGCGCAGAAGAACTGCGTCGCCTCGCGCCAGAACGCGATCTCGCCGCGCGGCGTCCGCGCAATCCTGGACCGGGCGATCCGCAACACGATCGCCGGATCGCTCGTGTAGGACCGCGCGATCGCCTGCCATATCGCCTCGTCGAAGCCGACCTGCCCGAGCGGATGGAGAAAGGCGTGAACCTCCTTGCGCGACAGCCAAGCCGAGGCGCCTGCCTTGTACAGCGAGCCGCCGCCGGCGACCGCGATGTACCAGCGCTTGCGCAGGATCGTCTCGTCGCGGCCGAGCCCGCCGTCATCGATCCAGATCAGCTCCAGGTGCTGGGCCACCGAATAGCGGCCAAACAGATGACGCGCAGCCGCCAGCCGCAGCCGCGCGGCGTCGCGCGTCTTCAACTGGGGCTTCCAGCCTTCTGGATCGCGAATGATGTCAGCCTCGAAGCCGCGCCGCGCCTCGCGGATCGCATTGTGCAGATCCGGCGGCGAACGCGTCGGCCGCACCGCGCGGCGCAGCGTCAGCTGATAGGCTTCAACCCGCGCGCGCTCGGCCTCCCGCCGGCGCGCCATCAATGACTGTGCCATGGTCGTTCAACATGATGGAGTGACTGTCAGCCGAACGCACTGCGGGCGTCGGCACGGATCGTGTCGCGCACAGTGGACTTGACATGGCTGATGGCCTCTCGCGTTGAACGCTTTGGGTATTGAAACGGGCGACGCTCATACATCCGAACTGCAGATATTGCAAGCCGTCGCGCGCCACTCTTCAGCGCAGGCATGTCACGAGGCATCAGCGGCGGGGCACGCCAACGCTATATTCTTTCAGCCGCGCATCATCACGAAGCGCGGCGCTGTTAGTTGCAAATGATTCTATTCACCGACGAGCAGGATGCAGCGCCCAATCAGGCATGCGGCAGAACGTCGCACGCGCCCAACGAATATTTCTCCTCCGCCAGACAGAAACAAACAGACTGGAAAGCCGGCCCGCTGCCCGTTCGATGACGACTTTGCAGCGGCCGACGGCCCGATTGTGTAACTACAAAGCTCCTCACGTCACGACATGCACCATCCCGACGACCTGCATCGAAGCGATACAGGCGAACGCAGATGCATTGCCGACCAGGATTGTCATGCCGCGACAGCAGTAAAGTGTGAGGAGACGATCGAATGGCCACCAACTTCAATGCGACTGCGCTCGCCAACGGCACGTCCAACCTGCTCACGCGAGCGAGTGCGCTCAATCTGTCGACCGATCTGGTTCAAGCCGGCGTCGTCTTCGACGACGCCGTTCGCATCTCGCTCGGCCTCTATTCCGGCAGTCAAGGCAGCGGCAATTCGAACACCTTCCTGTCGAACTACACCACTGACATCCATGCGGTGCAGAACGATATCGCGGCCATCCTGGCCAACCCGAACGACGTGACGATCGGTGGCGAGACGTTTGCGCTGAACTCCACAGACATCGCCGCGCTGACCAACGTCCAGACCCAGCTCGGCACGCTGCTGACCGCGGCCGCGCAGACCACGAATGCGACGACATTGTCGGCGGCGTCGCAGACCATCCACGCGTTGCAGACCGAGATCCTGTCGGAGATCAACAACGACGCGCATCTGTCGGCGGCACTCAACAACGTCACCTTCACCGCCAATACCGGCGCGACCGACGTTGCGTTCCAGAACCTGCCGGCAGGCGCAGACGATCCGACCACGCTCGCGGCCGCGACGGCGGGCACCAGCCTGAAGGTGGTCGGCGAGGTCTTCAATGCCGCAGTGAGCGTCATCTCCGGCGGCATCAACGCGACCAATCTGACCCAAGTGACCAACGACCTGTCGGCGGTGCAATCGGGCCTCACGGCCATCCTCGCCAACGCGACCCTGCTCGCGCAGATCGAAGCCGGAGAAACCACCAACGCGGCAGCCGCCACGACGCTTCACCTCCAGACGGTGCTGAATCAGGTCACACTGCAGCTCGAGAAATACGATGCCGCCGCCGCGACCGGAAACACCACCGCGCTGCGAGGCACGGCGGACAATCTGCTCGACATCATCGACATCGTCCAGAACGACGCCGCTTTGAACGTCGCGGCCGGCGGTAACGGCAATCCGGGCCACACCGGCGGCTTCGCCGAGGATCCGGGCGGCCTCACCGGCACGGTCACGCGGTTCCAAGACAATCAGGCGCAAACCAATTTCTGGGCCACCTTCGTCGCCGAGGCGAACACGATCAACGCGCAACTGATGGCGATCGTGAACGGCAGCGGTACGGCCAGCCAGGCGCTGATCACGCAGATCGAGAACTACAACAATTTCGGCGCCAGCTTCGATGCCGCCCAGGGGGCCGTGTTCCAGGGCCGTTTCGACAACGAGCTCAACAATGGCACCCTGCAGGCGGACTCCGCCACCGCCATCAAAGGACTGCAGGGCATCCTGAACGGGGATACCGGCGCGGCGCTCACTTCGGACCTCGCGATGCTGACGGCTGCCGGCGAAGGCTTCGTCGCCGACGCGAACGACGTCAGCGGCAACAACATCGCGATCGGCGGCGCGACCTATGTCGGATCGGCAACGACGGTCTCCAAGGCGACATCGGTCGCCGGCCTCGCCCAGGGGACGACGAAGGTCACGGCCACGCCGAACATCGCAAACGGCACCGGCGGTACCAGCACGTCCACGGCCGCGACATCGAGCGGCGGAACCACGACCAAGACCGGGACGACGATCGCGACCAACGCCACCGGCAATACGACATCGACGACCACCAAGACGACCACTCAAGGCTCTTCGCACCATCACCACAACAACACGACGGCCGCCGCCCACAACTCGACCCCCGCCCACACCACGGCAGCGGCGCATTCTTCGACCGTCGTCGATCATCACCACCACGCATTGCACCACATCTGGGCTGATATAGCCGACGGCGGGCGCCGGACATCGGTCACCGCTCCACGGTAGCTGTCGCGCAGGAAGTCGAGCTCGGCGCCCGCGAGCTGCGCGAGGTTGACCTCGACCTTGTCGCCGAAGCGCAACTGCTCCATGAGCGGAGCAAGGTGCGGAAAGGCCGCCGCCATCGTCTCGATGGTGGTGCGTTCGATCTGCAGCTTCATGGTTCGCACCTCGATGCCGTCCGACTCACGACGACACTCTCGTCGGCGGGCGCATCGCCGCTTCCGCCTTCGTCAGCAGCAGACGGTTCGCGGCGAGCGAGAACTCCTGCCAGGCGGCGGCGATGTCGCGCAGGATCGTCTGCAGATAATCCTTCGACGGCTTGTGCTCGAACGGAAAGTTCGACAGCGCGCAGGAGGTGCGGTTGAACGCGACGGCGTCGTCGAGCAGCGACTGCATGACATCGCGAAACGGCTTCTGGATCTCGGGCATCAGGGCGGAGCGACCGCGTTCGACGGCGACGTCGCGCATGTCGAAGGCAAGTGCGTCCAGCACCTGCAGCGCCGCAGCGAACACCTGCTCGGTGGCCCCGAGAAGAGCGAGCTGCGTCAGTTGTTCGCGCTGCTGCGTGGCGAGGCTGCGGTTGAGCCGCTGCCGATAATCGTCGAACGCGGCATCACGCTGCGCGGCGACCCAGGCGCCGAACCAGGCGAGGCTCGCAGCGTTGCCCGACAGCCCGTCGCCGATCGCCACGGCCGGCCGCCGCCCGGCGATCTCGCCCATGCTCCGGGCCATCGCACGCTCGATGCGCCTGGCGGCGTTCAGGGCACCTTCGAGATAGCCGGCCGCGTGGCTTGCGGTTTCGGCGCCACCGAGATGCAACCGCCCGTCCCATAGCGCCCGCCGCAGCATCGGATTGGCGATCTCGCTGTGCTCGCCGCGCGGCGTGGTGCGATCCAATGCGCTGCAGGTGAAGCGCTCGGCCGCCCAGTCCTGATAGTGCTGCTCACCGCCTTCCAGCGCGGAGCCGAACAGTTGCACCATCTGGCTGTCCATCAGCAACGGCAGCCCGACGCTGAAGGTCGCGCGCAGATCGGGCGGGAACGCAAGGAAGCCGCCGAGCGCTGCGCGGTCGCCGCCGGCATCGCAGGCATCGAAGGTCTCGCCGATCACGGCCTGCTCGTGGCTGACGAATGCATTGCCGGACCGGCCCTGGTCGCGCCAATGCGCCTGGTCGTAGGCGATCACGACCTTGGCCTGTGCCGCCATCCAGGTCTCGGCGCCACGCATCGCCTCGAAGGTCGCGTCGTCCAACGCGGGAAAGAAGCCGACGTGGTCGATCAGCAGCCGCGGCGGCAGCGCGAGCACGGCGCGCCTGGCCTCGATCGCGACCGATTCCGTTGCTGTGGCGAAGATCAGCCGCACATGCGTGCCGCAATCGACGATACGCATCAGCTCATGGCCGAGATGGATGAAGGGCTGCGGCAGATCGCGCGCCAGCGCCTCGATCAATTTCGTCATGCCGCCGGAGAGCCGACGCGCGCCCTGGTGGACCGGCGGCCCGCTGATCTGCTCGGCCGGCTTGTCCGCCTCTTCCAGATGGAGAACCGTGCCGTCATCGTGCTGGGCAAAGTCGGACAGGCCGAGCTCCGCGACCAGGCCGGCGAGCAGCGGCTGGGTGTCCGGCCAGAACCAGGTCGGGCCGAGGTCAAGCGCAAGCCCCGCCTTGCTCCTGGCCGACAGCACCCGTCCGCCCAGGCGATGTCGGGCTTCGAACAAAGCGAACGTGCTGCCGCGCTGCTGCAGGCTGCGCGCGAGTGCCATTCCGCACAATCCACCTCCGACAATGGCCGTTTCGAGCATGGCAGGACCTCGGCTGATGCGTTGCGATCGCGTCTCGACCGCGTCCTGCAAAAAGCTTGCAAGTTTTCGCAGGCGCGCGGATGTGCGTTTCCAAACATTGCTTGATTTTCGCACCGGCTTGGCTCACGCCATCACGATGAGCGATGACCGCGAGATCCTGGCCGCCAATGCGGCCTTCTATGCCGCCTTCACGGACGGTGATTTCGCGGCGCTCGTCGCCCTCTGGGCCGATCGCGACGGCATCTCCTGCATTCATCCCGGCTGGCCGGCGATCGTCGGCCGCGCCGCCGTGATCGGCAGCTGGCGCGACATCCTCGCCAACCCGGGTCGGCCGAACATCGTCTGCGCGGATCCGCACGCGATCGTCGACGGCGATCATGGTCACGTGCTCTGCATCGAGCTGGTGGACGGCGCGGCGCTCGCCGCGGCCAATCACTTCGCGCGCATCGACGGCGCCTGGCGGATGATCCACCACCAATCCAGCCCGATCGCGCAGCTCGCAACGCCGGAAGACGACGCCGACGGCCATCGCCTCCACTGACCGCCGCATCTGGCACGAAACTTGATGTGTCCTCCCTGACCGGCAGCAATGTCGGAGATTGTTGATTTTCGTCGCGTCGGATTCGGACCGGATGTCCGTCTCCACGCAAGGCGATCTGCGACGGCTGCGACCAGCAATGTGCAGATGCCGACGGGAGACAGGGATGGCACGCGTTCTGACCGCCTATCTAAAACGCAGCGATGTGCCGACGCGCACAGCGTTGCAGCACGCCATCGACCTCACGCTCGGCCAGGCGCGGGGAGCACGGGAATGAACATCACGGCTCCGCTACAGCCGACCGCGATTCATGCCGTTCCCGCCGAGCTCTGCGACTGCGGCTTCCGCTTGCTGATGATTCGGCAGTTCAACGTCGGTGCCGTGCCGCCGGCGTTCGCCATCATCGATCAGCGCGTCATGCGGATGCCGCAACGGCTCGGCCGCCACGGCGTGTCGTTTGCCGCGACGTTCCTGCCCGAGGTGATGGCGTGGCTGATCGATCACCTCGGCCGGCCGTCGCTACATGACGAGACCGGCCGCTCCTATCGCAATCCGCGCTGGCCGGTGGTGTGCTGGCACGACCAGGAACGCTATTGGCCGAGCGGCGCTGTCACGGTCGAGTGGTTCGCCGAGGTCGCCTTTCAGGATCACGCCTCTTGGATGGCGTTCCGTACCCATTGGCATGACGACCTGATGGGCCGGAATGGCGACGTTGACGCATCCGGTGGAGAAACCGATGCGTGCGAGCGGGACGCGGCGGGAAAGGAATTTGCCGACGACGCGTTGCAGCGAGCATGATTTGCCAAAGTCGCGCGACAGCATGACCGGACCTTGTCCGCGCAATTCTGCCGCGTGATAGTCGAGTGGCCACAGCAGCTGCGGAGGATCTCATGCGCTACGTCTCGTGGTTTGGAGGCTGGCTCGGCACCTTCCGTTCCGAGCGCATGGCGGAGCAGAGGACGACCGGACGAAACGCGGCCGTTCTTCCGCGGCGGTCCGCCGGGCTCTCGAGCGAGGATTTGTTCTACATCGCCATGCTTGGGCCGCACGTCTGACCGGCGCTGCCGCCGAGCGCAATCGGGGGCGGCGGGCTGGACAAACGGTCGTCCTGCCGCCACACAAGGGCGATTCCATGCGCCCCGGCCCCGGGCCGCGCACCGTGATTGTGGGTCCATGCCGCAGGTCTGCTCCACGGACGCATGAACGATGCCGGGGACCGCGGCGGACCTCACCTGCGGACTCCCGAATGACATCGCCGACGCCCTCTCACCTGCCCCGAAATGCATCCGATCAGCCGCGCCAGACGACCCCGACCGAGCTGCGGCGGCGCTGGCGCGCCGGCGAGGAGGTGGCGCTGCTCGACGTCCGCGAGGAAGGGCCCTATTCGCTGTCGCACCCGTTCTTCGCGGTGTCGCTGCCACTGTCGCAGATCGAGCTGCGCATCCTCGATCTCGTGCCGCGTCTGAATGTACCCGTCGTCGTTTATGATGACGGCGAAGGCTATGCCGCCCGCGCGGTGCCGCGCATTCATGCACTGGGCTACACCGACGTCGCGATGCTCGCTGGCGGGCTGTCGGGCTATGCGCGCCATGGCGAGGTGTTCCGGGACGTCAACGTGCCGAGCAAGGCGTTCGGCGAATTGGTCGAGGCCATCCGGCACACGCCGTCTCTGTCGGCCGACGAAGCCAAGGCGCTGATCGAGCGCGAGTCGAATCTGGTCGTGCTCGACGCCCGCCGCTTCGAGGAATATCGCACCATGAGCATCCCGCGCGGGGTCAGCGTCCCCGGCGGCGAGCTGGCGTTTCGGGCGCGCGAGCTCGCGCCGTCGCCCGACACCACGATCATCGTCAACTGCGCCGGACGCACGCGCTCGATCATCGGCACGCAGTCGTTGATCAATGCCGGGCTGCCGAACAAGATCTATGCGTTGCGCAACGGCACCATCGGCTGGACCCTTGCCGGCCATCAGGTCGAACGCGGCAGGACCGCGCGCATGCTGGAGCGGCCAGAGGCGAGCTACGCGACCGCGCTGGCGGATGCCAAGGCCTGGGCCGAGCGCGTCGGCGTCGGCGTGCTCGATGCCGCGACCTTCGCGCGCTATCAGGCCGAGGCTGGGACGCGCACGCTGTATTGCCTCGACGTTCGCACGCCCGAGGACTACGCCGCCGGCCATCCGGCTGGCTTCGCGTCGGCGCCGGGCGGCCAGCTGGTGCAGGCGACCGACGAGTGGGTCGGCGTGCGCGGCGCCCGCCTGGTGCTGTTCGACGATGACGGCGTGCGCGCGCGCATGACGGCGTCATGGCTGAAGCAGATGGGCTGGGACGTGGCGGTCGTGGGACCGGATGTCGTTGGAACGACCGAAACCGAAATCCGCGCCGCACGCCGACCGCCGCTGCCGCAGCTTGGCGACGCGGCGATCAGCGCCGAGCAACTCGCGGCCGATGCGGCGGCGTGGACCATCGTCGATCTCACGCGCAGTCCGAGCTACAAGGCCGGACACATTCCGGGCGCACACTTCGTGCTGGCGTCGTGCTTTTCATCGGATCTCGTCAAGCTGCCAGGCGACGGTCCGATCGTGCTGACAAGTGACGACGGCGCCGAGGCGGCCTTTGCGCTTGCGGATGCACGTGCCGCAACGACGCGTGAGCTCCGCGCGCTCACCGGCGGTACGCGCGCCTGGACGGCTGCCGGCCATGTGCTGGAGAGCGATCGGTCCTCATGGATCTCGCATGCCGACGACGTCTACAAGCGTCCCTATGAGGGCACCGACAACGCCGCGGAAGCGATGCAGGCCTATATCGACTGGGAGCTGCAGCTCGTCGCCCAGCTCGCCAACGACAGCGTGTCGAATTTCCACGTGGTGTAGGTCGGCGACGGACTCGACCTCGTCATTCCGGGGCGCGCGCAGCGCGAGCCCGGAATCCATTTCACCGGGGGGCATGAGGACAGATGGATTCCGGGCTCGCGCGACGCGCGCCCCGGAATGACGATGGTGGATGCCGAAGAGCCCCGGCTAAGACGCCCTGTCAGAGAATGTGCAGCGTATAGCGCTCAGCGGCGCTGGTTGTAGACGTCGATGCAGACGGCACCGAGCAGCACCAGGCCCTTGATGACCTGCTGATAGTCGATGCCGATGCCGAGAATGGACATGCCGTTGTTCATCACGCCCATGATCATGGCGCCGATGACAGCGCCGCCGACCCGTCCGACGCCGCCATAGGCCGAGGCGCCGCCGATGAAGCACGCCGCGATGACGTCGAGCTCGAAGCCGAGGCCGGCCTTCGGCGTCGCGGTGTTGAGCCGGGCGGCGAAGATCAGGCCGGCCAGCGCGGCCAGCACGCCCATGTTGACGAAGGTCATGAACACCAGCCGCTCGGTCTTGATACCCGACAGCTTGGCCGCCTTGGCGTTGCCGCCGACCGCATAGATCTGCCGGCCGATCACCGTGCGGCGCGTCATGAAGCCGTACAGCGCGATCAGCGCGGTCATGATGACCAGCACGTTGGGCAGGCCGCGATGCGAGGCGATCAGGTAGGTAAAATACATCAATGCGCCGGCCAGCACGACGTTCTTGGCGGCGAAGAAGCCGAACGGCTCGACCTCGATGCCGTGCTCCACTTCGCGCGCGCGGCCCTTGACGCTGGCATAGACCAGAATGAGCGTCAGCACCGCGCCGATCGCGAGCGACGTGGGATAAAGGTGCGCCGCGCTCGGCATGAACTCAGGGATGAAGCCGGACGACAGCTTCTGGAACGTGCCCGGGAACGGCCCGACCGACTGCCCCTGCAGCAGCGCCAGCGCCAGACCCTTGAACACGAGCATGCCGGCCAAGGTGACGATGAAGGAGGGAATGCCGAAATAGGCCACCCAATAGCCCTGCGCGGCGCCGATCGCGGCGCCGACGATCAGGCAGGCGATGATCGCGAGCGGGAAGTCGACGTGATAGCGCACCATCAGCACGGCGGCGACCGCGCCGACGAAGCCCGCGACCGAGCCGACCGACAAATCGATGTGCCCGGTCACGATCACCAGCAGCATGCCCAGCGCCATGATGACGATATAGCTGTTCTGCAGCACCAGGTTGGTGAGGTTGAGCGGCTGCAGCAGGGTGCCGTCGGTCATGAACTGGAAGAACAGCATGATCACGAACAGCGACAGCAGCATGCCGTAGCTGCGCAGATTGTTCTTCAGGAAGCCGCTATGCGACTTCTCCTCCGGGAGCGAAACCGTCTTGTCGGTCATTGCTGGCGTCCTCCCGACCGCTTACGCGGCCGTCTCCTGGTTCTTGATCGTTTCGTTACGCATGATGGCGCGCATGATCTTTTCCTGCGTCGCCTCCGGCCCGGCGAACTCGCCGACGAAGGCGCCGTCATTCATTACGCAGATGCGGTCGCAGATTCCGAGCAGCTCCGGCATCTCCGATGAGATCACGACAACACCCCGGCCGGCATCCGCGAGCTCCTGGATAATACAGTAAATCTCATACTTTGCGCCAACGTCGATGCCCCGCGTCGGCTCGTCAAGGATCAAGACCTTGGGATCGGTCATCAGCCATTTCGACAGCACGACCTTCTGCTGGTTGCCGCCGGAGAGCTGGCCGGCCTCCTGATAGACGTCGGAGCAGCGGATGCGCATCCGGCCGCGGTAGCCGGACGCCGCCTTGAGCTCGGCGATGTCGTCGATCACGCCGTTCGGCGCGACCTGGGATAGGCTCGCCAGGGTGATGTTCTTGCGCACGTCGTCGGCCAGGATCAGGCCGAGCTGCTTGCGGTCCTCGGTGACATAGGCGAGGCCGGCATCGATGGCCGCCGGTACGCTGTTGAGATTGACGTCATGACCTTCGAGGCGGGCGCGGCCCGTGATGTTGACGCCCCAGGAGCGGCCGAACAGGCTCATGGCGAATTCGGTGCGCCCCGCGCCCATCAGGCCGGCGATGCCGACGATCTCGCCGCGGCGCACCTGGAAGTTGACGTTCTTGATCACTTGGCGGTCGGAATGCTGCGGGTGGTAGACCGACCAGTTCTCGACCGTGAACACGGGCTCGCCGATCTTGGGCTGCCGCTCGGGGAAGCGGTGCGCCATGTCGCGATTGACCATGCTCTTGATGATGCGGTCCTCCAGGACCGGCTCGGCGCGACAGTCGATGCTGTCGACGCTGCGGCCGTCGCGCAGCACCGTGATGCGATCGGCGACGCGTGCGACCTCGTTCAGCTTGTGCGTGATCAGGATCGAGGAGATGCCCTGCTCGCGGAAGGTGACGAGGCGGTCGAGCAGCGCCTGGCTGTCGGCCTCGTTCAGGCTCGCGGTCGGCTCGTCGAGAATCAAGAGCTTGACGCGCTTGGACAGCGCCTTGGCGATCTCGACCAATTGCTGCTTGCCGACGCCGAGATCGGTGATCAGCGTATCCGGCGATTCCTTCAGGCCGACCTGGGCCAGCAGTTGCTGGGTGCGCCGGTAGACCTCGTCGCGATCGATGACGCCGAAGCGCTGCGGCGCATGCGACAGGAAGATGTTCTCGGCGATCGACATCAGCGGGATCAGCGCGAGCTCCTGGTGGATGATGATGATGCCGAGCGCCTCGGAATCGTTGATGTCGCGGAAGCGCCGCTCCTCGCCCTCGAAGATGATCTGGCCCTCATAGCGGCCATAGGGATAGACGCCGCTCAGCACCTTCATCAAGGTCGACTTGCCGGCGCCATTCTCGCCGACCAGGGCGTGGATCTCGCCCGCCTCGACCGTGAAGCTGACGTCGCGGAGCGCCTGCACGCCCACGAAGCTCTTGCTGACGCCGCGCATCTCGAGGATTGCCGTCATCGCCCTGTTTCCCGCAACACTTGAGCCGCCCTAAACGAGAGTAGCCGGCGAGCGCATGGCCGCGCTCGCCGGCCGGTTGAGATCACTCGACCTGCGACTTCTTGTAATAGCCGCTGCCGATCAGAACCTTCTCCCAGTTGCTCTTGTCGACGACGACCGGCTTGAGCAGATAGGCCGGGACGACCTTGACGCCGTTGTTGTAGGTCTTGGTGTCGTTGACCTGCACCTGCTTGCCGCTCAGCGCAGCATCGACCATGTCGGCGGTCACCTTGGCGAGGTCGCGGGTGTCCTTGAAGATGGTCGAGTACTGATCGCCGCGCAGGATCGCCTTGACGGACGGCACTTCGGCGTCCTGGCCGGAGATGACCGGCATCGGCTGGTTGCCGCTGCCATAGCCGACGCCCTTCAGGGACGAGATGATGCCGATCGAGAGGCCGTCATAGGGCGACAGCACCGCGTCGACACGCTTGTTGCCGTAATAGGCGCTGAGCAGGTTGTCCATGCGGGCCTGGGCGGTGGCGCCGTCCCAGCGCAGGGTCGCGACCTTGTCCATGCCCTTCTGACCGGACGCCACCACGAGCTTGCCGGAGTCGAGATAGGGCTGCAGCACCGACATCGCGCCGTTGTAGAAGAAGTAGGCGTTGTTGTCGTCCGGAGAGCCGCCGAACAGCTCGATGTTGAACGGGCCCTTGCCGTCCTTCAGGCCGAGCTTGTCGACGATCGACTGCGCCTGCAGCACGCCGACCTGGAAATTGTCGAATGTCGCGTAGTAGTCGACATTCGGCGTGTCGCGGATCAGGCGGTCATAGGCGATCACGGTGACGCCCTTCTCCTTGGCCTGCTTCAGCGCGTCGGACAGCGTGGTGCCGTCGATCGCCGCGATGACCAGCACCTTGGCGCCCTTGGTGACCATGTTCTCGACCTGCGAGAGCTGGTTCGGGATGTCGTCCTCGGCATATTGCAGGTCGGTGTTGTAGCCGCGCTCCTTCAGCACCTTGACCATGTTGTTGCCGTCGTCGATCCAGCGCGCCGACGACTTGGTCGGCATCGCGATGCCGATCGTCGGCTTGCTCTGGGCCATTGCAGCGCCGGACAGGGCCACGGCGCCGAGGCCGGCCAGCGCGGCGGCCATGATGGTCTTGAAATTCAGCATGCTTCACTCCCTCTAAGATTTTCAGATTTGAACTAGGAAT
The DNA here is from genome assembly GCF_051168375.1 of Bradyrhizobium sp. HKCCYLRH1034. NCBI lineage: Bacteria > Pseudomonadati > Pseudomonadota > Alphaproteobacteria > Hyphomicrobiales > Nitrobacteraceae > Bradyrhizobium > Bradyrhizobium sp. HKCCYLRH1034. The sequence continues at coordinate 599,061 of NZ_JBNPUW010000002.1, read as the reverse complement.
ACGCGATTGCGTATCTTGATACCAGATGGCTGTTAGGCTGAACGACGCTCGACTCGATTGTTCCTCCTCTCAGATCGACAGCTTGACGTCAGGCTCGGCGCGACCGTGAGCGCCGACCTCGAGAAGGAAAGTCTGGCCATGGCCGGGGTCGGCCGCCTTGGCCGCCGCGTCCATGTCCTGCCAGGCCGACGTGACCAGCAGGCGCGACAGACCGGGGCCGACGAAGGCCGGGCAGCTCGCCTGGCTGGCCGGAACCGCGATGCTGCGGAGATGCTCGCCCTGCGGGCTGTAGACATCGACGCAACCGCCGCCCCAGCGTGCGTTCCAGATGCGTCCCTCGGCATCGACGACCGCGCCATCGAGCCCACCGACGCCGGCATGGCGCAGCAGCACCTCCGGTTCACCGCGCGGCAGGCCCGTCTCCGGGTCGAGTGCGACACGATAGAGGACGTTCTCGTCGGTGTCGGCGAAATAGCCGATCGTGCCATCCGGCGAGAAGCAGATCGCGTTGGGAATGGTGACGTTGGGGAACAGGCGGATGATCTCGCCGCGATGCAGCGCGTAGATCGAGCCCAGGCCGCACTCGGCGTTGCGGCCCATGGTGCCGATCCAGAACGTCCCGGAGGGATGAACCCGGGAGTCGTTCGACCGCGTCGCCGGATTGTCGGCTTCGAGCGGCAGATACAGGGATAGCGCACCGTCGGCGATGCTGCGGATGTAGAGCCCGTCCTCGGCCACGATCAACTGCCTGTTGGCATCGATACGGCCGAGCGCGCTCGCCATCCTGCCGAGGCCATGCCGGCGGAGTTCGCCGCTGCCGATCTTGGCCTCGAACAGCAGGCCTTCACGAATGTCGAACCACCAGGCGGTGTCGGTGTGGGGATCGTAGGTCGGCCCCTCGCCGAGATGGCAGCGCTCGTCGCAGAGGATCGTGGTCGGCACCTGCTCCATCATGCGGACGCTCCCGCGGTCGAGAAGCGATACACCGTCTCGTGCTTGTAGACGTCGTCGGGCGCAAGACGCGCGCTGGGAAAATCCGGGCGGTTCGGACTGTCCGGCCAGACCTGCGGCTCCAGGCAGAGCGCGTCGGACTGACGATAGACACGCCCCTTGCCGGTCACGGTCCCGTCAAGATAGTTTCCGGAATAGACCTGCAGGCCGGGCTGATCGGTGAGCAACTCCATGACGCGCCCCGAACGCGGGGACGCCAGCCGGGCGGCCAAGCGCACCCCCGCCTGCTGTCGAAGGCAGAAATTATGATCGTAGCCGCGACCGCATTTGATCTGCGGGTCGTCAGCGCGGATGCGGGCACCGACCGCATGCGGCTCGCGGAAATCGAACGGCGTGCCGGCGACGGCGTGCGGCGGCCCTTCCAGCGGGATCGCGGTCTCGTCGATCGCGAGATAATGGTCGGCTTCGACGGTCAGACGATGATCAAGGATGTCGCTGCCGGCGGCCAGGCCATCGAGATTGAAGAAGCTGTGGTTGGTCAGGTTGACCACCGTCGTCCGGGTGGTCCGGGCGCTGAAGCTGACAGCCAACTCCATCGGCCCGGTCAACTGATAGGTGACACGAACGTCGAGCCGCCCCGGATAATTGGCCTCGCCGTCGGGACTGACATAGAGCATCGTGACCGAGGGCTGGGCGCCGTCTTCGGTCGCGACGATCTGCCAGAGCTTGCGGTCGAAGCCGTCGGGGCCGCCGTGCAATGCATGTGCACCATTGTTGGCGTCGAGGCGCAGATCCTGACCGTCGAGCGAAAAGCGCGCCTTGGCGATGCGGTTGGCGTAACGCCCGACCGTCGCACCGAAGAACTTTCGGAGCTTGACGTAGCTCAGCAAGTCGTCATGACCGAGCACCACGTCATCGACAAGCCCCCGCGCATCCGGCACCAGCAGCGTCTGCAGCGCCGCGCCGTAGGTGATGATGCGCGCCTCGAAGCCGTGAGCCCCACGCAAGGTGACGCGCTCGACCTCGCGGCCGTCCGGCAGGCTGCCAAACACATCCCTGGTGATCCGCGCTTCTGCCATCGCTCTAGTCCTCGAACGGCTCGACGAATTGCCGGCGGCCGAGCAGGAACGCATCGGCCACCAGCCGCAGCGGCGCAAGATCGACGTCGCTCGCGCCGGTCTTCGTCAGTTCGACGAAGCGACGATAGAGGCCGGGATATTCGCGTTCCTTCTCGTCGACCATCGGCTGATCGTCCGCGGTCATCCGCGCGCCGCCGAGCGACAGCTTCAACTGCCCGGCGTCGGTCTCGATCCGGATGTCCCAGCTCTGCGGCCCGGTCTGGCGGAAGTCGAACTCGGCCGCGATCGGCAGGTCGCTGGCTGTCGACAGTGACAGGTTGGCCGCGATCGGCGCCTGGCGGTTGGACGGAAACGACAGTTCGGCCTCGGTCAGGAACACCGGCTCGGGCAGGATGCGGGTCAAGATCGACAGCGCGTTGATCCCCGGATCGAACACGCCGAGCCCGCCCGGCTCCCAGATCCAGGCCTGTCCGGGATGCCAGACGCGCACGTCCTCCTTCCAGTCGATCCGCACGCTGCGGATCTGACGCGACGACAGCCACGCGCGCGCCGGCTCGACGGCCGGCGCATAGCGCGAATGCCAGGTCGCGAACAGCGTGCGCTGCTTGGCAGCCGCGAGCGCGATCAATGGATCGAGCTCGCTGACCGCCGCACCCGGCGGCTTTTCCAGCATCACGTGCTTGCCGGCCTCGAGCGCGGCCTGCGCCTGCGCGCGGCGCACCTGCGGCGGCGTGCATAGCGAGACGGCGTCGATCTCCGGCCCCTCGCGCAGCAGCTCCTCGATGGTGCCGAAATGCGGCAGGCCTGGCAGAGAGGCGTTGCGGCTCGCCACCGCCGTCAGGGTCACGCCCTCGGTGGCGGCGATCGCCGGCACGTGCTGATCCCTGGCGATCTTACCGAAGCCGACGATGGCGACACGAAGCTCACTCATCTCTAGCGTCCCCAGCGCAGCACGACTGGGTCGAGCCGGCGCGCAATCTCGATCAGTCCCTTCTGGGTCGCCGGATGAATTGGCGGCTGCGGCGCTCGCAGCGTGTCGTGGCGGATCACGCCGCCCGCCTTCATCAGGATCTTGCAGGTGGCAAGCCCGCACTGCCGGTTCTCGTAGTTGATCAGCGGCAGCCAGCGCTCATAGGCCGCCGCCGCGGCCTCGCGGTCGCCCGCGAAATACGGATCGATGATCCTGCGAATGCCATCGGGATAGCCGCCGCCGGTCATCGCGCCGGTGGCGCCCGCGTCGAGATCGGCCATCAGGGTGATTGCCTCCTCGCCGTCCCACGGACCTTCGATCGCCGGGCCGCCTGCCTCGATCAGCGCGCGCAACTTGTCGGCCGCACGCGGCACTTCGATCTTGAAATAAGCGAGGTTCTCGATCTCCTTGGCCATGCGCGCCAAGAACGGCACCGATAGCGGCGTGCCGGCGACCGGTGCGTCCTGCACCATGATCGGGATCGAGATCGCGTCGGAGACGCCGCGATAGAATTCATAGATCGAGGTGTCCGGCACGCGGAAGGTCGCGCCGTGATAGGGCGGCATCACCATGACCATGGCAGCGCCCTTCTCCTGCGCCCGGCGCGAACGCTCGGCGCAGACAAAGGTCGAGAAATGCGTCGTGGTGACGATGATCGGCACGCGGCCGGCAACATGCTCCAGCACCGTGGTCATCACCAGATCGCGCTCGTCATCGGTCAGCACGAACTGCTCGGAGAAATTGGCGAGGATGCAGATGCCGTGCGAGCCGGCATCGATCATGAAGTCGATCGCTCGCTTCTGGCCTTCGAGGTCGAGACGGCCGTCGGCGTCGAACACGGTCGGCGCCACCGGGAAGACTCCCTTGTAGAGCTTTTTGGCGGAAGCGGTCATGGGCCCCTCTCAGTGATTGTCGCGCGGCACGGGCGAGCCGGTGCGGCCGACGAGGAAATCGAAATCGACGCCGCGATCGGCCTGCAGCACGTGATCGATGTAGAGCTTCTGATAGCCGCGGGCCGCATGCGGCTTCGGCGGCGTCCAGGCGGCGCGGCGTGCGGCCAGTTCCTCGTCGCTGACATGCAGATGCAGCCGGCGCGCGGCGACGTCGAGCGTGATCATGTCGCCGTTCCTCACCAGCGCCAGCGGCCCGCCGACGGTAGCCTCCGGCGCGACATGCAGCACCACCGTGCCGTAGGCCGTGCCGGACATGCGCGCATCGGAGATGCGGATCATGTCGCGCACGCCCTGACGCAGCACTTTCGCAGGCAGCGGCATGTTGCCGACCTCGGCCATGCCCGGATAGCCCTTCGGCCCGCAGTTCTTCAGCACCATGATGCAGGACGCATCGATGTCGAGATTGTCGTCGTCGACCGCGTCATGCATCTCCTCGACGCTCTCGAACACGACCGCGCGTCCCGTATGGTTCATCAGTTCCGGCGAGGCCGCCGACGGCTTGATGACAGCGCCGTTGGGGGCGAGATTGCCGGTGAGAATGGCGATGCCGGCTTCCGTCTTGAACGGGGTCTCGAACGGTGTGATGACCTCGGCGTTCCAGTTCGGAGCCTCGGCGACATTGTCCCACAACGTCTTGCCGTTGACGGTGCGCGCGTCCTTGTGCAGCAGGCCGCGCTCGCCGAGCGCACGCAGCACCGCCGGCAGGCCGCCGGCGTAATAGAAGTCCTCCATCAGGAAGCGGCCCGACGGCATCAGGTCGACCAGGCAATGCACGTCGCGGCAGAGCCGATCGAAATCATCGAGCGTCAGCTCGACGCCGACACGGCCGGCGATCGCGAGCAGATGCACGACGGCATTGGTCGAGCCGCCGATCGCGGCCAGCGTGCGGATCGCGTTCTCGAACGCCTGGCGCGTCAGGATATCCGACGGCTTGAGATCCTCGCCGACCATCTGGACGATGCGCCGTCCGGCCATGCGGGCCAGCAGGTTGCGCCGCGCATCCGCAGCCGGAATCGCCGCATTTTCCGGCAAGCCGATGCCGAGCGCCTCGACCATCGAGGCCATCGTCGAGGCCGTGCCCATGGTCATGCAGCTGCCGGCGGAGCGGTTCATGCCGGCCTCGGCCTCGTGGAATTCCTTCAGCGTGATCTCGCCGGCACGCAGCTGCTCGCTCATCGAGATGATGTTGGTACCGGAGCCGATGATCTGGCCACGATAGACGCCGCGCAGTTGTGGCCCGCCTGAAACACCGATCGCAGGCAGGTTGGCCGAGGCGGCGCCCATCAAGAGCGCCGGCGTGGTCTTGTCACAGCCCATCAGCAGCACGACGCCGTCGAGCGGGTGGGCGCGGATCGCCTCCTCGACATCCATCGAAGCGAGGTTACGGAACAGCATCGCGGTGGGGCGCATCGTCACCTCGCCGAGCGAGGAGACCGGAAACTCCAGCGGATAGCCGCCGGCATCGAGCACGCCCTGGCGGACATGCTCGGCGATGACGCGGAAATGCGCGTTGCAGGGTGTCAGCTCCGACCAGGTGTTGCAGATGCCGATGACCGGACGGCCCTCGAAGCGATCCTGCGGCGTGCCGCTGTTCTTCAGGAACGAGCGATAATAGAAGCCCATCTTGTCCTGGCGGCCGAACCACGCCTGGCTCCGCAGCGTCTTCTTCTCGTTGTCGTTGCTCATTCCCGGTCCGTTCGTGCAGCCGACTGGGCATGGCGCCGCCGGCCGTTGTAGATGACTTCGATCATGGCCTCGGAGGCGCCCTCGGCGTCTCCATCGGCGATCGCGTCGATGATGCGCTGGTGCCAGACCAGCACGGTGTCGCGATCGGCGGTCTCGATCGGGGCGCTCAGGACGAACGAGGCGCGCAACGCGGCCTCGATGACAGCGCCGATCGAGCGCATGAAGGGATTGCCCGAGGCGTTGGCGACCGCGATGTGCAGCGCAAGATCAGCCTCGGCGAAAGCCACCGATGTCGATGGCTCGCGCTCCATCTGCGCCATCGCCTTGCGCATCGCCGCGACGTCGTCATCCGTACGGCGTTCCGCCGCGAGCGCCGCGGCGCGCGGCTCGATCGCCAACCGGATCTCGGCGAGGTCGGCGAGGAAGCGCTTGTCGATGCCCGCGTCGAGGTGCCAGGCGAGCACGTCGGGATCGAACATGTTCCAGTCCGAGCGTCCGCGCACCACGGTGCCGACGCGGGCCTTGGTCGACAGCAGACCTTTTGCAACGAGGGTCTTCACGCTCTCGCGCAGCACCGGCCGTGAGACGCCGAAGGTCGCGGTCAGCTCGGCATCACCCGGCAGCCGCGCCCCCTCGGCCAGTCGGCCGGAGATGATGTCGATGCCGATGCTGCGGGCGACCTCGGCATGGTTGGAATGCGCGCGCCGGGTCGGAATCGAGACGATGTGCGACGTCGTCATGTCGGCGCCCCCATCGGCTTGGCCCCTGCGGGCTTGACGGATGAGCGGCGCGCGAGCGCCATCAGACCTTGTTGCAACGCAATGAAGACGAACAACAGAACCCCCGTGGCGATCTTGGTCCACCAGCTCGACAGCGTGCCGTCGAAGTTGATGTAGGTCTGGATCATGCCCTGGATCAGGACGCCAAGGAAGGTGCCGATGACCGAGCCTTGTCCGCCCGTCAACAAGGTTCCGCCGATCACCACGGCCGCGATTGTATCGAGCTCGACGCCGACGGCCGAGAGCGAGTAGCCGGCCGCGGTGTAGAACGAGAAGACGATGCCGGCGAGGCCCGCAAGCACGCTCGACAGCATATAGATGCGGATCGTCATCGGCCCGACCGGAATGCCCATCAGGGCTGTCGCCACACGGCTGCCGCCGAGCGCGTAGACGTTGGCGCCGAACCGGGTCAAATGCAGCAGCAACGCGCAGAGCACCAGGATCACGAGCATCGCAATCGCGATCGCGGTGAGCCGTCCGCCGCCTGGCAGCCGGATCGCAAAGTCGGAGACGGCACTGTAGATCGGAGCGGTGATCGGAATCGACTCGGTCGACAGCAGGAAGCTGACGCCGCGCGCCAGGAACATGCCCGCGAGCGTCACGATGAAGGGCGGCAGCTCAAATACGTGAATGACCGCCCCCATCGCGGCGCCGAACAGCGCGCACAGCACGAGCACCATTGCGAACGCGGCAAACGGCGGAATGCCCCAGCGCTCGACCGCCAGAGCCACGAACACCGTCGTGAAGCCGATCACCGAGCCGACCGACAGATCGATGCCGCCGGAGATGATGACGAAGGTCATGCCGGCCGCGACGATGCCGAGGAAGGCGTTGTCGGTGAGCAGGTTGGCGACGACGCGGGTCGAGGCGATGTTCGGGAACTGCAGCGCGCACAACGCGAAGCCGGCGACCAGCACGAAGGCCGTGATCGCAACCGAGGTCGAGGCCTTCATGGCTTGGTCCTCCGCCAGCGCGCGGTGAAGCGCGAGAGATCGCCGAGCCGCGGCGATTGCGCCAGCAGCACGGCAAGCACGACGACGGCCTTGACCAGCAGATTGAGCTCCGGCGGATACCCCGACAGCAAAATGCCGGTGTTCATGGCCTGGATGATCAGCGCGCCGGCCACCGCCAGCACCAGGCTGAAGCGGCCGCCAAACAGCGAGGTGCCGCCGATCACGACGGCGAGGATCGCATCGAGCTCGAGCCACAGCCCGGCATTGTTGGCGTCCGCCCCCATGATGTCGGCTGCGGCGATGACGCCGGCGAGCGCCGCGCAGAGGCCGCACCAGACATAGACCGACAGGATCATGGCGCGGGTGCCGACGCCCGACAGCTCGCTGGCGCGCGCGTTGCCGCCGGTCGCCTCGATCAAGAGCCCGAGCGCGGTGCCGCGCACGACCGCCCCCGTCACCAGCAGCATGCCGATCGCGATCACGACCGGCGTCGGCAGGCCGAGCACGGCGCCGTTGCCCATCCAGACCAGATCGGGCGAGGTGAAGGTGACGATCCGACCTTCCGTGATGAGCTGCGCGATGCCGCGTCCTGCGACCATCAGAATGAGCGTGGCGACGATCGGCTGGATACGCAAGAAGGCAACGAGGATGCCGTTCCAGAGCCCGCACACCAGACCGACAGCGAGCGCGGAGCCGATGACCACCGGCAGCGAATGCGTATCGGCGAGGCTCGCCCCGGTGGCGCCCGCGATCGCCATCACGGCACCGACCGAAAGGTCGATGCCTCCGGTCGCGATGACGAGCACCATGCCCAGCGACAGCAGCGCCACCGGCGTGCCGCGGTTGAGGACGTCGATGACGCTGCCGAACAGCCGGCCGTCCTGCAGATGGAGATTGAAGAACTGCGGCGACACCGCGCGATCGATGATCAGGATCAAGATCAGTGCGAGCGCTTGTGCCAGGCCACGGCGGGGAATGCGAAGCGTCATGACACGGCCTCGCGCACAGACTCACCATCGGCGGCGATCGCCGCAAGAATGCTGGAGACCTCGACGGCGTCGCCCTTCAGCTCCTCGACATGGGCGCGGTCGCGCAGCACGATGACGCGGTTGGAATAGGTCACGATCTCGTCGAGCTCGGAGGAGATCACAAGCAGCGCCAGCCCCTGCTCGCACAGCTCGCGCACCAGCCGGATGATCTCGGCATGGGCCCCGACGTCGATGCCGCGCGTCGGCTCGTCCAGAACGAGGAGCTTCGGCGACGTGGCGAGCCAGCGCGCCAGCAGCGCCTTCTGCTGGTTGCCGCCCGACAGCAGCCCGATCGGACGTTCCGGATCCGGCGGCCGGATGTCGAGCATGCGGATGTAACGCATCGCGATCTCGTCCTGCTCGCGCCGCGACAGTGGCCGGTGCAGGCCGCGCCGCGCCTGTAGCGCCAGCACGATGTTCTCGCGCACGGTGAGGTCGGCAACGATGCCCTCCGTCTTGCGCTCTTCCGGACAATAGCCGAAGCCGAGCCCGGCGGCATCGCGCGGCGAATTCAGCCGGACGGTCTCACCGTTGACGGTGGCCGCGCCGCTGTCGGCGCGCTCGGCGCCGAACACGAGCCGTGCCGTCTCGGTGCGTCCGGAGCCGAGCAGGCCGGCGAGCCCGACCACCTCGCCGCGGCGCAGCTCGAGATCGAACGGCGCAAGGTAGCCCTGCTTGCCATAGCCCTTGAAACTGATGCAGACCTCGCGCGCCCTGTCCGGCTGGCTCGCTGCGCGTTCGTGGGTGGTCTCGGCCAGCTCCCGCCCGAGCATCATGCGGATCAGGTCGAGCCGCGGCAGATCGGCAATCTCGCGCGTGCCGATCAGCCGGCCGTTCCGCAGCACCGTGACGCGGTCGCAGATCTCATAGACCTGATCGAGGAAGTGGCTGACGAAGATGATGCCGATGCCATCAGCCGCCAGCTTTCGCATCACCTTGAACAGAATCTCGACCTCGTGGCGGTCGAGGCTCGCCGTGGGCTCGTCGAGAATGAGGACGCGCGCCGACAGATCGACGGCGCGCGCGATCGCCGTGATATGCTGGACCGCGACCGAATAGCTCGAAAGCGGTGCGCCGACGTCGATGTCCAGCCCATAATCCAGCAGCAGCGCATGCGCGCGCCGCCGCATCTCGGCCTCGCGCACGACGCCGAACCGCGTCGGCTGCCGGCCGAGATACAGGTTCTGCGCCACCGAAAGGTTCGGCAGCAGATTGACTTCCTGATAGACGGTGGCGATGCCGGCATCGACCGCGTCCTTGGCCGAGCGCGGCGCGATCTCCCGATCGGCCAGCCGCACGGTGCCGGCGTCCCGCGCGAAAACGCCGGTGACGACCTTGATCAGGGTCGACTTGCCGGCGCCATTCTCGCCGAGCAGCGCGTGGATCTCGCCCTCACCCAGCATGAAGTCGACATCCTGCAGCGCCTTGAGCGCACCGAAGCTCTTGGTGAGGCCGCGGATCTCCAGAAGAGACGGACGCATCGCCGGCGGAGCTGAAGGATCAGACATGACGAACTACTTGGGCAAGACCGGGAAGTCGACGCCCGCACGCGATGCGGGCGCCACGATTGATTTCCGTCGTCCCGGCAACAGCCAGGACGACGGCGAGATCTTCGGCTCAGTAGCCAAGCCCCTTCTTGCTGTCGTAGACCTTCTGCGGATCGTCAGTCGCGGTGTAGAGCTTCGATTCCGTCTGGATCCACTTCGGCGGAACGGTGCCCTTCTCCTTAAAGGCCACGATTGCGTCGAACGCCGGGCCCGCCATGTTCGGCGTCAGCTCGACGGTGGCGTTGGCTTCGCCGGCGGCGATCGCCTTGAAGATGTCCGGCACGGCGTCGATCGAGACGGTCAGGATGTCCTTGCCCGGCTTGAGCCCGGCTTCCTTCATCGCCTGGATGGCGCCGACCATCATGTCGTCGTTGTGGGCATAGACCGCGCAGATCGACTTGCCGCCGTTCTCGGCCTTGATGAAGCTTTCCATCACCTCCTTGCCCTTGGCACGGGTGAAGTCGCCGGTCTGGCTGCGAACGACCTTCAGGTTGGCGTTCTTGGCGACGACGGCGTCAAAGCCCTTCTTGCGGTTGGTGGCAACACTGGCGCCGACCGTGCCCTGCAGCTCGACGACGTTGCAGGCCTTGCCGCCGACCGTCTTGGCGAGCCATTCGCCTGCCACCTCGCCCTCATGCACGCTGTCGGAGGTGACGGCGGTCAGATAGAGATCCTTGCCGGAGGGATCGATGTCGCGGTCGAGCAGCACGACCGGGATCTTGGCTTCCTTGGCTTCCTTCAGCACCGCGTCCCAGCCGGAGGCCACGACCGGCGCGAGGAAGATCGCGTCCACGCCCTGGGCGATGAAGGAGCGGATCGCCTTGATCTGGTTCTCCTGCTTCTGCTGGGCGTCGGCGATCTTCAGATTGATCTTGCGCTTGGCGGCTTCAGATTTCGAGACCGAGGTCTCGGCGGCGCGCCAACCGGACTCCGATCCGATCTGCGAGAAGCCGACAGTCAGCTCCGCGGCGCCAGCGGACGTGGCAAGCAACAAGGCGGCCGTTGCCGAGGCCGCAAAGAGGGCTTTCAGGGTCATCAGACGTTCTCTCCCAAAAAGGTACTGTTTTTTGATGCGCCGCCGCAAACAGCGGTGCCGACGCACCTATTCACCCGCCTCGACGGCCGGTGACGTCCGTTATTCCACGGAACACTTGGGATGACTAGTCATATTATTTGACTGTAATACTTTTTGAGAATGACAGGCGCCGACGGAGGGCCCACGCTGCCGAAGGTGAGCGTCGGACACAAACAAAATTTTAAGTTGTGGATAGGCCAGATCAACGCAGCTTCGTCGCCTCGCGGGCGCGCTGCTCGATCGCAGCCCAGGCACCGGCCTTGATGTCGGCCGCGGGGGCGACCCAGGAGCCGCCGATCGCAACGACCTTCTTATGCGCCAGCCATTGCGCAGCGTTGCCGGCATTGATGCCGCCCGTCGGGCAGAACCGTACGTTGGGGAACGGCCCGGCCAGCGCATCCAGCGCGGCGAGGCCACCGGCCGGCACCGCAGGAAAGAACTTCACCAGCTCATAGCCGCGCGTCACGCAGGCGATGAGATCAGAGGCGGTCTGAATGCCCGGCGCGAACGGCATTTCGCCCGCATTCGCGGCATCGAGCAGGCCGATCGACAGGCCCGGGCTGATCGCGAAGGCTGCACCGAGCCCGGCGGCGCGCTCGTAGTCCGCCGGCGTCAGCACCGTGCCGATGCCGACAACGGCGTCCGGCACCTCATCGATGATCGCGCGTGCGGCATCGAGCCCCGCCTGCGTCCGCAAGGTGATCTCGATGACGCGGAGACCGCCGCTAACGAGCGCGCGCGCAAGCGGCACGGCATGCGCGGCGTCCTCGATCGTGATCACCGGAATCACCGGCGCCAGAGCGAACACCGCATCGAGCTTCGCGCGCTTGTCCAAATTGTTCATCATGCCTCGCTCGTCGTCAGAATGTCCCGCGGCATCGCGGTGGCCGGGATCACGGCTCCCGGCGCCATGATCACGGCGCCGGCAAGCCGGTGGCCGGCCAACGCCGCCTTGCGGGGCGGCGCGCCCTTGATGCGCGCGGCGAGATAACCCGCATTGAAGGAATCGCCGGCCGCCGTGGTGTCGATCGGCTTGAGCACCGCAGGCGGCGCGATGTCGACCAGCACACCATCGGCATGGATCAGGCAGCCGCGTGCGCCGCGCTTGACGACGACCTCGCCGACCCCGGCTTCCTTGAAGCGGCGCAGGCTGACGGAGGCGTCGGCATCGCCGAACAGCATCTGCTCATCCTCGAGCGTCGGCAGCGCAACGTCGACCAGCGGCAGGATCGCGCGGAACGCGCGCTGCGCCACCTCGCGGCTGGCCCAGCCGCGCGGCCGGTAGTTGCCGTCGAAGACCACACGCGCGCCGCGCTTGCGCGCCACCGTCAAGAGCTCACGCAGCTTGGCCTTGCCGGTCTCGCCATAGAGCGAGAGGCTGATGCCGGAGAGATAGATCCAGTCGAAGCGGGAGAGCCTGTCGAGCATGTCGCGGTCGGCGCGATCGAACAGCTCGCGCGCCGGCGCGCGGTCGCGCCAATAGAGGAAGCTGCGCTCGCCCCGGGCATCGCGCTCGATCATGTACAGGCCGGGCACGCGGCCCTCGACCTGCAGCACCTCCGAGGTGTCGATGCCCTCGGCCTGCCAGGCCGCCAGCATCATAGCGCTCAAGGGATCATCGCCGAGCGCCGTGACGTAGGAGGTGGGCACGCCGAGCCGGGCCAGATAGAGCGCCGTGTTGAGCGTGTCGCCGCCGAAGCCGCGCCGGAACAGCGAGCCGTCCTCCTGCGCAAACTCCACCATGCACTCTCCGATGCAGGCGACTTTCATCGGCGTCAATCCATCCATCAAAACGTCAAATGAACCTTCATCGACCGGCTTCGATCGCTGGCGAGCTCGAAGGCGGCGACCGCCTGCTCGAATGGCAGCGCAGCCGAGATCAGCGGCTTGACGTCCAGCAGCCCCTCGCCCATCAGCCGCAGCGCCAGCTCGAATTCGCGGTCGAACCGGAACGTGCCGCGCAATTGCAGCTCCTTCGTGACCAGCGTGTTGACCGGCAAGGTCATCTCGCCGCCGAGCCCAAGCTGGACGATGACGCCGCCGGGCCTCATGACGTCGAGCGCCGCCCGCAGGGCGGCCTGGTTGCCGGAGGCCTCGAACAGCACGTCGAACGTGCCCTTCCCGCTCCGCCACGGATCGAGCGCCGACGGCTCCGCCCCGACATTGAACGCATGGCTGGCGCCGAGCGTGCGCGCCATCGCAAGCGGCGCGTCGGCGACGTCGGTCGCCACGATCTCGGCTGCGCCGCCGTAACGCGCGACCAGGATCGACAGCGCTCCGATCGGGCCGCAGCCGGTCACCAGCACGCGCTTGCCGAGCAGCGAACCGGCCTGGTGCGCGGCATGCAGGCAGACCGACAGCGGCTCGGCCATCGCGGCCTCTCCCAGCGACAACGACGGCGCGATCGGCACCGCCTGCGAGGCATCCACGGTGACGAACTCGCGGAAGCCGCCCTGCACGTGGGGATCGCGCATCGCGCTGCCCATGAAGCGCATGTCCAGGCACTGGTTGTGCCGCCCCTCGCGGCAATAGGCGCATTTGCTGCACGGCAGGCTCGGATTGACGGCGACGCGCGTGCCCTCGGCGAGGCCGGTCACGCCGGCACCGACCGCGGCGACGTGGCCTGCGATCTCATGACCCAGCGCCATCGGCTGCTTGATGCGGACCGTGCCGAAGCCGCCATGATGGTAGTAATGCAGATCCGAGCCGCAGATGCCGCCGGCCTCGATCTTGACCCGGACCTCGCCGGGTCCCGGCGCCGGATCGGGAAAGCTGTCGATGCGCAGATCTTTCGGCGCGTGAATGACGACCGCACGCATGGCCGGCCTCCCTGTCTCGTGTCTTCCGCGATCCTACATCGCCGCCAGCATGCCGCCATCGACATAGATGGTCTGGCCGTTGACATAGGTCGACGCGTCGGAGGCCAGGAAGATCGCGGTGCCGACCAGTTCGTCGGGACGACCCCAGCGCTTCGCCGGGACGCGCGACATCAGCCAGTTGTTGAAGTCGGGGTTGCTCATCAGCGCCTGGTTCATGTCGGTCAGCATGTAGCCGGGACCGATCGCATTGGCCTGGATGCCGTGCGCGGCCCATTCGACGGCCATCGCGCGGGTCAGGTTGCGGATGCCGCCCTTGGCCGTGGTGTAGGGCCCGATCGTCGGCCTTGCCAGCTCGCTGCCGAGCGAGCCGATGTTGATGATCTTGCCGCTGTTGCGCGGAATCATCCGCTTGGCGGCCTCGCGCCCGATCACGAACGCGCTGGTGAGGTTGGTCTCGATGACGCGGCGCCACTCGTCGGTGGTGAACTCGACCAGCGGCTTGCGGTGCTGGATGCCGGCATTGTTGACGAGGATGTCGATCGCGATCCCCTGGTCATCGAAACGCGCGAAGGCGCTGACCACGGCCTGCTCATCGGTCACGTCGAACGGGCAGGCCTCGGCCTGATGGCCCGCGGCGCGGAATTCTTCCGCCGCCGCCAGCGTGCGCGCCGGGTCGGTGCCGTTGATGACGAGCCGCGCCCCGGCCTTGGCAAAGCCTTCGGCAATGGCGCGGCCGAGGCCGCGGGAGGAGCCGGTCACCAGCGCGGTCTTGCCGGAGAGATCGAAGAGTGAGGTCGACATCTGTTCAACTCGTGGACGACGTTCCGGCTGGCATCCTCGTTGACGGACAGCGCGCTGACAAGCGCGTTATCCGGCCCTGCCGATCAAACCGGGAGACGGTTAATGGCCGCGACAGCGGTCATCACCCCGCGGATCTCGGCGAGGCCCTTGAGCCGGCCGACCAGCGGATAGCCGGGATGCGTGCGGCGGCCGATGTCGTCGACCAGCTCATGACCGTGATCGGGGCGGAACGGTATCCGCCAGTCCGGATCGCCCTCGGCCTTGCGGCGCGCCTGCTCCTTGAGCAGCGTCGTCACGATCGCAACCATGTCGACATCGCCGCGCAGATGCTCGGCCTCCATGAACGAGCCGTCGAGCATCTTGGTGACGTTGCGCAGATGGACGAAGCGGATGTGCGGGGCGAACCGCTCGGCAAGCCGCGGCACGTTGTTGTGGCCGCCGGCGCCGAGCGCGCCGGTGCAGAACGTGATGCCATTGGCCTTCGACGGGACGGCATCGACGATGAACTGCAGATCCTCGGCTGACGACACCACGCGCGGCAGGCCGAACAGGTCGCGCGGCGGATCGTCGGGATGGACGCACAGGCTGACACCGTACTCCTCCGCCACCGGCACCACCTCGCGCAGGAAGCGCGCGTAGTTGGCGCGCAGCTCGGCATGGCCGATGCCGCGATATTTCTCCAGCATGCGGCGCAGGCCGGGCACGTCATAGCGGTCATAGGCGCCGGGCAACCCGGCCATGATGGTCGCGAGCAGCCGGTCCTTGTCGGCTTCGGAGGCCTGCGCCACCCAGGCCCTGGCGCGGTCGAGCACGTCGGAGGAGAATTCCGCCTCGGCGCCGGGCCGCTGCAGGATGTAGCAGTCGAACGCCGCCAGGCGATCCATGTCGAAGCGGAGCGCGGTGGCGCCGCCCGGCAGGCGGAAGGCGAGCTCGGTGCGGGTCCAGTCCAGCACCGCCATGAAATTGTAGCAGACGGTGGTGACGCCGCAGGCGGCGAGGTTGCGCAGCGACTGGCGGTAGTTGTCGAACAAGGACGTCAGATCGCCCTCGCCCAGCTTGATGGCCTCGGAGACCGGCAGGCTCTCGACCACGCTCCAGCGCAGCCGCAGCGATGAATCGCCTTCGATCAAGCCGATGCGCCTGATGATCTCATCGGTGCTCCACACCACGCCGTAGGGAATGTGATGCAGCGCCGTCACGATGCCGGTCGCGCCGGTCTGGCGAACCTGCGGCAAGGTGATGGGATCATCGGGTCCGAACCAGCGCCACGTCTGTTCCATGTCGTCACCTTCCAGAATGAATCAAGCGCGCGATCAGCGCCGCCGCCGTGCCCGCGTGCGCGGTTCGGCCTGCGACATCTCCTCCTGCCGGGCAAAAATGCCGTCAGCGCGGCGAAACACCTCGCGCAGATGCCGGCGCATCGCCGCGACCGCCTGGGCCTCGTTGCAGGCGGCCAGCCCGTCCAGGATCTCCTGATGCTGCGCGATCAGGAGCGGAATATGGCCGGCATCCTCGATCAAGGTCAGATGGCGGACGCGGTCGAAATGGATCTTGGTCTGACGGATCACCTGCCAGACATGGGGATGCCGGCTGGTGCGGGCAATCGTCTGATGGAACGCCTCGTCATGGACGTAGAACTCCGCCGGCGTCGCCGCCGCCTTCTGCTTGTCGATCAGCTCGGTCAGCTCGCGCAGCGCCGTCGCATCGATGTAGCGGACGGCCTCGGCAACCAGCGCACATTCGAGATGCTCGCGGATGAACTGCGCCTCGCCGAACGCCTCGCGCGACACCGGCGCCACCACGCTGCCGCTTTGCGGATAGATGCGCACGAGGTCTACATCGGCGAGCTTGATCAGCGCCTCGCGCACCGGCGTGCGGCTGACGCCGAGCCGCTCGCACAGATCGAGTTCGGCCATCGGCGTGCCCGGCGGCAGCGCGCCGGAGACGATGTCCTCGAGCAGCCGCTCGTAGACCTGGTCGGCGAGCCGCCGGCCGGCCTTGCCGTCCAGTCGTGTCAGCGGTGTCAGATCGTCATCCATGACGGCAGTCTACCCGATTCACAGGAAGCCGATCGAGATCCATGGCAGGAACACGATCAAGAGCAGCGCAACGACGAGTGCGGCGAGATGCGGCCAGACGTGGCGGATGACCTCGTCCGGCGAGGCGCGGCCGATGGCGCAAGCGAGATAGAAGCCGACGCCGAAAGGCGGCGTGAACAGGCCGAGACCCATCGCGAACACCGCGATGATGGCGTAGTGCACCTCGTGCACGCCCATCATGCGCGCGATCGGGAACAGCAGCGGCCCGAACAGCACCACCGCCGGCACGCCCTCGAGCACGCTGCCGAGCACGACGAAGGCGAGCGCCGAAATCAGCAGGAAGCCCCAGCGGCCGCCGGGCGCGGCCACCATGAGGTCGACGAGCTGCTGCGAGAAGCCGGACTGGGTCAGCGCCCAGGCCATGCCGGTCGCAGCCCCCACCACCAGCAGGATAGCGCCGGACAGCGAGGCCGTATCGACCAGGATGGGATACACCCGCTTCCAGTCGAACTGGCGATAGACGAAGATGCCGACCAGCACGGTGTAGATGACGCCGATCGTCGCGACCTCGGTCGCGGTGGCGACGCCCTCGACGACAGCCGAGCGGATCACGATCGGCAGACCGAGACCGGGAATAGAGATCGCAAACAGCCGCAGCCGCGTCTTGGCATCGAAACGCTGCGCGCCGCTCATGTCCTCCTTGCGCGTCTGCAGGAAGACGACGACGGAGAGTGCGATCAGGCCGACCACCGCCGGCAGCAGCCCGCCGGTGAACAGCGCCGCGATCGACACGCCCGTCACCGATCCGACCGTGATCAGCACGATCGAGGGCGGGATCGTTTCCGACATAACGGCCGAGGCCGACAGTAGCGACACCAGGTCACCTTCCGAGCTGCCGCGCTGCTTCATCTCGGGAAACAGCGCCGGCGCAACCGCGGCCATGTCGGCCGCCTTGGCGCCGGAGATGCCGGAGACCAGGTACATCGCGCCGAGCAGCACATATTGCAGGCCGCCGCGCAGATGGCCGATGAGCGAAACCAGGAACAGGATCATCGCCCGCGCCAGCCCGGCGATCTCGATCAGCGCACCCAGCAGCACGAACATCGGCACCGCCAGCAGCACCATGTGCGACATGCCCTCGCTGACCCGGCCAGGAACGATCAGGACCGGCACGGTCGTGCTGAAATGCAGATAGGCCACGGTGGCGAGCAGGAAGGTGAAGGCGATCGGCGTGCCGATCACCATGGCGCTGGCGACGAGCACAAAGAAGAAGATGAACAGATTGTAGTTGCCGAGATCCTCCAGCACAGGTGCGGCCGCATAGAGCGCCCCTGCACCGGCGAGCACCAGGGCCAGAGCGCCGACGATCTGCATGAGGCTCGCCTGCTGGATCAGCCGGTCGACCGCGGTGAGCAGCATCAGCAGCACGCCGACCAGCATCGCGGCCTCGCGATAGCCTTCGCTGATCTCGAGCACGGGCATCTGGCTGATCAGGTGGCTTTCGAGGTGGTGCCAGGACGGCATCACCAGCGCGACCAGCACGGTGCAGACCAGCATCAGGCCGAGCGCGTCGGTGCGCGCCCGCCACGCCGGCGACAGATTGCGGACGAAGGCGGTGAGCCGCATGTGCTCGGCGCGTCGCAATGCGACGACGGCGCCGAGCATCGCCAGCCACACGAACAGCACGGTGGCGAGTTCGTCGGACCAGATCAGCGGAGCATTGAACACGTAGCGCGCGGCCGTGGCCGCACCGAGCAGGACCAATTCGGCGACCACGATCGCGGCGGCCAGCGCCTCGACGGCGCGGCCTAGCAGATGATCGAAACGCGCAAAGGCACCATGCGACGGCACCGAGGTCGTCGCGGTCATGTCAACGGCCATTCCACCCTCCCCGCAAGATCCTGCTGATGTCCGCGCATGCGGACATGCATCAGGGATGCAACGGCAGCTCGCTCAGAGCTGGCCGACCGATTTCTCCAGCAGGCCCCACGCCTCGGCGCCGAACTTGGTCTTCCACTCGGTGTAGAAGCCGGCGGTGCGCAGCGCGTCGCGGAACGGCTTGGTGTCGACCTTGTTGAAGGTCACGCCGGCGGACTGCATGTCCGCCTGCGCCTTCTCGTTGAAGCTCTGGATGTCCTGGCGCTCCTTGACGGCGGCCTCCGACAGCGCCGCGGTGATGGCGTCACGGACGTCGGCAGGCATGACATTCCAGCGCGCTGCATTGGCGAAGATGTAGTGGCCGTCCCAGATATGGCCTGATAGCGCGATGTACTTCTGCACCTCGTAGAGCTTGGCGCTCTGGATCAGCGCCAGCGGATTCTCCTGGCCGTCGACGATGCGGGTCTGCAGGGCCGCATAGAGCTCGCCGAAATTGATCGGCGTCGGAGCCGCGCCGAGCGTCTTGAACAGCGTCACCCACAACGGATTGCCGGGCACGCGGATCTTGAAGCCCTTGAGATCGTCGGGCGAGGCGATCGGCTTGGCGCCGGAGGTGATGTTGCGATAGCCATTGTCGAGGCATTTCGGGAGCACGTGCAGGCCGACCTTGGCGAACTCGCCGCGCACATGGTTGCCGAGATCGCCGTCCATCGCCGACCACACCTGGTCGTAACTCTCGAACGCGAACGCCACCGCATTGATCCCGCCGATCGGCACCACCGTCTGGTTCACACCTGACGTCGACATGAAGTCGAGCGCGCCGCTGCGCACCTGCGAGAACATGTCGGGCTCGCTGCCGAGCTGGCTGTTCGGATAGACCTGCAGGTCGACTAGGCCATTGGTCTGCTTCTTGATGAGCTCGGACGCCTCGATGATGCGGACGACGCCGGGATGGGTGGCGGGAAACGCCGTGCCGTAACGCAGGCGATACTTCGCGGATTGGGCGTGGGCCGGTCCAAACGCCAGGGCTGAGGCCCCCGCGAGCGCGGTGCCGACGAAGCTTCGACGGGACATGGATGTGGCTGAAGACATTGGCAAACCTCCCCTGCCGGCCCGCTGTGGGGCCTTTTGTATGTCATTCCTGTAACCGAAGCCTATAAGGGATACCAAAATAGGTTTCAATAGATAACTTGTATCCAAGTTGTGAGGTTGCTATACGACGCCGGCTCGCGATCGAGATGAGCACTGAAGGGGATGGAGGGACGCGTGAAGAGCCTCGTGGTGGAGCGGCCCGGCCGCCTGTCGATCGAAACGCGCCCTGTCCCTAAGCCCGCCGCGGGCGAGCTCCGCATCAAGGTCGAGCGGGCCGGCATCTGCGGCTCCGACATCCATATCCTGCACGGCAGCAACCCGTTCGCGCGCTATCCGCGCGTGATCGGCCACGAATTCTTTGGCCGCATCGACAAGCTCGGCGACGGCGTCGACGCCAAGCTTGGCGCCCGCGCGGTGGTCGACCCCGTCGTCGCCTGCGGCCATTGCTATCCCTGCTCGGTCGGCCGCCCCAATGTCTGCGCTGAACTCGCCGTGCTCGGCGTCCACCGCGACGGCGGCTTTTCGGAATATGCCTGCGTACCGGCCGCAAACGCGCATCTGCTGCCGGGCAGCGTCGACGACGACAAGGCGCCGCTGGTCGAGCCGTTCTCGATCGCCGCCAACATCACCGATCATACGCGCGTGTTCGCTTCCGACGTCGCGCTGGTCTATGGCGCCGGGCCGATCGGGCTGACCGTGATCCAGGTGCTCAAGCACGTCTACGGCGTGAAGCAGCTGATCGTCACCGACCGCATCGATTCGCGGCTCGAAGCCGCCCAGCGCAACGGCGCCGACCGCGTCATCAACACGGCAAACACCGCCCTGCCCGCAGCGCTCGCGGATGCCGGCGTGAGGCCAACACTGATCATCGATGCCGCGTGCCATCCCGCCATTCTCGCCGAAGCGATCGAGATCGCCTCGCCCGCCGCACGCATCGGCCTGCTCGGCTTTTCGGCGGAGCCCTCGACCATCGTGCAGCAGAAGGTCACGGCCAAGGAGCTCGCCATCCACGCTAGCAGGCTCAACAGCGGCAAGTTCGCCAAGGTGATCGACTGGTTCGCGCGCGGCATCTTGCAGCCGGAGCGCCTGATCACCCATCGCTACGGGCTCGACGCCTACGCCACTGCGTTCGACACATTCGAGCATAACCAGACCGAATGCTGCAAAGTGCAGCTGATCTTTTAAGGTCCCGATATGGACCGCCTCAGCCCCGCCACGCTCCACCGCCTGCCTGCCGGCATCCTCAAGCCGGACTACGATCGCACGGCGGTCGCGACCGGCATCGTCCATCTCGGCCTCGGCGCCTTCCATCGCGGCCACCAGGCGGTCTACACGGATGCGCTGCTCAAGGACGATCCGCGCTGGGGCATCCTCGGCATCTCCCTGCGCTCGCCCGACACGCGCGACGCGCTCGCGCCGCAAGGCGGGCTCTACAGCGTGACCGCGAGCGACGGCGCCGGCCAGCAGCGGCGCGTCATCGGCGCGCTCACCGGCCTTGCGGTCGCGCCGGAGGATCCGGCCGGCCTGCTCGCACGCCTCGCCGATCCCACCGTGCGCATCGTTTCCACCACGGTGACTGAGAAGGGCTACAACCACGATCCGGCGACCGGCACGCTGCGCGCCGATGATCCCGACATCCGTCACGACAGCGGTCACCTGACGCATCCTCGCAGCACGCTCGGATTCATCGTCGGCGGCCTGCGGCTGCGGCGGCAGCAGGGCCTGCCGCCCTACACGGTGCAGGCCTGCGACAATCTTCCGGCCAATGGCCATACCCTGCGCGGCCTCGTCATCGCCTTCGCCGAGCTGGTTGACCGCGACCTCGCCCGCTGGATCGCCGACGAGGTCCGCTTCCCCTCGACCATGGTCGATCGCATCGTGCCGGCCACCACCGACGCCGACCGCGCTGATGTCAGCACCGCGCTCGGCCTCGACGATGCATGGCCCGTCGTCACCGAGCCGTTCAGCCAATGGGTCATCGAGGATGATTTCGGCGGCGATCGCCCGGCGTGGGACATCAGCGGCGCGCAGTTCGTCCGCGACGTCGCGCCGTTCGAGCTGATGAAGCTGCGGCTGCTCAACGGCGCGCACTCGACGATCGCCTATCTCGGCTATCTCATGGGCTGCGAGACGGTGGCCGCGGCCATGGCCGAGCCCGACCTCGCCGGCCTCGTCGAGGACATGATGTGCGACGAGGTCACGCCGACTCTGCCCGCGCCCGGCGGCTTCGACGTGACAGCCTATCGCGCCGCACTGCTGCAACGCTTCCGCAATCCGGCGCTGAAGCATCTGACAGCGCAGATCGCGATGGACGGCTCGCAGAAGCTGCCGCAGCGCCTGCTCGGCACCATCAGCGACCGGCTCGCCCGCGGCCAGCCGATCACCCGCCTCGCGCTCGCCGTCGCCGGGTGGATGCGCTACGTCAGCGGCACCGACGAACACCGCCAGCCGATCGCGCTGCGCGACCCGCTGGCGGACAGACTGCGGGCCCTGGCGGATGACGCCGGCCCGGTTGCGGGCCGGCTTGCGCCTGCATTGTTGTCGGTCACATCGGTGTTCGGCACCGAGCTGCCGAACAATCCTCGCTTCACGGGCGCCGTTGAGGCAGCACTCGACAGCCTCTTCCTGAACGGAACCCGTGCGACTGTCGCGCAGACCCTGCAGAACCCAGGCGGACGTCACACCGGTCCTGATTGGGCGAACGCGACGTCAGCACCGACTACACATTCGGCAGCAGCTTGCCCGGGTTCATCAGACCATGCGGATCGAGCGCGCGCTTGAGCTGACGCATCAGCTCGAGCTCGAGCGCTGGCTTGCACAGCGGCATCTCCGCGGTGCGGAGCTGGCCGATGCCATGCTCGGCGCTGATCGAGCCGCGGCGACGGGTGATCTCGTCATGGACGAGGCGAGTGATCCGCGGACCGTGCCCGTCAAACTCGTCCTCGCTGATGTCGAGCGGCCGCATCAGATTGTAGTGCAGATTGCCGTCGCCGAGATGGCCGAACACCATGGGACGGATGCCGGGCAGCGCGGCGTCGACCGCCGCATCCATGACACCGACGAAATCGGCGATCTCGGCCACGGGCACCGCGACGTCGTGCTTCAGCGCCTTGCCTTCGCGCACCAGCGCCTCGGACACGCTCTCGCGTACGCGCCAGAACGCCTTGGCCTGGATGCCGTCCTGGGCCACGACGGCGTCGGAGGCAAGTCCTTCCGCCATCGCCTGAGCTAGCGCGGTTTCGAGACGCGCCGTCAGCGCGGGCTCGTCGCTGATGTCGCTGAGCTCGATCAGCACCGCTGCGTCGGGCAGCGCCGTGAACGGCAGCCGCGCATCCGGGATCTGGCACAGGATCATGTCGAGCGTCGCCGAGGTCAGGAATTCGAATGCAGTGAGGCGATCGCCGCAATGAGCGCGCGACAACTGTAGAAGCTTCAGCGCGGCGGCCGCATCGGGGACTGCGACGAACGCAGTCGCGCGCGCCGTCGGCTGCGGGAACAGCTTGAGCACGGCGCCGGTGATGATGCCGATCGTGCCTTCCGAGCCGATGAAGAGATCGCGCAGCGCATAGCCGGTGTTGTCCTTGCGAAGGCTGCGCAGCCCGTCCCAGATGCGGCCATCCGGCAGCACCACTTCGAGCCCGAGAGTCAGCTCGCGCATCACGCCATACCTTAACACGGCGACGCCGCCGGCGTTGGCCGCGAGATTGCCGCCGACGGTGCAGCTCCCCTCGGACCCGAGGCTGAGTGGAAACAGCAGGCCGGCCGCGCCGGCGGCCTCCTGCACCTTCGCCAGCACGACGCCGGCATCGACCACCATGGTCTGGCCGATGGGATCGAGCGCGCGGACGCGGTTCATCCGCGCCAGCGACAGCACGATCGCTCCGCCGCTCGCATCGGGTGTCGCGCCGCCGGACAGGCTCGTGTGGCCGCCCTGCGGCACCACGGCGACGCGGGCCTCGGCGCAGGCCGCCATGACCGCGGCGACCTCTGCCGTCGACGCAGGACGCACGACGGCGATGGCAGCGCCACGATACTTGCCCAGCCAGTCGCGCAGATACGGCGCCTGATCTTCGGCTGCGACGAGAACATGCGCTGCGCCGACGGCGCTCTGCAGCCTTTCGATCAGCACCGTCATGACGCGCGATCCAACCCTTTGATGACCTGAGATGGCGATGCGCACAAACTAACAGCTCCGCCGATCGCGGCCCCAATACCAAGTTGTCCGCCATCCATAATCGATTGTTATGGGTGAGGATCAGGCCGGTGCCAGCGCCATCGGCGGGTCGATATGCGGAACGGCATCGACCAGCTCGCGCGTGTAGTCGGTCTGCGGATTGGCGAACAGCGCCCGGCTCTCGCCCTGCTCGATGATGAGGCCTGTGCGCAGCACGATGGTGCGGTCGCACATCATGCGCACGACATTGAGATCGTGGCTGACGAACAGAAAGGCGAGGTTGTCCTCGCGCCGAAGCCGGTTCAGGAGCTGCAGCACCACGGCCTGCACGGAGACGTCGAGCGCCGCGGTCGGCTCGTCCAGCACCAGCAGACGCGGCCGGCAGGCGATGGCGCGGGCGATTCCGACGCGCGCCTTCTGCCCGCCAGAGAGCTGATGCGGAAAGCGCGACAGCAGCTCGCGCGGCAGGCCGACACGCTCGGCGCACTCCTCGACCCGCCGGCGCAGTCTGTCGCCTGAGCGCATGTTCATCAGTCGCAGCAGCGGATGGGCGATGCAGTCGAACGCCGTGTAGCGCGGATTGAGGCTGTCGTTCGGATCCTGGAAGACGATCTGGATGTCCTTGCGCAGCTCGGAACGGTGGAAGTCGCGCGCCGGGATCTGGCCGATCGACTGGCCGTCGAACAGGATCTCGCCGGCGCTGGCATCGATCAGCCGGCAGATCATGCGCGACGTCGTGCTCTTGCCGGAACCACTCTCGCCGACCAGGCCGACGCTCTCGCCGCCGCGCATGGTCATCGAGAAGTCCGCGACGCCCACGGTGCCGTCGTCGAAACGCTTGCTGACAGTCCTGACGTCGAGCAGCAGCGGCGTGCCGTGCGGCGGAGGCGGCAGCTCCGTCACCGCGACCAACGGAATGCGCTCGCCGTCCGGCACCAGATCCTCAATGCGCGAGGTCGCCGTCGGCGACGCCGCGACCAGCCGTTTGGTGTAGGGGTGCTGCGGCCGATGGAACAGCGTGAGCGGCTCGGCCTCCTCGACCAGCCTGCCCTGCTCCATCACCACGACGCGCGCGCAGTAGCGCGCGGCCAGCCCGAGATCATGCGTGATCAGGATCGTCGCCATGCCGCGGTCGGCGGCGATATGAGCGAGCAGGTCCATCACCACCTTCTGCGTGGTGACGTCGAGGCCGGTGGTCGGCTCGTCCGCGATCAGCAGCTGCGGGCTGCAGGAGATCGCGATCGCGATCATCACCCGCTGGCACATGCCGCCGGAGAGCTCATGCGGATAGGCGCTCATGCGCCGCTCGGGATCGCGGATCTGCACGGCCTTCAAGAGTTGCAGCGCCTCGGCCTGCGCCTCCTGCCGCGACAGCCGTCTATGCGCAAGGATCGCATCCGCAATCTGCTGGCCGACGGTGCGGATGGGATTGAGCGCCGCGCGCGGGTTCTGGAAGATCATCGCCATCGCAGCACCATGCAGGCTGCGCAGATCGGCGCCGCCGGCGCGGGTGATGTCCTGGCCCTTGAAGCGGATCCGGCCGTCGGTGATGCGGCCGGCCTTGTCGAGCAGATGGGTGATGGCAAAGCCGGTCACCGATTTGCCGGAGCCGCTCTCGCCGACGAGGCCAAGCATCTCACCCGGTGCCAGCGAAAGAGACACGCCGCGCACGGCCTCGACGATGCCACGGCGGGTGGAGAAGGAGACCTTGAGGTTCTCGACCTCGAGCAGCGGTGCGCTCACGTTCTCATCCTCGGATGCGCCACGCTGATCATCTTCAATTCGCCCGTCATGTGCGCATCCGGGGATCGAGGATATCGCGCAGGCCGTCGCCGAGCAGATTGAAGCACAGCACCGCGCTCATCAGCGCAAGTCCGGGAAACGCCACCAGCCACCAGCGCCCGGTGGAGATGAAGCGCGCGCCCTCGGCGACCATGATGCCCCATTCCGGCGTCGGCGGCTTGACGCCGAGGCCGATGAAGGAGAGGCCCGCGGCATTGAGGATCGCCCAGCCGAGATTGAGCGACATCTGCACCGCCATCGCCGGCAGCACGTTCGGCAGCAGGAAGCGCAGCACGACAGCGACATGGCTCTCGCCACAGGCGCGCGCGGCCTCGACCCAGCCGAGGTTGCGGCGGATGTTCACCTCGGCGCGCGCGAAGCGGATGTAGAACGGCAGGTTGATGATCGCGGTCGCGATCACGATGTTCTCGACCCGGTTGCCGAGTGCGGCGACCATCGCCATCGCCAGCACGAACAGCGGGAACGCCATCAGCACGTCGACGAAGCGGCCGACCGCCTTGTCGAGCCGGCCGCCGGCATAGCCGCAGAGTGCACCGATCACCGAGCCGAGCGCGAAGGACACAGCAACCGCCGTCACCGCGATCGTGAGGTCGAGCCGGCTCGCGACGATCAGGCGGCTGAGCACATCGCGACCGAGCTGGTCGGTGCCGAACCAGTGCGCCGCGCTCGGCGGCTGCAGCGCCTGCGGTACGTCGGAGACGACCGGATCATAGGGCGCGAGCCACGGCGCAAAGATCGCGATCAGCGCCAGCAGCAGCGCACCGCCAGCCGCGACGGCGGTGACCGGATTGCCGCGCAGCACGAAGGCAGTGTGGCGCAGGGTCGATGAGGTCTCGATGGTGCTCATGCTCACGCCACCGTCGCCCTGGGATCGGCGATGCCATAGAGCACATCGACCAGCAGATTGACGATCACGAAGATCGTCGCCATCAGCAGCACGAAGCCCTGCACCGGCGCGTAGTCGGAGACCAGCAGCGCATCGAGCGCGTAGGAGGCGACGCCCGGCCAGGAGAACACCTTCTCCACCAGCACATTGGCGCCGAGCATGGTCGAGAACACGATCCCGGCGATGGTGATGACCGGCAGGATCGCGTTCCTCAGCGCATAGGTCACGACGATGCGCCACCACGACAGCCCGACTGAGCGCGCCGTACGCACGAAGTCGCTGCCGAGCGACACCAGCATCGAGGCTCGGGTGATCCGCGCCAGCGGCGCGATTACGAACAGCGCCATGGTCAGTGCCGGCAGCATCAGCTGCCGGGCCGCCGCCCACCAGCCCTCGACATCGCCGGCGAGCAGGAAGTCGATGATCAGGAAGCCGGTCCGCGACGGCGGCAGCGTGGCGAAGATATCGATGCGGCCCGTGGGGTCCGGCGCCAGGCCGAGCAGATAATAGAACACGTAGATCAGCAGCAGACCGGAGACGAAGGTCGGAACGCAGACGCCGAGCGAGCAGAATAGCCGCACGCCATGATCGACCAGCGAGCCGGGCCGCAGCGCAGCCAGCACGCCGAGCGGCACCGCCGACACCAGCGCGATCAGCAGCGCCGTCAGGGTCAATTCGAGCGAGGCCGGCAGCCGCTCCTTAAGATCCTTGGCGACCGCCTGCCCGGTCATCATCGAGCGGCCGAGATTGCCGCGGCCGACGTCGTAGAGATAGATCGCGAGCTGGTTCGGCAGCGGCTTGTCGAGCCCGAGCTGCCGGCGGATGACCTCGATCTCCTCCTGGCCGGCATTGGGGCCGGAGGCGAAGAACACGGCCGGATCCCCCGGCAGCACGCGCATCAGCAGGAAGGTGAAGACCAGGACCCCGAACAGCGCCGGCAGCGACGAGATGAAGCGTCGTCCCGCCCGAGCCAAGGTTGCGCCGATCGTGCCCATGGTTATCAGCCGTCCCCCGTTACTTTCGGCTCAGGTTACGATAATCGACCTGCCGCGTGAACTGGTAGACGTAGCCGTCCACCGTCGGCTGCATCACCGCGTCCTGCGCCGCCTGCCAGATCGGGATCTGGAACATCTGGTCGAAATGGATCGCGTTGAGCGCCTTGCCCTGCTCTTCATATTTCGCCTTGTCGGCCTCGAAGCGCGCCTCCTGCGCGATCTTTTCCAGCTCGGCATTGTCAGTCGAGGAATAATTCCAGCGCTGCTTGCCCGTGTAGAAGTTGCGATAGAAATAGTCGGTCGAGGGCAGCCAGGCGACGATGCCTTCGGTGAAGAACGGCAGCTTCTTCTCGTTGATCGCGGTCGACATCTGCGCATCCGGCAGCTTCTGGATGTCCACCTTGATGCCGATCTTGGCGAGCGATTCCTTGACCAGCGCGGCCATCGGCTCGGCGGTCGCCGCCTGGCCGACATTGAAGCTGAAGGTGGTCGAGAAGCCGTCGGGCATGCCGGCGTCCTTCAGATAGGCCTTGGCCTTCTCCAGATCGAGCTTGATCGGCTGCGGGATCGGATAGCCGCCGCTCGGCGGCTTGCCGTCGGCCCACGTCGCGCCGTAGAGCGGCGCGCCGCGGCCGAACAAGGCCGCCTTGAACATGTCGTCATAGGGCAGCGCGTAGGCGATGGCGCGACGCACATTGACGTTGTCGAACGGCGGGATGGTGTTGTTCATCGAGATGAAGGTCACCGCGTTGTATTGCGGCGTCGAGATCACCTTCAGCTTGCCCTTGCCTTCGAGCGACTGCACGTCGCTCGCCTGCAGGTCGATGACGAGGTCGGCGTCGCCGCGCTCGACGAGGTTGGCGCGCGTCGCCGGTTCAGGCACCGACTGGATGATCAGGCGCTTGAACGCCGCCGGCTTGTCCGGCGTGCCGCGATTCCAGGCCTCGTTGCGCTTGGCGATCACCTGCTCGCCGGGCTTGAAGGTCTCGACGATGTAGGCGCCGCTGCCGGCCGCGTTCTCCTTGGTCCAGTTCAGCGCCCAGGGGTCTTCGGCCGTCGCATGCGCCTTGGCGAGCTTGGAGTTGATGATGATCGGATAGACGGTCGCGAGATTCGGCAGCGCCAGCTTGTCCGGCTTCGGCAAGGTCACTTCGAACGTCAGGGGATCGATGACCTTGAACTGATCGGCCGACGTCAGCGAGCCCGTCAGCAGTTGCGCCTTGCCGAGGATTGGCGCGGTGACGCAGCGGTCGAGCGACCATTTGACGTCCTCGGCCGTCACCGGCGAGCCGTCCTGGAACTTGGCGTCGGGGCGCAGCTTGAAGGTGATCTTCAAACCGTCAGAGCTGACCTGATAGGATTCAGCGAGCTCGCCGGTGATCGTGTCGAGATCGAACACCCACTTACCATTGAGCTGCTTGCGACCGAACGACACCAGCCGGTCGTAGCTCGACATCGACAGCGCGAAGGCCTCGCGCGTCGAGCCCGGAATGTTCGGATCGAGCGTGTTGACGGTGGCACCGGTGACATAGCGCAGAGTCTCGGCGCGGCTCTGCGCATGCGCCGATGGCGCAGCCAGCATCACCGCGAGCAAGGCGGTCGCAGCGAACAACGAACGTTTGGACATCTCGAAACTCATCGCCCTTGTTCCCTCATTGGTCTCAAAATCCGGGACTGAAATAGCCTGCCAGCGGTCACCGGCGACGCAAGCGCATCAGATGGAAGCGCATCAGATGGGAGCGCATCAGATGGGAGTTCAGCAGCAAATCACGTGCCACAGCGCACCTCGGCCTGCTTCACATCGTAGGCCTGGAAGTTGGCCCAATGCTTGTCGATGTCGGCCTTGAACAGCCCGCGCGTCAGCCCATGCACGAGCTTCGGCACCGCGGTGGTCATTGCATTGATGGAAGATCCCGACGCGCCGAAGCTCATCGTCGAGGCAATGGCAAACACATGGACGTCGCGGATCCACGGCGTCCGGCCAGCCACACGCTCGCACAGCGCATAGTCGTCGGCGAGATAGGGAAAGGCGCCAAGCCGGTCGTTGCGCTCGCCGGCATCGGGCGTGTAGCGATCGCACCAACGCGCGATGTTGGCGGCAAAGCGCTGCAGCTCCGGACGCTTTGCGAAGTCCATCGAGATGCCCGTCGCGCTGACCACGAAATCGACTGTGACTTCGCCTTGCGGTGTCCGCAGCACGACTCCCTCTGACGTTTCGCACGCGATCAGCACAGGCGCGCCCTCATGCAGGTGGAACGCAGCATGACGGGCGCAGCGATCATAGGTGTGCTGCGGAAAGCCCTCGCGCAACTCGAGGACCGCGCGCATGAAACGCCAGCGCCAGACGTCGTCGAGTTCGGAGAAATGCCGCAGG
Source organism: Bradyrhizobium sp. HKCCYLRH1034 (assembly GCF_051168375.1). NCBI lineage: Bacteria > Pseudomonadati > Pseudomonadota > Alphaproteobacteria > Hyphomicrobiales > Nitrobacteraceae > Bradyrhizobium > Bradyrhizobium sp. HKCCYLRH1034. The sequence goes on along the minus strand of NZ_JBNPUW010000002.1, from coordinate 569,179 downwards.
AAACCACGGAACGTCAGCCAGCGATAGGGTTGGATCAGTTGGATTTCCGTGCGGCGGCATAGCAGATCGACGCTGTTCGCACCGGCTTCGAGCGCAGCCGCCGCATTGTCGAACGCCGAGGCACCGGCCCCGATCACGGCGACGCGGCGGCCGCGCAAGCTGTCGAAATCGATCTCGGCGCCGGAATGGGCGCAGCGCGTTGCGGGCAAATGGCGCAGAGGCTCCGGAATGCTCCAATCGCCCATCCCCTCCTGCCCGGTCGCCAGCACGATCTTGCGGGCATAGATCGTCGTCTCACCATCCTTGCTGCGCACTGTCGCCTGCAGCAGTCCGTCAGCGGCCGGTGCGATATCGACGACTTCGCAGCCGTTGCGCACTGGAAGGTCGAGCACCTCGCGATACCAGGCGAGATAGTCTGCCCAATATTCGCGCGGGATCAGGTCAAGATTGCGCCAGCTCTCGCCGCCAAACTTCGCCTCGTGCCACGCCTGATAGGTCAGACAGGGGACGTCGAGATCGGGTCCGGTGAAGTCCTTCGGGCTGCGCAGGGTCGGCATGCGCGCATAGCTGAGCCACGGTCCTTCGCGGCCTGCCTCGGCCTTGTCGAGCACGAGAACGTTGCTGACGCGCGAGCGCAGCAGCGCGAAGGCGGTGGCAAGACCCGATTGGCCGCCGCCGACGATCAGCACATCGCGCGCAGGCCGGCCATCGGGACCGACGACGGGCGTCAGCCATGGCATGCTGGGATGGGCGATCCTGGCAAGATCGCCACGGACCTGGGCCGTCAGCGCGGCGAGGCCATCGCTCATGCCGGGCACCGGAATTGACACGCGCAATCGCGATCGAAACGCTCGCTGTCGCTCACGCTCTCTCCATCAGTCATGTCACCCGGCACGCGAAGCTTAGCAAAGCAGGTCCGGCACCGACCATACCGATTTGTCCGCCGCCCATAACAGCTTGTTATGGGGCGGCAGCGGCGGCTAGAGTCGACAGCCATCCACAGCGAGACAAGAGGTCGCATGCCGCTCAATCTGCGCCAGATCGAGGTGTTCCGCGCGATTATGATGACGGGCTCGATCAGCGGCGCTGCGCGGCTGCTCTCGGTGTCGCAGCCCGCGATCAGCCGGCTGCTGGCCTATACCGAGGATGGCCTCAAGCTCAAGCTGTTCGAGCGCATCAGCGGCCGGGTGCAGCCGACGCCGGAGGCCAAGCGGTTGTTCGCCGAGGTCGAGCACGTCCATCGCGGCGTCGCGCGCATCAACGACCTCGCCGACGAACTGCGCGCCGGCGGCACGGGCACCATCCGCGTGGTGGCGAGCCCGAGCGCGGCCCACAGCATGGTGCCGGAGGCGCTGGCGCGGCTGCGCGGCCGCTTTCCAGATCTGCGCGTCGAGTTCGAATCGTTGACCCTGCTGGAGATCGTCAGCCGCGTCGGCACAGCCCGCGCCGACCTCGGCATCACTGTGCTGCCGGTCGACGAGCCGACAGTCGCGGTAGAGACGATCGCGGAGGGCGCACTGCACGTGATCATGCCGGCCGACCATGCCCTGACGAGGCTGCGCAGCATCAGACCGAAGGACATGCTGCCCTATCCGCTGGTCGGCTTCGGCCCGCAGACGCCTTATGGTCACATCGTCACGTCGGCCCTGGCCGGCGGCCCGGAGCCGACCACGATCGTGCGCTACACGCCCGACGCCTGCGCCATGGCCCGCGCCGGCGCGGGCCTTGCCGTGGTCGACCAATTCGTGCTGCGCGGCCGCGCCTGGCCCGACCTCGCGGCACGGCCACTCGCACCGAAGATTCCGATGCGCGCGTATCTCCTGACGCCTCGCTTCGAGCCGCTGTCTCGCAACGCGGCCGCGCTTGCGGACATTTTGCGCGGGCGCGATCGGAAGTCCGGCACGGCCAGGCGTTGAGCTACGCCGCGAGCCAGCCGCCATCCACCGGCAGCACGATGCCGGTCGTGAACGACGCCTCGTCGCTGGCCAGGAACAGCGCGGCGGCCGCGACCTCGTCGGCCGCGCCAAAGCGCTTCATCGCGTGGCGCTGGCGCGAGGCCTCGCGCACCGGCTCCGGATCGACGTGGCGCGCAAAGCTCCGGCGCAGCAGCGGCGTGTCGATCGCACCCGGCGCCAGCGCATTGACGCGGATGCCGTCGGTAGCGAAGTCGACCGCCATGGTGCGGGTCAGGCTGATGATCGCGCCCTTGGCGGCGATATAGGCGCTATTGCCTTTGCCGCCGGCGACCGCAAGCTGCGATGCCACGGTGATGATCGACCCGGCCTTCTGCTTCTGCATGATCGGCACCGCGACCTTGGCCCACAGCCAGGTGCCGCCGACATTGGCGCGGAACACCGCGTCCCAATCCATGGGATCGGTCGTGACCACGGTGCCGCCGCAGGAGAAGCCGGCAGCGGTCATCAGCACATCCAGCCGGCCGCGCGCGGCTGCCACGCTCTCGACCGTCGCCTTTGCAAAATCCGCATCACCGACATCGCCGACATACACGCGGCCCTGGCCTCCGGCCTTGGCCAGGAGCAACAGGGTTTCCTCCGCGCCTGCCGCGTCGCGGTCGACCAGCGCAACATAAGCGCCCTCGCGCGCGAACATGACGGCGCTGGCGCGGCCGATGCCGGAGCCGCCGCCGGTGATGACCGCGACCTTCGCCTTGAGCCTCATCTCAGTCTCTCCCGTACTGATCGAACCAGCGGCCGAAATGCTCGGCCGATGCCGCGCAGTCGAAGCGCGCGCGCCAGCCGAACTCCTCGGCCAGTCGCGTCGTCGACAGCCGGCCGCGGTTCGGCGCGAACACCGGCACCGTCGGCGCCTCGCCCTGTTCCGCGAGCCGGCAGACGAAGCCGGGGCGGCCTTGCGCGAAGGCGCGGCCCCAGGCCTCGGCGGTAAACGTGGCTGCGCTGGAGATGTTGTAGAGCGTGTGCTGCGGCCTCTCGGCTTCCAGCAACCGGCAGACGGCGTCGGCGACGTCGACCGCATAGACCCAGTCCTTGTCGCCCGGTTCGTTCAGCAGCGCCGGCGCATTGCGCGCGCAACAGGCCGCGATCAGCGCCTGCGGCGATGGCGTGTCGCGCACGCCGCCGCCGCGCTCGAACGGGCCGAACACGGCCGACAGACGCACGCTGATCACGTCGGTTTGCCACAGGTCCGACAGCCGCGCCGCGACGCGCTCGGAGGCGAACTTGCTGATCGCATAGAGCGACACCGGCTCGCACGGCGTGCTCTCCTCCAGCACGGCAAAGCGCTGACCGCTGGCGCCGTAGGACGCCGCCGAGGACAGGTTGATGACGCGGCGGATGCCGCTGCGCCGCGCCGCCTGCAGGATCGGCACCTGCGCCAGCAGATTGACCGCGAGGATGCGCTCGGGGTCGGATGCGTCACGCTCCGGACCGGCGGTGATCGCGGCGCCCATGACAACGGCATCGCAGCCGCTGGCGATCGCGGCCGCAACAGCGCTCGCATCGGTGACGTCGCCCTGCACGAGGTGCAGACGCTCGCAATACGGCGCAAAGGCGCGCTCCGCCGCGTTCGGCAGAGCCGCTGCGTCAAAGATCGTCGCGGCATGGCCGCGCTCCAGCAGGCCTTGCGCAATGTTGAGCCCGACGAAGCCGGCGCCGCCGAAGATCAGGACATGCATCAAAGAGGTCCTCGCATGGACAGCGATCGACGAAGGGCATTCAGCTCTCGCCCCACGTCATGGCCTGGCGTCGTCCCGGCCATCCACGTCCGGCGGCATCCCGGGAAGCACGTGGATGCCCGGCTCGAGCCCGGGCATGACGGCGGAGAGCGGAGCGACCGCGTCAACATGATCAGCTACTCCAACAGCTCTTCGCGTCTAGAGCAGCTTCGCCCCAAAATTCTGCTCCGGGTCCATATCCGCGACCAGGCGCCCCGTCGGCTTCGCAGCCTCGCCGCCGCTGCGGGCGAGGAACTGGCCGGAGCCGGGCGCGGCCGACAGTCTGCCGTTGTCAATGATGACGCGGCCGCGCGACAGCACGGTCACCGGCCAGCCCTGCACGCTGCGCCCCGCAAACGGCGTGTAGCCGGCGAGGTCGTGCATGGCGGCATCGCTGATCGTGACGTGCTTGTCCGGATCCCACAGCGCGATGTCGGCATCGGCGCCGATCGCGATCGCGCCCTTCCTCGGATGCAGATTGTAGATCTTGGCCGGCGCCGTCGCCGTGAGCTCGACGAACTTGTTGAGGCCGAGCCGGCCCTTCGACACCATCGCATCGAACAGCAGCGGCAGCCGCAACTCCAGGCCCGGCAGGCCGTTGGCGATCTGCTTGAAGTTGGGGGTGGGGCCGGCGCGCAGCTTGCCGGTCTCGTCGAAGCGATACGGCGCGTGATCGGAGGAGATGGTCTGCAAATCGCCGAGCGACAGCGCCTGCCACAGCGCCTCCTGGTCGGGCGCGCGGCGCGGCGGCGGGCTGCACATCCACTTCGCGCCCTCGATGCCGGGCTTGTCGAGATCCTCGGCCGTCATGAACAGGTACTGCGGACAGGTCTCCGCGAACACCTTCAGCCCCTGCCCGCGCGCATCCCGGATCACTTTCGCACCTTCCGCGGTCGAGACGTGGAAGATCATGATCGGCTGATCGACGAGGGCGGCCATGCCGATCAGGCGGTTGAACGCCTCGGCCTCGGAGAAGCGCGCGTGGCTGATGGCGTGGTATTTCGGCGCGGTGTAGCCGCGCGACAGCAGCCGCTTCACCATCCAGGAGATGATGCCATGGTTCTCGGCGTGCGCGCACAGCATGGCGCCGCCCTCGCGCGCGGCGACGAGAATGTCGAGCAGCGGCTCGTCGTCGATCTTGAGCCGGTCGTAGGTCATGAAGATCTTGATCGAGCCGTGGCCCTGACGGATCAGCGCCGGCAGGTCGCGCTCCAGCGTCTCCCTGGTCGGATCGGCGACGATCATGTGGAACGCGTAGTCGATCACGGCCCCCTTGCGCGCCAGCGCGTGATAGTCCTCGACCACCTGGGGCAACTGCATGCCGACATGCTGGGCCGCGAAGGAGATCACGGACGTGGTGCCACCGAAGGCGGCCGACGTGGTGGCGCTCTCGAAGGTGTCGGCATTGACGATCCCTGCCGCCGAGAGCTGCTCGATATGGCAATGGCTGTCGACGCCGCCGGGCAGCACATATTTGCCGCGCGCGTCGATCTCGCGCTTCGCCGTTCCGAGCCCGCGGCCGATCGCCGCGATGGTCTCGCCTGTGATGGCGACATCAGCCTCGAACGTATCGGTGGTGGTGGCGACGCGCCCGCCTCGGATGATCAGGTCATAGGCCGGCTCGGTCATCGCGATCTCCTAGTTCTGCCAGATGGAACGCCGTGGACGCGAGGTGACCGCATCGGCCCCATTGCGTCAGCCGTGGCATAGTGGTTGCCTGTCACGCGCCGTCAACACTGAAGAAGCAGGTAGCTCCCATGTCCCGCCCGCGCATCACCGTGATCAATCCGAACTCCAACCAGGTGGTCACCGACGGCTTGGCGGCGGCGCTGCAGCCGCTGATGTTCGCCGACGGGCCGGAGATCGTCTGCGAGACCTTGAAGGAAGGTCCATACGGCATCGAGAGCCAGAAGGATGCCGACAGCGTCACCCTGCCGCTGCGGCGTTTCGTCGAGGGCGACAACGCATCCAGCGCGTTCGTGATCGCCTGCTACAGCGACCCTGGCCTGCATGTCTGCCGCGAGGCCACGGCACGGCCGGTGCTCGGCATCGCCGAATGCGGCGTGCTCACCGCGCTGACCCGCGCCGATACGTTCGGCGTGCTCGCCATCGCGCAGCGCTCGATCCGCCGCCACATCCGCTATCTCCGCCAGATGGGCTTGATGGATCGGTTGGCCGCGGAGCGCCCGCTGGACATGACCGTGGCGGAGACGGCGTCAGGTGAAGGCACTTTGGCGAAGATGATTGCGGTCGGCCGCGCGCTGAAGGAGGAGGACGGCGCCGGCGCCATCGTCATGGGCTGCGCCGGCATGGCACGGCATCGCAAGAACCTGGAGGACGCGCTGGGGATTCCGGTGATCGATCCGACACAGGCCGCGGTGACCATGGCGCTGGGCGCGGTCGCGTTCGCCGCGTGAGTGGCGCTGAGCCTTGCGCTCTGGATTGACTGATCTGCCCGACTGGTCGCCTCACACTCGGCTGTCGTCCGGGCCTTGAGCCGGGACCCATAACCACCGGCTGCAGTGAGGCAGGCAACTAACAGTCCCGTCCCTCGATGGCTTCCGCGGCATGGGTCCCGGCCGGGACGACACCGTCGTCGTCGCTGGAGTCGAGCACAACAACTGCGATCTGCTTAGCTCCGGTAGCCAAAAACTCTTTGTTCAGTCCGGCGGCACCGCGCCCGTGCGGCTGGTGATCAGCCCGTAATGCTCGATCCGCCGATGCCTTGCGAAATCGAAGATCGTCTGCTTGCCGAACCGCGTCGCATCGAGATCGCAGGGTGCGACCAGCACCTCGTCGCCTTCCGTCACCGCCTCCGCGACGATCTCGCCGTCGGGATTGACGATCAGGCTGCCGCCGATCAGGTGATGACCGTCCTCGACGCCGGCCTTCGCGACCGCGACGACCCAACACGAGTTGTGATAGGCGCCGGCCTGCGCGGAGAGCCGGTTGTGGAACAGGCGCTGCTGCAGTCCCTCGGCCGATTTCAATGAGTTCACCGACGGCGTGTTATAGCCGATCAGCACCAGCTCGACGTCCTGCAGCCCCATGACACGATAGGTCTCCGGCCAACGGCGATCGTTGCAGATCGCCATGCCGATAATGCCATCGAGACTGCGCCAGACGGGAAAGCCGAGATCGCCCGGCTCAAAATAGCGCTTCTCCAGATGCTGGTGGCTGCGCTCCGGCTCGAACTCCTCGTGGCCGGGCAGATGCACCTTGCGATACTTGCCGACGATGTTGCCGGCGCGGTCGGTGAGAACTGCCGTGTTGTAGTGGTGCCCGTCCGGTGTCAGCTCGGCATAGCCGAGATACATGGCCATCTGATGCTGCGCGGCGCGATCGAACAGCGGCTGCACGGCCGCATTGGGCATCTCGCTCTCGAACCAGCTGTCGACTTCGGCCTGATCCTCCATGTACCAGCGTGGAAAAAACGTGGTCAGCGCCAGCTCCGGATAGACGATCAGGTCGGCGTCCTTGCGCTTGGCCTCGTCCATCAGTGCGATCATGCGCGCGACGACCGCCTCGTGGCTGTCAGCGCGCTGAATCGGTCCCATCTGGGCGGCGGCGACGTTGATCACGCGCATTGCAGAACTCCTATCCGGACTCCGACGTCATTGCGAGCGAAGCGAAGCAATCCAGGGCTACACGAGGACGCTGGATTGCTTCGTCGCTTCGCTTCCCGCAATGACGAATGTGGCGACAGCGTCATGCAACACCCCTCATCGTTTCACCCCGGCCGGTGCAACACCGGCCGCATCCGCGAGAACGACGGCCGGCCGCGCTTGAGGCCCCAGAGCGGCTGCGCCAGGGTCGCCACGGCCTCGGTCGGCGTCGCCGCATCGATGCAGACGAGATCGGCCGGCGCGCCGACCTCGATGCCGTAGTCATCGAGCCGCATCAGCCGCGCCGCGTCGTGCGTGACCATGTCGAGACACCCCGCAAGATGATCCGGCCGCGAGACGTGGCAGACGTTGGCGTAGAGGTTCGCCATCCGGATCAGCGAGCCGTCGCCATAGGGCGTGAACGGGTTCAGCACGTTGTTGGTCGAGAGCGAGCAGGTCACCCCTCGCGCGCGCAGCGGCTCCAGCGGGACCACGCCGCGCGGGATCGCATGATCGTGCCGGCGCCCCATCAGATGCAGGTCGGTCGAGGGCAGCACGGTGACTGCGACGCCGGCATTAGCGAGCTGCGTTGCGATCGCGTCGAAACGCTCCGGCGGCAGCAGCGACAGCTGCGTGACGTGGCCGACCGCGACGCGTCCGCCCCAGCTGTATTCCTCCGTCTTGCGGCAGACATATTCGATCTGCATGTGATCGAGCGTCTCGGCAAGATCGAGATGCATGTCGATGTCGACGTCGTGGTCACGCGCGATCGCGAAGATGCGGTCGATCTGCGCCGGCGGGTCGGTGTCGAAATACGGGGCGGCGCCGATGGTGCGTGCGCCGCGGCGCAGGCCCTCGATCAAGAGCTCCTCGGTGCCCGGATAGTTGGTGAGCCCTTCCTGCGGAAACACGCAGATCTCGAGGTCGAGCGCCCAGGCATAGTCGCGCGCGAGCTGCTGGATCGCCTCGAAGCCGATGAAACCGATGCCGGGATCGAGCTCGACATGGGTGCGCATCCGCATCGTGCCGTGGCTGACGCAGCGTTCAACGGTCCGCTTCGCCCTGTCATAGACATCGTCGGCCGTGAAGTTGCGCTTGGCGGCCGCAGTCTCGCGCACCGCCTCTGCCACGGTCCCTTCCCTGATCGTGCAGCGGTCGAGGATGCAGGTCTTGTCGAGATGGATGTGCGTCTCGATGAAGCCGGGCACGACGAGACAGTTCTCGGCATCGCGCTGTTCGCCGTCGGCCTGCAATGACGGCGCGATCGCCACGATGGTGCCGTCGGAAATCCCGATATCGGCCCGGCGCAGCTCACTGTGCTGCGCCAGCACCGCATTGCGAATGATCAGGTCCATGCCGCCGTTGCCGTCGAGAATTCCAGATGCGCGCCAAGCTGGCGGCGTCGCCTGCAAAAGGCAAGCGCCATGCCAGGGCCCGACGCCGCGGGACCGCCGACCGGGATCCGAAACCATTCGTTTACAAATAACCGGCCACCCGGGACCACTTGTTTGGCGGGGAAAAACTGCTATATTGGTGCATGGAAAACGTGAACGCGTTCTGCTCAGGCCCGTCGTCAAGGCGGGCCGTTGCCGTTTTGGGGGTGGCTGTCCGATGACTCGCTCCAACCGTACGGATCACATCCGCCTGACCTCGCACCCAGTGCCAGGCGCCAAGCATAATTTCCCGCTCCACTGGGGCGCCGAAAGCGCACGCGAGCGCGGACCCGTGATCGGCACGGTATCACGTCCGCAGGACCGCAACGTGATCGGCAGCCATGGCGGTTCCTACACGGTCTACCGCGCGCTCGCGGTATCATCTGGTGCGCTCGACCCGATCCGCCGCCCCGATCTCACCAACACCCATCCCGCCGCCACGATCGGCCCGTTCGCGCAGTGGCGAGAGCCGGCGAAGATCGTCGCACTCGATCCCTGGGGTCATCTGGCGGCCGAAAATTTCGGCGGCGAGATCGCGGAAGGAATCGATATCCGGCCGACGATCGCCGTGACCAAGGCGCGGATCGAGCTTCCTGAGTTGCATGCGGCGCTCGCGGCCAAGCGCCTCGTTCATGACGGCGACGTCGTGCATGCCAATGGCAGCGTCTCCGTGGTGAAGATCGCGATCGACCCGGTGTGGTACCTGCCCGGCGTGGCCGCGCGCTTCGGCACCAGCGAGACCAGTCTGCGCCGCGGCCTGTTCGAGCAGACCGGCGGCATGTATCCGGAGCTGGTGACCCGGCCCGACCTGCAGGTATTCCTGCCGCCGATCGGCGGCACCACGGTCTATCTGTTCGGCGACGTCGACAAGCTCAATGACAGCCGGACGAAGATCACATGTCGCGTGCATGACGAGTGCAACGGCTCCGACGTGTTCGGCTCCGACATCTGCACCTGCCGCCCGTATCTGATCCACGGTATCGAAGAATGCGTTGCGGCCGGGCAGAACGGCGGCCTCGGCATCATCGTCTACAACCGCAAGGAAGGCCGCGCGCTCGGCGAGGTGACGAAGTTCCTGGTCTACAATGCGCGCAAGCGCCAGGAGGACGGCGACGCCGCGGCGGCCTATTTCGAGCGCACCGAATGCGTCGCCGGCGTGCAGGATGCGCGCTTCCAGCAGTTGATGCCCGACGTCATCCACTGGCTCGGCGTCAAACGCATCGACCGCTTCATCTCGATGAGCGACATGAAGCATGACGCGCTGGTGGGCCAGGGTGTCGACATCGTCGAGCGCGTGCCGATCCCCGACGAGCTGATCCCGGCGGATGCCCATGTCGAGATCGCGGCCAAGAAGGCGGCCGGCTATTTCTCGCTGGAGCCGCAGAAGCCCGAGGCGCTCGGCGACACCGTCGGCCGACCGCTCGAGAAGTACTGAGCGCAGCAGCCGATCATGACCGACGTTTCATATCTCCTGTCCGCCCGCGCCGTACGCGAGCGGGCGCATCAGCTGCTTGCGCTCGGTCTCGCCGACAAGCTGCCGCACTTCCGCATCGACCTCGCAAAGCTCGATGCGATTGCCGACCTCGTGCTCGACGTGACCCGCAGGGCCTATCCCGGTGGCGAGGTGCCGTTCCACTCGCGCTGGCGGCATTTCGTGGTCGGCGGTGTCGATCGCTGGGCCACGATTGCCGACAATGTGAATTGGCCGGATGCGGCTTCACGGGCGCGCGCCGAGTTCGATCTCGCCATCACCAGCGTGCTGCTCGACGCCGGCGCCGGCGCGGCGTGGCGCTATCAGGATGCCGTGACCGGCGCGCGCATCGGCCGCTCCGAAGGACTGGCACTGGCCAGCCTCGACATGTTCGCACGCGGTGCGTTTTCGGCCGATGCAAGCCATCCGCTGCGGGCCGACGCCGCGAAGCTGCAGCACATCATCGTCGCCGATCTCGAACGCGGCTTCCAGGTGAGCGCCGACAATCCGCTGGTCGGACTCGAAGGCCGCGTTGCGCTGCTGCGCCGGCTAGGCGAGGTCACGGCTGCAAAGCCGGTTATCTTCGGTCGGAAAGATACCCCACGTCCCGGCGGTCTGTTCGATCAGCTCGCCGCCGGGGCGACCGGCGGCCACCTCCAGGCCGCTGACATTCTGCAGCAGGTGCTGCTGCAGCTCGGCCCGATCTGGCCGTCGCGGCTGACGCTGCAAGGCATCGCGCTCGGCGACTGCTGGCGCCATGCTTCCCTGGTCACCGATGACGCGACCAGCGGTCTCGTCCCATTGCACAAGCTGTCGCAATGGCTGAGCTATTCGCTGATCGAACCGCTGCAGCGCGCCGGCCTCGTGGTCGAGAACATCGACGGCCTTACGGGACTCGCCGAATACCGCAATGGCGGCCTGTTCGTCGACGGCGGCGTGCTGGTGCTGCGCGATCTCGCCGATGCCGCGCGGGCGCATGCCGTTGATTCCCCGCTGGTGGTGGAATGGCGCGCGCTGACCGTCGCCCTGCTCGATCGCCTGGCGGCGCTGATCCGCCAGCGCACCGGCCAGACGGCGGAACAGCTGCCCTTGGCGCGCATCCTCGAAGGCGGCAGCTGGGCCGCCGGCCGCAAGCTCGCCTTCGAACGCCGTCCCGACGGCTCGCCGCCGCTGACCATCCTCAGCGACGGCACGGTGTTTTAAGAGGTGTTTGGTAGCCTTGCTTCATAACAGCCGACGTCATTGCGAGCGAAGCGACTTGTCCGCCATAGCCCGAAGGGCGACGGCGGAAGCAATCCAGAGCCCGGAAGAAAGTCTGGATTGCTTCGTCGCTTCGCTCCTCGCAATGACGCAATTCATAAGTTGCGCGTAGGGTGGGCAAAGCGCAGCGTGCCCACCATTCCAAGCTGAGCTAGTATCAGGTGGGCACGGCGCTTCGCGCCATTGCCCACCCTACGCTTCGGAGATGAAAGCCATGGAAGGCGTCACGGTCGTCGATCATCCGCTGGTGCAGCACAAGCTGACCTTGATCCGCGACAAGTCGATCTCGACCAAGTCGTTCCGCGAGCTCTTGAAGGAGATCGGCATGCTCCTGTGCTACGAGGTCACGCGCGACCTGCCGCTCACCGAGGTCGAGATCGAGACGCCGCTGGCGCGAATGCAGTCGGCCAAGATCGCCGGCAAGAAGCTGGTGTTCGTGCCGGTGCTGCGCGCCGGCGTCACCTTCGTCGACGGCATGCTCGATCTGGTGCCGACCGCGCGCGTCGCCCATATCGGCCTGTATCGCGAGCCGCAGACCTTCACCGCGGTCGAGTACTTCTTCAAGGCGCCGTCCGACCTGCAGGAGCGCCTGGCCGTCGTGGTCACGCCGGTGCTCGCGACCGGCAACAGCGCAGTCGCCGCGGTCGACAGGCTCAAGGAGCGCGGCGCCAAGGATATCCGCATGGTCTGCATGATCGCGGCGCCCGAGGGCGTCGAGCGCGTCCGCGGCCTGCATCCCGATGTCGCACTGTGGACCGCCGCGATCGACGACGGCCTCGACGACGACGCCTTCATCGTTCCCGGCCTCGGCGACGCCGGCGACCGCGCCTACGGCACGCGGTAGCAGCATTCAGCCGGCGAATGCGGCCTCCGCCTCCGGCAGCGCCCAGATCCTCTCGATCGCGGCAGTCCCTGCGGCGGTGATGGTAGCCTCGTCACCGTGGAGATAGCGGCCGTCGTGGATCAGCAGCCGGCCGTCGATCATCACCTGGTCGATGTTGGCGCGGTTCGCGAGCGCGATCAGGCCGCGGCGCGGGTCGTGTAGCGGCTGAAGATGTGGATGCGTCATGTCGACGACGGTGAGGTCGGCGGTCGCGCCCGGCGCGATGACGCCGAGATCGTCGCGCTTGATCATGGCGGCGGCCGTCGTGGTGACGGCGTCGATCAGTTCCGGCGCGCTCGCCGTCTCGGCGCTTCCCAGCGCGATCTTCGAGATCATCGACGCCGCGTTGAGCTCGCCGAGCAGATCCATGTTGTAGCCGTCGGTGCCGACCGCGGTGCGGACGCCATGCGCGGCGAAGCGGCCGAAGGCGGCGGTGACTCCGGCGCGCGCGAACACGCGCGGGCAGTTCAGCACGCCGGCACCACGCGCCGCCATCAGCGCAAGGTCCGCATCGGTCGACGCGTGGCAATGCGCCGCCAGCAGATCGGGTCCGAGCAGGCCGAGCCAGTCGAGATATTCGGCCGGGGTGCGGCCGCCATGGCGCTGCGCGATCGTCGCGACCTCGCCCGCGCTCTGCGCCATGTGCGTGGTGATGGGAACGCCGAGCTCGCGCGCCCGGCTGGCAGCCGCGCGCAACAGATCCGGTCCGCAGGTATCGGTCGCGTGCGGGCTCATCGCAAGACGAATGCGGCCGTCGCCCTGGCCGTGCCAGCGCTGATGGAGCGCATTCCAGACCGCCATGTCGGCCTCGCCGTCATCGCCGGCGTAAGTCACGACGCCGGAGGCATCCGCCTTGGCATCGCCGGTCGAGAACAGATAGGGCGCGCCATAGAAGCGCAGGCCCATCTCGAGAGCCGCATCGAACAGCTCCGGGATCGTGTTGCGGAACGGCTCCATCACCGTGGTGGCGCCGCCCTTCAGGAGCTGCAACACCCCCATGCGGCCGATCGCCAGCCGCTCCTCCACCGAAAGGATCTCGGCCCCGCGCTTGGACAGCGGCAGCAGCACGGTGTAGACGATGCTCTTGTTGTTGCGCCGGCCGTTGCCGTCCTCGGTGAGCGTGCGTGCGATCGCCTCGCTGAAGATGTGGTTGTGCAGGTTCAACAGGCCCGGCAGCACGAAGCGACCCGGACGATCGAACACCTCGTCCGCCGCCGGCCGATCACGCGTCACGGCCGCGATGCGCCTGCCCTCGACCAGCACCCAGTGATCGCGCAGGACGTCCTGCGCGCCGTCCTTGCGCGTCAGCACGTAGCTGCCGAAGATCGCCGTCGTACTCATGCGTCCTTCGCTTCCGCCGCCTCATGGCGCTGGTAGTTCGCCGCGATCTCGGCTCCGGTCGTGATCCACACGTCCCGGCACGATTTGGCGTAGGTCAGGAACTCGCGCAGCAGCCGGAAGCGCATCGGCCGGCCCGAGACCTGCGGATGCAGCACGGTCGTCACCATCGCGCCCCAATCGCGGACTTCGTCCAGCTCATCCTTCCACATCGACAGCACGTGCTCTTTCGGAAAGATCGAGCGCGGCGAGAACCGCGCCGACAGGCCGTGCATCCAGTCGTCATAGCTCGCGGTCACCGGGATTTCGATCGTGCCCGGCGAGCCGGAGGCCAAGCGATGGCGATAGGGCCTGACGTCATCGCGGAACGAGGAGGTGTAGACGATGCCCTGGCGCACCAGCGCTGTCAGCAGCTCCTCGCAGAACTCGCCGAACGGCGCGCGGTAGCCGATCGGCCGGATTCCGAGCCGGCGCTGGATCGCCTCGAAGCCGCGCTCGATCTCCTCGACGATGAAGGGATCGCCGGGATCCGGCAGCAGATGGTGATAGCCGTGATGGCCGATCTCGTGGCCCGCCTTCAGCACCGCTTCCGCCATCGCCGGATGCGCATCGACCGCCCATCCCGTGATGAAGAACGTCGCCTTGAGATCGAGCTCGGCGAGCAGCTCGAGAAGCTTCGGCGTGCCGACGCGCGCCTCGAAGCCGCCGAAGCTCATCGTGACCAGACGCGCCGCATGCGCGGGATCCTTCGAGGTCCAGGCGCTCTCGGCGTCGATGTCGAACGAAAGGAACATCGCCGCTCTGTGCGGCGCAGGCCATGGATAGTCCGGCGCCGGCGGCGCGGTGTTGGCGGGAACGACCGGGATTCCCGCGAGCGCCTTACTGTCCAGCATTGATCAGCACCTTCTCGATTCCATTGTCGCTCAGCTTCCACTTCGCCAGCAGCGCCTTGTAGCTGCCGTCGGCAATCAGGCCCTCCAGCGCGGCGCGCAGCGCCTCGCGCAGTTCGTCCGCCTTCACCGGCGTCGCCAGCCCCGTATATTGGTACGCGATGGGCGTGCCGACCGGCACGTAAGTGTTCGGCTCGAGATCCATGATGTAGGGCAAGGTCTCGTTGCCCTGCACGGCGGCGTCGATGCGGCCCTGCTTGAGCTGCGTGCGGGCGTCGGCCGAGCCCTCGGTGCCGACGAACTCGATTCCGCTCGCGCCGCAGTTCTTCTCGCTCCAGGCGGCGATGTCCTTCGGGAACATCGTGCGCCTGGAGGCGCCGACCCTCTTGCCGCACAGCGCCGTCGGCTCCTTGAACTCGCTGGCGCGCGAAGCCTGCACGAAGAATCGCGGACCGCTGCGCAGGTAGTCGATGAAGGTCGCGGTATCCTGCCGGCTCTTGTAGTCGGTCATGCCGGTCAGGATGATGTCGAAACGCTGCGTGGCGAGGCCCGGCATCAGCTGGTCGAAGCTGGTCTCCTGCCACACCGCCTTGACGCCGAGCTTCTTGGCCAGCGCCTCGCCGAGCTCGACGTCGAAGCCGGTCAGGGTCGCGGTGGCCGGATCCTTGAACTCCATCGGCGGATAGTTCGACACCACCGCGATGCGCAGGCCGTTCTGCTTGATCTCGGCCGGCAGCTCGGCGGCGAGAGCCGCGCCCGCCACGGCCGCGCTCATGAGCCCAGCCAACACGATCGACTTCAATTCCATCACCTCACCCCACTTCAGCTGCCAGAAATGCCTTGGTCCTCGCCTCGCGCGGCGCACGCAGCACCTCGCCGGCCGGACCACTCTCCACGATCACGCCCTGGTCCATATAGACAACCCGGTCGGCGACCTCGCGCGCGAAGCCGAGCTCATGCGTGACGACCAGCATGGTCATGCCGGACCTCGCCAGCTCCTTCATCACACCGAGCACCTCGCCGACCAGCTCCGGGTCGAGCGCCGAGGTCGGCTCGTCGAACAGCACCAGCCGCGGCTTCATTGCGAGCGCGCGTGCGATCGCCACGCGCTGCTGCTGACCGCCGGACAGTTGCGCCGGATAGGACTGCGCCTTGTCGGCAAGGCCGACCCGGCGCAGCAGCGACAAGGCCTCGTCCTTCGCCTCGGCAAGCCTGCGCCTCTGCACCTGCACCGGCCCCTCGATCACGTTCTCCAGCGCCGTCATGTGCGGGAACAGGTTGAAGCGCTGGAACACCATGCCGCAGGCGAGGCGTTGCCGCGCGATCTCGCGCTCCGACAGCCGATGCAGCCGACCGGCCGTCTCGCGGAAGCCGAGCAGCGCGCCGTCGAGCCAGATGCCGCCGCTGTCCGCCGTGGCCAGCTGGTTGACGCAACGGAGCAAGGTGGTCTTGCCGGAGCCGGATTGCCCGATCAGGCACACCACCTCGCCCTCGAAGACATCGAGCGAGACTTGCTTGAGCGCCTGGAATTCCCCGAAGCGCTTGCTGACCTGACGGATGGCGACGAGCGGCGTCATCAGCGCCCCCGCGCGATGCCACGGGCAAAACGGTGTTCGAGCAGCATCTGCAGCGGCGTCAGGACCGAGACCACGAGCAGATACCAGAGGCCGGCGACGATCAGGAGCTCGATGACGCGCGAATTGGCGTAGTAGATGTTCTCGGCCGAGTGCAACACCTCCGGATACTGGATCACGCTGGCGAGCGAGGTCGCCTTGACCAGGCCAATGAACTCGTTGCCGAGCGGCGGGATCACCACGCGCATCGCCTGCGGCAGGATGATCCGGCGCAGCGCCTGCAGCCGTCCCATGCCGATCGCCTGCGCCGCCTCGTATTGCCCGATGTCGACCGAGAGCAGCCCGGCCCGCATCACCTCCGAGGTGTAGGCGCCCTGGTTGATGCCGAGCCCGAGCAGCGCGGCCAGGAACGGCGTCATCACGTCGACGGCGCGCGCGCTCCACAGGCCGGGGATGCCGATGGTCGGAAACACCAGCGCGAGGTTGAACCACAACAACAACTGGAGGATCAGCGGCGTACCGCGAAACAGCCAGGTGTAGCCGGCGGCGACCGACCGCAGCACCGGATTGGGCGACAGCCGCATGATCGCGACGACCACGCCGAGCGCGATGCCCAGCGCCATCGCCGCGACCGCCATGACCATGGTGTTGACGATGCCGCGCAGGATCACCGGCGCGGTCACGAAGCGTTCGACGTAAGACCATTCGATCTGGCCTCTGGCGAAGGCGCGGCCGATCGCCAGCAGGATCACGACAATGACGGCAGCCGTAAGCCAGCGGCCCCAATGCGCCTTGCGCGCGATCCTGTGCGCCGACAGGTCGGGAAAGCCATCGGCCAGTACGTCGGCGCGGCTCATTGCGGCGCCGCGTTGAGCATCGGCTCGCGCACCGCATTGGCGCCGAGACCCCATTTGTCGAGAATGGCCTTGTAGCTGCCGTCGGCGATCATCGACTTGAGCTGTTCGGTCACGACCTCGCGAAAGCCTGCATCGTCCTTGCGGAACATGATGCCCTGGTAGCCGAAGGCGATGGGCTCACCGACGATGCGATACTTGCCGGCCTCCTGCGACTGCGCATAGGGCAAGGTCTCGCTGCCCTGCACGGCGGCATCGATGCGGCTCTGCTTGAGCTGATTGCGGACATCGATCGAGTTCTCCCCCGGCACATATTGCGCGGCAGGCTTGCCTGCGGCCTCGCAATTGGCCTTGCTCCATTTCTCGATCTCCTGCGGGAAGCTCGTCGAGCGCGTGGTGCCGATCTTCCGGCCGCACAGATCGGTCGCGACCTTGGCATCGCTCTCCGCCAGCACGAAGAACTGCGGGCCGGTGACGAGATAGTCGACGAAGTCGGCGGTCTCGCGCCGCGAGGCACGGTCGGAGATGCCCGAGATGATGAAGTCGGCGCGCCGGGTCTGCAGCGAGGGAATGAGTTCGGCGAACGCCGTCTCGCTCCACACGATCTTGACGCCGAGCCGCTTCGCCAGTTCGTTGGCGAGATCGATGTCGAGCCCCTTCAGCTCGTTGGTGGCAGGGTCGTGATATTCCATCGGCGCGTAGGTCGAGTTGACCGTGAGCTTGAGCACGCCGGCCTGCTTGATCTCAGCGGGCAGCTCCGCGGCCCCCGCCGGAGCAAGCGAGGCGAGGATGACGAAACCTGCGAACAACGAACGGCGCATCCTGTAACTCCCCACGTGAACGGCTAATCGACCACGACCGGCTCGACGGCGCCGGCGCGCTCGGTGATGAGCCTGTACTGATCCGGCCGGCGATGCGCCGCGAAGTTGAACATCTTGTCCTTGCCCTGGCGGCACAGATCGAGGTCGATGTCGGCGACGACGACCTCGTCGGCGAGCGTCTTCGCCCGCGCCACGATGCAGCCATTGGGATCGACGATGCAGGAGCCGCCGATCAGCCCGCTGCCGTCCTCGTCGCCCGCCTTTGCGACCGCGATCGCCCACGTCGCATTCATGTAGGCGTTGGCCTGCGCCACCAGGGTCGAATGGAAGGTGCGCAGCGAGGCATCCTCGGTGTTGCCGCCATTCGGATCGTAGGCTGCGGAATTGTAGCCGACGCAGACCAGCTCGACGCCCTGCAGCCCGAGCACCCGCCACGATTCCGGCCAGCGCCGGTCGTTGCAGATCATCATGCCCATGATGGCGCCGCCCCACTCGCGGCCGGCGCGCACGGCCGGAAAGCCGAGATCGCCATAGCCGAAATAGCGCTTCTCCAGCTGCTGATACTTGGCACTCGGGCGCGGCTCGACGGAGCCGGGCAGATGCACCTTGCGATATTTGCTGATGATCTCGCCGTCGGGATCGACAAGGATGGAGCTGTTGAAGCGGCGTCCGTCCGGTGTCAGCTCGGCATAGCCGACATAGAAGCCGACGCGAAGCGCCCGCGCCCGGTCGAACAGCGCGGCAACGGACGGGTTCGGCATCGCGCGCTCGAAATAGCTGTCGAGCTCATCGCCTTCGAGGATCCAACGCGGGAAGAAGGTCGTGAATGCGAGTTCCGGAAACACCACCAGCTTGGCGCCCTGGGCGGCCGCCTGTTCCAGGAGCCCGATCATGCGCGACAGCGTGTGCCCGCGGCTGTCGGCGCGCTGGGTCGGCCCCATCTGGGCGGCGGCCGCGCGGAAGATACGGCTCAAAACTCTGCCTCCGATCTGTGCGTCATGCCTTTCCAGCAGGCGGCATCACCGCCCTCTGCGACGCGCAAGAGAAGCATCAATGAAGCGAAACCGGCGCAGGAATTGCAACCAGTCGGGACGACCTCGGTCTATGATATTTTGGCCGAGACCATCACCCGGGCTAATAGGGCGACCATGCCATGAACCTGCGCCAGTTGGAGATCCTGCGGGCGGTCATCCGCCACCACACCACGGTCGCTGCCGCCGAGGAGCTCGCGCTGTCGCAGCCTGCGATCAGCAATGCGCTGAAGGCGATGGAGGCGCAGGCCGGCTTCACGCTGTTCGAGCGCGTCAACAACCGGCTGTTCCCGACACCCGAGGCGATGACGCTCTATGAGGAGAGCGAGGCGATCTTCACCCTGCACGCCCGGCTGGAAAACCGCGTGCGTGACCTGCGCGAGCAGAAGACGGGTCATCTGTCGATCGTCGCCACGCCGCCGCTCGCCTACAGCATCATCCCGCCGACCTTGTCAGGCTTCCTGCGGCGCCGGCCGCAGACGCGGATGTTCTTCGACGTGCGCCGCTACGAAGGCATCATCGAGGGCGTGCTCGGCAACGTCGCCGAGCTCGGCTTCGCGCTCGGACTGTCCGATCATCCCGGGATCGCCCATGAGGTCGTGCATACCGGGGAGATGGTGTGCGTGATGCCGGCCCGGCATCCGCTTGCCGAATGCGACGTGATTTCAGCGCGGGATCTCGCCGGCTTCCCGCTGATCGGCCTTGAACGCGGCACGCGCCTCGGCGAAGCGGTGCGCGAGAGCTTCCGGCAAGCCGATGCCGACTTCCAGCCGACCGTCGAAGTGCGTTACTGCAACACGGCCTGCGTGCTGGCTTCGACCGGCGTCGGCGTCGCCGTGGTCGATCCATTCTCGCCGCGCCAGGGCGGGCATGATCTCGTGGTACGGCCGTTCACGCCGAGCACCAAAGTCTCGGCCTATGTGCTGTGGTCGGAGGCACGGCCGCTGTCGAACCTGGCGAAGACGTTTCGCAGCGAGGTGCGAAACGCGAGCCGCAGTCTTGCGGACGGCCTCGACGCGATCGGAGCTCCGAGCCTCGCCGCTTCCGCGCAGCGCGGCTGAGCTTGCCGATCGGCATGCGTCCATCAACCCCGTGGACGTATCGTTTGCGGCCCATCATCCGAAACGCCCGCCTGCGACGGGCTTCTCGGGATGATGCTCCGCGTCACTGTCGTCTTGCGGCTGGCGGCGGAATTGGTGCAGTGGACCATGGCTCGCCCGCCCGCAATCGCGCCGCCAGCGC
Source organism: Bradyrhizobium sp. HKCCYLRH1034 (assembly GCF_051168375.1). Classification (NCBI taxonomy): domain Bacteria; kingdom Pseudomonadati; phylum Pseudomonadota; class Alphaproteobacteria; order Hyphomicrobiales; family Nitrobacteraceae; genus Bradyrhizobium; species Bradyrhizobium sp. HKCCYLRH1034. The sequence continues at coordinate 549,086 of NZ_JBNPUW010000002.1, read as the reverse complement.
CGCCGCGCAGCCGGCGAGCAGCTTCTCGCCCTTTGCAGCAGATGCCTTGCGCGCATCGCCTGCGACGCCGGAGGTGGTGATGTCGGCGAACGATCTGAACATTTTCAGCGACGGGACCAGCGAGCCCATGATGTCGAAGCTCGGCCCAAAGGCAGCGTCGAGCCCCGCCGCGTCGACGAGGCCGGGATGAGCCGCCATCATCATCGAGGTCTCGGCTTCGCAGGCATGCATCACGCCCGCCTGATCCTCGAGGACCTTGGCCATGGTCTCCCGCCCTTCCATGAAATAGGTCGTCGTCGCGATCGGCGCGTTGAGCTCGCGCGTCAGTTCGCCGGTGAGGGTGGCCAGCGCCTGGATGTTGCCGCCATGGCCGTTGACGATCACGATGCGGCGGAAGCCGGCATTCAGAATCGAGCGGCACAGGTCTCTGAGCACGGCGTGGTAGGTGGAGAGACCGAGGGTGAAGGTGCCACCGAACGGAACGTGATGGTCGGCGAGCCCGCACCAAACGGTCGGCGCGACCACGATGGGATGGTCTGGAGTCAGCTCCAGCGCGGTGCGACGGCAGACCTCGCTGCACAGGAAGTCGTCAACTCCCGTCGGCAGATGCGGGCCGTGCTGCTCGGTCGAGGCCACCGGCAACAGCACGATCGCGTCTCGGGCCGCGAGCGCGCGAAGCGCTGCGGCGGAAAGTCTGTTCCAGGCGGTTTCGGTCATGATGGCTGCTCGCATGGTCGGAGATGAGGCAGATTGGCTCATATCACGCAGCCACCGCAACAGCCCATCCCGGCGTATCGGGCGCGCAGGCCGACAGTCGCCTGCGTGCACCTCAGACCGCACGCCCCTGCGCGATACTGCGCCCTCTCCCACAGGGGCGAGGACGCGGCGACCGACACCGCACCCTCGGCTACATCAGGAGCATGCTCTCCATGCACTCAAACATCGACAGCGATTGCGGGCTCGACAAGGTGCAACGGCCTTGCGTCCTCACAACACCACGGCCCGCGCGGCAGGCCGGTCTCACGCCCGCGTCAGTTCGATGTCGTGGGTCTGCTTCGTCTCCGCGTCGTACACCCTGATCTGCAACATCGGAAACCGGCGCTTGAGGTCATGCGCGCCGTTGTGTGCGCCATCCTTGGTCTTGAATTCGGTCTTGATCTGACCATCGACCACGACGGCATAGCCGGTCAGCGGAAGGTCGTTGCCGGATTTGTCTTGAGCAGGCTTGTTGTGAACAGACTTCTCTTGGGCAGACTTGAGCATTGCGAGCCGACGTCGATTCGTGAGTTGAAAGGGGTGTCGAGCGCGCGATCTCTCCGCCTCGGACGACTCCGATGTAAGGTGAGTCTGTCGCGACGAGCAAGCGAAGACGTGTTCTTCACAAGCAGGGCGATTACGGGTTCAACCTGACGGCGCAGCGCCGGCCCGCGATGATCTCGGGATGTTCGGCGCGAACGAGTCGCGCAAGTTCCGGACTTGCAACGCGAACGTTCCGGTCGCTCGCCATCATGCGCGCCACCGCGAACGAGGAGCGCCGTGGTCGCGCGTCTCTCAGCGCCCGCAGCGCCCACCTCGCGCCGCCCCCAAGGCAGCAGCCCGATTCCAACTCGAGATGCGCTCTCCGACTGAGCACGGGTAGACGCAAAATCCCGGGGCCATCGGACGAACGAATCAGCATGACCGCCATGCGCGAATTGCCCGTCGTGCCAGTCTGCCGCAGATAAACAGCTTGCACCGTCGGGCAAATCAGGACGACATTTCCGCGCATCCCGCCTCATGAAGAGGGGCGTGTCGCGAACGTCACGAGACGTGGAGTGCGGGATGCGATGGACGCGACGTGTCGCAGCGGGTGTCATGCCTGCGGACGAACGGCACGGCGCGGACGGCGAAGTCGCATGGTCCTGGCGCCGCGACGCTGGCGTCAAGCTCGTGACGAGGTTTCAGCCTCGCGCGGGTGACGGTGGCAAGACAGCCCGTTCACCGGGGAGAATGCGTATAAGCCGTAACACTATCGCGCAGGGAAGGCCGGGATGTCTCAGCCGAACCTGTGGTTCCTGCCCCGTGCATTCTTTCCGCACGGGGGCCATGGGGGCGGCGAGCTCCCGGCCTTCCCTGCGCCCTCTCACTTGAAGAGGGCTCCGTCAAGCAAGACTCGGGCGCGATAGGCGCCGCGAGATCGCGACGTGCTGATTTGTAGACATTCTGTCGATGGCTGTTTATCAGTGTGAACTGCTGACCACGTGCCGCGCACGGGACCACGACGATCCCCGTAAGATGACGGATGGGCTTGCCGACCGCTGGTGCCGCTGCGGCAGCGAGGGATCGTAAACGACTGCGCGGGACGTTGACCCGCCATTTACCTCACGGTCCAACCACGACATCGTGATTTGATGCAGGTCAACATGACCGGCCCGAACGCACCACCTACTGACAAGGCGTTCAAGCGAATCAGGCCTTGCCGTTACCTTGTTCGGCGTCCCTCGAACGGTCCTGTGCACTTGTCATCATGGAGAACCACATGAGCGAGACCGGCGTGACCGCCCTGGATCACACCGTCCAGGAAACCAACATCTGGCTGAAGGCCATCGAGCAACGCCTCGCGCTGGCGAGCCGGCAGCAGGCCTACAATGCACTGCGTGCCGTGCTGCATGTGCTGCGCGACCGTATGCCGATGGCCGTCGCCGTGAATTTCGGCGCCCAGTTGCCGATGCTCATTCGCGGGATCTACTACGAGGGCTGGCACCACGCGGCAACCCCGACCAAGGACCGCCATCTCGAATATTTCGTCGATGACATCTTCCGCCAACTGCCGCCGCAATTCCCGGTCGATCCGCTCACGGCTGCGCGCGGCATCTTCGAAATTCTCTGGGAGAAGCTCGATCCCGGCGAGTTCGACAAGCTGATGGGCCACCTGCCGGTGCCGCTGCGCAATCTGCGCGAGCCGGCGACCTGAGGGCCGGACCCCTTCGATCAGCTGGCCGGTATCGGTCGTCGGTACGGCGGCAGTGCGCCTCTCGCCTTCAATGCGCGAGCTGCCGGTACAGCGCCGGCAGCGCGGCGGGCAGTCGCCTGATGTTGCCGACGATGGCGTAGCCGCCGCGGCCGAACAGGGTGGGAAAATACGACTGCGCCGACGCATCGATGGTCACGCCGAACACCGCGACGCCGCCGCGCCGCGCTTCCTGCACCGCCTTGCGCGTGTCCTCGATCGCGAACCGTCCCTCATAGTGATCGACGTCGTTCGGCTTGCCGTCGGTCAGCACCAGCAGCAGGCGCTTGCGCTCGGATCGCTCGGCGAGCTGGCTGGCGGCATGACGCACCGCCGTGCCGATACGCGTATAGTAGCCGGGCCTGAGCGCGCCGATGCGGCGCTCGACCCGCCCGCTCATCGGCTCGTCGAATGCCTTCACGGTCTCCAGGCGGACCCATGAGTTGCGCCGCGAGGTGAAGGTGAGAATGCTGTGGCTGTCGCCGCAGGCCGACAGCCCATGCGCCAGCACCAGCAGCGCCTCCTTCTCGACGTCGAGAACGCGCACGCCGTCGATCCACGCATCGGTCGATAGGGACACGTCGACCAGGAGAGTCACCGCGAGATCATGCGCGAGCGGGCGCATCGCCAGATGCACGCGATCAAGTCCGCCATGGCCGGCATTGAGATCGCTGCGCGCGCGCACCAGCGCGTCGATGTCGAGGTCGTGGCCGTCGGCCTGCGCGCGCATCACCTCATGACGCGGCCGCAAGGTCTCGAACCTGCGCCACACGCTGCGGATCCGCCGGCGCATCGCATCGTCCGGAGACCACGCCTCGCCCGCCTCGGCGGCATCGCCGGTCACGACGCGACAATGGTCCGGCAGATAGGCGCCGCTGCGATAATTCCACTCGGGATACAGCCGGCCGCTGTCGAGCCGGGCCGTGTCCACCGCCTCGGGCGGCAGGTCGAGATCGAACTTCAGCTTGCTCGCCGGACGCCCCTTGCGCCTGGCGATCGCGAGCTCATCGAGATCGTCGGCAGCCTTGCGGGCGTCGTCATCGTCGGTATCGTCGGACGGACGATCGACATTGACCATCTCCGCCATCGCCAGGATCTTCTCGAAGCGGTTGAGGATGAATGGATCGCGCTTGGCCGTGTCGTCGCGCTCGCGCCGTGCGAAGCGCTTGCGGGTGTCGGGTGCCCCCTCCTGCTCTGCGGGCGTCTGCGTCTCGTCGTCCTCGCGCGCCGCGGCAACGGCATCGCGGCTCCAGCAATCGCCCCACAGCGGACACGGCAGCATCGGCCGATAGCCGGGCGGGGCGGCCTCCGGCAACGCGCCGCCAGCGATGACCGCATTCCACAGCGCGCCCTTGGGCGGCGCGCCGGCGCCGAGCAGGGCCATGACGATGTGCTCGACCTGCTGCTCGAGCCGAGGCAGCGGCCGCCGCGGCCGCGCCGCAGCCAGCGCTTCGGCGAGTTGCGCATGCGGACACGCCAGTCCAGGGAAGCGCGCCAGCACCAGCGAGGTCGTCTCACAGGCCCGGCGCAGCGCCAGCAGATCATGCCGCAGCGGATCGCGCTCCGTGATCGGCTCGACCGCCATGGTCGCGAACCACGCCGCGAGCCAGTGATAGAGCTGCGCATTGAGCGCGCGCCCCGGCAGCAGCGCGATGGTCTCCGGCAGGAACACGGTGGCGCCATCGCGCCCGGCCTGATCGAGGCATTCGTCGCCGAGGCCAATGCGCTGGCGCCAGCCGAGCCGATGGCCCGATTTGCGCGCCTTGGCTCCGGCGACCTGCACGCCGCTCTCGCCGCCCAGCGCGCGGAACATCACGGCGATGCGGCCGCTGATCTCGTTCAGGGCGACGGCCTGATCCGGATGGACCGGATAGCTCGAGGTCGTGCCGACCAGGCGATGCCAGGCGCGGCCGACGGTCTCCTCCAGTTCGAGGAAGTCGAGCATGGCTCACCCGATCACGGCATGCGCGACCTCGCGCAACGCGGCCTTGACGTCGGCGTCGTCGGTGAGCGGCTCGATCATCGCGGCGAGCACGGCGTCCGCGATGGATGCTCCGGCAGCGACGAGCGTCGCGCAATAGACCAGGAGCCGCGTCGAGACGCCCTCCTCCAAGTCATGGCCTTGCAGCGCGCGCAGCCGATGCGCGAGCGCCACCAGCGGCCGAACGCGCTCCGGCGCCAGCCCGCTCTCGGCGGCAACCACCGCGATCTCCTGCTCGGCGGGCAGGAAGCCGAATTCGATGGCGATGAAGCGCTGCCGTGTCGATGGCTTCAGCGCCTTGTGCAGCGACTGATAACCCGGATTGTAGGACACCACCAGCATGAAGCCGTCGGGCGCGAGCAGCTCCTCGCCGGTGCGCTCCAGCGGAAGAATGCGGCGGTCGTCGGTGAGAGGATGCAGCACGACGGTCACATCCTTCCGCGCCTCGACGACCTCGTCGAGATAGCAGATGCCGCCCTCGCGCACCGCGCGGGTCAGCGGGCCGTCGGTCCACACGGTGTCACCGCCCTTGAGCAGATATCGCCCGGTGAGGTCGGCGGCGGTGAGGTCGTCGTGACAGGCGACCGTGTGCAGCGGCAGGCCCAGTCGCGCCGCCATGTGCGCGACGAAGCGGGTCTTGCCGCAGCCGGTCGGCCCCTTCAGCAGCACCGGTAGGCGATGTCGGAACGCATGCTCAAACAGCGCGCATTCATTGCCGGTCGGCGTGTACGAGGGGAACGACAGGACGGTATCGATCGCGTGCAGCGCGGGCTTCATGATCACTCTCCGAATCGGGGGATGCAGGCGGCGGCATCGAAGCCGCCGCCTGCGGGGTTTTACTCCGCCGGCTGCAGGGCGCCGGGGATGATCGCCTGCTTGGCGCGGCCGGGCACCAGCACGGCCCAGACGAACATCAGCGCCGCGATCGCCACGAACACACCGGAGCCGAGCCGAACCCAGTAGAACATCGCGAGCTGGTCCTGCACGTCCATGTAGCTCTGGCCGAGCACGCGCTGCAGATGCACCTGGATGATGCCGGCGAAGGTCAGCGCAAAGGTCATCGTCATCATCGCCGTGCACATGATCCAGAAGCTCGCCATCGAGAGCCACTGATTATACGGCGCACGCTGGCGCAGCTGCGGCACCGCATAGGCCATGACCGCGAGGTTGAGCATCACATAGGCGCCGAAGAAGGCGAGATGGCCGTGCGCGGCGGTCACCTGGGTGCCGTGGGTGTAGTAGTTCACGCTGGACAGCGTGTGCAGGAAGCCCCACACGCCGGCGCCGAGGAACGCCATGACGGAGCAGCCGACCGACCACAGCAGCGCGGCGCGATTCGGATGCTTGCGTCCCGCCTTGAGCGTCATCTGCACCGTGAAGATCACCATGGTGAAGAACGGCGCGACCTCGAGCGTTGAGAACAGCGAGCCGATCCACTGCCAATAGCCGGGCGCGCCGATCCAGTAGAAATGATGGCCGGTGCCGAGGATGCCAGAGAACAGCGCCAGGCCAATGATGACGTAGAGCCACTTCTCCACCACCTCGCGGTCGATGCCGTTGAGCTTGATCATCAGGAAGGCCAGGATCGAGGCCATGATCAACTCCCAGACGCCCTCCACCCAGAGATGGACGATGTACCACCAGTACATCTTGTCGACGGCGAGATTTGCCGGATTGTAGAACGCGAACAGGAAGAAGATCGCGACGCCCCACAGACCGAACAGCAGGATGTTGGTCACCGTCGTCTTGCGACCCTTCAGGGCGGTCATCGTGACGTTGAACAGGAACATCAGGCAGACGACGACGATGCCGACCTTGATGATGAAGGGCTGCTCGAGGAACTCACGGCCCTCATGGTAGTGGAAGAGATAGCCGACGACGGCCGCACCCGCGGCGCCGAAGAACATCCAGAACTGGATCTTGGCGAGCAGCGGGCTGTAGAGCTCGGTCTCGGTCTCCTCGGGCAGCAGGAAGTAGGTGGCGCCCATGAAGCCGATCAGCGACCACACGATCAGCGCGTTGGTGTGGATCATGCGGACGATGTTGAAGGGAAGCAGGACCGACAGCGTGTTCGGCAGCACGTAGATGGTGCCGGCGAGCAGGCCGAAGATGACCTGGGCGAGGAAGAGCGTCAGCGCGCCGTAGAAATACAGCATCGCGACCTTCTGGGTCTCATATCTCATCGCGGATCTCTCTCATGACGGGGACGGGAGCCGGCTCAGCCGGCCTTGTTCGGCGGCCAGTCCTGGCGCTTGATCGTGTCGGTCCATTGCAGGAAGTCGGCGAGGTCGTTGAGCTCCTGGTCGGACAGATTGAACTGCGGCATCTGCCTGCGGCCGGGCGCACCGGAGGGTTGCGACTGCATCCAGGATTTCAGCATCTCGCGCGCGGCGGCCGGGTCCTGCCTCCCGCCCCAGCGGTCCCAGACATTGCCGACCTCTGGCGCGAAATAGGCGCCCTCGCCGAGCAGGGTATGGCAGTTGATGCAGGAGTTTCTCTCCCAGACGTGCTTGCCGCGAGCGACTCCGTCGGACAGCGTCGACGCATTGGTCGAGGTCGTGACCATGTAGTAGTGGCTGTGCGCTGTGAGCCCGAGGAAGATCGCAAAGAAGAAGGCCGAACCGCCGTAGAAGACGTTCCGTGCGGCCGACTTGGTCAGGCGTTCCGCCATGACACGTCCTTTCCGTTTTGGTGAAGGTCGATGGTGAAGGCAATCTACCGGCACTGCCGGGAGTCTCTTTGTCGCGGCGCAAGCAGCACGGCGATGGCCCGTCAGACCAGCGCGCGGAGCGCCACCGCGAGCCCGGCGAGCGCAACCAGGCCTAGGAGCCACGATGCGAGCAGGCCGCGCCACAGCGCGGGCGCATGGCGGAGGCCGAGAAAATCCAGCACGATCACCCTGCCCTTTGCCAATGCGAGCGCGAGCACGAGGGCATCGGCGAGCCAGCGATTCGGCAGCAGCAGCGAGGCCGCGAGCGTGGCGACGGCGAAGCTCAGCAATTGAAGCCAGGCGAGCGTGAGGCGATCGCGGACCATGACTCATCCCACCAGATAGAGGATCGGGAACATCACGATCCAGACCAGGTCGACCATGTGCCAGAACGCCGTCCCGGTCTCGACGCTGTTGGGCGCGGCATGACGACCGACGATTCCGAGGATGACCATCCCGAGTACGACGTGAAGCAGATGGAAGCCCGTGAGCAGAAAATAGAGCGTGAAGAACGGCGACGTCTCCAGGCCTGCGCCGGCGGCAATCTCCCTGCCATACTCGGTCAGCTTGACGGCAATGAAGGCCGCGCCGAGCAGGATCGCCAGCATGATCCAACGCCGTGCGGTGGCCGGCGATGCGCCTCTCGCCGCCGCCGCCCCGCGCGCCGCAGCCCACCCGCTCGTCACAAGCACGATCGTGTTCAATGCGGCGAGAGGTCCGTCCAGCATGGCCTGCCCGGCTGCGAACACGACTGGATTGACTGCGCGCGCCACGACGAAGGCGCCGAGCAGCAGGCCGAAAGCGACAAGCTCGCTGAGGATCAGGACCCACATCATGGGGTCGCCCGGCAACCCGTCGAGCACGCCCCAGCGCTCCGTTGGTTCCGGTTCGTATGTGAGTGCCGACACCGCCATCTCCGATCAGATGTCGCAAAGCTAATCGGGGCGGCAGACATGCTCTTTGTCGGCGCACAAACAGCACGGCGCCCGGATGCGCTACCGGATCGACATCAGGAGCATGTCCATGACCGAAGCGCAGCTCGGCCTCGTCACCGCCACCCCGATCATCATCGTGTTTGCAGCGGCGCTGCGGCGCATGGGCGTGCTGTCGACCACGGGGACCGTGTCCGCGATCGCGCTCTCCGTTGCGATTGCGGTTGTCCTGTTCACCACGCAATAACCTCGCCTGGAACCTTTGCCGTCCTCGGGCGTCAGATCGTCCGGAGGTGCCGCATGGACGACAACCGGTTCGCAGAGCTGCTCGGCAACGCCGCCATCGGCGTCTGGGGCGACATGCCGCGCGACATCCAGGAAGCGCTGTTCGAGACGGCGATGCGCGGTCACGACGATCTGAGGCACGAACTCGCCAAGCTGCTTCACGACCGGCATCCGCGGACACAGCATCCGCCGCATCCGGCTTGAGCGGTCTCAGTCGCGATGATCATCAGCTCCGAACTGTGATGGCTCGTCGTAGCCCTTGCGGCTGCTGTAGAACAACAGCACCATCAGCCCGATCCCCACGATGAGCGAAAACACCACGCCGAGCGTGAGCGCGATCCAGCCCTCGGTCGGCATCGGATCGCCGGGCAGGGTCATGCCCTGATAGGCGAAGACGACGGCGGCCGCGAGAATCAGCAGCAATGCGACGATGATGGTGATGGGTCCTGCACGCATGGCGGCGCACTCCTGACACGAGAACAGGACGCGACCACGATCGTTCCTGGACGGGTGCGGTAACGGCGCACGGCGGCAGTTCCGAAATTTGAGGACGGCGTCCCCACCCTTCTCGCTGCGCCGCCGAAAGCATCGCGCTGCATCCAATCGCGGCATCATCTGCTCAAAGGATGACGCGCGCTCCACCGCGCCTTGCCGCGCGCCGCATGGCTGCTCTCGCGGCGGATCGCTAGGCGTCTGGGAACTTAGCTGATAACCATACCGGCTCCCTATCGGCAGCAGAGGACAAGGACCGGAGATGGACAATCGCAGCGAGATCTGGCGCGGCGTCGACGCGATCAAGACCCGTTTCATCGAGCTCAGCGACCGGGTGTGGAGCACGCCCGAGGTCTGCTACACCGAGGCCCGCTCGTCCGCCGAACACCTCGCCGAGTTGAAGCACCAGGGTTTTCGGATCATCGAAAAGGTCGCGGGCATCCCGACCGCGCTGATGGGCGAATGGGGCGAAGGTGGTCCGGTCATCGCGTTCATGGGCGAATACGACGCCCTGCCCGGCCTCAGCCAGGAGGCCGGCGTCGCCGAACATCGTCCGATCGAGACCGGCGGCCATGGCCATGGCTGCGGCCACAATCTCCTGGGCTCGGCGGCGCTGCTCGCGGCAACCGCCGTGAAGGACTGGCTCGCCGCCAACAAGGTTCCGGGACGCGTGCGCTACTACGGCTGCCCTGCCGAGGAAGGCGGCGCCGCAAAGGCCTTCATGGTGCGCTCAGGCGCGTTCGAGGATGCCGACATCGCAATCACCTGGCATCCGTCGAGCTTCTGGGAAGTGGTGATGACGCCCTCTCTCGCCAACACGCGCGCGGACTTCATCTTCACCGGACGCACCTCGCATGCGGCCGCCTCGCCGCATCTCGGCCGCAGCGCGCTCGACGCGGTGGAGCTGATGAATGTCGGCGTCAACTACATGCGCGAGCACATGCCGAGCGACGCCCGCGTGCATTACGCGCTGCTCGACACCGGCGGCATTGCGCCCAACGTCGTGCAGGCGCATGCGCGCGTCCGCTACTCGATCCGCGCGCGCGACCTGCCCGGCATGAACGAGCTGGTCGGGCGCGTGCACAAGATCGCGCAAGGTGCCGCGATGATGACCGAGACCAGGGTCGAGATGAAGATCATCTCGGCGGTCTCCAACATCCTGCCCAACACGCCGCTCGAAGAGGCGCTGCACGGGATCATGGAGGAGCTCGGGCCGCCGCATTTCGACGCGAGCGACAAGGATTTCGCCGGTCAGATCCAGGCGACCCTGACCGACAAGGACATCGAATCCGTCTACTACAGCATCGGCATGGACCCGACCGACAAGCCGCTGGCCGACTTCCTGGTGCCGCTGAACGCCAAGCGCAATCCGCAGATCGGCTCGACCGATGTCGGCGACGTCAGCTGGGTGGTGCCAACGGTGCAGGTGCACGCGCCGACGGTGGCGATCGGCACGCCGTTCCACACCTGGCAGGTCGTTGCGCAAGGCAAGACGCCGGCCGCGCACAAGGCGATGGTGCAGGCCGCCAAGGCGATGGCCGGTCTCGGCATCAAGGCGCTCAATGAGCCGGCGCTGATCGCAGCCGCCAAGGCCGACCTGAAGAAGCGGACGCTGCGCACGCCCTATGTCAGCCCGCTGCCCGCCGAGGTCGAGCCGCCGCTGACCATGTCGGTCGTTTGAGAGATACACTGGGGGGGGGAACACGATGGCGAAAACAGCGACAAGGAAGAAGCCGGCGGCGAAGACCGCCAAGCCGGCTCAGAAGCGCGTGGCCGCGCGCGCCACGGCCAACCGGAAGCCCGCAAAGGCGAAGCCGCAGGCCAGACCACAGGCGAGGGCCACCGCGCCGAAGCCGCGGCTGCCGAGAGGACCGGTTTGGCAGTGGTCGGCGCTCGACACCGCCGCTGCGATCCGCTCGGGCGCGGTCTCCTCGGTCGAGGTGACCGAGGCGCACATCGCGCGCATGCATGAGGTCAATCCGAAGCTGAATGCGGTCGTCGTCGATCTGTCCGAAGAAGCATTGAAAGCTGCGCGCACCGCGGACAAGGCGCGCAACAAGGACGGCCTGCTGCATGGCGTGCCCGTCACCATCAAGGAGAACGTCGACTACCAGGGACGGCCAAACCCCAACGGCGTTCCGGCGCAGATGGGGATCATCGCGCCGTCGGACGCGCCCGTCGTGCGCAACCTCAAGAACGCGGGCGCGATCGTGCTCGGCCTCACCAACACGCCGGAATTCTCATTCCGCGGCTTCACCGACAACCCGCTGCACGGACTGACCTTGAACCCGTGGGATCCCGAGATCACCTGCGGCGGCTCGTCGGGCGGCGCTGGAGCTGCGGTCGCCGCCGGTATCGGCACCATCGCGCATGGCAACGACATCGGCGGCTCGCTGCGCTGGCCGGCGCATTGCAACGGCGTTGTCACGATCAAGCCGACGCAGGGGCGCATCCCGGCCTACAACGAAAGCGCCGCGGCCGAGCGGCCGATGCTGGCGCATCTGATGTCGTCGCAGGGCCCGCTGGCGCGTAGCGTCGCCGACGTCAGGCTGGCGCTGGAGGTGATGAGCCGGCGCGATCCGCGCGATCCCTGGTGGGTGCCGGCCCCGCTCGAGGGCGAGAAGCCCAAGCGGCCGATCAAGGTCGCGCTCGCCAATATCCCCGATGACATGGACGTCGATCCCTCGGTGCAGGCCGCGCTCCGGCAGGCCGCGGATCATCTGGAGCGCTCCGGCTACCGGGTCAGCGAGGTCGAGGTCCCCGACATCTCCGGCGTCTGGCAGACCTGGTGCGACGTCATCACCACCGAGGTCGTCGTGATGCAGGAGGCCAAGATGCTGGCCGTCACCTCGGAAGACTTCCACAAGGCGTGGGGCGGGATGCGGGCCAAGGCCGAGATCCTCGACCTCGCGGGCTGGATGAACGCGACGGCGCAGCGCTCCACCCATATCCGCGCCTGGCAGCTGTTCTTCGAGGATTATCCGGTGGTGCTGACGCCGACGACGGTCAAGCCGACGCCAGGCCCGCGCGAGGACACGGTAAGCCCGGAGCGCGTGCGCGAAATCTTCTTCAACGAGATCCGCTTCATCTCGGCCATCAACGTGCTCGGGCTGCCCGGCGCGGTGGTGCCGGTGGCGGTTCACAATGGCCAGCCGATCGGCGTGCAGCTGATCGCCGGCCGCTATCGCGAGGATCTCGCGCTCGATGCCGCCGCGGCGATCGAGAAGCGTGCGGGCATGCTGGTGCGGCAGCTCTGGGAGCGGATGGCTTAGTCTCGCGACGGCCCGAGAATCCCGGCTCTCGGGCCGTCATGTTTCCGACATCGCTTCAGCCTCGATTGTCGAAAGTCGAACACTGACGCCCATCGCGTTTGCCCGAGGAGCCCCTCGGGTTGACGGGACGTCGCCGACCTGTCTATTTTGATGTATACGAATGAATATAGCACGGCATCGGTACGGGCGCTGCGCCGGAACGGGACTTGCAATTCACCGAAGCGAACCCGTCTCTGCGATATGAACGAGGACAATTGTGATGAGATCGATGCGCTTCGTCGCCGCTGCTCTGTGCGCGGCTGCCGCTCTCCTGACTGGCGCAAATGCGCTCGCCGGGAGCGCCAACATCGCCGTGGCCGCCAACTTCACCGAGCCGGCCAAGGAGATCGCCGGTCTGTTCAAGGCCAAGACGGGACACGAATTGGTGCTGAGCTTCGGCGCGTCCGGACAGTTCTACACCCAGATCAAGGAGAACGCGCCGTTCGCGATCCTGCTCTCCGCCGACGACGAACGGCCGAAGAAGCTGGTCGACGAGGGCCTCGGCGTCGCCGGGAGCCGTTTCACCTACGCGATCGGCAAGCTCGTTCTGTGGAGCAAGGACCCGAACGCGGTGAGAGGCGAGGAAACGCTGAAGGCGAACGCGTTCAACAAGCTGTCGATCGCCAATCCCGCCGCCGCGCCCTATGGCGCGGCTGCAGTGGAGACGCTGAAGGCGCTCAATCTCTATGAGACGATCAAGCCCAAGATCGTGCAGGGCAACACGATCTCGCAGGCATTCCAGTTCGTCGATACCGGCAATGCCGAGGTCGGCTTCGTCGCACTGTCGCAGCTGATGCCGAATGCGGGCGGCTCGCGCTGGCTGGTGCCGCAGAACCTCTACAGCGAGATCCGTCAGGATGCCGTGCTGCTGAAGGCATCCGCCGGCAACGAGGCGGCGACCGCGTTCCTGACCTTCCTCAAGACTCCGGAAGCCCGTGCGGTCATCGAGAAGTTCGGCTATGCTCTGGACCCGAAGTCCGGCAGCTGAGCGCTCACGTCGATGAACTTCCAAGGATGAACTTGCACGTCTCGGCCGATATCTGGCAACCGGTCAGTCTGACCCTCGAATTGGCAGCGATCACGACCGTCATTCTGATGATCGTGGGAACACCGATCGCATGGTGGCTGGCGCGGTCGCAGGCGTGGTGGAAGGAGGCGGTCGCAGCCCTGGTGGCGATTCCGCTCGTGCTGCCGCCGACCGTGCTCGGCTTCTATCTGCTGGTCGCGCTCGGCCCGAGCGGTCCGGGCGGGGCGCTGGCGTCCTTGTGGGGCGCACGCACCCTCGCCTTCACTTTCCCAGGCCTCGTGATCGGCTCGGTGCTGTTCTCGATGCCGTTCGTGGTGCAGCCGATCCGCAACGCCTTCGAGGCCATGGGCGAGAAGCCCCTGGAAGCAGCCGCCACGCTGCGGGCCACGCCCTGGCGCGCGTTCTGGACGATCGCCGTGCCGCTGGCGAGCCCCGGCTTCCTCACCGGCGCGATCCTCGGCTTTGCCCACACCGTCGGCGAGTTCGGCGTCGTGCTGATGATCGGCGGCAACATTCCCGGCAGGACAAAGGTGCTGTCGGTCGCGATCTACGACTACGTCGAGACCTCGCAATGGACCGAAGCCTCCGTGCTGGCGCTCGGCATGGTCGTGTTCTCGTTCGGCGTCATTCTGACGATGATGCTGATCGAGAAGAAGATGACGCGACGCGCGTCATGAGCACCGTCAAGGTCGATTTCCGCGGTACGCTCGGGCGCTTCGAGCTGAACGCGCGGTTCGAGGTGCCGGCGCGCGGCGTCACCGCGATCTTCGGCCCGTCCGGCTGCGGCAAGACCGCCGTCATGCGCAGCATCGCCGGCCTCAACCGCCTGGACGGACGATGCTCCGTCGCCGGCGACGTCTGGCAGGACGAGAAGACCTTCCGCCCGGTGCACCGGCGCCCGATCGGCTACGTCTTTCAGGAAGCCAATCTGTTCCCGCACCTCTCCGTCCGCCGCAACCTGATGTACGGGCATCCCGGCCCGTCCGGCCCCACCGCCATCGGCTTCGATGAGGTCGTGTCGCTGCTCGGCATTGCCAAGCTGCTGGAGCGCTCGCCGCGCCATCTGTCCGGCGGCGAGCGGCAGCGCGTGGCGATCGGCCGCGCGCTGCTCAGCCAGCCGAAGCTGCTGCTGATGGACGAGCCGCTGTCGGCGCTCGACCAGATCACCAAGGACGAGATCCTGCCCTATCTGGAGCGGCTGCATGCCGCGCTCGACCTGCCGATCCTCTACATCAGCCACGATATCGCGGAGGTCGAGCGGCTCGCCGATCAGCTGGTGCTGATGCGCAATGGCAGCGTCCTGGCTTCAGGTCCGCTGTCCGTGCTCCAAGCCGACCTGACACTGCCGCTCGCGCTCTCCCGCGATGCAGCGGTCAGTCTCGACGCCACCGTTCTGAAGCACGACGCCGTCGACGGCATGGTGACGCTTGCGGTGCCGGGCGGGCATTTCGTGCTGCCGGCCGAGCCGCTTGCGTCGGGAACACGCCGCCGCCTGCGCGTGCTGGCCGATGACGTCAGCCTCGCCTTGGAAACGCCGAGCCGCAGCACCATCGTCAACGTGCTACGCGCGAAGATCCTGGAAATCCGCAGCCAATCGGACCACCGCGTCACCGCCCTGCTCGGCCTCGGCGAGGACGGCCAGGGTGCACGATTGCTGTCGCGGGTCACCCAACGCTCGTGGAACGAGCTCGGCCTGCAGGCAGGGCTTGCCGTCTACGCCCAGGTCAAGGGCGTCGCGCTGGTGCGCCGCGAAGAGCCCATCGCCTGATCGGCACGCGCCGACCTGCCCCACCATCACGACATGTTGTATAAGCGACAATATAGCATCCGATGTTATATCCCAAACAATACAGCTTTGCATCAGACGAACCGAGGCCGGCCTGCTTTTCCTCAATGCAATGAACATGTTGATCGGCGCGCAACGATCTGGCCCGCGGCTTGCTCATTCGATCTCGCAACACGAGGTCATCAGCATGAAAGCCGCCGCCGTCACTTGGCATCCGAACGCGCCCAAGCCGCTCGCGCTGGTGCTGGGCACCAACGAGATCGCCTCCGCGATCGCGGCCAAGCTCAACCATGAGCGCTTCGCGCTCGTCCTCTGTCACGACGCCTTTCCGCCGGTGATCCGACGCGGCATGGCCTTCCACGACGTCCTGTATGGCGAGGCCTGCGACATCGACGGCGTGGTCGGCTGCCGGGCCGAGGGCATCGCGGACGTCGTGCGCATTCATCGCGAGCCCAGCCAGGTCGCCGTCACCGGGATGCATCTCACCGACATCATCGCGTTCCGCTATCCCGCGGTCATCGTCGACGCACGGATGCAGAAGCATCTGGCCACGCCGGATCTGCGCGGCGTTGCCGGCATCGCCGTCGGCATCGGACCGCGCTTTGCGGTCGGGCACAATTGCGACATCGCGATCGAGACGCATCCTTGCGACACCGGCGCGATCGTGGCGCACGGCACCACGCGCGACGCGGACGGCAAGGCGCGTGCGCTCGGCGGCGCCGGCCGCGAGCGCTTCGTCTATTCCAATCAGGACGCCGTCTGGCATACGCCGCTCGACATCGGCACCCGCGTCTACAAGGGACTGCAGCTCGGCTCGCTCGGCGGCACACCTGTGCTGGCGCCGCTCGATGGCGCACTGCGCGGCATCGCCCGCGACGGATTGCGCGTGCCGGCCAACGTCAAGCTGCTGGAGATCGATCCGCGCGGCCGCCACGCGGCATGGACCGGCATGGACGACCGCGGGCGATCGATCGCCGCGAGCGTCGTCTCGGCGGTCCACGCGATCGTGCAAACCGGTCGGAAGGCGGGCCGCGTCTCCGCCAACGTGTGAGGAGGACTGCCATGGGTGTCGCGGAGGTCGGGACGTGTCAGATCGTGGCGCTGCAGGGCGCTGCGTCCACCGTCATCCAGGAGCTGCTCGATGAGCTCGCCACGCGGCTCGCAGGCATCGGGCTGCGCGTCTCCGGCGTGATCGAGAGCAGCGCCGACAAGACCAGGCCGTGCAAGGCCATGATGCTGCGCAGCCTCGACGACGACCGCGTGTTCTCGATCTCGCAGGATCTCGGCCCGGGATCGCAGGCCTGCAATCTCGATCCCGAAGGATTGGTGCTGGCCTGCGCCGCCGTGCAGCAGTCGATCGCGCGCGGCACGGATGTCGTGATCCTCAGCAAGTTCGGCAAGCAGGAGGCGGCGGGAGGAGGCCTCGCCGACGCCTTCGGCTCGGCGATGTCAGCCGGGCTTCCGATCATCACGGCGGTATCGCCCGCGATGATGGAGGCGTGGACGCGCTTCGCCGGCGTGTTCGCCGAATGCGTCCCGGTCGATGTCGCGCGCCGTCCCGGCTGGATCGAGGCGTGGTCCGGCCGCATGGTGACAGCGCGAAGCCCGCGTGACATGATCGGCTCACAACGCGAGCGGATCGGAATAGGATGAAGCGCGAAGCTCAGATCGCATTGACCATCACTTTCGGCAACGGCGGAAGTCTGTCGCCCGAAGATCTGCTGCTGATCGACTTCATCCGCCGGGAGCGCTCGATCCTCGGCGCCGCGCGCGCGAGCGGCATCTCCTACCGCAAATGCTGGCTGATGGTCGATGCGCTCAACCGCACCTTCGAGACGCCGGTGTTCGAGACTCATCCGGGGCGACGGGGCGGCGGCGCCGAGATCACGCCGTTCGGCGAGCGGCTGATCGCGCTGTATCGCTCGATGGAGCGGCGCACCCGCACGGCCACCGCCGCGGCGCTCGCTGAGCTGCAGAAGGCTACCGATCCCCGCTATCAGAAGCGGGCCAGCGGCGCGGCCGAGGCAGCTCCGAAGGCCGAACCGCGCCGGGTCCGATCGCGACGCTCTTGATCATCGCCCAGGCCGACAGATCCGGCTCCAACGCCAGCCGCTCGACGGACTCCAGCGTGACCAAGGCGTGCAGCTTCGTCGCACCGAGATCGAACGTCACGCGCACATAGGGCGGATCGAGCGGCAGGATCTCCTCGATCCGGCCGGGTAGCCGGTTGGTGATCGAAACATCCATCGGCCGCGACAGCGCGATCGACACGTCGCGGGCCTCGATGGTCACGGAGACGCCGGCGTCGATCGCGGCGTCGACCATCGGCACGCGCAACTCGCCGTCGGCGAAGAACAACGTCGACATGCCATATTGCGGATCATGGCGCAGCACGCGCGCCGGCACCGTCGTGCTGAGAACGACGGTCGAGGCTGAGGACGATGCAGACGAGCCGGTCATCGCGCGGCAGCCTCCACAGCCTCAGGGCCGGTCGTGATCGTACAGGACGCGAACGCGGATCGTGCCCTCCACCGCGCGCAGCTCCGACAGCAGCGCCTCGCCCTCACCGCCGACCACGTCGGTCTCGAGCACGACATAGCCGACCTCGGGATCGGTTTGCAGATATTGCGCGAGGATGTTGATGTTGTGCCGCGAGACCGCCTCGTTGACCTGGCGCAGCACGCCGGGCACGTTGCGATGAACGTGGATGAAGCGCGTGCCCGTCGGGCGCGCCGGCAGTTGCACCTGCGGGAAGTTCACGGCGCCGAAGGTCGAGCCGACATCGGAATAGTCGATCAGCTTGCGCGCGACCTCGCCACCAATTCGGTCCTGCGCCTCCTCGGTGGAGCCGCCGACATGCGGGGTCAGGATCACGTTGGGCAGGCCCTGCAGCGGCGAGACGAACGGATCGGCGTTCGATGCCGGTTCGACCGGAAACACGTCGACGGCAGCACCTGAGAGCTTGCCCTCGCGCAATGCGCTGGCCAGCGCCTCGATGTCGACCACCGTGCCGCGCGAATTGTTGATCAGATAGGCCCCATCCTTCATGTGACGGATCTGGCGCTCGCCGATCATGTTGGCGGTTGCCGGCGTCTCCGGGACATGCAGCGACACGACGTCGCTCATCGCCAGGAGCTCGTCGAGGCTCTCGACCGGCTCGGTGTTGCCGTGACGGAGCTTGTCGGTGAGATCGAAGAAGATCACCCGCATGCCCATGGCCTCGGCGAGGTTCGACAGCTGCGAGCCGATGTTGCCATAGCCGATGATGCCGAGCGTCTTGCCGCGCACCTCTCGGCTGCCATTGGCCGACTTGTCCCAGCCGCCGGCATGCGCCGACACCGAGCGCGGGAAGATGCGGCGCATCAGCATCACGACCTCGGCGATCGTCAGCTCGGCGACACTGCGGGTGTTCGAATAGGGCGCATTGAACACGGGGATGCCGAGCCGCTTCGCGGCATCGAGATCGACCTGGTTGGTGCCGACGGAGAAGCAGCCGACCACCATCAGCCGGTCGGCGGCCTGCAGCACATCGGCGGTGAGATGCGTCCGCGAGCGAATGCCAAGCATGTGCACGCCCGACAGCATACGCTTCAACTCCGCCGAACCGAGCGCCTTCGGCAACCGCTCGATTTCCGTATAGCCGTTGGCCTCGAACATGCGGACGGCCGAGTCGTTCACGCCCTCGAGGAGCAGAACGCGGATCTTTTGCTTGGGAAGCGATAACGGCATGGGCCTGGCCTGATCAGTCGTGGATGTGGCGTAGTGTAGCGGTTGTTACAGTCGCGATGCGTTGAAACTTGGTGAATGCGACGCGGCAGGGTCGCTTTCTGTCGCTTTCTCAGGGTCTTGTCCACTCCGTCGCGGCCTTTTGACCGGCGATGCAAAATCAGCGCCTGGCATACCGGCCGCACCGCACGGCCCGCACTGCAACAACCGCAGATCGCTGTTTTGGCTGCTGACAAACCATGCGAGCAGAGCTAGCCTTTCTTCCAATCACAAAATCATCGGGAGGTCAGCATGTCAGACGGGGTTGTCGAGACACGCGCGTCGGAGGTGTCGGGCGGTGAAACGCAGACGGTCGATGTCGCCGTCGTGGGTGCCGGATTTGCGGGACTTTACCTGCTGCACCGCCTGCGCAAGGCGGGCTTCTCGACCGTGGCTCTGGATACGGCCAACGATGTCGGCGGCACCTGGTACTGGAACCGCTATCCCGGCGCGCGCTGCGACATCCAGACCGTCGACTACAGCTACACCTTCGATCCCGAGCTCGAGAAGGCCTGGCAATGGTCGGAGAAATACGCCACCCAGCCGGAGATCCTGCGCTATCTCGGCTTTGTCGCCGATCGCTACGATCTGCGCCGCGACATCCGCTTCGGCACCCGCGTGCTCGGCGCCTCCTGGGATGACGCCAAGGAGCGCTGGCTGCTGACGACCGACAAGGGCCCCGCCGTCTCCTGCCGCCACTACATCATGGCGACCGGCTGCCTGTCGCAGCCGAAGCCGCCGGAGATCGACGGCGTGCACGACTTCAAGGGCGAGATCTACTTCACCAGCCGCTGGCCGCATGACGGTGTCGACCTCCGCGGCAAGCGCGTCGCGGTGATCGGCACCGGCTCGTCCGGCATCCAGTCGATCCCGATCATCGCCGAGCAGGCAGCACAGCTCACGGTTTTCCAGCGCACGCCGAACTTCGCACTGCCGGCGCATAACGGCCCGCTCCCGGCCGATCGCGCCGCGCAGCTCGCAGAAGATCGCAACGGGCTGCGCGAGCAGGCGCGCTGGTCGATGGCTGGCGTGCCGATCCCGCCGGCCACCGACTTCAGCTGGGCGTTGAGCGAGGCCGAGCGCCGCGAACGCTTCGAGAAGCTGTGGGCGTCGGGCGACCTCGTCGGCATGCTGACGCAGCTCTGGGCCGACCAGGGTGTCGACCCCGACGGCAATGCGCTGCTCGCCGACCTCATCCGCGAGAAGATTCACGAGATCGTCAAGGATCCCGAGACCGCCGCCGCGCTCACGCCTCACGACCATCCGTTCGGCGCCAAGCGCCCGTGCCTGGACACCAACTACTATCAGACGTTCAACCGCCCCAATGTCACGCTGGTCAATCTGCGCCAGGAGCCGATCACATCCATCACCGCTGATGGCATCAAGACCGACAGGCGCAGCTTCGACATCGACGTCATCGTGTTCGCGACCGGCTTCGATGCCATGACCGGTGCGATCCGCGCCGTGCATCCGATCACCGGGCGCGGCGGCAAATCGCTGGAGGATGTCTGGGCCAACGGACCGCAAACCTATCTCGGGCTCACGGTCGCAGACTTTCCCAATCTGTTCCTGATCACGGGTCCCGGCAGCCCATCGGTGCTGTCGAACATGGCGGTCTCGATCGAGCAGCATGTCGACTGGGTCGTCGATCGTCTCGTCGCCCTGCGCGAAGCCGGGTTCACGACCATCGAGGCCACGGAGACTGCGCAGGCCGGCTGGGCACGCCACATGGCGGACTGCGCGACCGTGACGCTGCATCGGCTCGCCAACACCTGGTACACTGGTGCCAACGTGCCGGGCAAGCCGCAGACCCTGATGCCCTATACTGGCGGCGTCGGCCCCTATCGCGGCATCTGCAACGAAATCGTCAGCCGCGGCATGCTCGGCTTCAAGCTGTCAGGTCCGAACGGCGCGTCCCAATGCAATGACGGCGAGATCGTGCGGCTGCAGCCGGATGTCAGGCTGGTGCTGAACATGCTGGCCGAGATGAACTTGCCGCCGATCGAATCGATGGGCGCCGCTGGCGCCCGCGAATTCGTTGCGCAGTTCAACGCGACGAGGCCGCCTGGACGTCCCGTTGGCGAAGTCAAGGATGGCACATTGCAGGGCGCCGACGGTCCCCTGCCCTATCGGCTTTATCGGCCGGCGACGCCCGGGCCGCATCCGATCGTCGTCTACTTCCATGGCGGCGGCTGGGTGCTCGGCGACGAGCAGTCGGACGATCCATTCTGCCGCGACATGTGCCGCCGCTCCAACATGATCTTCGTCAGCGTCGGCTATCGCCATGCGCCCGAGCACCGCTTCCCGGCGGCGGCCGAGGACGGCTATGCGGCGACGCGCTGGGTGGCCGAGCACGCCGCCGAGCTCGGCGGACGCGACGGACCGGTGCTGGTGGCCGGCTGGAGCGCCGGCGGAAACATCGCTGCGGTCACTTGCCAGCTCGCGCGGGATCGCGGCGGGCCTCTCGTCGGCGGACAGTTGCTGGTCTGCCCGGTGACCGATTGCAGCTTCGATCGGCCGTCCTACACCGACAACGCGGCCGGCTACTTCCTGACGCGCGGCCTGATGTACTGGTTCTGGGACATCTACTGCTCGCCGGCGGATCGCACCGATCCGCGCGCGTCGCCGTTGCGGGGCAAGCTGCAGGGCCTGCCGCCGGCCTACATCGTCACCTGCGAGTTCGATCCGCTGCGCGACGAGGGCGTCGCCTATGCGGAGGCGCTCGCCGCCAACGGCGTGCCGGTCGGGCAGCTCAAGGCCCACGGCCACTTCCACTCGTCGTTCACGATGGTCGACGTCGTCATCACCGGCGTCGGCGGCCGCATGCAGATGGCGGAGGCGCTGCAGGCATTCACGCAGTCTGCGGAAGAAGGCGAATCGCCGGAGATCAACGCCGCCGCCAGCTGACCAGCGGAGGCTGCGGCCGAGACGTATCGCGACGGCCCGCAACTTTGCGGGTCGTTGCCGCAACACGCAGCTTGCGCCGGATCGCCCACGCTGTCACCGAGACGACGAGCCACGCCGTCGTTGCGGCGACGAAGGCGGCCGCGACGCTTGACTGAACCAGCGTGGAGAATACGGCCGCGAACGCCAGCATGCCGAGACTGCCGAGCACTGCACCTGCGGTGTCGAGTGCAGCCGCTTCGCGTCCGCGCCGCTCGCCGGAGAGTCCCTGACGGCGCTTGCGCCTGATCTCGTGCGCCTCGATCAGGGTGACGCTGGCACAGAAGATCGCCGGCAATGCCAGGAAGAGGCCGCCGATCGCAGGACCGAAGGCTTTGGCAATGAGCCCGGTCGCGACTGTGGCGGCGCCGCCCAGCGCAAAGCGGATGACGTATTCGTGCCACTTGCCGTCCTTCAGCGCCGAGGGCGAGATGCAGATCAGCATCACGCCCCTCCGGAGAAGACCGCCTGCAGTCCCAGCGCTGCGACCAGCCACACGGCCGTTGCGAGCAGGCTCGCGCTCAATGCGCGCATATGCTGCCGCATCAGCAGCCGGCACACGGTCATGCTATAGAGACAGAGCGCGGCTGCGCCGAACATCATCGAATGGCTCTGGACCGCCGCATAAGCGGCATCATGCGTGACAACCGCAACGCCCAACGTCGCCAGCGCGACCGAGGGCGCGGCTCCGAACAGGCCGGCAAAGCTCTTCGGACGCAACACATCGCCAATGATCGCGAATGTCGAAACGATGACGCCGCCGATCAGGAAGCGGATGACGGATTCGGTCATGTCCGGCTTGCTCCCGGTTGTTCGTAGCCGGTCCATGCGCGCAAGCTGCGTTCAAGGGCCGCCCGTTCCGGAGGCGCGGACCAAGACTCTTGCGAGCACGAACAATTGGTTCCCTTCCAACGCCGAGCTCTGACGACAGTTTCAAGACAGCGTCACGAAGCCGTCATGGAGCGTGATCTGCTCAGCCCGTGGCTGCGATGGCATCGTCATAGGCACGCACGGAAGCGACCGCGGTGTCTCGCACATCGCTCGCGCTCATCCCCGGCTTGTACAGGCTGGAGCCGAGTCCGAAGGCTCGCACACCGGCTACGGCATAGGAGGCGAGATTCTTGTCCGACACACCGCCGACGGCACCGACCACGACGCCTTTCGGCAGGACGGCAAGTTGCGCTGCAATCCCCGACGGACCGAGCACCGACGCCGGAAAGTATTTCAGGGCCGAGGCGCCGCAACGCAAAGCAAGAAAGGCCTCCGTCGGCGTGAAGACCCCGGGCAAGGTGACCATGTCGTAGGCCTGCGCCGTCGCCAGCACTTCGACATCGACGTTGGGGCTGACCATCAGACGCCCGCCGGCCTCCGCGACACGCACGCAATCTGCGGCATTGACGACCGTCCCTGCACCGATCAGGCAGTCCTTGCCGAACCGGGCGGCGAGACGCTCGATCGAGACGAACGGTTCCGGCGAGTTGAGAGGAACCTCGATCAGCTCGAAACCGGCTTCGATCAGGACATCGACGATGGCCTCGGACTCGTCGGGTTTGATACCGCGCAGGATCGCAACCAGCGACCGCTTGACATGCGGCCAGGCAACGGACTTTGTCATGGTCGGAAACGCGCTCCCCAGATCTGCCGCGCGGCCTTGACCAGGCCGCGCCGGGACGCCTGCTCGGCATCACATTCGTTCACGTCGAAACCAGCAGCGGCCAGCGCCGCGCGATAGAGCCGGCCGAGCCGGCCCGCTCCGATCAACCGGAGTGGAAGCTCGGCGCGAAACCGCGCCCGAGCGTCGGCGATCTCACTGCCGATCAGAAGCCCGGAGAGCCTCGCAGCCCCATCGGACCGCTGCTCAAAACCGAGGAGCTGGGCTGCGCGCAGCCGGAACAGCGCATTGGTCAGTGCCGTCGGCGCGGCAAGCGACGCTGCGAAGCTCTCGCGGAACGCCGCGTCGTGCTCGACGGCCGAGGCCTCCGGTTCGACGGCGTGCATCAAAATGCTATGTTGAGAGACGACCGCGAACAGCTCGCCGGTCATGTAGGTGGCAAAGTCGATCACAGCGCCGGCATCGATCCGGATCCATTTGCTGTGGGTGCCCGGAATGCAGACGATCCCGGTGAAGTCCGGCTCGGTGACGCCGAGCAGCTGGGTTTCCTCGCCGCGCATCACGTCCGGCTGATCCGCCCGCGCCTGCGCCAGTCCCGGCAGAATCCTGACGTCGCCATCCGTGTCGACGCCAATCGCGCCGGCATGCAGCGCCTCCAGCCGGGTGGGCGTGTGCAGATAAGGCGCCTCGACCCAGCCTTGCCGCGCGCCGGCCATGCCGCAGATCAGCACCGGAACATCGGCCGGCGCGCCGAGCTTCGCCAGATGGTCGCGCAGCACCGGCGCGAAGCCAGATGTCGCGCAATGCAGCATGCCCTCGCTACCGCGGCTCCCGGCCAGCTCCGTCCCGTCTCCAGCCATCAGCCAGGCGCGGAAGCTGGATGTCCCCCAGTCGACGGCGACAAGGGCCGGCGTTGCTGACGAATAGACGGCGGTCACACCTTGCTCCCGATCACTTCGACATCTGGCAATGCCATGCCGCGCGGGCCGCGCAAACAACAAATTGCGCAATGCACGATTATGCACGTTGTTATTCTTGTTTATGCCTGATATGAAGAGGGCATGTCAGACCTTCCACTGGCGCGCCGCGACCAGATCGCCGGCCGCCTCTCGGCGGGGCACGCGGTCGTCGCGGCCGCCCTGGCCCACGAATTCGGCGTCTCCGAGGATGCCATCCGGCGCGATCTTCGTGCGCTTGCCGCCGAAGGACGCTGCCGCCGGGTGTATGGCGGCGCATTGCCGATCGCCGGCGGCATGACACCGATGGCGGCGCGGATCGGGCAAGATCGCGACCGCAAGCTGGCGCTCGCCCGGGCGGCCGCCCGCGGCATCGCGCGTGGCGAATTTCTCTTCCTCGATAGTGGCAGCACCAATCTCGCCCTCGCTGAAGTCCTGCCCGATGATTTCGATCTCACCGTCGCAACCAACGCCATCGACATTGCCGCAACCGTGCTGCACCGGCAGGACCTGCAGCTGATCATGATCGGCGGCTCCGTTCACCCCGCAGTCGGCGGCAGTGTCGACGCCGACGCCCTCATGCAGGTGCAGCGCTTGAACATCGACCGCTGCTTCATCGGCGTCTGCGCTGTATCGGCGCAAGGCGGCATCAGCGCGGTTGATCCGACTGACGCAGCATTCAAGCGGACGCTGCTGTCGCTGAGCCGCGTAAGCGTCGCAATGGTCACCAACGAGAAGCTCGAGACCCGAGCCCCCCACCGTATCGCCGGCGCCAAGACCATCAGCCAGCTCACCGTCGAGCATGATGCGCCGGCGGCCCGCCTCGCCCTGCTCAAACGGGCGGGAGCCACCATCATGACGGCCGCCCCGCCGGTGTGACGGCGCCCTTCAGAAAGTCAGGAATCTTCCAAATGAGTTCTGATCACAGCGCGGCGCGGCTCGCGACCCGCCTGGCCTTCTTCGTCGCCGGCTTCGGCATCGCCTGCTGGGCACCGCTGGTGCCGTTTGCCAAACAGCGGCTCGGCGTCGATGATGCGACGCTCGGGCTGCTACTGCTCTCGCTCGGCGTGGGCTCGGTCGCATCGATGCTGGCCGCCGGACTGCTGACCGCCCATTATGGCAGCAAGCCGGTCGTCATCGTCAGCGGCATCGCTCTCGCGCTGTTCCTGCCGCTGCTGGCGATCGCAGCAACGCCAGCGACTCTCGCACTCGCATTGTTCGCCTTCGGTGCGGCGCTGGGCTCGCTCGACGTCGCGGTGAACATCCAGGCGATCGACGTCGAGCGGCTGAGTGAACGTCCGCTGATGTCAGGTTTCCATGCCCAGTTCAGCATCGGCGGCTTCGCGGGCTCCGGCGTCATGACCGCGCTGCTCGCGTTCGACGTCGCGCCGCTGCTCGGCACGCTCGCCTGCTGTGCCCTCGCCCTGGCCGCGATGATCGTGGCTGCCCCGCGACTGATGGCGAGCAAACCCGCGCAATCGGGGCCTCTGCTCGTGCTTCCGCACGGCGCGGTGCTGCTGCTGGCGGCACTCGCCGCAATCATGTTCCTGGTCGAGGGCGCGATGCTCGACTGGAGCGCGCTGCTGCTCGCCGGTTCCGGCCGCCTGCCGGCCGCGCAGGCCGGATTGGGCTACATCATGTTCTCGATCGCAATGACCGCAGGGCGCCTCGTCGGTGACGCGGTGGTTGCACGGATCGGTGATCGCGCAACGTTGCTCGGGGGCAGCGCCATCGCCATCGCGGGCTTCGTCCTGCTGCTCACGGCTCCGTGGGTTGCTGCTGCCATGGCGGGCTTTGCGCTGATCGGCCTCGGCGCGTCGAACCTGGTCCCGGTGCTGTTCCGCCGAGCCGGGGCGCAGACCGCCATGCCGGTCGGGCTGGCCGTCGCGGCCGTCACCACCGCAGGCTACTCAGGCGTGCTGCTGGGCCCCGCAGGCATCGGCTTCATCGCCGCAGCCACCAGCCTGCCGGCCGCATTCTGGATGTTGGCCGCACTGCTCGTCATCGTGCTGCTGAGCGCGCCGTTGGCCGCGCGGACGCCGCGCTAGGAACGCCGTGCGCGGCTCCGGTTCCGGCATCTCATGCCTCGGCCGTTCGTCTGCACGAAGCGACGTCGTCTATCGCTGAGCTGCCGATCTCACGCCTGAGTCGAGCCATCTTGGAGCACGCTCTCGCGCATTTCCTGATAGCGCACACCGGTCTGCGGCTTGACGAACAGCGCCACGACGATCGGATGCCGCGCCCTCAGCTCGCTCTCGATCGCAACCACGGCGCGCTCAATGTCGTCGGCGCGCTGATCGTCCGCAAACTCGATGCTCAGCGCGACAACGACATGCTGCGGTGACAGCTGCACCGTGAGCAGGCCATTGGCTGACTTGACGCCCTTCCTCTTGCGCGCGATGTCGAGGATCGAACGCGCCAGCTCCGGGTCCGCCGGCTCGCCGATCAGGAGACTCTTGCTCTCCCGCGCGAGCACCATCGAGGTCGCCGCAAGCAGCACACCGATCAGGATCGATCCGATGCCGTCCCATGCCGGCTCATCGAAGGCGACGGCAGCAGCCATAGCGGCAGCAGCAATCACGATGCCGATCAGTGCCGCGCTGCCTCGAACACGACCATGAAGGCCGGCGGGTCCTTGCTGCGCCTGAACGCCTCGAGATAGGAGAGACCCGGCGCAGCCGCGCGAAACCGCCGCACCGCCACCCACCAGGAACCTGCCTCGAACACGAAGGAGAGCCCGAGCACGACGTAGTTCACCGTCGGGTCTTCGATCGGCCGCGGATGCATCAGGTGCGTCACGCCCTCATACAGCGAGACGCCGGCGCCCAGCGCGAACAAGAGCAGCGCAACGATGAAGCTCCAGAAATAGAGCTCACGGCCATGGCCGAGCGGATGCCGCTGGTCGGGCGGACGGCTTGCGCGATGAAAGCCGTAGAGCAGCAGCAGTTCGTTCGAGGTGTCGACGGCGGAGTGGATCGCCTCGCTCATCATGGCCGAGCTGCCGGTCCACACCGCCGCGGCGGTCTTGGTGCAGGCCACGAGCAGATTGCCGGCAAGCGCGGCATAGACGGCAACCTTGGAATCCGCGTTTGCCGCCATGTCGTCTGCCTGTTCCCTGCGCTCGTGCGCCGGGCAACGCGAGCTGCGGAGCATCGGTTCCCTTGGCGCGCTTGCGGACGTCGCCGCGCCGGAGCAGGATCGCCCGATCCGCAACGGAGCAGAGTGACGATGGCGCCGAGAGATGAGGCGAGAGACGGACAGAGGCAAGCCGGCGCCCAAGACCGGGACACACACTTCCTGCGCCACAGCTTCGCCATCGCCCGCCGCGCGACATCCAACGGCAATCATCCATTCGGAGCGGTGCTGATCGCTGCCGACGGCCGCGTTCTGATCGAGGCCGAGAACGGCTACATGCCAGCTCATGACGCCACGGCCCATGCCGAGCGGCTGGTTGCGACCCAGGCCTGCGTTTCGCTAGCGCCCGAGATCAGGGCGGCGGCCACGCTGTATTCGTCGGCAGAGCCGTGCGCGATGTGCGCGGGCGCCATCTACTGGGCCGGCATCGGACGCGTGGTCTATGGCCTCAGTGAGCGGCGGCTGCGCGGCATTACCGGCAATCATCCGGAGAACCCGACCCTCGACCTGCCGTGCCGCGACGTGTTCGCGAGCGGCCAGCGTGCGACCGAAGTCGTCGGCCCCCTGCTGGAGGAGGAAGCCGCGACGCTGCATGAGGGAGCCTGGGACAAATGAGGCAGGCGCCGCGACCGGAGGCGCGGCGCCTGCTTGCGTGGCTCGATCGATATCAGAACTTCACGGTCACGCCCGAATACAGCGACGACTCGGTGCAGGCGCCCGTGGCGACACGGGTGCCGCCGACACCGGCGACGGAACAGCCGACCGCGTTGTTGTGGTCGAGGCCGAACTTGTTCTGCCAGTAGCGATAGGCCACCCAGACGTCGATCAGGTGGCTCTGCTTCTCACCCCACATCGCCTTCGACGCATCGAAGGTCAGGCGGATCGGCTCGGAATTGAACTCGATCTTGGTCGGATAGACGCCGTTCGCGACGCTGGCCGGGAGCGGCTCGGTGTCGGTGCCCTTCTTGCCGTACCAGCCGGCGCGGCCCGAGATCGAGAAGAACTGCATGCTCTCCGGCAGGAAGCCGAGATCCATGTAGTAGTTGGTCTCGACGGCCCAGGTCGGCTTGAACGAGGTATTGCCGTCATTGATGCAGGGGTTCGACCAGCCGGCCCCGCACTGCGAGAACGAATTGTGGTTGGCGAACTCCCAATACATCAGGGGAGCGACGTTGAAATAGCCCTTGTAGGGCAGGTTGAACGCGAACTGCAGGCCGGCAACCACGTCGCGTTTGGCGGCGCCGAAATAGCGGTTCTCGGTATTGGCATCCATGCCCACTTCGAACGAAATGTTCTGCAGCGGGCCCATCGTGAAGGCCTTGGTGTTGAAGATCTGGTTCCAGCCGAAGGTCGAGCGGAACAGTCCGTAGATTTCGGTCGCACCGGGACAGCTCGCCGGCGTGAAGGCGAAACCTGCGTTGGGCGACACGATCCCGCCGGTCTGCGTGCACGGCCCAGCCGGGTCGTTGTGGTCCGACTTGAACAGCGAAATCGTGAAGAAGTTGGTGCCGTAACCCCAGACGTCGAAATGGGTGAACGAGTAGACCTGCTTGGCGGTCTTGGCGTTGAATGTGCCGTTGCCGTTGACACTCCATGCACCAGGCTGGCTGGCATCGAAGATATAGGAGTAGCTGACGCGATTGTCGACGACGAGGAAGAACGGCACCTCGGCCGGCGCCTTCTTCGCGATCGCCTTGGCGGGCAGGTCAGCGGCCCCCGCTGCACCGACCGACGTCAGCGCTGCCGCGCCCAGTGCGACGACCGCCGCGATTGTTTGACGTAACGACATTCAGAACACCCCCAGTTGACAAGCGCCGATTCCCGACTTGCATGCACAGTTGCGCCGTTCCACGGGTGGGAGAAGCCTCAACTTTCTCCAGGACTTGCCCGCAGTTTGATCAAGGTTCCGCCGTATTGCAGCGGCGACGACATCGGTCGCGAGCTTGGGCATGGGACGATTGGCCGCGGCCACGATGCTCCCAGACTCCGATCTTGCGGCTTCACATTGCTGAAGTTTTTCCGAAAAGCCCCGCCTGCCCTTCCGCGCGCGTTCGCGGCAACGCGCGAGCGCAAGCGCGCCCCTGGACGCGCATGGGATGACGCTGCTCATCCAACGGGCAACGTGCTGCGGCGGATCGATTTACGGCCGGTGTCTCAAAACTGCCACAGAACTTTATCGTTCGCTCCGCTCGACCGATTGCGGGACGTGATGCTTGCAACCACTGGCGCACGGCATTCGCCGATCGCGGCGCGATGGACGCTTGGACAAGAGTTGGGCAGAGGATGGCGCTTTTCGCCTCTTACGCGCCGCGGCAAATTAGATCACAATTGAGGCAGCTTCATTCCCCTGCCCCATGACGCAGCAAATGCCTGACCTCGCGCCGGCCGATCCGAACCCTACGCCTCCGCTCCTGCAGACGATCGGATTGACCAAGCGCTATGGCGACTTCGTTGCCAACGACAAGATCGACATCGAGATCCGGCCACGCGAGATTCACGCCTTGCTCGGCGAGAACGGCGCCGGGAAGTCGACGCTGGTGAAGACGGTCTACGGACTGGTGCAGCCGAGCGCCGGTGAGCTGCGCTGGCAGGGTGTGCCCATCAGGCTGTCCGGTCCCGCGGAAGCGCGATCCCTCGGCATCGGCATGGTGTTTCAGCATTTCTCCCTGTTCGACAACCTCACCGTGGCTGAGAACGTGGCGCTCGGGCTCGATGGCAAGGAGCCATTCAAGGCCATGTCGGCGCGGCTCGCGGACGTCGCGCGTGACTACGGACTGCCGCTCGATCCGAAGCGCGAAGTCTGGCAACTGTCGGTGGGCGAGCGGCAGCGCATCGAGATCGTGCGCGCGCTGATGCAGAATCCGAAATTCCTCATCCTGGACGAGCCCACCGCCGTGCTGACGCCGCAGGAGGCCGACCAGTTGTTCGTCGTGCTGGAGCGACTGAAAGCGGAAGGCCGCGCCATCCTCTACATCAGCCACAAGCTCGAGGAGGTGAAGCGGCTGTGCGACACCGCCACCATCCTGCGCGGCGGCAGGAAGGTCGCGACCTGCAATCCGAAGCTGGAGACGGCTGCCTCGCTGGCCCGCATGATGGTGGGGACCGAGATCAAGGACGTGAAGCCGCCGGCCGAGCGGCACACCACCGTGCCGCGTCTGGTCGTCAATGATCTCACCCTCGCCCCCAGCGAGCTGCATGGCGTGGGCCTCAAGAACATTTCCCTCGAGCTGAAGGGCGGCGAGATCCTCGGCATCGCCGGTGTCGCCGGCAACGGCCAGGACGAGCTGTTTGCTGCGTTGTCCGGCGAACGCCTCGTCAAAGAGCCCGGCGCGATCATCATCGACGGCCTCGCCTGCGGCAATCTCTCGATCACCGAGCGCCGCAAGATGGGCGCGGCGTTCGTGCCGGAGGAGCGGCTGGGGCATGGCACCGCGCCGCGGATGAGGTTGTCCGAGAATGCGCTGCTGACCGGACACGCCGCGGGCGGCATGGTCCGGCACGGCTTCATCAACGCCGCAGCGACATTGCGGACGGTCGATCTGACGACCGAGACGTTCGATGTCCGCAAGGCCAAGCGCGATCCGGAAGCGGCGAGCCTGTCCGGCGGGAATTTGCAGAAGTTCGTCGTCGGCCGCGAGATCCTGCGCACGCCGGCGGTGCTGGTCGTCAACCAGCCGACCTGGGGCGTCGACGCAGGCGCCGCCGCGATCATCCGCCAGGCGCTGATCGATCTCGCCAGCGCGGGCGCTGCCGTCCTCGTCACCAGCCAGGACCTCGACGAACTGATCGAGATCGCCGACCGCATCGCGGTGATGTTTCACGGACACTTGTCGGAGGCGCTGCCACGCGCGGAGGCGACCCGGGAAAGGCTAGGCCTGTTGATGGGCGGCGCCAGCCTCGAGAAGGAGGCGGCGCATGCAGCTCGTGCTTGAGAAGCGCGCCGAGCGTTCGCGCACCATCGCGCTGGTTTCGCCGCTGATCGCGATCGGACTGACGCTGGTGACCATGAGCGTGCTGTTCGCCGTGCTCGGCAAGAACCCGATCACCGCGCTCGGCGTCTACTTCATCGCGCCGCTCACCGACGGCTATTCGCTACAGGAGATCGCCGTGAAGGCCACGCCGCTGGTCATGATCGCGATCGGCTTGTCGCTGTGCTACCTCGCCAACGCCTGGAACATCGGTGCCGAGGGCCAGTTCCTGATCGGGGCCGTTGCCGGCAGCTGGATCGCGGTGAAGACGCAAGGCACCGAAGCGGGACACTGGGTGCTGCCGGCGATGCTGGTCGCGGGCGCCGCAGCCGGCGCGCTCTATGCGCTGATCCCGGCGCTGTGCCGCGTCAAGTTCGGCGCCAGCGAGATTCTCATCAGCCTGATGCTGGTCTATGTCGCCGATCTCCTGCTCGACTATCTCGTTCGCGGCCCCTGGCGCGATCCCGCCGGCTTCAACTTCCCCACCACGGCGGAGTTCGATCCGGTCGCCACCGTGCCGGTGCTGATCGAGGGCGGACGCCTGCATCTCGGCAGCATCATCGCGCTGATTGTCGTTGCCGGCGCCTTCGTGCTGCTCGAGCGCACCATCAAGGGGTTCGAGATCCGAGTCGTGGGCGTGGCGCCGCGTGCGGCGCGGTTCGGCGGCTTCAATGCGAACCAGCTCATCCTTCTGACGTTCGCCGCGTCGGGCGCATTGGCCGGTCTCGCAGGGATCATCGAGGTGGCGGGACCCATCGGACATCTGCAGCCTGGCATCTCGCCGGGCTATGGCTTCACCGCGATCATCGTGGCCTTCCTCGGACGGCTCAATCCGGTTGGAATATTCATTGCAGGGCTTTTTCTCGCATTGACGTTCATTGGCGGCGAGCAGGCCCAGATCACGATGAAGATTCCGCTCGATGTGACCAAGGTGTTCCAGGGCATCCTGCTGTTCTACGTGCTCGCCTGCGATTCGCTCATCCTCTACCGTTTCAAGCTCGTCTTCGCCGCGCGGCAGGTGCAAAGTGGTGCTGATTGAAGCAATCATCCTGTCGGTGCTCGCAGCATCGACGCCGCTGCTGCTGGCGGCCACCGGCGAGCTGGTCACCGAGCGCTCGGGCGTCCTCAACCTCGGCGTCGAGGGCATGATGATCGTCGGCGCGGCCTGCGGCTTCGGCGGGGCCTGGCTGTCCGGCTCGATCATCGTCGGCGCGCTGTGCGGCATCGTCGCCGGCATGCTGATGTCGCTGATCTTCGCGTTCATGACCCTCGGCCTCGCCGTGAACCAGGTGGCGACGGGCCTCGCGCTGACCATTCTCGGCACCGGTCTGTCCGGCCTGATCGGCGCGCGCTTTGTCGGCGAACGCATCAGCACCGCGCCGCACCTTTCCATTCCCGGCCTCAGCGACATCCCGCTGGTCGGCCGTATCGCGTTCGGCGAGGATGCGTTCGTCTATCTGTCGCTCGCCTTGATCATCGCCGTCTGGTGGTTTCTGTACCGCACCCGTGCCGGCCTGGTGCTGCGCGCCTGCGGCGACAACCATGTCTCCGCCCACGCGCTCGGCTATCCCGTGCTGCGCATCCGTTTGCTCGCGGTGCTGTTCGGCGGCGGCTGCGCCGGGCTCGCCGGCGCCTATCTGCCGCTGGCTTATACGCCGTTCTTCATTCCCGGCATGACCGCGGGGCGCGGCTGGATCGCGCTGGCGCTGGTCGTGTTCGCATCCTGGCGACCGGGCCGCCTTGTCGTCGGCGCCTACCTGTTCGGCGCGGTGACGATTCTGCAGCTGCATGCGCAGGGCGCCGGCGTCGGCATCCCCTCGCAGTTCATGTCGGCGCTGCCGTACCTCGCCACCGTGATCGTCCTGGTGCTGCTGTCGCGCGCCCGCACCGGCGGCTCCACCGCGCCGGCAGCGCTGGGGACGGTGTTCGTTCCGGATCGCTGAACCAATCATCCGGAGCGCCAGCGATGGGGCGCGGTGCTCTGGCTCACGAGGTTTTCCCCGGATTGTTTGGAGGCATGGACGATGATGAAAAGGCTTCTGGGGGCTGCCGCCGCGCTGGTGCTGGCGGGAAGCATTGCCGGCGTGGCGCACGCCGCCGACAAGCTGAAGGTCGGCTTCATCTACCTCGGGCCGATCGGCGACCTCGGCTGGACCTATCAGCATGAGCTCGCGCGCCAGGCGCTGGTGAAGGAGCTCGGTGACAAGATCGAGACGACCTATCTGGAGAACGTACCGGAAGGCCCGGACGCCGAGCGCGCCATCGAGCAGTTGGTCCGCGCCGGCAACAAGCTGATCTTCACGACCTCGTTCGGCTACATGGATCCGACCCTGAAGGTCGCCAAGAAGTATCCCAACGTGCATTTCGAGCACGCCACGGGCTACAAGCGCGACAAGAACATGTCGACCTATTCGGCGCGCTGGTATCAGGGCCGCTACATCCAGGGCATCATCGCCGGCAAGATGTCGAAGGCCGGCGTGCTCGGCTATATCGGCTCGTTCCCGATCCCGGAGGTCATTTCGGGCATCAACGCCACCATCATCGGCGCGCAGACGGTCAACCCGAACATCAAGGTCAAGATCATCTGGGCCAACACCTGGTTCGACCCAGGCAAGGAAGCCGACGCCGCCAAGGCACTGATCGACCAGGGCGCCGACATCATCATGCAGCACACCGACAGCCCGGCTGCCATGCAGATCGCAGCCGAGCGCGGCAAGCTCGCCTTCGGCCAGGACTCCGAAATGATCAAGTTCGGCCCCAAGGCGCAGCTCACCTCGATCCTCGACACCTGGGGCCCCTACTACATCGCGCGCGTCAAGGCCGAGCTCGACGGCACCTGGAAGTCGGAGGACAGCTGGGGCGGCCTCGATTCCAAGATGTTCGAAATGGCGCCCTATACCAACATGCCCGATGACGTGAAGAAGCTGGCCGAGGAGACCCAGGCCGCGATCACCGCCGGCAAGCTGCACCCGTTCAAGTGCCCCGTGCTCGGCCAGGACGGCAAGGAGATCGAGTGCAAGGGCGGCGACCATCTCGCCGACGGCCAGATTCTCGGCATGAACTTCTATGTCAAGGGCGTCGACGACAAGGTGCCGGGCAAGTAGACGCAGCACCCGGCAAGAACTCCCCCCACACGTCGGGGGGAGTTCTCGAGCGGATATTTTCCAACGCTGCGCGCTTCACCCTCCCCGCATGGCCTTGGCGGCCGCGCTGTGCCGATCGATCAGCCCGCCGACGTCCAGCCCCGGAATGGCGCCGTCGATCACGGTCCAGCGGCCGCCGACCATCACGCGATCGGCGCGATGCGCGCCGCACAGCACCAGCGCCGCGATCGGATCCCCTGAGCCCGAGAAGCGCAGCTCGTCGAGTTTGAACAGTGCGAGGTCGGCGGCCTTGCCCACCGCGATCTCGCCGAGCTCCGGCCGGCCGACGCAGGCGGCCGAGCCCTTGGTTGCCCAGCGCAGCGCATCCTTGTGGCTGATCCGGCCAACGCCGTAGCGCGCCCGCTGCAGCAGGAACGCGGCACGCACCTCCTGCATCAGGTTTGAGCCGTCGTTCGACGCCGAGCCGTCGACGCCGAGGCCGATCCCGACGCCCGCCTCCTCCATCTCGCACACCGGACAGCAGCCGGATGCGAGCAACTGGTTCGAGCAGGCGCAGTGAGTGATCGCGGTCTTGGCCTTGCCGAGCCGTTTCATCTCCTCGGCATTGAAGAAGATGCCGTGCGCCAGCCAGGTTCGCGGCCCGAGCCAGCCATGCGTCTCCAGATAGTCGAGCGGACGGCAGCCGAACATCGCCTCGCAGAAGCGGTTCTCGTCCTCGGTCTCCGCGAGATGGGTATGCAGCCGCACGTCGAGCTTGTCGGCGAGATCGGCCGTCTTCTGCATCAGCGATCCCGTGACCGAAAACGGCGAGCACGGCGCCAGCGCGATCTGCACCATCGCATCCGGCCCGCGCTCGTGATAGGTCGCGACCACGCGCTCGCTGTCGGCGAGGATCGTATCCTCGTCCTGCACCACACTGTCCGGCGGCAGTCCGCCGTCGCGCTCGGACAAATTCATCGAGCCGCGGGTCAATAGCACTCGAATGCCCAGCCGCTTCGCAGCCGCCACCTCGATGCCGACCGCGTCCTCGAGGCCGGCCGGAAACACGTAGTGATGATCGGTCGTCGTCGTGCAGCCGGACAGCATCAGCTCGGCCATCGCAACCGTGACCGCCGCATCCAGTGCCTCCGGCGTCAGCTTCGCCCAGATCGGATAGAGCGCCTTCAGCCAGGGGAACAGCTCGCGGTCCATCGCAGCCGGCAGCGCGCGCGTCAGCGTCTGGTAGAAGTGATGATGGGTGTTGATCAGCCCGGGGATCACGACATGCCCGCTGGCATCATAGATCGCCGCATCAGCGGTGGCCGGCTCGGCCTCGGCAGGCACCAGCTCGGCGATGCGGCCGTCCTTGACGACGACACCGCGCGCAGCACCCTCGGCGAGAATGGCGAGCGGGTCCTTGATCCAGATCGGCGTCGTGCTCATGGCTGCCTCGTCTCGGTGATTGGGCGTTTGCATGTGCCGGTAACTTGCAAGCGGAAGGCCAGCGTCATCCTATTGCCAGTTGGCGCTGGTCTTGCAAGGATTCCACCCGCGATAGGCTGCGCCCACGAGCTGGCTTCACCATGGATCTGAACACCATCACGGAGGTCGTGCGCCCGAGGACGCGGGCCGAGCTGCCCAGCTGGCAGGCAGGCGATGCCTGGCTGGCCGGCGGCACGTGGCTGTTCTCGGAACCGCAGCCGCGCCTGTCGCGGCTGATCGATCTCAGCGATCTCGCCTGGCCGTCTCTCAGCATCAGCGATCAGGGCCTGTGCATCGCCGCGACCTGCAGCGTCGCCGATCTGGACGCGCTGCCCTGCCCGGCCGAGTGGATCGCGGCGCCGCTGATCGATCGATGCTGCCGCGCGTTCCTCGCTTCGTTCAAGATCTGGAAGACGGCGACCGTGGGCGGCAATCTCTGCATGTCGCTGCCGGCCGGGCCGATGATCTCGCTGCTCGCCGCGCTCGAGGGCGTCTGCACGATCTGGAAGAACGACGGCAGCGAGCAGCGCATCCGGGTCGCCGACTTCATCACCGGCAACAACAGCAACGTGCTCGCGCCTGGAGATCTGCTGCGCCAGATCGACATTCCGCTGGCCGCGCTCAAGCGCCGCACTGCCTTCCGCCAGATCGCACTCACCCCGGTCGGACGCTCCGGCGCGCTGCTGATCGGCACCTCGGGCCGCAGCGGCGACCTGCTGCTCACGGTAACCGGATCGACTATCAAGCCGCAGCAGCTGCGCTTCGCCACGATGCCCGACCCAACCGAATTGCGCGCCGGCATTCTCGGCAGCATCCCAGACGCGTCGTATCATGATGATGTTCATGGCAAGCCCGCCTGGCGCAAGGCGATGACTCTGCGCCTCGCCGAGGAGATCCGCGCCGAGCTCGCGGGCTTCAGGCCATGACCGTGATCGTCGATGGCAAGGAGGTCGATGCTGCCCCGCGCCCCGGGCAATGCCTGCGGACCTTTCTGCGCGACACCGGCCATTTCGGCGTCAAGAAGGGCTGCGACGCCGGCGATTGCGGTGCCTGCACTGTGCTGCTCGACGGCGAACCGGTGCATAGCTGCCTGATCCCTGCCTTTCGTGCCGATGGCAAGGCGGTCACGACTGTCGAAGGCCTCGCGACCGATGACGGCCTGCATCCGATGCAGCAGGCCTTCCTCGATGCGCAGGCGTTCCAATGCGGCTTCTGCACCGCCGGCATGATCGTCACCTGCGCCTCGTTGAACCAGGCGCAGAAGAAGGATCTCGGCGCGGCGCTGAAGGGCAATCTGTGCCGCTGCACCGGCTATCGCGCCATCGAGGACGCGCTGCTCGGCCACGTTCATGTCGAGCAGGTCACAGCCGGCGAAGCCTTCGGACGCAGCCTGCCCGCCCCCGCCGGTCCCGACGTCGTACGCGGCCGGGCGCGCTACACCTTCGACATGACGGTCGAAGGCCTGCTGCACGTCAAGCTCGCGCGCTCGCCGCACGCGCATGCGCGCATCGCCGGCATCGACAAGAGGGCTGCGCTGGCGGTGCCGGGCGTGCACGCGGTGCTGACGCATGAGGATGCGCCGGCGACGCTGTTCTCCACCGCGCGCCATGAGCAGGCCTGGATGGATCCGGCGGACACCCGCGTGCTCGACGACGTCGTCCGCTTCATCGGCCAGAAGGTCGCGGCCGTCGTCGCCGAGACCGAGGCTGCGGCCGAAGAGGCCTGTCGGCGTCTCGTCGTCGACTACGAGATCCTGCCTGCCGTGGTCGATCCCGCTGACGCGATCGTGCCCGGGGCGCCGATCATTCACGCCGGCCGTGGCAGCGCGCATCGCATCGCGGACGTCGGCCGCAACATCGTCGCCGAGACCCATGGCGAGTTCGGCGACGTCGCCGCCGCGCTCGCGTCGGCCGCCGCGACCTATGAAGGCACCTTCACCACCCAGCGGGTGCAGCATGCGGCGCTGGAAACGCACGGCGGTCTCGCCTGGCTCGACGAGAACGGCGCGCTTACCGTCCGTTCCAGCACGCAGGTGCCGTTCCTGACGAAACGGGCGCTGTGCGAGATCTTCGACCTCGCGCCCGATAATGTCCGCGTGTTCTGCGAGCGCGTCGGCGGCGGCTTCGGCGGCAAGCAGGAGATGTTCGTCGAGGATATCCTCGCGCTCGCCGCGCTGAAGACAAAGCGCCCCGTGAAGCTCGAATTCACCAGAGAGGAGCAGTTCATCGCGACCTCGACGCGGCATCCGATGCGCGTCACGGTCAAGGCCGGCGCCGACAAGGATGGCAAGCTGACCGCGCTGCAGCTCGATGTTCTTTCCAACACCGGTGCCTACGGCAATCACGCCGGGCCCGTGCTGTTCCATGCCTGCGCCGAGTCGATCTCGGTCTACAATTGTCCCAACAAGAAGGTCGACGGCCTCGCCGTCTACACCAACACGGTGCCGGCCGGCGCCTATCGGGGCTACGGCCTGCCGCAAACCACCTTCGCGGTCGAAGCCGCGATCGACGAGCTCGCGCGGCAGCTCGGCATCGACGCTTTCGAGATGCGACGCCGCAACATCGTCAGGCCGGGCGATGCCATGCTGGCGCCGCCGGCATCCGGGCACAGCGACGTGCTGTACGGCTCCTACGGGCTCGACCAGTGCCTCGATCTGGTCGAGCGCGCGATGGCCGAGGCCACGCCGACGCCGGAGCTGGCGGCCGAGTGGCTGAAGGGCGATGGCATCGCGCTGACGATGATCGACACCGTGCCGCCCGATGGCCATATCGCCGATGCCACCGTCAGCCTGCGCGAAGACGGCGGCTTCGTGCTCACCGTCGGCACCGCCGAATTCGGCAACGGCACCAGCACCGTCCATCGCCAGATCGCCGCGACCGTGCTCGGCACCACGGTCGGTCGCATCAGCCTCAGACAGTCCGACACGGCGCATGGCGGCCACGACACCGGCGCCTATGGCTCGACAGGCACCTTCGTCGCGGGACGCGCGACCCAGGCTGCGGCCGAGGCGCTGGCCGAGACGATCAAGCGGTTCGCGGCCGACAGGTGGAACGTCGCTCCCGGCGCCTGCGTGATCGCCGATGATGCAATCACCTGCGGCGCACACCGTCTCGCTTTCGCCGAGCTCGCGAACGCCAGCGGATCGCCGCTCACCGCGAGCGGCAGTTCGCATGGCACGCCGCGCTCGGTCGCGTTCAACGTCCAGGGTTTTCGCGTCGCTGTGAACAAGGGGACCGGCGAGGTCAGGATCCTCAAGAGCGTGCAGGCCGCGGATGCCGGCCGGGTCGCCAATCCGGTGCAGTGCCGCGGCCAGGTCGAGGGCGGCGTGGCCCAAGCGCTCGGTGCCGCGCTGTACGAGGAGATCGTGATCGACGACACGGGCCGCGTGATCAATCCGCGCTTCCGCGACTATCACCTGCCGTCCTATGCCGACGTGCCGCGCACCGAGGTGCTGTTTGCCGACACCCACGACACGATCGGCCCATTGGGGGCGAAGTCGATGAGCGAGAGCCCCTATAATCCGGTCGCCGCCGCGCTCGGCAACGCGCTGCGCGCTGCCACCGGCATCCGCTTCACGGCCGTGCCGTTCAAGCCGGACCGGCTGCTTCCGCAGTTGCAGGAGAAATTCGGTGAATGAGGCGGTCTGGGGAAACGGCTGCGCTATGGCTTGGGTCGGCGATCGTACGACCAACCGAACAGGCCGCTCCGCTGGGTCTCGGGCTCCGGTTCCGCAGCCGGCTCCGACGGCTGGGCGGCCGCCTGTGGCGGGGCGACGGGAGCGACCGGCTTGGGGATGCTCTCGCATTTCATCGCATAGACCAGCTTGCCGTCCTCGGTTCGTCCGATCGGCGCGCAGGCATCGGCGCGCTTGGCCGTGCTCTGCTTGGGTGCGGTCTGCGCCGCCGCCAGAGGCACACCAGCGAACTGTCCCAACACCAGCATGATCAGAACCAGTCTCGTCATTCCGCCCGTCCCGCTTGTCAGACCGCCACATTGAACGCAATCGCGCCGCCGGAGTCCACCGCATCACGCGCGCATGACAGCTAATCTGTTGTGCACTGACTGCCACAGCGACGCGCTGGAAATCAGATGCGATCGATGCCACAGATGAGACGCAGGCACTCGGCTCTGGACTTGCCCTGTCGAAGGAGATGAGCGCGCGATGTGGGCTTCGATCATATCGGAATGGCTGAGCCTGATCTTCCGCTGGCTGCACGTGATCGCCGCGGTCGCCTGGATCGGCAGCTCGTTCTACTTCATCGCGCTCGACCTCAGCCTGAGGCCGCGCGAGGGCCTGCCGACCGGCGTGATGGGCGAGGCCTGGCAGGTGCATGGCGGCGGCTTCTACCACATCGTCAAATATCTGGTGGCGCCGGCGCAGATGCCGAGCGAGCTGACCTGGTTCAAATGGGAGGCCTACACCACCTGGCTGTCCGGCTTCGTGCTGATGATCGTGGTGTACTATCTCAACGCCGACCTGTTCCTGGTGGACAAGTCGATCCTCGATCTCACGCCCCTTCAGGCCGGCCTGTTCAGCTTCGGCTCGCTGGCGCTGGCGTGGCTGCTCTACGAGGCCGCCTGCCGCAGCGGCCTTGCCCGGCACGAACTGCCATTCGCGATCGGCGGCTACATCTTCCTCGTCGCGCTCACCTACGCCTTCACCCACGTGCTGAGCGGCCGCGGCGCCTTCAACCAGATCGGCGCCATCATCGGCACCATCATGGTCGCCAACGTGTTCGCGGTGATCATCCCCAACCAGAAGAAGATCGTCGCCGCGCTGCTCGCCGGCGAGGCGCCGGATCCCAAGCTTGGCAAGGCCGGCAAGGAGCGCTCGGTCCACAACAACTATCTGACCCTGCCGGTGGTGGTGCTGATGATCAGCAATCACTATCCGCTCTTGTTCGGCACCCGCTACAATTGGGTGATCGTCGCCATCGTGCTCGCGCTCGGGCCGGTCATCCGCCACTTCTTCAACGAGCGTCACAAGGGCAATCCATCGCCATGGTGGGTGTGGGGCGTCGCAGCCGCGGGCATGATCGGCATCCTGCTGCTGTCCGCAGCGGGTCCTCGCGACGCCAAGACGGCCCTGAGCGCCCCGCCGAGCTTCGCGCAGGTCGAGGAGATCGTGACCTCCCGCTGCAGCATGTGCCATGCCGCCGAGCCGGTGTGGGACGGCATCGTCAGCGCGCCCCGGGGCGTGCGGCTCGACACCGCCGAGCACATCCAGCGCAACGCGCGGCTGATCGCACGCAACGCGGCCTGGTCCAACGCGATGCCGCCCGGCAACATCACCGAGATCACCGGCGAGGAGCGCGCCGTGCTCGCGGCGTGGGCCAGCGCGCAGTAGCAGCACGTCTGCCGATCGTCTTGCTGGCCATCTCAAACAGCCGGTCTCGTCGGGTCCCTGATGCGCAGAAGCGCATTTGATCCGTTACTCGGAGAGATGACGCGGCTTCGCGTTGCCGCGACGCGATGCGCCCGGATCGTGCGAT
Source organism: Bradyrhizobium sp. HKCCYLRH1034 (assembly GCF_051168375.1). NCBI lineage: Bacteria > Pseudomonadati > Pseudomonadota > Alphaproteobacteria > Hyphomicrobiales > Nitrobacteraceae > Bradyrhizobium > Bradyrhizobium sp. HKCCYLRH1034. The sequence goes on along the minus strand of NZ_JBNPUW010000002.1, from coordinate 507,137 downwards.
ATCTCGGCCCTCATCGTAACGAGAGGGCGCAGGGAAGGCCGGACCTCGGCGACGATGGATGCTCGCTTCGGTTCCCCACGACGAATGCGCGAAGCCGGCACAAGGACAACCGGATCTTCGCAACGCGGAGTTGAACTGCGACGCGTGCGACGACGATTGAGCTGGAGCACATCCGATTGTCGTCATGACCTTGCGGCAAAATTTACCACCCATTGGGACGCGGCTTGGCGGCAGAAAACATGGCGCTAGAGTGGCGCCCACAATCAGCTACCAGCGAAACGCCCCATCATGTCGATCTCCGTCAAAGGCCGGCTGGCCATTGTCGCGCTCATCGCGCTTGCCTGCTTCGCAAGCTCGGTGCTGAAGCTCTATCTGGGGCTGCTGTGCATCTCGCTGCTCTTGAGCTTTGCCGTGGTCGGCGTCGTGGCCCGGCTGGTCGAAGGGATCGCCATCAGGCGCGACCGGAGCAGCGAGCGGCGTCTGGCACGTCGTCGCGATCGCTCCGCTCTCATCGACGAGCCGCAGCCGGTGTCGATGACGACGATGGATCATGTCGACACGCCGTCGCCGGCGGGCCCCGTGCGATGAGCGGTATGCGTACGTCCGCGCCGGCCTCGTCGTTCCGCCTGATCGTCAGCATCGTCGCCAGCGCCGAACGACGTCTACGGTCATCGATCCACCGTCTCGCGATCGCGCGCTGAAGGACTGCGATTATCGCACATCGGAGAATGGCAAATGGCGCTACGAGCTCGACCGTTGGAACGTCGACGACCAGATCGTCCTTCCGGCCCAGCCGATCGCGGACACGGCGACGCCGCGCACAGTGGCGATGCATCGGAAGAGCAGCGCGTGGCCGTTCAGATAGCCGCCCTGATCGCATCGATACGCCGCCTGTACCTCATGCCTTCGTCCGCTTCCGCTTCGCCTCGAGAGCGTTCAGATAGGTAGCCATCATCTCCGGCAACGCGGCGACCACGACGTCGCGACTGCGCGGATCCTGCTCGCGCGTGAACAGCAGGGTGCCGAGCACGACGGCATCGAGCGTAGTGGCCGCCTGTTTGCCCAGTTCGTCGCCAAGCCTGGCGCGCATGACGCGGTCGATGACGGCCCTGAACTCGGCATGCACGGTCTGGTCGTGCAGATCGAGCGTCGCCAGCGCATCGGGATTGCGGACGAAGTAGCGGATCGCCCAGCCGATCAGTTGCTCGATGACCTCTGCGGGCGCCAACGCTGCCCATTCCGCATCGCTCCGCTGCAGCACGCGATCGAATGCCGGCTGCAGCTCGGCATCGTGACGTTCGGCGAGCGCATCCAGCATCTGATCCTTGTCACGGAAGAAATGATAGACCGAGCCGATCGAGGCGCCGGCGCGCTGGGCCGCGGCATGCATGCTGACGGCACCAATCCCGGACTCGGCGATGATGGCGGCTGCGGCGTCGAGCAGCTGCTCGCGCCGCTCACGGCCCCGCGCCTGGCGCGGCGCACGTGATGTCGTGCGCGCGGGGTCATTCAGGTCAGTCGCAGCTTTGCGTCGCACGTTCGCGTCATGCCTTGGCTCACCGCGGCGGCAGCGATGGCCGATGTCCCAACGGGAGCGCCCGGCAACCCACACAGGGGGAATTCGAAACCGCCACGAGAATGTTACTAGACGAATTATTCTAGATTTGATTGTCTAATTCACGCACTGTCAAGAGGATGGTGTTCAACTTTCGCGTGAACCTTGCCTGCAACGGCGGGCGGCTGCGCGGATTCTGCGCGCTGCTGACGATCAACAGGCGCTTTCCGGTCCTTGCGTGCTTGCGCGGCAGGACGGGAATGATCGCCACCACCCAACCGGGCCGAAGATACGACCATGTCTCCAATCACAGGATTCCCCTTCCTTCGGGCGCCGGGCTCACGCCTGCTGGCCGCGGCCGGCTGTGCTGCCGTCGGCCTGCTGCTGGCCGGCTGCGAGCAGAAAACGGCCGCAACCGCACCGCCGTCCCGGCTGGTGCGAACCGAGGTGGTCAAGCTGTCCGAGCGCCGGCAATCGATCACGCTGACCGGCGACGTCCAGGCGCGCGTGCTCGCCGACCTGTCGTTCAGGGTCAGCGGCCGCGTCACGGAGCGGCTCGTCGAGGTCGGCGCGCACGTCAAGGCCGGACAGTTGCTCGCCAGGATCGATCCGGCCGAGCAGCAGGCCGACCTGGATTCCGCCGAGGCCGCCGTGACCGCCGCGGAGTCGCAGGTGAAGGTCGCGACCTCCAACTTCAATCGGCAGCAGACGCTGCTCTCCAGCGGCTTCACGACGCGCGCGACCTTCGACCAGGCCCAGGAGACGCTGCGGACGGCGGAAGGCTCGCTGGAATCCGCCAAGGCCCAGCGCGACACCGCCAAGGACGCGCTGACCTTCACCGAGTTGCGCGCCGACGCCGACGGCACGATCACCGCGCGCAATATCGAGGTCGGCCAGGTGGCGCAGGCGGCGCAGTCCGTGTTCACGCTCGCGCGTGACGGCGATCGCGATGCCGTGGTCGACGTCTACGAGGCGGCGCTGTCGCTGAAGTTCGACGGCACCAAGGCCGCGATTGCGCTGCTCTCGGATCCCTCGGTGACGGCCAAGGGTCAAGTGCGCGAAGTCTCGCCGACCATCGATCCCAAATCCGGGACCGTCCGTGTCAAGATGGCAATCGAAAATCCGCCGCCCGAGATGATCCTCGGCAGCGCCGTCAGCGTCACCGGCTTCATCAAGCCGGAGCAACGCATCGTGCTGCCCTGGAGCGCGCTCACCGCGGCCGGCAAGACGCCGGCGGTGTGGCTGGTCGATGCCGCCGACAAGACCGTGTCGCTGAAGCCGATCACGATCGAGGACTACGAGACCGGCGCGATCGTGGTGTCGGCCGGGCTGCAACCGGGTGACCGCGTCGTGACCGATGGCGGCAAGCTGCTCAGCGTCGGCCAACAGATCGTATTCAACGAGGAGAAGCGGTCGTGATGACGCCCATGCGTTGTGTTCTTCCGCTCGGCGCGCTCGCTCTGCTCGCCGGCTGCAACGAAAAGGCCGCCGCTCCCGAGCCGGTCCGGCCGGTGCTGTCGATGAAGATCGAGCCGCAGGCGGCCAACGGCTCGGCCGTCACCGGCACGATCGAGCCGCGCTACAAGGCCGATCTCAGTTTCCGCGTGCTCGGACGGCTGATCGCACGGCCCGTCTATATCGGCGACATGGTCAAGCAGGACCAGGTCGTCGCGGCGATCGATCCCGCCGCGCTCGAGCTCGCCGTGCGTGCCTCGGCCGCCGAGGTCTCGCGCAGCCAGGCGCAACTGACCAATGCGACCGGCACCGAGGGCCGGCAGCGGACCTTGCTGGAAACCGACGCCACCACCAAGGCGACCTTGGAGAGCGCGGAGCAGTCGCGCGCAGCCGCCCAGGCCTCCGTCGTCAAGGCGCAGTCCAATCTCGCCAAGGCGCGCGAGCAGCTCGGCTACGCCCAGCTCAAGGCGGATTTCGCCGGCATCGTCACCGCGGTCGGCGCGGAAGTCGGACAGGTCGTCTCGCCGGGCGTGAGCGTCGTCACCGTCGCGCGGCCCGACATCCGCGAAGCCGTCATCGATGTCGGCGACGACATCGCCGGGGCCTTGCAGGCCGGCACGCCGTTCACCGTGCGGCTACAGGTCGATCCCAGCGTCAGCGCCGCCGGCAAGGTGCGCGAGATCGCACCGCGCGCCGACGCCACCACGCGCACGCGCCGCATCCGCATCACGCTCGACAATCCGCCCGAGATCATGCGGCTCGGCACCACGGTGACCGCCTCGCTCGATATCGAGCAGAAGACCGTCATCCGGCTGCCGCGCTCGGCTGTGCTCGAGCAGAACGACAAGAGCTTCGTCTGGCTGGTCGACGCTACCAGCAAGACGGTGAAGCGACAGGAAATCACGATCGCCCGCAACGAGGACGGCAGCGTCCGCGTCACCGGCGGCCTCGAAGCCGGGCAGCGCGTCGTCACCGCCGGCGTGCACAGTCTCAAGGATGGCCAGTCCGTCCGCATCGATCAGGAATCTCAGCCGTGAAGTCCTTCAACCTCTCCGACTGGGCGCTCGAGCACCGCTCGCTCGTCTGGTATTTCATGATCGCCTTCATGGCTGCGGGCCTCTTCTCCTACGTGCATCTCGGCCGCGAGGAGGATCCGTCCTTCACGATCAAGACGATGCTGATCCAGGCCAAATGGCCCGGCGCCTCCGCCGAGGAGATGACGCGCCAGGTCACCGACCGCATCGAGAAGAAGCTGGAGGAGCTGCCGGCGCTCGACTACACCAAGAGCCTGACAGTGCCCGGCCAGACCACCGTGTTCGTCAATCTGCGCGACACCACCAAGGCACGCGACGTCGTCCCGACCTGGTTGCAGGTGCGTAACCTGATCAACGACATCAGGGGCGACTTCCCGTCCGGCGTCGTCGGGCCGGGATTCAACGACCGCTTCGGTGACGTGTTCGGCAACATCTACGCCTTCACCAGCGACGGCCTCAGCCAGCGTCAGCTGCGCGACCGCGTCGAGGAGGTCCGCGCCAAGGTGCTGACCGTGCCCAATGTCGGCCGCGTCGACATCGTCGGCGCGCAGAACGAGGTGATCTATCTCGAATTCTCGCCGCGCAAGGTGGCCGCGCTCGGCATCGACCAGCGCACCATCCTGACGGCGCTCCAGGCGCAGAATGCGGTGTCGCCGTCCGGCGTGCTGCAGGCCGGCCCCGAGCGCGTCGCCGTACGCGTCTCCGGCCAGTTCACCTCCGAGGAGAGCCTCAAGGCGATCAACCTGCGCATCAACGACCGCTTCTTCCCGCTCACCGACGTCGCCACCATCACCCGCGGCTATGAGGACCCGCCGACGTCGCTGTTCCGCTTCAACGGCCAGCCGGCGATCGGACTTGCCATCGGCATGAAGGCCGGCGCCAATCTGCTCGACTTCGGCGAGGCGCTGAAGGAGGAGATGGCGAAGGTCGTCGCCGACCTGCCGGTCGGCGTCGGCGTGCATCTCGTCTCGGACCAGCCCAAGATCGTCGAGGAAGCCGTCGGCGGCTTCACCAAGGCGCTGTATGAGGCCGTGATCATCGTGCTCGCGATCAGCTTCGTCAGCCTCGGCGTCCGCGCCGGCCTCGTGGTCGCGATCTCTATCCCGCTGGTGCTCGCCATCACCTTCCTGTTCATGGCCTACACCGGCATCTCGCTGCAGCGCATCTCGCTGGGCGCGCTGATCATCGCGCTCGGCCTCTTGGTCGACGACGCCATGATCGCGGTCGAGATGATGGTGGCGCGGCTCGAGGTCGGCGACTCCTTGCGCAAGGCCGCAACCTACGTCTACACCTCGACCGCCTTCCCGATGCTGACGGGCACGCTGGTCACGGTCGCCGGCTTCATCCCGATCGGCCTCAACAACAGCGCCGCCGGCGAGTTCACCTTCACGCTGTTCGTCGTGATCGCGGTGTCGCTGGTCGTGTCCTGGATCGTGGCCGTGCTGTTCGCGCCGCTGCTCGGCGTCACCATCCTGCCCGCGACCTTGCCGAGTCACCATGCCGAGGGCGGCCGGCTGACCCGGATCTTCCGCGCCATGCTCAATGCCTGCATGCGGAACCGCTGGACCACGATCGTCGCCACGGTCCTGATCTTCGGGCTGTCGGTGTTCGGCATGCGCTTCGTGCAACAGCAGTTCTTCCCCTCCTCTGACCGCAATGAGCTCGTCATCGACTTCAACCTGCCGCAGAACTCCTCGATCGCCGAGACCAACACGCAGATGGCGCAGTTCGAGAAGGAGGCGCTGAAGGGCGATCCCGACATCGACCATTGGTCGACCTATGTCGGCTCCGGCGCCCAGCGCTTCGTGCTGTCGTTCGACGTGCAGCCGGCCGACGTGTCGTTCGGCCAGATCATCATCGTGACCAAGAGCCTCGAGGCGCGCGACCGTGCCCGCGCCAAGCTGCAGGCCTATCTGACCAAGACGTTCCCCGGCACCGACGCCTATGTGCATCTGCTCGACATCGGCCCGCCGGTCGGCCGCCCGGTGCAGTATCGCGTCAGCGGGCCCGATGTGGCCAAGGTGCGCGAGATCGCGCAGGAATTGGCCGGCGTCCTGCGCGGCAACAGCCATCTCGGGGCGGTCATCTTCGACTGGATGGAGCCGGCGCGCGTCGTGAAGGTCGACGTGCTGCAGGACAAGGCGCGCCAGCTCGGCGTCACCTCGGAGGACATCGCGAATGCGCTGAACAGCGTGCTCGACGGCACCTCGATCACCCAGGTGCGCGACGACATCTATCTGATCGACGTACGCGGCCGCGCCCAGGCCAAGGAACGGCAGTCGCTGGAGACCTTGCGCGACCTGCAGCTCTCCGGATCCAACGGCCAGTCGATCCCGCTCGCGGCGCTCGCGACCCTGCGCTACCAGATCGAGCAGCCGGAGATCTGGCGCCGCTCGCGCCAGCCGACGCTGACCTTGAAGGCCAGCGTGATCGATCAGGTGCAGCCGAACACGGTGGTCGATCAGCTCAAGCCGGCGATCACGGCCTTCGACGCCAAGCTTCCGGCCGGCTACAAGGTCGTCACCGGCGGCAGCGTCGAGGAGAGCGCCAAGAGCCAGGCGCCGATCATCGCGGTCGTCCCGATCATGCTGTTCACCATGGCCACCATCCTGATGCTGCAACTGCAGAGCTTCCAGCGGCTGTTCCTGGTGTTCGCGGTGGCCCCGCTGGCCTTGATCGGCGTCGTCGCGGCACTGCTGCCGAGCGGCGCGCCGCTCGGCTTCGTCGCCATCCTCGGCGTGCTCGCGCTGATCGGCATCCTGATCAGAAACTCGGTGATCCTGATCGTGCAGATCGAGCATCTGCGCGAAGAAGGACGGCCGCCGTGGGAGGCCGTGATGGAGGCGACCGAGCACCGCATGCGGCCGATCATGCTGACGGCGGCCGCGGCCTCGCTGGCGCTGATCCCGATCGCGCGCGAAGTGTTCTGGGGTCCGATGGCCTATGCGATGATGGGCGGCATCATCGTCGGCACCGTGCTGACCTTGCTGTTCCTGCCGGCGCTCTACGTCGCCTGGTTCCGCATCAAGGCGCCGGACGCGACAGCGACGTCCGCGGCCACGCCGCACGGGGCGTGAATCGCGGATAATTGCGTGGGATAAGCCGTTCGCGTGGGTTAAACGCCACGCGGCGGCCGGTTAGATTCGGCTTTCATGGAAGGAAGCGAATCATGACCGATCCTCAGATCGTCTGCCCCTCCTGCCGCACCGAGATCAAGCTGACCGAGCAGCTCGCAGCGCCCCTGATCGCGGAGACGCGCCGGCAGTTCGAGAGGCAGCTCCAGGCGAAAGAAGCCGATTTCGGCCGCCGCGAGGCGCAGCTCAAGGCCGCGCAGGAGCAGATCGCGCAGGCCAAGGCTGCGATCGACCAGCAGGTCGCCACCAAGCTGAAGGCCGAACGCGCTGCGATCGCGCAGGCCGAGGCCGAGAAGGCACGACAGGCGGTGGCCGACGAGATGGGCAACCGCGATCGCCAGCTCGCCGAGCTGCACGAGGCCATCGTCAGCAAGGACGCCAAGCTGGCGGATGCGCAGAAGGCGCAGGCGGAGATGATGCGCAAGCAGCGTGAGCTCGACGAGGCCCGCCGCGAGCTCGATCTCACCATCGAGACCAAGGTGCAGGAAAATCTCGTCGCGGTGCGCGACAAGGCGCGGCTCGAGGCGGAGGAGTCTCTGAAGGCCAAGGTCGCCGAGAAGGAGACCCAGATCGCAGGCATGCAGCGCCAGATCGAGGAGCTTCGCCGCAAGGCCGAGCAGGGCTCGCAGCAGCTGCAGGGCGAGGCACTGGAGATCGAGCTGGAGTCACAACTGCGCGCGCGCTTTCCCCGCGACCTGGTCGAGCCGGTTCCGAAGGGCGAGTTCGGCGGCGACGTGATCCATCGCGTGGTCGGCCCCGGTGGCCAGGCCTGCGGCGCGATCCTGTGGGAATCCAAGCGCACCAAGAACTGGAGCGATGGCTGGCTGGTGAAGCTGCGCGACGACCTGCGCGCCGCCAAGGCCGACATCGCGCTGATCGTCTCGAGCGCGCTGCCCAAGGGGGTCGACGGCTTCGACCTGATCGACGGCGTCTGGGTCGCCGAGCCGCGCTTCGCGCTGCCACTGTCGCTGGCACTGCGGCAGTCGCTGATCGACGTCGCCTGCAGCAAGCTCGCGCAGGAGGGCCAGCAGACCAAGATGGAGATGGTCTACGCCTATCTCACGGGGCCCCGCTTCCGCCACCGCATCGACGCCATCGTCGAGCGCTTCACCGAGATGCAGTCGGATCTCGACCGCGAGCGCAAGACCATGATGCGGCTGTGGGCCAAGCGCGAGGAGCAACTGCGCAGCGTGCTGGATTCGACGGCGGGCCTGTATGGCGACCTGCAGGGCATCGCCGGCCGCGCGATGCAGGAGATCGAGAGCCTCGACGTGCTGCTGATCGAGGGCAAGAGCGAGGCGGCGGAGTAGCGCACACCGGCCGCCGCCCCGATCCGAGGTGTGCCAGCACCAGCTGCGCGTTTATGCTTTCCGACGCGGCCGCGTCTCGCATTCCCACGGCGGCATGCGGATGCAGATGACCGCTACTGCTTCGCGATCTGCGTGCTCGCCTGTGCGTCCCTTGGCACAGCGCCCTTGTCGACCCATTCCGGCGGTGCGCCCAGACGGTTGGCGACCATGCCGATGACCCCGGGATCCCTGCCGAACGCCTCGCACGCCGCGTTCTTCGGCTTGCCGCCGAGCGCCGCGCCGATCCGTTCGATCGACGGCAGCTTCGGCACCTTTCCGAACGGGGTCTCGCCGGTCACCAGCATCTGGCCGAAATCGGCGCTGAACGAACCTGCCAAATCATAGGCATCGCCGGCCTGCGACAGCACCGGCGAGTTGGTGAACGAATTGGCGCCGCGCGCCCATACCATTGCGGCCTGCTGCCGGCCCTTGCGGTCGAGCGCCTCAGCCTCGATCGTGAGACTGCCGAGCCCGATCGGCAGCCGCGGCACCGGAACGGGAACGCCGAGCGCGCCCGGCACGGCCGACACGACCTTCGACGCACCGGCGGCGACCGGATCGGTCGGCGTCGCCTGGGTGATGAAGGTGCGCGTCGTCAGATCGGCCCTCTGATTGGGCGCCACGACCGTGAAGCGTTCGCTCAGGTTGAGACACAGCGCGCGGTCGACGGCATTGGCGACGAGCTGCCGCTGCTGGTCCGTCAGCACCGCGCCGGCCTGGCCCGAGAAGGATGTCGGCATGATACGCACGGTCTGGGCCGCGAGCACATTGTCCTTGTCGACGTTGAGCTGCGACTTGGCGAGCAGGCCGTTCGATTCCGCCAGAGACTGATAGGATGCGAGCGCGCCGCTCTGCGTCATCTGCGCCGTGGCGCAGCCCGACAGGCCGAGCGCCGCGCACAGCATCATCAGGCGGATGGTGGCGGGGGTACAGGATCTCACGAAAGCCGCGACGTCGATCTCGACCATGCTTCTCCCGCCTCACGCCCACGATGATCGCCCTCTCGCGGGCGGCGCATCCTTCTCCGAGATTTCGGACGGCGTGGGGCGGAAGCATGGAGAGATGTTTCGAAACGGCACCAACAAGGGAGACGGTGTGGCGAGCGCCGCTCGCTCCGGGGCCATTATGGCCGAGAGAAGACGGTTCACCCCACCAGCTTGTCCAACGTGATCGGCAAATCCCGTATGCGCCTTCCGGTGGCGTGATAGACCGCGTTGGCGATCGCCGCGGCGACGCCGACGATGCCGATCTCGCCGACGCCCTTGATGCCCATCTTGTTGATGATGCGATCCTCCTCGTCGACGAAGATCACCTTGATATCGTGAACGTCGGCATTCACCGGCATGTGATACTCGGCGATGTTGGCGTTCATGATGCGCCCGAACCGCTGGTCGATTTGGGCTTCTTCGTGCAACGCCATGCCGATGCCCATGACGACCCCGCCCATGATCTGGCTCGAAGCCGTCTTGGTGTTGAGGATGCGCCCGGCGGCGACGGCATTGACGATACGCGTCACCCTGATCACACCGAGCTCCTCGTCGACCTTCACTTCGGCGAAAACCGCCGAGTGGGTGTTGTGGGCGTGCTTGTCGTCATCCTCGAAATCCGAGCCGCGCTCCTTCTCGATGCGGTCCTTGCCACCGTGACGCATCACGTCCGACATCGCCAACGACCGGCTGCGATCGGAAATGGCGACGATGGCGCCATCGGCGAGCGTCACTTCGTCGGCGGTGAGCCCCTGCAACGGCGAGCCCGGGATGGTGCGCGCGATCTTCAGCAGCTCCGCCCGGATATCATCGGCCGCGTTGACGATCGCATGCGAGATCGAGGCTGCGGTCCACGAACCTCCCTCCACCGGCGCCTTGGGCAGCGTGGAGTCGCCCAGCTTCACATTGATGCTGTCGAGCGGCACGCCGAGCATGTCGGCGGCGACCTGCGCCATGATCGTGTAGGTGCCGGTGCCGATATCGGAGGTCGCGCTCGCCACCTCGACATGTCCATTCGCCGTCATCACGATCCGCGTCGCGAACGGCATCTGCAGTGCCTCCCAGGCGCCGCTCGCCATGCCCCAGCCGACGAGTTCTCGGCCGTCACGCATCGACCGCGGCTCGGGATTGCGCTTCGACCAGCCGAACGCCTCGGCGCCCTGCTGATAGCACTCCTTCAGCCGCTTGCTGGAGAACGGCAGATCCTTGTCCTGATCCCGATCGGAATAGCAGCGCAGGCGCAATTCGAGAGGATCCATCTTCAGCGCGACGGCGAGCTCGTCCATCGCGCATTCCAGCCCGTAGACGCCACTGGCGGCGCCGGGCGCGCGCATGTCGCCGGGCGTCGGCACGTCGAGCTTGGCGAGGCGGTGCGTCGCGCGCGAAGTAGCGGAGGTGTAGAGCACATCGCCCCAGCCGATGTCGTTGCGCGAGAACGCCTCGTGCTGCGAGGTCATCGCCACGGCCTCGTGCGTCAGCGCCGCCAGCGTGCCGTCCTCACGGGCGCCGAGCGCCAGCCGCTCGATCGTCGCAGGGCGATAGCACAGGCCATACATCTGGGCGCGGCTGAGCACGACGCGCACCGCGCGCTTCAGCTTCAGCGCGGCCATGGCGGCGAGCACCACTTGGTATTGCGGCCGCAGCCCGGAGCCGAACGCGCCGCCGACGAACGGCGACATCACCTGGACGTCGTCGTCCGTCAGCTGGAACACGCTGCAGACGTAGCGCTGCACATTCTGCACGCCCTGGGTCTTGTCGTAGACCACGAGCTTGCCGCCGTCGCGCCAGAGCACCGTCGACGCGTAGAGCTCCATCGGGTTGTGATATTCGATCGGGACGCCATAGTCGGCATCGTGACGCACGGCTGCGCCGGCAAGCGCCTTTGTCGCGTCGCCGCGCGGCTTGAGCGGCTTGTCGACCTTGAAAGCCTGCTCGCGCCGCGCATGCAGGTCGGTCGCGAAGCTCTCGGCCAGATACTCTACCGCGACCAGCGTCGCCGCGAAACGCGCGGTGTCCTCGTCCTCGGCGACGACCAGCGCCACCGGCTGGTAGTTGAAATGCACCCGGTCGTCATAAAGCGGACGATAGGGCGAGCCGTCCTCCGGCGCGACCTCGTCGCGATAGGCGTCATCCTTGTCCGCCATCCTGACCCGGTTGGCGTGGGTCAGCACGTCGAGGACGCCGTCGACAGCCTGGGCGCGGCTGGTATCGATGCGCACGATCCGCCCCTTCGGAATGGTGGAATTGACCACGACGCCGAAGGCGAGATCGGGCGCGGTGAACTCGGCGGCATATTTGGCGACACCGGTGACCTTGGCGCGGCCGTCGATGCGGGAGGTGGCTGTGCCGATGCGAGCTGTCATGACATCACCGGATGGTCTTGATGGCTTGAATCTGGGGCGTTGCGTTCGCGGCCTGGGTCAGGGTGCGCACAATGGCGCGGCGCGCCAGCGGGATCTTGAAGGCGTTGTGCGTGGCGGCTTTCGCATCGCTCAGCAGGATGTTCGCAGCGCGGCCGAACGCCTGGGGATCCGGCGCCTGCCCGCGCAGCGCGGCTTCGGCCGCCTCATTGCGCCACGGCTTGTGGGCGACGCCGCCGAGCGCCAGGCGCGCCTCGCCGATGCGGCCGCCGTCGAGCTCGAGCGCAGCGGCGACCGAGACCAGCGCGAATGCGTAGGACAGGCGATCGCGGATCTTCAGATAGCTGTGATTCGCGGCGAAGCCCTGCGGGGGCAGCTCGATCGCGGTGATGATCTCGTCGACGCGCAGCGTGTTGTCGAGATCCGGCCGGTCGCCGGGCAGCCGATGGAAGTCCGCAAGGGCGATGACGCGCTCGCCCGAGGAGCCCGCGACCTGCACCTTGGCGTCGAGCGCGGCGAGCGCCACGCACATGTCGGAGGGGTGGGTCGCGATGCAATCGGCGCTGGCGCCGAGGATGGCATGGCCGCGGTTGAGACCGTCGACCGCCGAGCAGCCGGCGCCGGGCGTGCGCTTGTTGCAGGGCGTGGCGACGTCATAGAAGTAGGCGCAGCGCGTCCGCTGCAGCAGATTGCCGCCGGTCGAGGCCATGTTGCGCAGCTGCGCCGATGCGCCGGCGAGGATCGCGCTCGCCAGCAGCGGATAGCGGCTCTCGATGAGGGGGTGATAGGCGAGCGTGCTGTTCGGCACCAGCGCACCGATCCTGACGCCGCCGGCGCTCGTCTCCTCCACATTCGTCAGCGGCAGGTAGCTGATGTCGATCAGCTGACGCGGCTGCTCGACGTGATACTTCATCAGGTCGATCAGGTTGGTGCCGCCGGCGATAAACTTGGCCTCCGGCGTCGCCGCCTTGAGCCTGACGGCCTCGGCGACATCGCTGGCGCGCGCGTAGTCGAAATTGTTCATCTGCGGCCTCCCATCGCCTGTTCGATGGCGCCGACGATGTTCGGATAGGCGCCGCAACGGCAGATGTTGCCGCTCATCAGCTCGCGGATCTCGTCCTTCGTTTTCGCCCTGCCCTCGGCGATCAGGCCGGCGGCCGAGCAGATCTGGCCCGGCGTGCAATAGCCGCATTGGAAGGCGTCGTGATCGATGAAGGCCTGCTGCAGCGGGTGCAGCTCATCACCCTTGGCGAGTCCCTCGATGGTCGTGATCTCGGCGCCGTCTTTCATGACCGCGAGCGTCAGGCAGGAGAGCACGCGGCGGCCGTCGATCAGCACGGTGCAGGCGCCGCATTGGCCGTGATCGCAGCCCTTCTTGGTGCCGGTGAGGTCGAGATGATTGCGCAGGAGATCGAGCAGCGTGGTCCAGGGTGCCACCGACAGCGTGTGCGACTGGCCATTGATCTGAAGCGTGACGGACAGAGGGGCAGGCTTTGCGGTGGACGCGGCGCTCTGGCGCGGTGGCGGCGGGCTCATGCGGGGTCTCCGTTGACGGACCCGCGTCAACCCGCGATGGCGCGAATGGTTCTTGGCAATTTTCGAACAGCGGACAGCAGGAATTGCTCAGCCGGCACGCGCAGAATGTGCACGGCAGAACCGCTTGCCGATCAATCGTTTCGTCAACCAGACTCAGGCGGCGCGGCCGAGCCACGCCCGCATCTTCTGCGCCAGGCTGCGGCGTGGCGCACCATCCAGCGCCTCCGCATCCGCGGCGGCCACGTCTTCGCGCGGCGCGGCGGCTTCTGCGCCGGCATTCGGCACGTCCGACGGCCTGTCCTTATTCGGGCTGCTTTCGGCATCCGGCGCGGCCTTGCTCGGCACGAGCGACTTGATCGCTGCGGCCACGGCCTCGATACGCTCGAGGTCCGCCGGCTCACGCTCGCTTGCAGCGGGTTCGGCCGCCATCGGGACCGGGTGGGCCTCCACCGGCACTGCCGCCGGATCCGAAGCAGTCGGTTCGGATTGACCGAGGTCGGGCGCCGCAGCCGCGAGCACGGCTTCGGCGGGCTGCTCGCCCGGCACGGCGATCGCGAGGTCGGCGATCTCCGGAGCCGGCGCTGGGGCGGGCTGCTCCACGACCCGGCTGCGGCGCTTCCTGGCGGTTGCAGGCTTTGCCGCGACCGCCGCCGTCTCCGCTGCGACCTTCTCGACCGGCTTCTTGTCAGCGGCGGTCTTCGCCGCCACCTCGGGCGCTGACTTCGCCTTGGTCTTGCGGATCAGGCCTGCGAGCGCGTACGGCCCGACGGTCTCCAGGAACGTCTTCTCATGATCGCGCGACAGCCGCCCCACCGCCGCATCGAGCGGCAGCCAGTCGACGGCGCGGACATCGTCCATGAGCGGCTGCGACGGCTCGCCGGCCGCTTCCATGCGCCAGTAGTGCACGACCTTGGCACGCGTGCCGGTATCGTAAACCAGGGTGCCGAGGAATTCATGCACGGTGACCTTGTGGCCGGTCTCCTCCAGCACCTCGCGCCTGGCGGCGTCGCGCGGCGTCTCGCCGTCGTCGAGCTTGCCCTTCGGCAGCACCCATTCGTCGCGCTTGCGCAGGCGCACGACCGCGATGCGCGGCGGCTGTTCCCGCCGCAGCACGATGCCCCCTGCCGCCATGATCGGCGCTCTCGCCATCGCCTCTCCCGAGCCGCAACGACCGCAACTCCCGCGGTCTGATTCGTCAGTTGAACGCTCCGATATAGGACTGCGCAACGCCGAAATCGAGATTCCGCAAGCGTGGACCTGACATTCATCCGGCGGCGACGCGCCTGCGCCACAGTGGCTGTCCGGCCCGGATGCGGGCGCCTTCCGCCACATCGCGGCAGAATGTGAAGTCGCCGGGCGCGAGCAGGATGATGGTCGAGCCGTGCTCGAACCAGCCGAGCTCGTCCCCCTTGCGCACATTGTTGTTACAGGCATAGGCGAGTGGTCGCTCGGTCTGCGCGTTCAATACGCGGTCGAGCGCATGCAGGCGGATACTCGCCACCAGGATCGCCGCCACCGGCACGATCGTGAACGGCTCGCCGGAGGCAAGATGCGTGCGGATCACCGCGCGCTCGTTCTTGCAGAACAGCCGCTCGACGCGCTTCAGCGCGATCGGATTGACGTTCCAGACATCGCCATGGATCAGGCTGACATGCTCGATCGTCATGTCGGCCGGCGCGTGGAAGCGGTGATACATGCTCGAGGTCAGACGCAAGGTGACGAAGCTGCCGTTGCGATGGGTCTCGACCATGGCCGGATCGGCGACGAGCTCGCGCAGCGAATAGGGCGCGCCCTTGATCTGGTAGAGCTCGCCGTCGCGGATCCGGCCGTGGGCGCCGATGATGCCGTCGGACGGGCTGGTGACGATGGCGGGATCGGGATCGAACGGCCGCAGGCCGGGCTTCAGCTCGCGCGTGAAGCACGCGTGCAGGCTCTTGAAGCGGCTCTCCTTGGCCTCGGAGAGATCGAGGTCGGAGAACAGCTTCCACAGCGCGATCGACGCGTCCCGGACGAGCGGGTTCTCGATCTTGGAGAACCAGCCCATGAAGCGGGTCAGCGCGGCGCGCGGCACGCGGTTGGTGAGCAGGAAGTTGAGGTCTTCCTGTTGGGTGACGGAGGCGATCAGGCTTTTGACTGTCATGAATCTGTCAGCAGGAGGGGTTAGCGCTTTTGGACATGATGGAAAACTCGATTCCTTATGTATCGCTCGCCGTTGGCGCTGCCGTGACGGCCGCCATGGCCCCGAAGGTCAAGGCCCGCATCGAACTGTCGCGCGCCAAGCACCGCTCGCTGGCGGGCCATTCCAAGATGTCGCGCCGGATCTCCAGGCTGATCCCGCGCTATGAGTTCGAGATCGACGACTTCTTCCGGTCCGACGGCGCACCGCGGGCGATCGCCACGAAGCGCCAGGACGGCTTCTTCCGGCTCGGCGCGCTGTTCCAGGAGAAGTTCGCCAAGAGCCGCGCGCTGACGGCGGAAGCCGCAAGCCGCATCTCCGACCTGCAGTTCACCCAGAGCTACCGGGTCCCGTTCCAGTACAGCCGTCTGGTCAAGGAGCAGCTCGGCGCCGGCTCGTTCATGCAGGCTTCCTCCGGCGTGACCCTGACCGATCTCGACGGCAACCGGTTCTACGATCTCACCGGCTCCTACGGCGTCAACATCTTCGGCTATGACTTCTACAAGGAGTGCATCGCGGCTGCCGAGCGGCGCGCGAGCGCGCTCGGCCCGGTGCTCGGGCTCTATCACCCGGTCGTCGCTGACAACGTGAAGCGCCTGACCGAGCTGTCCGGCATGGACGAGGTCTCGTTCCACATGTCCGGCACCGAGGCGGTGATGCAGGCGGTGCGGCTCGCCCGCTACCACACCGGCCGCACGCATCTGGTCCGCTTCGCCGGCGCCTATCACGGCTGGTGGGGCGACGTACAGCCCGGCGTCGGCAACCCGATCGCGCCGCACGAGACCTACACCTTGGCCGAGATGTCCGAGCGCACGCTGCACGTCCTGCGCACGCGGCGCGACATCGCCTGCGTGCTGGTCAATCCGCTGCAGGCGCTGCATCCAAACGGCAATGCGCCCGGCGACTCGGCGCTGGTCGATTCCTCGCGCAAGGGTCGCTACGACCGCGAAGCCTACACCGCCTGGCTGAAGCAGCTGCGCGAGGTCTGCACGGAACGCGGCATCGTGCTGCTGTTCGACGAGGTGTTCCTCGGCTTCCGGCTCGCGCCGGGCGGCGCCCAGGAGTATTTCGGCGTCAAGGCCGACATGGTGACCTACGGCAAGAGCCTCGGCGGCGGCCTGCCGATCGGCGTCGTCTGCGGCAAGCGCGAGCTGATGCGCCGCTTCCGCGACGACCGCCCGGCCGACATCTGCTTCGCCCGCGGCACCTTCAACTCGCATCCTTATGTGATGGCGGCGATGGACGAGTTCCTGAGCCGGCTCGACAGCCCGAACCTCCGCGCCATCTACGACGGCCTGGATGAAACCTGGAATGGCCGCGCCGCGCAGCTCAACGCCGCGCTGGCCGAGCACGACCTGCCGGTGCGCGTCTCCA
The DNA here is from genome assembly GCF_051168375.1 of Bradyrhizobium sp. HKCCYLRH1034. Taxonomy (NCBI): domain Bacteria; kingdom Pseudomonadati; phylum Pseudomonadota; class Alphaproteobacteria; order Hyphomicrobiales; family Nitrobacteraceae; genus Bradyrhizobium; species Bradyrhizobium sp. HKCCYLRH1034. The sequence continues at coordinate 490,178 of NZ_JBNPUW010000002.1, read as the reverse complement.
ATATGCATTCGATCTGGCTGGTCGAATACACCGTGCCGTCGCGCTACAATTGGATGCTGCAATACTACCTGCGTGCCGAGGGCCTGGCGCTGAGCTGGGTCGGCACCGGCCGCTTGATCTTCAGCCTGAACTACACCGACGCCGATTTTGCCGAGGTGACGAAGCGCTTCGTCTCGGCGGCCGAGAAGATGAAGCAGGACGGCTGGTGGTGGAACGACGGCACGCTCACCAACAAGGCGATCAAGCGCCAGATTCTGAAAGAGATGCTCGGCGCCGCATTCGGGCGCTGACGGCACAACCACCCTCCCCTGAAGGGGGAGGGTCGGCTCGCATGAGCGAAGCGAAATGCGCGCCGGGGTGGGGTGACGGCCTGTCCGCACATGAGGTGCGGGTGAGCAAGTGGAGAGATCACCCCACCCCGACGCGCGCTTCGCACGCGTCGACCCTCCCCCTCCCCCTCCAGGGGAAGGTGGCACGTGCCGCATGGCTGCAAGCTCGCTCGATTTCACCTCACAGCCCCCCACAAACACCGATGCCCGGGACCGGCCCGGGCATCGCTTTACTCTGGGCTTCAAGCCGGCTCAGGCGTGCTGCTCTTCGAGGCCTTCGTTCATCAGGTGCAGGCCGGGGTCGATCAGCTCGCCACGCAGCAGCGCCAGCGGAGCCGCGCGGTACTGCATGAAATCGTTGAACGGGTCGGTGATGATCTTGGTCATCCAGACCAGCCCGGTCTCGACGTCACGGATGAAGAACAAATGAATGGTGCGGAACAGCAGGCCGCCGATACCGATCACGAGCCACAGCTTGGCGGTCTCGCGCACGAATTCCATCGCCGAGGTCCAGGGCGGCAGCAGGCCGAACAGGGTCGGCTGCAGATAGAGCACCACGGGGGCCGCGGCCCAGATCGACATCAGCACGACCTTGCGCTGCAGATTGTAGCCGACCTTGATCTCTTCCTTGTGCTCGTGGGTCGCCTGGTTGACGTGGTCGTAGCCCTTCGGCTCGAAGAAGAAATGGCCCGCCTGGCGCGAGGTCATCGACACCAGCCAGCCGATCAGCGCCGAGACCAGCGGGTCGAACACCATCATCACATAGGCGATCATGAAGCTGAGCGCGCTGACGAAGTGGAGGCTCTGGTTGATACGGCTGTGATGATAGTAGCGATGGTCGTCCCAGCGCTGGATCCGCAGCTGCTCCAGGAAATGCTTGATCATGGTTGCTCCGAAGAATGAGTTGCAGGTCTTGTACAGGGATTCGGTGTAGATCGCATGACATCATCAAGATGTCATGCGATCGGACGCAGCGAAACGTTTCGGACTACGTAGAACGTCGCGGAGGCGGTAGAGGGCGGCCGCGGCTTCAGGCCGCGGCGGCACGCTCCAGCTTGCGGAAGCGGACCAGCGAGAAATGGCCGAGCGGCGGGATCAGGCGGCGCTCGACCAGCTCCATGCGCTCGGCGCCGGCGAGCCAGCGCAGGTAGCGCGACCAGCCGAACTCGGCGGTACGGAAACCGAGCCGGCGCACCACCGGCTGCAGCGCCTGCTCGATCACCCGGCGCAGGCCGTCATCGGCGCTGACGCGGGTCAGGATGATCAGTTCGCCGCCCGGGCGCAGCACGCGCGCGAACTCGTCCAGCGCGACCTCCGGGTTCGGCACCGCGGTGACGACATATTGCGCCATAACGACGTCGAACGAATCGTCGGGAAAGTCGAGCTGCTCGGCGTCCATCACCGCGAGACCCTCGACGTTCTTCAGCCGCTGGTCGGCGACGCGCCGCATCGCCTTGCCGAGCATCGCCTCGGAGATGTCGGTGCCGAAGACGCGGACATGCGGCGCATAGAGCGGCAGCGAGATGCCGGTGCCGACGCCGACCTCGAGCACGCGCCCGCCGAGCTTGTTCGTGGCTGATATCGCGGCCTTGCGGCCCTTCTCGAACACGCCGCCGAACACGAGGTCGTAGATCGGTGCCCAGCGGTCATAGGCCTGCTCGACCTGTTCGCGATCGAAGTCGAGCTCCCGCGCGCCGCCGAGCTTCATGGTTTCTGCCATCGTTACATCTCACTTGGGTTTGGAATTGATGGAGTGACGCAAAGTTCGCCGTCAGCCGCGCACGGCGCTCTGACCGGCCACCACCGGTGTCGGACGCACGACGCGGGACGGCTGCAGCACGGCGAGATTGCCGATGAACTGGCGCGCGCTGTTCTCCCAGGAGCGGTCGAGCGCAAATGCCCGACAGGTCTCGCGCGACATCGTCAGCGCCTTCAGGCAGGCGGCGCGCAGGTCCCTGTCGATCGCCCCGATCGGATGATCGGCGATGACGTCGAGCGGACCGGTGACGGGGAAGGCCGCGACCGGCGTGCCGCAGGCCAGCGACTCCAGCTGCACGACGCCGAATGTATCGGTCAGGCTCGGAAACACGAAGACGTCGGCGGCCGCCATGTGCGCGGTCAGATCGTTGCCGGTCTTCTCGCCGAGGAAATGCGCCGCCGGGAAGCGACGCTCCAGCTCCGCCTTTTGCGGGCCGTTACCGATCACCACCTTCGAGCCCGGCAGGTCGAGCGCAAGGAAGGCTTCCAGGTTCTTCTCGACCGCGACGCGGCCGACGGTCATGAACACCGGACGCGGCAGATCCAGCGCGACCGGCGCGTCCGGATTGAACAGCTTCGTATCGACGCCCCGGGTCCAGAAGCCGAGCCGCTTGAAGCCGCGCGACGCGAGGTCCTGCTTCAGCGAATTGGTCGCGACCATGGTCATCGCGGCGGCGTCGTGGAAGCGGCGCATCACCCAATAGCCGACGGCATCGGGAATGCCGGTGCGCACAGCGACGTACTCCGGAAAGCGCGTCGTGTAGGACGTCGTGAACGGCAGGCCATGGCGCAGGCAGTAGCGGCGCACCGCCCAGCCGATCGTGCCTTCGGTGGCGATGTGGATCGCATCCGGCGCCGCCGCCTCGATGCGCCGGGCGATCTCGCGGCCGTTGGTCACGGCGAGCCGCAGGCCCGGATAGGTCGGCACGCCGAACGACGGAAAGCCTTCCGGCGTGAGGAAGGTGATGTCGGCGCCGAGGCCGGCGGCCGCGCGAGCCAGCGAGGTGAGCGTGCGCACCACGCCGTTGACCTGCGGGTGCCAGGCGTCGGTTGCGATTAAGATCCGCATAAGGCGATCCGGAAAGTTGCAGCGATTCTGAACAGCCGCAAATTCCGACATTGTTATTTCAGGCGTGTGACGTCATCGAACTGTCGAAGGGTCTTTTTGCCCGCCAACTGCTGTTTTCCCCGCGATCTGTGGCTGTCCCGCGCGGCTGCTGTCGTGAAACCGTCATGAAACAAACGGTTAAGCCGACGAAACCTTTTTGCGCGCAGCGCGCAAACGCAACGAAACTTTTCTCCCCTATGAGTTGCAGCATCGGGCGCGGGTCAATGCGCCGCAGAGAATGATGACAGGCAACTGATTTTGACGACGCCGGTCGAGACAAGCACGGCGCGCACCAAGCGATCAAACGAGGGGACGTCCATGTTCACGTCAGGCACAGTCGGTTCGCGATCCCGCATCCTGTTCGCTGCGCTGATCGTCGGTACGTTCGCTGCGGCAACGCCGACGCAAGCCGCGCCTCCGGCCCCGCTCCCGTTCCCTTTCCTGCTGCCGCCGCCGATGGCGACCTACGAGCCGCCGGCAACGACGCCGCAACTGATCACGCCGCGCGAGGACGAGGCGACCGCTTATGAGATGCCCGCGCGCCTGCGCCGCCAGGTCGTGAGCTACGCCACCCGCGAGGCACCCGGCACGATCATCATCGACACACCAAACAAGTATTTGTACTACGTGCTCGGCAGCGGCCAGGCGATGCGCTACGGCATCGGCGTGGGCCGCGACGGCTTTACCTGGTCCGGCGTGCAGTCGGTGACCAGGAAGGCGGAATGGCCGGACTGGACGCCGCCGCCGGAGATGATCGCGCGCCAGCCTTATCTGCCGCGTCATATGGCCGGCGGTCCCGGCAATCCGCTCGGCGCCCGCGCGATGTATCTCGGCGGCACCGTCTACCGCATTCACGGCACCAACGCGCCCGAGACGATCGGCACGCATGTGTCGTCGGGCTGCATCCGCCTGACCAATCAGGACGTGATCGACCTCTATGCCCGCGTCAGCGTCGGCGCCAAGGTGATCGTGCTGCCGATGGAGCGCCGCGCCGATCTCGGCCGCATGACCCGCTGACCTGCGCGGGCCGCACCGCTCGTTCCTTCTCCCGGATCCTCCCTGACTGGACCGCCGAGGCCCGAAAGCCGCGGCGGTCATTTCTTTGCGCGCATGCCGCCGTTCACCATCACGGCCGATTGATGATGGTCCGCGTCACGGGCTGCCCTGGCGCGCCTCCGTCCGGCCCTGTAAGCTCGGCAATCTTGTATTAACCGCGATCTCGCCGCTTCCGGCATGGGCCGGCGCGGCAGTTGGAGTCCGTGGATCCGACATGAACCTTCCGACACCGCGACCGGATTGGCAGAGCAGGCCGCATCCGCTCGCCCCGAAAACGCAGCGGCCGCCGCGGCGCTCGCCGCCTCGGCTGCGGCTGATCCTGATCGGCGCCGCCGGCCTTGCCGCCGTCGTGCTGATCGGCATCATCATCGTGGAGGTGTTTCTGTTCTCGGGCAGCACGCCGGCGCCGCAGCTGACCCAACTGCCGCCGCTGCCGCCGGCCACGCGCAACTCGATCATCATGACGCCGGTCTCGATCTCGCTCGGCGCGATTCGTGACGCCGCCGAAAAGGCCACGCCGCGCAATTTCTCCGGCAAGGCCGACAACCCCGTCAACCAGATCCTGCAGAATGCCGACATCGGCTGGACGGTCACCCGCGGCGCCATCGCCGCCACCGGCACCCAGGACACTTTGTCGCTGGCGACGCCACTCTCGGGCCGGCTGAACGTCACCGGATCGCTGTCCGCCAAAGCGACCGGCGCGCTCGGCGACGCCATCGGCGGCCTGCTCGGTGCGGATGCCGCCAAGCAGATTGGCGGCATCAACATCAAGAACCTGAACGCCACCGCCGACATCAAGGGCAACGTCCTGATCGCGATGCGGCCACGGCTGGCCGCCTCCTGGTATGTCGAGCCGAACTTCACCGCCCAGGTCAATCTCGGCGACACCGCGCTGACCGTCGCCGGCGCCCGCGTCAACGTGCCCGCGCAGATGAAGCCGGTCATCGACAAGACCGTCAACGACCAGCTCAGCGCGCTCAGCGACAGGCTGCGCAAGGACCCGACCATGCGGCGCGTGGCGCAGGCGCAGTGGGCCCGCGCCTGCCGCTCGGTGCCGCTTCAGGGCACCACGCCGGGACTGCCCGCCGTCTGGCTCGAGATCAAGCCGACACGGGCGCTGGCCGCGCAGCCCGCGATCGATGCGAACGTCGTCAGCGTCACCATGGGGATCGAGGCGGAGACCCGGGTCACGGCAGCCGAGACCAAGCCGGAGTGCCCGTTCCCGGACAAGATCACGATCGTTCCGCCCACCGCGGGCACCGTCAACGTCGCGGTTCCGATCGATGTCCCATTCACCGAGCTCAGCAAGCTCGTCGACTCGCAGCTCGCCGGGCGGACGTTCCCCGAGGACGGCTCCGGCCCGGTCGCGGTCACGGTGAAGCATGCGACCGTCGTGCCCTCCGGCAACCGGCTGCTGATCTCGCTGCAGGTGAAGGGAAAAGAGAAGGAGAGCTTCTTCGGCCTCGGCGCCGACGCGACGGTGCACATCTGGGGACGGCCGATGGTCGATCAGGCGCAGCAGATCCTGCGGCTGTCCGACCTGCAGCTCGCCGTCGAATCCGACGCGGCGTTCGGCCTGCTCGGCGCCGCCGCGCGCGCCGTGGTGCCACATCTGCAACGCGCGCTGCTGGAGCGGTCGGTGGTCGATCTCAAGCCGTTCGCCGACAATGTCCGCGACAAGATCGCGACCGCGGTCGCCGAACTGCAGAAGAACGAGAACGGCATCCGCGTCGACACCGACATCAACAACCTCGCTTTGACCGACATCGCCTTCGACGCCACCGTGCTGCGCGTGATCGCCTCGGCGGAGGGCACGATGTCGGTTCGAGTCAATACATTGCCAGGACTGTGACGGGCCGTTTCGGAACGTCGCATCCCGTCGCTGCACGCGTTTGCGGACCGTGCAACGACCGGCAATGATTCAATCGGGCCTGACCTGGTCTGGCGACACTCACGAATGTCCGCGCCGTTTCCGGTAGCCGGATGCAGCCGCATCGCGCGAGCGTGCGGCGGCCCCGAGGCCATACGTTTCGCGAGGCTTGACGCGCCCTCACGAATTCCGCAACACGGCGCAGAGAGACGTTGTCGGGCCCTTTCCGCGCGCCCGTCGCAGGAAACATTCCGTAACAAAATTCTTCGCAAAACGCCGCGATTCTAGGTCACTTGTCGGTATGGCCCAGACACAACCACACATTCTTGTCGTCGAGGACGACCGCGAGACGCGGACGCTGATCGCGAAATATCTGCGCAACAATGCCTGCAACGTGACCACCGCGACCGACGGCCGCGAGATGACCCGCATCATGGGCGACCACCGTGTCGATCTCCTGATCCTCGACGTCATGCTGCCCGGCGAGGACGGCCTGACCTTGTGCCGCAAGCTGCGCGCGGAATCGCAGGTGCCGATCATCATGCTCACGGCGCGCGGCGAGGACGTCGACCGCATCCTCGGACTGGAGATGGGCGCCGACGACTATCTGCCAAAGCCGTTCAATCCGCGCGAGCTGCTCGCCCGCATCAACGCGGTGCTGCGCCGGCAGGCGGCCGCGATGACGGCGAGCGCAACCGAAGGCGCGACGGCGCTGAGCTTCCTCGGCTGGACGATCGACTTCCGGCTGCGCGAACTACGCAATCCCGAAGGCGCACGCGTCGCGATGACGAGCGCGGAGTTCGATCTGCTCCGCACCTTCTGCGAGCGGCCGGGCCGCGTGCTGTCGCGCGACAGCCTGCTCGACCTGACGCAGGGCCGCAGCGCCGGCTCGTTCGAGCGCTCGATCGACGTGCTGGTCAGCCGCATCCGCCGCAAGATCGAGCCGGACCCGCAGGAGGCCACCATGATCAAGACCGTGCGCTCCGGCGGCTACATGTTCACACCCGTCGTCGAGGTGGTGACTGGCCCGCAAAGCCATTGACCGGCCCGATCGAATGGCGATGTCATGATGTCGTTCGGCTTGCTCAACCTCAAGGGAATCCGCGGCCAGATCACGGCGCTGGTCGCCATTTCGATCGTGGCGCTCCATGCCATCATCACGGCGACGTTCCTGATCTATCGCGCCGAGCAGCCCGACCCCGAAAACGAAGTCGGGCCACTTCAGCTCGCGACCGCCATCCGCATTCTTGGACGCGCGCCCGCTGCCGAACGGCCTCGACTGATCTCCGACATTGCCCGCGCCTATCCTGAGTTCGAGCTCAAGCCTCACGTGGGGCCTCTGCCGGGTGATTCCGGCCGCCGGCGCGAGCCGGCCGGCCCCGACGTCGAGGCCGGGACCGGTGGCGACGAGCGCCGCCCGGCCCCTCCGGAGCTCGCCGACGGACGGCCTCACGGTCCAGGCGGCTTTCGTGGCCTTGGCCCAGGCTATCGCGTCTTCATGCCGCCGCCCGGCTCCCAGACGCGCACCGTCATCTTCGCTCTGCCCGATGGCAACATGGTTTCGGCTCGAATGGCCGACCGGCCGCACCGGCCACCGTTCTGGGGCGCCCCATGGCTGACGACGATCATGTTCGCGCTGATCAGCACGACACTGCTCGGCCTGTGGGCGGCCCGCGCGCTGACCTCACCGCTGTCGAGCTTCGCCAAGGCTGCCGAGAGCTTCAGCCTCGACGGCGATGCCACTGCCCTGCCCGAGCGCGGACCGGAAGAGATCCGGTCGCTCGCGCGCGCCCTGAACCGTATGCGCCAACGCATCACGGCGCTGATGAACGACCGGACCAAGATGCTGGCGGCCATCAGCCACGATCTGCGGACACCGCTGACCCGCATGCGGCTGCGCTGTGAGTTCGTCGAGGACGAGCTGCAGCGCAATCGCATGCTGGCCGATCTCGATCAGATGCATGCGATGCTGGGCTCGGTGCTGTCATTCCTGCGCAACGGCCGCAAGCTCGAACCGATGACGCTGGTCGATATCGCGAGCATCCTGCAGCTCGTCGCCGACCAATTCGCCGATGTCGGCCACAGCGTCACCTATATCGGCCCGGCGCACGCGATGGCGACGGTGCGTCCCGACGACCTGATGCGTTCGGTCACCAACCTGGTCGAGAACGCCGTGAAGTACGGCAAGGAAACCGTCATCAGACTGGTGGCGTCGGGGAAGTGCCTGACGATCGACGTGGAGGATGATGGACCCGGGATCGCCGATGCGCGCAAGCCCGACATGCTGGAGCCCTTCGTGCGCGGCGACGATGCCCGCAACATGGACCAGGCCACCGGGTTCGGCCTGGGCCTCTCGATCGCGAAGGCGATCGTCCAGGCGCATGGCGGCGAGCTGTCATTGCACGATCGCAAGCCACGCGGACTGATCGCCCGCATCGAGCTGCCGCTCGGCCAGACCACCTTGCGCCCCGCAGCATGACGCGCGAACGCGCCCGGACGGATCCGGGCGCGCCGCTTGGGCAGTCAGCTAGACGTCAGTGACGCCGTTTACTCCGAGTACTTGAACTCGGGCATCGACTTCAGCTGGTCCTTGGTGGCGTTGATCATCGCATGGTCGGGATACCAGCGATTCTTCGAGGAGCTCATCGACGAGGATGACGAAGTGCCGGTGGCGGCGCCGGTCGTCGTGGCCGGCGGCGTGGTCGCCTTGCCCGAGGCCGGAGCGTTGGAGGCGGTGTTGGCCTGAACCGGCTGGTCGGAGAACTTGACCTGATCGAACGAGACAGCGACGAGGTGCTCACCCATGCCGAGGAAGCCGCCGACGCCGATCACGACGCCCTTGACTGCGCCGCTCTTGTCGATCAGCAGATCGTCGATCGAGCCGACATTCTCGTTGTTGTTGTTGTAGACCTTCACGCCGACGAGCTTGGAGCTGCGCCAGTCGCCCTGATAGGACGCGACGGTGGTGTCGCTCTTGATCGTGGTGTTGGTTGTGGTGGTGGTGCTCTCCGCAGCAAAGGCGGCGGTCGCGAGCAGCAGGGAACCGGCGAGGCCGGCCGCAACAGTCTTCATCATCATGTGGTGTCTCCTCTAGGTGGATGGTGACGAGAGAACGGCAATGGACAGTCGGCGTTCCGCGGGAACCACGATTTCGTCATGCTGCGCGACAAGCAGCCTCAGTGCGCCGCGGCAGTGTCACTTTGTGACGTTCGGGGGATCCGGTGACGTCGCTCACATCGCCAAGCCGCACCGCCGCGCCTAGCACGGGAGCCCGACTAACAGGTCTACATTGGCTGGAGCTGGTGTAAGCCTATTGCTGCTAGCTCGGTTTCATCTCTCCCCCGCCTGCGGGGTGAGGTCGGATTGCATCGTCAGATGCAATCCGGGTGAGGGGGTACAGATCTCCCCATCGGCGCTTCCCGTGCGTCTGCCCCTCCCCCCCTCTCAGCGCGAGCGAAGCTCGTCGCGCCCCCGTAAGAACAGGGAGAGGGAGTCGACCGTCAGCGCTGCAACGGCTGGCAGCGATCAGTCCAACCCACCTACGCTGCCATCGCGCCGTTCTCGTCGACGGACTCGGCATAGAAGGCGATGGTTTCGTAGCGGTAGTCGCAGAGGCGGCAGTGCCAGAGATAGGCGGTGCGGCGGCCATCCTTTTCGACCCAGGACGGCAATGCGATCGCCTCGCCACATTGGGCGCAGGGATTGTTGCGCGGCAGATCCACGACGCGAACCGTGGATGGCATCGCGTCGATATCGAATGAACGGTCGGTGCTGGGTGAATGATCGTCGGCTGCCTTCACGGCCATGACGCGCTCCCTCTCTGTTCAGTCTTCTTGAATGAGTCAGGCATGCTGTCGAACTGACGGCCCTGATCTTAGCCGCGCGGCGGTTGTTTTGCACGCGCCGGGATGCCGCGCGACATCCGACCTCACGGAGATGGGATCAACGCGTTTGATTCAATTGCCGCCGGAGAGACCGCCGGTTCCGCGACATGACGGGCATCCGCCTTGCGCAGATGGATGGTGGCGATGTCGTCGGCATAAACCTTCTGCCAGCCGTCGACGTGATCGAGCAGCTTGGTCGCGGCACTCTGCGTGCGCAGCAGGGTCGCCTCGATGTCGTAGTCCTTGAGCAGGCGGAACAGATTGTCCGGCTCCATCAGGCCGGACGCGGCGTTGTGATCGACGAAGAACTTTTCGCCATAGAGCTCGGTGCGGCCGTCGATGAACGGCGCGACACCGGCTGAGATCAGGTAGCCGCCGAAATCATAGTCATTGAGAACCCGCGTGAGGTTGAGCTTCTTCAGCTCGGTCACGGCCGCGACCGGGGTGCCGCGCATATTTGGCGTGTAGTTCAGGATCGAAGCCGAGGCGACCGTGCCGGCGCCGAGCGCGAGCATCACTGCCGCCGTCAGCGCCGCTCCCGACGCGCGCCCCCGCGGCAGCACGGGCAACGCGCCCGCCTGCCGCGCCAGCGGTGCGGCGAGCACCAGCGGGCCGACCAACGCCAGGATTTCCGCCGCGCGCGCCTGCGCCAGCGCCATGTGCAGCAGGCCGAGCAGCATCAGGATCCGCACCGGAGGCAGCCTCAGACCATGGAACAGCGCGAACCCGATGGCGATCAGCAGGCAGATCTCGAACGGACCGAGCCCCTGGAAATCGGTCGCCTTCCATTCCACGATCAGCGGCAGCGCCTGGCCCAGCGAGAGGATCTTCTGCGACGCCAGCAGCGCATTCCAGCCATAGGGCGTGCAGCAGCTCGCCGCCAGCGCGAGCGCGGCAAACCCGGCCCAGCGCAGCGCCAGGCCGGCGCGGACCGAGCGATCGGCATTCACCAGCGCGTCGAGCGCGGCGGGCGCGATGAAGAACAGGCCGAACACGAATCCGCCATGCAGATTGGCCCACAGCGCGATCAGCGGCACCAGCTGCCATGGCGGCGCGGCCCTGCGATCGGCCGCATCGACAAGTCCGGCGATCCAGGCGACCAGGATCGGAAACGCCAGCACATGCGGCCGCGCCAGCAGATGCGGCAGGCAGAGCAGGAACGCCGCGACCACGAACACCAATGTCGTGGCGTCGCGCAGATGCCGGCCGAGGGCGCGCGCGAACAGCGCGAAGGACAGCGCGGTCGCCGAGGCCGCCAGCACCACCGGCCCGGCCCAGCCGGCGAACGTGTAAGCGGCCGCATAGGCGACCTGCGCCAGCCACTGCGTGGAGATCCAAGGCGCGCCGCGCATGGTGAAGGAATAGACGTCGACCTCGGGGACCGCACGGTGGTCGATGATCCACTGCCCCACCGTGATCTGCCACAGCGTGTCGGGATCGTTGAGCAGCCGGTTGCCGGAGATCAGCAGCAGCGCATAGACGCCGGCGCCGACCCATAGTGGCAGCAGCGCCTGCGCGCGCCCGGCGGTCGCTTCGGTGTGGGTGACGGACAGCGTCATCGCGGCATGGCCCCGTTGGCGGAATTGCTCCGCCCAGCCAAGCATGCACGGCATAATTCGCGGTAAACCGCCGGCGCATCCGGACCCGGCCCGGCGTCTTCGCCCCATTGTTGCCACATTATCGCCCGGCGTTCGCGCCAATTACGGTGTGCAAAGTGTAAAGCGCGTGCTGGGGGGCTACTCGGCATGCGTGTGGTTCCCGGGGGATCCTGACACATGAGACGTCTTGTGCTGACGGCCTGCATCGCAGGCTTCGCAATGGCTGGTCCCGTGCCGTTCGCAATGGCTGCCGATGATGCGAGCACCGCATCGGACAGTGCAGCCAAACCGAAGGCCGGCAAGGTCAAGCTCGCCCATGTCCGCTCTGACGGAACCAGGGAGCTGGCGGCACGCAGCGCGGTGACCAAGGCCGCGCGCGAGGTCGAGGCGATCGAGGCCGTCAGCAGCGCCGACACCTCGCCGCCGATGGACGCCAATGCCTCAGCCCCCGCCGACACCGATGCCATCCCGGCCGCTGCGGCCGAGCCCCGCGAGGCCGAGCGCAAGGCGGCCGAGGCCAAGCCGCGCCACATCGACACCGGCCATCCGCACATCGACGCGCTGGTGGCGGTGCACGCCGCCGCCAACAACATTCCGGAATCGCTGATCCACCGCGTCATCGTGCGCGAGAGCAAATACCAGAAGGACCTGGTCGGCCGCTGCGGCTGCATCGGCCTGATGCAGATCAAGCTCGGCACCGCGCGCGGCCTGGGCTACACCGGCGACGCACAGGGCCTGCACGATCCGAACACCAATCTCACCTATGGCGTGCGCTATCTCGCCGGCGCCTACCGTGCCGCCCGCGGCGATCACGACCGCGCCGTGCTCTACTTCGCCAGGGGCTACTACGAGGAGGCCAAGCGGCAGCGCCTGGCGGACGCGCGGCCCGCCGGCCGCTCCGAGCGGACGAGCGGCCCGCTCGACATCACCCCGAAGATTGCAACCGGCCGCCACGCGCGGGCGCACTGATCGCCATTGGTTCCAAGGGCCACCGGCTTTGTCTTTCCGTGACACTCCGTTGACACGGGGGGATATCGGTCTATTTTAAGTGCGTTCCGAGGGGAGCTCCGAGGGGAGCTGAGATACCGCAGCGTGATGCGGTGACCCTTTGAACCTGATCCGGGTCATGCCGGCGAAGGGACAGGGATGCAGCAGACAACCACGCGCGGGGATGTCCCCGTTTCCATCATCGGTGCGGGCATCGCGGGTGCCTGGCAAGCCTTGCTGCTCGCGCGCGCGGGCCGCGAGGTCACGCTGCACGAGCGCAGCGACGCCGATCTGATGCTCTCCACCAGCCATTGGGCCGGCGGCATGCTGGCGCCTTATTGCGAGAGCGAGGTCGCCGAGCCGATCATCAGTCGGCTCGGGCTCGCCTCGCTCGACATCTGGCGGCGCGAGCTGCCGGACACGCCGTTCAACGGTTCGCTGGTGATCGCGCATGCCCGCGACCGCGCCGACTACGACCGCTTCGCCCGCCGCACCTCCGGCTATCAGCGGCTCGACGCGCAGCAGCTTGCGGCGTTGGAGCCGTCGCTGGAGGGCCGCTTCCGCGAGGGCCTGTTCTATCCGACCGAGGGCCATGTCGAGCCACGCCGCGTGCTGCCGAAGCTGCATCAGCGCATCGTCGAGGCTGGCGGCCGCGTGCTGTTCAACAGCGACGTCACGGCTGACGATCTCGACGGCCTCGTGATCGACTGCCGCGGGCTGGAGGCGCGCGACGCCGAGCCCGAGCTGCGCGGCGTCAAGGGCGAGATGATCCTGATCGAGATCGCCGAGGTGCAGCTCGCGCGGCCCGTGCGGCTGATGCATCCGCGCTTCCCGCTCTATCTGATCCCGCGCGAGGACAACCTGTTCATGCTCGGGGCGACCTCGCTCGAGGCCGAGGACACCGGCGTCAGCCTGCGCTCGGCGCTGGAATTGCTCGGTGCCGCCTACTCGGTGCATCCGGCGTTCGGCGAGGCGCGCATCCTCGAATTCGGCTCGGGGCTCAGGCCGGCCTATCCCGACAATCTGCCGCGCATCACCATCAAGGGCGAGCGCGAGATCCGCGTCAACGGCCTCTACCGCCACGGCTTCCTGATCGCGCCGGCGCTGGCGCAGGCGACCTTGAACTATCTCGCGCACGGCCAGATCGACAACGAGGTGATGCGATGCGCGTGACCGTTAATGGCGAGGCCCGCGACATCAGCGCGACCAGCGTCGCCGCGCTGCTCTCCGAGCTCGACTACGAAGGCACCCATTTCGCGATCGCGCTGAACTACGACGTGGTGCCGAAGAGTCGCTGGGCCGAGACGCAGCTCAAGACCGGCGACGAGATCGAGATCATCACCCCCCGGCAGGGAGGGTGATGCTCATGGAGCTCGCGCCACAACCACCACTGTCATCGCCGGCTTTCGCGGGGATGACAGGCTTCGTTGCGGCGACCACCGTCCGACATGACGGAGACCATTGATGCCCACCTTCTACGACAAGACTTTCGCCTCCCGCCTGCTGATCGGCACCGCGCTCTACCCCTCGCCTGCGATCATGCAGGACGCGATCCGCGCCTCGGGCGCGCAGATCGTCACCGTGTCGCTGCGGCGCGAGGCCGCCGGCGGAAAGACCGGCGATGCGTTCTGGAAGCTGATCAACGCGCTCGATGTCACCGTGCTGCCGAACACCGCCGGCTGCCGCAGCGTGCGCGAGGCGGTGACGACGGCGAAGCTCGCGCGCGAATTGTTCGGCACGAGCTGGATCAAGCTCGAAGTGATCGGCGACAACGACACCCTGCAGCCCGACGTGGTTGGTCTCGTCGAAGCCGCTGATATCCTGATCAAGGACGGTTTCGAGGTGTTCCCCTACTGCACCGAGGATCTCACGGTCGCGATGCGGCTGGTCGATGCCGGCTGCAAGGTCGTGATGCCCTGGGCGGCGCCGATCGGCTCGGCCAAGGGCATCATCAACCGCGACGCGCTGAAGCTGCTGCGCGACCGCCTGCCCGATATCACCCTGGTGGTCGACGCCGGCCTGGGCGCGCCGAGCCACGCGGCGGAAGCACTTGAGCTCGGCTACGACGCCGTGCTGCTCAACACGGCGATTGCCAAGGCTGCCGACCCGGTGGCGATGGCCCGCGCCTTCCGGCTCGGGGTCGAAGCCGGCCGCACCGCCTACGAGGCCGGGCTGATGGACGCCCGCGATTTCGCCTCGCCCTCCACCCCTGTCGTTGGGACACCGTTCTGGCATGCCGTATCCTGATCGCTTCTATCCCGTCGTCGACAGCCTCGCCTGGGTCGAGCGCCTGACCAGGCTCGGCGTCGGCACCGTGCAGCTGCGCGCGAAGGACCTCAACGACGGCGAGGCGCTGCAGATCGTCACCGACGCGCTGGCGATCACCAAGGGCACGGCGACGAAGCTGATCGTCAACGACTACTGGCGCGCCGCGATCGTTGCCGGCGCGCAGCACCTCCATCTCGGCCAGGAGGACCTCGCCGACGCCGACGTCGCCGCGATCAAGGAGGCCGGCCTGACGCTCGGCCTCTCGACGCATGACGATGCCGAGCTGGAGACCGCGCTCGCCGCCAAGCCCGACTATGTCGCGTTGGGGCCGATCTTCCCGACGACGCTGAAGGCGATGCGCTTCGCCCCGCAGGGCATCGCGAAGATCGGCGAGTGGAAGAAGCGTGTCGGCACCATCCCGCTGGTCGCGATCGGCGGCATCAAGCTGGAGCAGGCCGCGGAGATCTTCGCCGCCGGCGCCGACTCCATCGCCGTCGTCAGCGACGTGACGCAGAACCCCGACCCCGACGCCCGCGTCCGCGCGTGGCTCGATGCGACCAAGGAGCCGGCATGATGCGCGCGGATTTTGCGAATGCGTCTGAGAATTGTTGCAGGAGATCACCTCCGCGAACGCGGTGTGCCCCCCTCCCCCTTGCGGGGAGGGGTCGGGGGTGGGGGTCCACGCGCACAGCTCTCCATGTGACGTCACGTCCGGCACGCTGCAGCTCTAAGGAATCGCCCACTCATCAGCATCGCATTCCGGGCACCCCCACCCCCAACCCCTCCCCGCAAGGGGGAGGGGGGCGCACTGCACTCGCCGCAAGACCTCCCGCCAACACATCGCCTCTGAACGCCGGGCGCTTTGGCCGGAATAACAACAATTGAGAAGGAGGATCCCATGAACATCCGCTCCAATCCCGACACCACCCTGCCCGCCGTCACCACCGGCCCGCTGCCGTCCTCGCGCAAGATCTACGCAACGCCGGACTCCGCGCCCGACCTGCGCGTGCCGCTGCGCGAGATCATCCTCTCGGAAGCGGCCTCCGAGCCGAACCTGCCGGTCTACGACACCTCCGGTCCCTACACCGATCCGACTGTGACGATCGACGTCAACGCCGGCCTGTCGCGCGCCCGCACCGCCTGGGTGCGCGAGCGTGGCGGCGTCGAGGAGTACGAAGGCCGCGACATCAAGCCCGAGGACAACGGCAATGTCGGCGCCGACAAGGCCGCAAAGTCGTTCACCGCGCATCACAAGCCGCTGCGCGGCCTCGACGGCCACAAGATCACCCAGCTCGAATTCGCCCGCGCCGGCATCGTCACCAAGGAGATGATCTACGTCGCCGCGCGCGAGAATCTCGGCCGCAAGACCCAGCTCGAGCGCGCCGAAGCTGCGCTTGCCGACGGCGAGAGTTTTGGCGCATCCGTGCCCGCCTTCATCACCCCGGAGTTCGTGCGCGACGAGATCGCGCGTGGCCGCGCCATCATTCCCTGCAACATCAACCATGCCGAGTTGGAGCCGATGATCATCGGCCGCAACTTCCTCACCAAGATCAACGCCAATATCGGCAACTCGGCGGTGACATCTTCCGTTGAAGAGGAAGTGGACAAGATGGTGTGGGCGATCCGCTGGGGCGCCGACACCGTGATGGACCTCTCGACGGGCCGCAACATCCACACCACCCGCGAATGGATCCTGCGCAACTCGCCGGTGCCGATCGGCACCGTGCCGATCTACCAGGCGCTGGAGAAGTGCAACGGCGATCCGGTCGCGCTGACCTGGGAGCTCTACAAGGACACCCTGATCGAGCAGTGCGAGCAGGGCGTCGACTACTTCACCATCCACGCCGGCGTGCGTCTCGCCTACATCCACCTCACCGCGAGCCGCGTCACCGGCATCGTCTCGCGCGGCGGCTCGATCATGGCGAAGTGGTGCCTCGCGCATCACAAGGAAAGCTTCCTCTATACGCATTTCGAGGAGATCTGCGACATCATGCGCAAGTATGACGTCTCGTTCTCGCTCGGCGACGGCCTGCGTCCCGGCTCGATCGCGGATGCCAACGACCGCGCCCAGTTCGCCGAATTGGAAACCCTCGGCGAGCTGACTAAGATCGCCTGGGACAAGGGCTGCCAGGTCATGATCGAGGGCCCCGGCCACGTGCCGATGCACAAGATCAAGATCAACATGGACAAGCAGCTCAAGGAGTGCGGCGAGGCGCCGTTCTATACGCTGGGGCCGCTGACCACCGACATCGCGCCGGGCTACGACCACATCACGTCAGGCATCGGTGCAGCCATGATCGGCTGGTTCGGCTGCGCCATGCTGTGCTACGTGACGCCGAAGGAGCATCTCGGCCTGCCCGATCGCAACGACGTCAAGACCGGCGTCATCACCTACAAGATCGCCGCCCACGCCGCCGATCTCGCCAAGGGCCATCCCGCAGCGCAACTGCGCGACGACGCCCTCTCCCGCGCCCGCTTCGAGTTCCGCTGGACCGACCAGTTCAACCTCGGCCTCGACCCGGACACGGCCAAGAGCTTCCACGACGAGACCTTGCCGAAGGAAGCCCACAAGGTCGCGCATTTCTGCTCGATGTGCGGCCCGAAATTCTGCTCGATGAAGATCACCCAGGACGTCCGCGACTACGCCGCGACGCTGAATGATCCAGCCACCGTCGGCATGACCATCAGCGGCACCATCGAGGACGGCATGGCCCAGATGAGCGCCAAGTTCAAGGAAATGGGCGGCAGCGTGTATCTGGATGCGGAGAAGGTGAAGGAGAGCAACAAGGCGTTGTCCTGAAGCCCGCTCAGTTCCACTCTCTCCGTCGTCATGGCCGGGCTTGACCCGGCCACCCATCGAAGCCGGGCGCAAGCCCGGCTTTCTTGTTTGAGATCTGCTCGGTCCTTCGATTTCGCAATTGATGCGTTGGTTGCCGCTTGTTGCGACAATGACGGAAGCTCGCTGATGTCCGCCTTCTCAATTTCAGCGACAAGGAACGGTCGACGAATGCAGAAACAGCCTCCTTCACGTTCCCAATCCACAACTATCCGCAAGGAACGCGAGTAAGTAAATCCAAGGGATTAAGTCAATTTCGGTTTAGTGGCCCGTTAAACCGACCGCCAACTAAGTTATTTCATCATTGTACTTTGTAGGAAAGGACATCACCTTCGCGGCGAAAGAAGCAGGAGAATCTGATGTCCGGACGGTCTTCCCGCGAGCCAAAGCAGCACTGGTTGTTCGGTCTAGCCGCCTGCCTGTGGCCGGTCGCCTTTGCACTAGTAGGAATTTTCGGTAGCCTGCCGAAATCCACTGCCCAGGTCCTAGCGCGTGCTTTGCGCCTCTTGTGAATAGTTACGAGATCGAAATGGACGTCCCATGCCCATCCACCACATCCCCGCCCCACCCCACATCAAAGCCCCGCCGCTGTCGTTTGGCACCCGGATCGGCGACCTCCTCTTCATCTCCGGCATTCCCGGCTTCGACGCCCATGGCAACCTGCCCGACGACTTCGACGCGCAGTTCGCCAATGTCGTGACCAACTTCACTCGCGTCCTGATCGAAGGCGGCGCGACCATCCGCCAGTTGGTCAAGGTCAACGTGCTGCTGACGCGAGCCGCTGATGTCGCGACCATGAACCGACTCTATGCCGCGGCGTTCGGGCCGGCACCCTACCCCGCGCGCACCACCTGCGTGGTCGCAGCGCTGCCTGATCCGAAGATGTTGATCGAGATCGAGGGTGTCGCGGCGGTCGCGAAACGGTAGGGTGGGTTAGCGGACGGCAACCGACGATCTCTCCACGCTCGCACATGGCTGAACGCCGTTCGCGTAACCCACCATTCCAGGCGGCGGGTTACGCGCCCTGGCAAACATTCCCTCCGCGGTGAAATCGTCCCGCGGGCGCTAACCCGCCCTACGTTCTGCCCGATCCGAAGATGCTGATCGAGATCGAGGGTGTCGCGGCGCTCGTCGTAACGTGAGCTGGTCAGGCCGAGGGCGTTGCGCGATCCGCTTCGGCGCGCGCGAATGCCCCCCACCCGACCGTCGACCGACCTACGGCACGTTGATCTGCTTCCTGCTCGTGGCGCCGATCACTTCGATCCCCTTCTTGCCGCGCACGTGTGTGATGTCGAGGACAACGTGATACGGCGCGGTCTGCGGCAAGCCGATGCCGCTTTGGCAGCCGACCACCTCGATGCCCCAATATTCGGGTTGCCGGATATAGATCAGCGGATGCAATTCGACCTTCATCGTGACCCAGGGCTTGGTGCCGGTGACGATCAGGAAGTAGGTGTTCGGAACGATGCCAGGCACCACGGTCGCGCTGTCGAACGTGATGATCCTGCATGAGGTGGACTGAGGCAGAGCCTCGAAAGCCTTGATATGCGCTTCTTCCATGACAAGCTCCGTTGAAATGAAACTCAAAAATTGGCCGCGCTCAAACAATCGCGGATTTTAGACTTCAATTCCGCGATTTACAACCAATGATTGTCACTCCGTGTTGGTGACACCGACACCGTCGTGGACGCGCATTCACCCGTCTAGCGCCCCCACTCCAGAAGATGCTGATCGAGGGCGTCGCGGCGGCCGCGACACCGCAGGGTGGGCAAAGCCGCCGTCGGCGCTCGCAGAGCGGCGGCGGAGGCGCGCCCACCGCGGAGGGCATGGTGGGCACGCGTCAGCCGACGCGCGGCGATGCAGCGAGACGTCGCTTCGCCCACCCTACGGTTTTGCCGATGAGGCGACGGTCAATGACTATGATCGTCGTCCAGCGATCGTGCTGCCGATCAGCGGACGCCGCTCTGCCGTTCACGCGACCTCGAGGAGCGGAAGATGCCGGTCGAGCAACACGCCGTTGCGCTCCGCAGCAGCACCGCGAGTTTCCCTTCGCATCAGCTGCACTGACGCCGCCGTTTGCCGCCACCGCGGCGGCCTGCCTCATTCCGCCGCAACCCTGCGTCGTGATGGCCCCCGTCCTGCTATTTCGTCTCTTGCGGTCGATTTAAATTTTAAATAAGATTTAATAGTCCGAAACATTATCTCCGAAAATTTCACGATAGATGTTTTATTCATTGCCGATCCATGCCCTGTTGCGCCTCGCAGGCACCGCCACGGCGCCGTTGCGGGAGGCGATCCGGGAGGCCTTCCAGGCCCAGGTCTATCCGCTCGGCTACGTTCCCTCGCATGACGGCATGCGCGGGCTGATGACGCTGGGCGTCGTCACGGCGCATGTCTCCCACAGCCTCGTGCCGGGCGCGGTGCTCTATATCGACCTGTTCTTCGTCGCCAGCGCCTATTACATCACCGGCCTGCTGCTGCGGGACATCGACAAGCACGGCCACATCAGGTTCCGTCAGTTCTACGCCCGGCGCTTCGCCCGGATCGTGCCGCCGCTGCTCCTGATGCTCGCGGCCTATCTGCTGTTCACCTGGCTGCTGCGGCCGCCATTGCTGCCGGCGGTCGAGCGTGCCGCGATCGCGCTCTCCTACATTGCCAACTACTGGTACGTGCTCGATCCGAAGACGATCGAGGACATCGGCCACACCTGGACCCTGTCGACCGAGGAGCAGTTCTATCTGCTGTGGCCGCTGACCTTCGCCCTCCTGGTGAAGCGGTTCGGCGTGACCTGGCGGCTGGTCGGGGCCATCTGCGCCATTGCGGCCGCAATCTGGGCCTGGCGCGTGGCGCTGGTGATCGAGGGGACGGAGTGGCGTCGGCTCTACACCGCGTTCGATACCCGCGCCGATGCGCTGATGGCAGGCTGCGCCATGGCCGTCGTGCTCAGGCTGGTGCCGCAAGGCGCCCATCCCGCGCTCGATCGTCTGTGGCCTAAGCTCGCATGGCCGCTGTTGATCTACTGGATCATGGTCACCTTCCTGTTCTGGCCGGCGGACGGGCCGAGCATGAACTACTATCTGTTCGGCAGCATGGTGTGCGGCGTGCTTCCGGGCACCCTCGCGCTGACCATGCTGGGGCGGAGCCACGGCACGATCTGCCATCGCATCTTCGAATGGCCGGTGGCGATCTTCCTCGGCCGGATCTTCTACGGCATCTATCTCTGGCATCTGCCGATCCTGAACTTCCTCGACAGCTACGGCGTGTGGTGGCCGCTGCGGCTCGCGATCGGGCTGCCGCTGTCGATCGTGGCGGCGACGCTGTCCTACGCCTATCTCGAGCGCCACTTCCTGCGCCGGCGCGCGCAGCCGGTCACCTCGCCGCCGATCGTCACGGGCGCGTCTCCGGTGCTGGTTCCGGCAGCGAGCTTCGGCGCGGATCTCCGCTTCTCGTCGCATGCGAGCACCGAAGGCTTCCGCCCCTGAGCCGTGCGCCGAGGTCGCCGAAACGACCGCGCCAGCCCCGCAATCAAGTCGACGCGCCGAGCCTGCAGACCCGCCTCCCCTTCCGCCGGGATCATCAGGAGTGATCAGGTGACCACGATCGCGCGCTTTTGACGCACACGTTCTGCAGACTTGCCTTCAAAATGAACGAGACCGCTCCGACATAGGGCCACCCGCTGGCCGGGCCAGTTCGTTGCCGGAGTTGACGATGCCTCGTTTCACCACAATCTTTTTTGCTGCATCTCTCGCGGCCGCGCTGCTCGCCGCCGCGCCCGCCCAGGCCGGCTACTACATCATCCGCTGGGACAACACCGGCATCTGCCAGGTCTGGAGCGAGGCCTTCGCCTTCAAGCCGGTCGCATGGCCGTCGAGCTATCAGGTCATCAGCCGGCCGGTGCCGACGTTCAACGACGCCGTGACCCGGCAGATCAGGCTGCGCCAGCA
This sequence comes from Bradyrhizobium sp. HKCCYLRH1034, assembly GCF_051168375.1. Lineage (NCBI taxonomy): Bacteria > Pseudomonadati > Pseudomonadota > Alphaproteobacteria > Hyphomicrobiales > Nitrobacteraceae > Bradyrhizobium > Bradyrhizobium sp. HKCCYLRH1034. The sequence goes on along the minus strand of NZ_JBNPUW010000002.1, from coordinate 468,540 downwards.
GGGCCGCTGCACGCTGTGAGCCCGCGCGCGCCTTATGGCATCACGTGACGGCGGCAAGTCGTCGTTTCACATCCCGGACATCGCTGTGAATGACGGCACGCGCGGCTTGCGTTGCGCGCGCTTTTGTCGCACCACTTTGGCCTTGGTCCGGCCGCAAGGCCGGTGGCCCGCGCGGGCGGGCGATTGTCGTTGTTTTGTTTGAGGAGATTGATGATGCGTCGCCTGACCACGCTCGCCGCCGCCGCGGCCATTGCAGCCGCCTCGATCGTGCCCACCGCCTTCGCCGCGCCTGCGCCCAAGTCCGGCTACTACGTGATCCGCTGGGACAACACCGGCATCTGCCAGATCTGGAACACCGAGCTGCAGTCGAAGCCGGTGGAGTGGCCGTCGACCTACAAGATCGTGTCCAAGCCGGTGCCGACCTTCGTCGAGGCGACCAACATCCAGCTCAAGCTGCGCGACGAGCGCCGCTGCTTCCTGTAAGCGGCGTTCGCACGCAGTCGTACATGGCGGCGGTCAAGCTGCGCTGACTGCGCTCGCCTGCATCGGCACGAAGCCGGGCAGGTCGGCGATCCGCGCCAGCCATGCCTGCACGTTGGGGTACGGCGTCAGCGATACGCCGCCTTCGGGCGCATGCGCGGTGTAACTATAGAGCGCGACGTCGGCGATGGTCGGCGTCGCGCCGGTCAGATAGGGTCGCGCGGCAAGTTCGCATTCCATCACCCCGAACAGGCTGTTGGCGAGCTGGTGCGCCCGCGCCATGTCCAGCGGCACGCCGAACAAGGTCGCAACCCGCGCCGCCGCCGGGCCGAACGCGAGCGGACCGGCCGCGGCCGACAGCCAGCGCTGGACCTGGGCCTGGCCGAGCGGATCGCGCGGCAGCCACGTGCCGGAGCCGTCATAGCGGCCGGCGAGATAGACCAGGATCGCATTGGAATCGGGGATCACGGCATCGCCGTCGACCAGCACCGGCACCTGGCCGAACGGATTGAGCGCGAGGAAGTCCGGCCGCTTGTGCGCGCCGCCCTTGAGGTCGACCTCGACGAGCTCGCAAGGCAGGCCGAGCAGGCTCAGCATCAGCCGCGCGCGATGCGCGTGGCCGGAGAGGGCGAAATAGTACAGACGACGTTGCGACATCAGGTGCTCCCGTGGCTCCGCGTCACCTAGACCAGGGACGCCGCAGCAACAATGCGGCCTCCCTGCAACAGGCTGTTGCAGCGGCTGCAACAATGCGACAACGCCAGCCATGAACCGCCTGCCCGACCAGCTCCAGCCCGGCCTGCGCCTCGTCTTCGTCGGCACCGCCGCGAGCGAACGCTCGGCGGCGACCGGGCACTACTACGCCCATCCCGGCAACCGTTTCTGGCGCACGCTGTTCGCGGTCGGCCTGACACCGCGGCTGTACCAGCCGCAGGAATTTCCGGCGCTGCTGTCGCTCGGCATCGGCTTCACCGATCTGTGCAAGCTGGGCGCGGGCATGGACCATGTCGCGCTGAAGGCCGGCGTCGACGCCGCCGGTTTCGCCGCAAAGATCCGACACCATCGCCCGGCAACCGTCGCCTTCACCAGCAAGAAGGCCGCGAGCCTGTTTTATGGCAAGCCGACCGGCACGATTGCGCTGGGGCGGCAGCCGGAGCGGGATGGCTTTCCGACAACGTTCGTGCTCGCCTCTCCGTCCGGTGCGGCGTCTGGCGCGTGGACGTTGCAGCCGTGGCAGGAGCTGGCAGCGCATGTGGCTTGCGCTTCCGGAACTCTGGTCATCCGAGATCGTCTCGATTGAGGCGGAAGGCCGCGGAGGACTGGATGCCCCGCCGACGCGGGACATGACGGTCCAAGGTGCCGCGCTCTGGCTCGCGCTCGCAAGTGCAGCGGATCGAGCTCCGCCGCAGCTCAACATGCAGGCGTCATCGTCCGCGAAGGCGGACGATCCAGTACGCGAAGGCGGCGCGATCGCATGAAATGCCGCGGCGTCGCCATGCCTCGCGCGATCAACAACCGGTTTGCCCGACAGGCAATCACCGCATGCGCACCATGCACTAACTGCCCGTCGTGTTAGTTTGTCGCACGTCCGCGCGCTTGCCATGTCGGGCAAATCAGGACGATGTTTCCGCTCAACCCGCCTCATGCAGAGGGACGTACGCGTCGTCACGATACGTGGAGGTGGGCCGCGGTGGACGTGATCGCTGCGCCCGACGAGCGCGGCTGTCACGTACGGTGAAGTCGTGATGTCCTGATACCCCGAAGCTGGTATCACGTGCGTGCTCATGCGGAAGCGTGACGCGTGCAATGGCGGCCAACAAGCCGGCGCGCCAGGGAGACCACGTATAAGCCGTCAGACCATGCGCGCAGGGAAGGCCGGGATGTCTCCGCCGAACCTGTGGTTCTGCCGCGTGCTTATCTGTTGCACGCGGACCATGGGAGCGGCGAGCTCCCGGCCTTCCCCGCCCCTCTCAATTTTCGATGGGGCTCGTACGATGCATCCCTCGCGCACGCGATGCGGCGAGAACGCGGACTTATGAGCAGGAGTGAGGGAGAGAGATGGTGTTGGCAGTGCTCAGCACGCAACGACGGTCCTCGCCCGCGCAGGCGGGCGATGACACCTGTTGTGAGTTGCTACGCAGCCACGATGACGACGACGATGACGCAACTACCTGATCGTGATCGCGAGCCCGGACAGATCGACGTTCGCCAAGAGGCCGATCTGTTCACCCGAGAGTTCCAGCACCGCGCCCTTCTGGTTGGTCAGCACGATGCCGCGCACGCCGCGGCCGACGGCGAGGCCCGCGCCGGCGGCGCCGTAGACGCCCTCGACGTCGGACGGACGCCAGATGTTGCTGACGCGGCCGCGCAGCACCGTGCGCGAGCCGCCGAACACCAGGCCCCAGTCGAGGCCGCCGGTCGACAGCGGATAGGCGCGGCCGTGGAAGTTCAACACGCCGCTGCCGCCGGAGCCGCCGATGATCCACCCCGCCTTGTAGATGGTCAGCGTAATGAAGCCGCCATCCGCGTGCGCCGTGGCCGGAATGACGGCGCCGCAAGCAGCCGTCAGTGCCACCAGCAGACCGCGAAGCGAGGATGCAATTGTCATGGATGAAGTCTCCAGCGAAGTGAATTTGGGCTTGAGGTCATTCGATGGCCGTGTGTGACGATCGTGCCCCACCAAGCGAATCGATCGGGCCGAATTTAGCCCTTTGCGCGGCACCGCGCATGCGCCGCCGCCGGTGTGTTCGAAATGACGCGCTCTCACCGCAGGAATTTGGCAATGCAAACGGCCCGCCGCCGACATTGACGATGGCTGTCGGAGGGCATGCCGACCGGGCGGGCCGTGATGTGCCGCCGGCCGCCGGCCGCCGGCGAAATGGGTCGAGACCCGCGCAGAACCAAGGCGATTTCAGGGTATTTGGCGCGTGCAAGGCGGCCGGACGCCGCCGTTAAGGCCCCATTAACCTTGTCCGACCACGGTGATTTACGGGCTGGATGTTTAGTTGGTCTCGATGTTTACGCGTCGTCTCTCGTGCGGCGCGGGCGTTGATCGGGAGGAGTTATGTCGCAAGAGTTGTCATCCGAAGCCGCAAGTCCGTCACTCGTGCCGCTTGCCATGCCACCGTCGCGCTCCGCGGCGGAGGTCCTACCGCTGTTGATCGGCACGCCCTTGTCCGAGATCGAGCGCGAGCTGATCGTGCAGACCCTGGCGCGCTGCAACGGCAATCGTACCCACGCCGCAAGGCTGCTCGGCATGCCCGTGCGTACCTTGCGCAACAAGATCCGCATCTACACGGCCGACGGCATCGCGGTGCCGGCCTATTCGGCCTGATCCGACGGCGGCCACGCGATATCCCATCGCGTGGAACTCATCAGGATGCGGCGCCGATTGATGTTGATCAATCGGCCTCGCAGCCCTGCTGCAATTGCTGCCGTCGTCGCGGCTCTGTTAGGCTTCGCTGCGAATCAAAGACGTGTAGCGGAGTTGCGGTAGTGGCAAGGAATCCGGCCGGACGCGGCCTGCAGGGCCCGGTGGGTCCACGTGGCCCGCAAGGGCAGCCCGGGCGGCGCGGACCGGATGGTCAGCGCGGCAAGCCCGGTCCCGACGGCAAGGCGGGTCCGCAAGGCAGGCCCGGTCCGCAGGGGCCCCGCGGCGAGGCCGGTCCGCCAGGCAAGCCGGGACCTGCCGGACCGCAAGGTCCGCAGGGCGAGCCGGGAGCGCCAGGCACGCTGCCGACCATCGATCAGCTGATGCCCTGGCTGGAGCAGATCTTCGCCGCCTATGACGACTACAAGCGCAACCGCGATCGCGAGGCGCATGAGCGTGAGGCCGAGCTGGTGGCGGTGCGCGACATCTTCGCCGCCACCACGCATGACGATGCACTGGACGAGGCCTTCGAGGACGACGATCCGCACGACATCGACCTCCCGAAGAAGAAGAAAAAGAAGAAGGGCAAGAAAAAGAAGAAGCACGACAAGCACGCCCAGGGGCGCGGCGACCACGACGACGAGGGTTTCTGAGCTTCGCCCTCCGTCAGGGCACGATAGGCCTCAGCGCGGGCCGAACCGGGCCGCCGAGCGTTCCCGCGCCTTGGCCGCCTCGATCTCGCGGTCGCGCGGCGGCGCCTGGGTCTGCAGCGAGGTCAGGAGCCGCCGCGCGGCGTCGGCCACCTCCTCGACCGCGCGGGCGAAGGCGGCCTCGTTGGCCTGGGAGGGCGCGTTGAAGCCGGACAGCTTGCGCACGAATTGCAGGGCCGAGGCCTGAATTTCAGCCTCCGTCGCCGGCGGCTCGAAATTGAACAGCGTCTTGATGTTGCGGCACATGATGAGTCCCATCAATACGGTACTGAACCAGGTCGCAGACCGTGCTATCATGCCTCCGACGCGGCCGGAAGAGTCGCGCATGATCAGGGGGAGTCCATGTTTCGACCGCTTGCCGCCGTTCTTGCCGCCGTCGTCGTTGTTTGCGCGCCGGCCCGCGCCGCCGACTATCCCGCCCCGAAGCAGGGCGACTTCGTCGTCAAGGATTTCAAGTTCCACACCGGCGAGACGCTGCCGGAGCTGAGGCTGCACTATACGACCGTCGGCGAGCCGACCGGGCAGCCGGTGCTGGTGCTGCATGGCACCGGCGGCTCAGGCGGAAGCATGCTGGTGCCGACCTTCGCCGGCGAATTGTTCGGAAAGGACCAGCCGCTCGACGCAACCAAGTACTACATCATCATCCCCGACAGCATCGGCCACGGCAAATCGTCAAAACCCTCCGACGGGCTGAAGACGAAATTTCCCGCCTATGACTATGCCGACATGGTCGACGCGCAGCACCGCCTGCTGACCGAGGGGCTCGGCATCAAGCACCTGCGGCTTGTGATCGGCAATTCGATGGGCGGCATGCATAGCTGGGTGTGGGCCACGCGCTATCCGGACTTCATGGACGTCGCGGTGCCGATGGCCTCGCAGCCGACCGAAATGGCGGCCCGCAACTGGATGCTGCGCCGGCTGATGCTGGAGACGATCCGCAACGATCCCGACTACAACGGCGGCAACTACACCGCGCAGCCGCGCATGATGAAATACGCCGTCACGGCCTACGCCACCGCCTCGGCCGGCGGCACCATCGCCTACCAGCTCGCGGCACCGACCGCCGCCAAGGCCGACAAGCTGGTCGAGGAGCGCCTCGCCACGCCGATCCCCGCCGACGCCAACGACTTCATCTATCAGTGGGACTCCTCGCACGACTACAATCCGTCCGTCGATCTCGACAAGATCAAGGCGACCGTGATGCTGATCAACTCGGCCGACGACGAGCGCAATCCGCCGGAGACGGGCGTCACGGTCGACGCGATGAAGCGCGTCGCCAACGGCAAGCTCTTCCTCATCCCGACCTCGGCCGAGACGCGCGGCCACCTGACCACCGGAAATGCGAAGTTCTACGCCGAGCCGCTGCGCGAATTGCTGGCGACGGCGCCGCAGCGCGGCATGTAGATCGGCAGAGGGAGCGAACGAATGCGCAGGACGATGCTGGCCGCTGTCACGATCGGCTCGTTCGCCTGCGCGACCGTCGCGGCCGCCTTCGACAACGGGCAGTTCGACAACGTCCCGTCCGATATCCGCGCGTGGTTCAAGAGCGTGATCGCCCCGAACGGCGTGCCATGCTGCGATGTCTCCGACGGCCACCGCACCACCTATGACGTCCGTGACGGCACCTATTGGGTACCGATCGAAGGCCGGCGGATGCCGGTGCCGGAACGCGCCATCATCCGCGACCGCGGCAACCCGATCGGCGAAGCCGTGGTGTGGTACGTCCATCACCGCGGCGACATCATCATCAGCTGTTTCGTTCCCGCGGATGCGGTATGACGCGCATGTGCGCCATCTGACTGTGACTGCTGCGAGTCGTTGGCGACAAGACAGGTCTCAAGCGAGATTTTCAGCTCGGCTCGCGGGCTCGTGACCGGACCCTGTTGACGCAGCTCAACAAATACGGAAATTGGCCGAAATAGTGTGCAGAATGCGTCATGCATGAACGCGAAGATTCCTGATCGAAATGCCCAAGCGATTGTTTTTCCGGTCCGCAGGCCGTCTGGCCCGCGCGTCTCTCGCGCTGGCTCTCGTCGTCGCGCCCTGCGCTGCGTTGGCCGATGATGAGCTGAAGCTCACGCCAAGCCAGGCGCAGAACCTCGGCGTGCGCGTGACGCATCCGATCTCCAGCCGGATGGACCGGACGCTGCCTTATCCCGCGCAGATCGTCATTCCCACGCCTCAACTATGGGTCGTCAGCGCGCCGGTTGCGGGGATGATCACCAACCTCGCCGTTGCCCGCGGCGATCGCGTGACCGTCGGACAGCCGCTGCTCACGCTGGAGAGTCCGAGCTTCGTCTCGCTCCAGCGCGATTACCTGCACGCGCTGGCCCAGGAGGGACTCGCGGCTCAGCAGTTGAAGCGCAACGCCGACCTGTTCGAAGGCAAGGCCATCCCGCAACGCGTGCTGGAGTCGAGCCAGGCCGAAGCGCGCCAGGCCAGCATCGTCGTCGCCGAACGACGGCAGATGCTGCACATCAGCGGGCTGTCGGACGAAGCGATCGCCCGGCTCAGCAATGAGGCGGCGATCAGCGCGACACTCACCGTGACGGCGCCACGCGCCGCGTCCGTGGTCGAGATCGCGGTATCGCCGGGCCAGCGCCTTGAGCAGGCCGCGTCCCTGGTAAAGCTTGCACGGCTGTCGCCGCTATGGGCCGAGATCGCGATCCCCGCGACCAACATCGGCGCCATCAAGACCGGCGCCAAGGTCGACATCGAAGGCTATGCGACACCGGGCCAGGTCATCCTGGTGTCCGAGACGACAGATGCCGCCACGCAGACCATTCTCGTCCGCGCCGAGATTCCAAACAACGGTGAGCTGCATTCCGGACAGATGGCGGCCGCTCGCATCGGCTTCATCTCGGCAGGCGAAAGCGCATGGGAGATTCCCTATAGCGGCCTCGTCCGTCGCGGCGAGCAGACCTCGGTGTTCGTCGCCACGGAAGGCGGTTTCCGGCTCGTCCCCGTGACGCTGCTCGCGGAGGATCAGGATCACGTCGTCATCGCCGGCCCCCTCACGGACAAGGACGAGATCGCCGTCGGCGGCATCTCGGCGCTGCGCGGCATCCTCTCGCGACTGGGGCAGTAGATGCTGCAGCGGCTTGTCGCATTCGCGCTGTCGCAGCGGCTCTTCGTCATCCTGAGCACGCTGCTGGTGATCGGCGCTGGCGCCGTCGTCCTGCCGAGCCTGCCGATCGATGCCTTTCCGGACGTCTCGCCGGTCCAGGTGAAGATCATCATGAAGGCCCCCGGTCTGACGCCGGAAGAGGTCGAGCAGCGCATCACGGTCCCGATCGAGCTGGAGCTGCTCGGATTGCCGAACAAGAAGATCCTGCGCTCGGCGACGAAATATGCGCTGGCCGACATCACCGTCGACTTCGAGGACGGCACCGACATCTACTGGGCCCGCAATCAGGTCTCGGAGCGGCTCTCCAACATTTCGCGCGACTTCCCCGAGGGCGTGAGCGGCGGCCTTGCGCCGATCACGAGTCCGCTCGGCGAGATGTTCATGTTCACGATCGACAGTCCCGATCTGTCGCTGGCCGAGCGCCGGACCTTGCTTGACTGGGTCATCCGCCCGGCCCTGCGCACCGTGCCCGGGGTTGCCGACGTCAACGCGCTCGGCGGCTATGTTCGCGCCTTCGAAATCGTGCCGCGGAACGATGCGCTGGCGGCGCGCGGCATCTCGTCCGAGCTGTTTCGCAAAGCCATCGAGGCCAACAGCCGCAACGACGGTGCCGGGCGGGTCAACCAGGGCGAGGACAGCGCGCTGGTCCGCATCGAGGGCAGCATCCGCGGCATCGACGACATCCGCGCGATCATCGTCGACACCCGCGACGGAATCCCGATCCGGGTCAGCGACGTCGCGCGGGTCAAGATCGGCGCCCTCACCCGCTATGGCGCCGTCACGAAAGACGGCAAGGGCGAGACCGTCGAGGGGCTCGTGCTCGGCTTGCGCGGCGCCAACGCCGGACAATTGGTGCGCGACGTTCGGGCGCGGCTGGATGAGCTGAAGCCGTCGCTACCGAGCAGCGTCACCATCAACGTGTTCTACGACCGCAGCCGGCTGGTCAACCGCGCCGTCGGCACGGTGGTGCGGGCGCTGGGCGAAGCCACGGTGCTCGTCGTCGTGCTGCTGCTGCTGTTCCTCGGCAATTGGCGCGCCTCGCTGGTGATTGCGCTCAGCCTGCCGCTCGCGATCGTGATGGCGCTGATCGTGATGCGGGCTGTCGGCATGTCCGCCAACCTGATGAGTCTCGGCGGCCTTGCGATCGCCATCGGCATGCTGATCGACGCGCTGGTCGTGGTGGTCGAGAACATCGTCGGCAATCTCGCAAAGCACGATCACGCAAGCACCACGCCGCTGATCCACATCGTCTACCGCTCGGTCTGCGAGGTTCTGCAGCCGGTCGCCTCGGGCGTCCTGATCATCATCATCGTGTTCGTTCCGCTGCTGACCTTGCAGGGGCTGGAGGGCAAACTCTTCATTCCGGTCGCGCTGGCGATCATCTTCGCCCTGGCCGCGTCGCTGCTGCTGGCGCTGACGGTGCTTCCGGTCGCAACATCCTTCGTGCTCACATCCGCGTCGCATGACGATCCATTGCTGATCCGCGCAGCGCAGCGCGTCTATGCGCCCGCGCTCGACTGGGCGCTCGGCAACGAGCGCAAGGTGATCATAGCGGCGCTGGTCAGCCTCGTTGCCGCGGGATATGGCTACACCCGGCTGGGCAAGACCTTCATGCCGACGATGGACGAAGGCGACGTCATCGTCAGCGTGGAGACGCTGCCATCCGTCAATCTCGACGAGTCCCTCGCCATCAATGCCCGGCTGCAGACGGCCCTGATGAAGGTGCCCGACGTCGCCGGCATCATCGCGCGCACCGGCTCCGACGAGCTCGGGCTCGATCCGATGGGCCCCAATCAGACCGACACGTTCCTGGTGCTCAAGCCGGCAGACCAGCGGCAGACCAGCGACCGGGATGTCCTGCTCGAGACGCTTCGCGAGGTCCTGACCGGCTTCCCCGGCGTCTCGCTCAGCTTCACGCAGCCCATCGACATGCGCGTGCAGGAGATGATCAGCGGCGTCCGCGGCGATGTCGCGGTCAAGATCTTCGGCCCGGACATCACCAAGCTCAACGAGATCGCAGCGAAGCTGTCGGCGATTCTATCCGATATCGATGGAGCCCAGGACGTCTACACGACCCTCAACGAAGGCGCGCAGTACTACACGATCGTCGTCAACCGGATGGAGGCGGGCCGGCTCGGGCTCACGGTGGACTCGATCTCGGCCTCCCTGCGCACGCAGATCGAAGGCCGAACGATCGGCACCGCGCTCGAGGAGGGACGCCGGACGCCGATCCTGGTCCGCGGCGGCGAGGCCACCCGGCAGGCGCCGACGATGCTGGCGGCGCTGCCGCTGACGCTTGCGTCCGGCCAGCATGTTGCGCTCTCGCAGGTCGCACGCATCCAGCGGGTCGATGGCCCGGTGAAGATCGATCGTGAGGACGGCAACCGCATGAGCGTGGTTCGCAGCAATGTTCGCGGCCGCGACATGGTCGGTTTCGTCCAGGCGGCTCAGCAAAGGGTCGCAGCCGAGCTGCCGCTGCCGTCCGGCTATCGGCTGACATGGGGCGGGCAGTTCGAGAACCAGCAACGTGCGGCCGCGCGTCTGTCGGTCGTGGTGCCGGTCGCGATCGGCTTGATCTTCGTGCTGCTCTTCACCACGTTCGGCTCGGTGCGCCAGGCCCTGCTCGTCCTCGTCAACATTCCGTTTGCGCTGATCGGCGGCGTGTTCGCGCTGGTCTCGAGCGGTGAATACCTCTCCGTTCCAGCCTCCGTCGGCTTCATCGCACTGCTCGGAATCGCCGTGCTCAATGGTGTCGTGCTGGTGTCTTATTTCAACCAGTTGCGCGCTCACGGGGTCCCCGAGCAGCGCATCGTGGTCGAAGGCGCCAAGCGCAGGCTGCGGCCTGTGCTGATGACGGCGAGCATCACGGCGCTGGGTTTGATCCCGCTGCTGTTTGCATCGGGGCCAGGATCGGAGGTCCAGCGTCCGCTCGCGATCGTCGTGATCGGCGGCCTGCTGTCGTCCACGCTGCTGACGCTGATCCTGTTGCCGATCCTGTATCGCCGCTACGGCGCCGCTGCGAAGGAAGCCACATGAGCAGCCAAGCCGTCTGCCTGACCCTGATCGTGCCGGATGCGCTTCACAGCGAGGTGCTCGACCATCTGAGCGAGCAGACCGATCTCGTGACGGGCTTCACCGCCTCGGAAGCAGCCGGACACGGTGCGCGCGTCCGGCTGCGGAGCGCTGCAGAGCGGGTGAAAGGACATGCCGACGAGGTCGTCGTGCGGATCGTGTTGGCGGAAGAGGATCTCGAGCGGCTTCTCGAGCGGCTCAGAAGCGCGTTTGCGGGAACGCAACTCGTCTATTGGGTCGTACCCGTCACTGCCTTCGGCATCATCGCGTGAGCGGGTTCGACGTCAGGGGCGGTCGATTCAAGGCTTGAAACACCAGCCCTGAATCGCCTCCCGTTCCGAAGCGGACTGCCGCCTCGCCGACGCCGTCAGTGCTCGCTCTCGAGGCCGCCGACGTGCTTCTGTGTGTAGAGTTCGAGACCGATGCGGTTGATGAGGTCGAGCTGGGTCTCGAGGAAATCGATGTGATGCTCCTCGTCCTTCATCAGCTGCTCGAACAGGTCGCGCGACACGTAGTCCTTGACGCCGTGACAATAGGTTGCGGCTTCCTGATACAGCGTCCGCGCACCGATCTCGGCGGCGAGATCGCATTCGATGATCTCCTTGACGTTCTGGCCGATGCGCAGGGGATCGAGCACCTGCATGTTGGGGAAGCCGTCGAGGAAGAGAATGCGGTCGGTGAACTTGTCGGCGTGCTCCATCTCCTCGATGGATTCCTTGCGCCAGACCTTCGCCATGTCGAGAAGGCCCCAATTGTTCAACAGACGATAGTGCAGCCAATATTGGTTGATGGCAGTCAGCTCGCTGCGCAATCCCTTGTTGAGATATTCGATGACCTTGGGGTCGCCCTGCATGGATAAGCTCCGAAAAAGTTAGAGGCCGCAGGCGCTCAATAACAGGTTCGAAGTGCGGAGACGACCCCCGTTCATGTGCATTTTTCGGGCGGAGAACGACGCGACTGAGGGCAATGCCTGTCAGCAGGCAGCGAGCGCGAAACGGCTCTGAAGGTCGTCATCGATCGCCTTCACCGGTGTCGTCCCATGGTGGTGGCCGTGCTGACAGCCGGCTTGGCAGGCGCGGGCACAGGGACCAAGCGCCTCGTCGATGATCGTCTTGATCGTGCGCGCACAGCGGCCGCATTCCGCGCTGCACCCCAGGCAACCGTAGACCTGCTTGGGGTTCCGCGGCAGTTCGTCCGCGGACTTCACCGCGTTGCGGATATCGTGATCGCTGATGACGTTGCAGGAACAAACAATCATGAGAAACCGGCCAATCGTCCTTGGTCAGGTATCGATAGTCATCCGCAGCTACCCGCGCAAAGGGAAAACGGCGCTTTTGAAGCTATTCCAATTTCCCGATCAATCTAGAATGCCTCCAACTGTACGAGCTTGCCGCAGATCAAAGTTACCGCCGAATAATAATGGTGGGCGGCGATCGAGCAGGCGCAACTCAGTCGCCACCACCACCGTCCCCTCCACCACCGTCGCCACTGTCACCTCCGCCGTCGATCGGGTTTCCCATGACGTCCGACGAGGTATTGGAAAACCAACTTGCGAGACCGCCCCCCTGACTGGAGCTGGACCCCCCGTGGGAGTCGACGCTGGTGCTGTCCGCGGACGAACGGCGGCGGTTGGGCCTGCGGTCGGCACGAACCAACAGCGCGTAGCAGACGGCCGAGGTCAATCCGATCGCCACGACCATCGCCATCGTGGGGGTCATGCCGGCTCCAATGCGGCAGTGAATTTTGTGCAATGCAGCATTGAACGTATCCTGGACTTGGGTCGTCCAATGGGACGCCCCCGTTCATTGATCATTCAAGCGGGATGTGTGAACCTGCCGTATCGCTTGATACGCGATCCGCCGACCTGGAGTGAGAGAGGTTAAGGTCATGAAGAAGACTCTTGCGGCCCTGGCCGCCGTCGCAACGCTGTCGACCGCAGCGCTGGCCCCTGCTCCTGCTGAAGCGCGCAATGGTCGTGTCGCCGCCGGTGTCGCTGCCGGCCTGCTCGGGGGTGCCCTCATCGGTGGCGCCATCGCTGCGGGCAGCAATCCCTATTATTATGGGCCCGGATATTCTTACGAACCGGGCTACTCCTATTACGGTGGGCCTGCCTACGTCGCCGATCCTGGCTACGCCTGCTATTGGCAGCGCCAGCGCTTCTGGGACGGCTACGGCTGGCGGATTCGCCGCGTCCGGGTTTGCGAGTGACCGTTCACCTTCATTAATTCCATGACCTTGCACCGGAATTTCGAGAACGGCGGCCGGCACGGCCAGAAAAAACCGTTTTTCCGTCGCATCAGGTCGAACAGAGTTTACGAAGGGTTGACGGATTGTCGTGTTTTCTCACGATGCTGACGGCCCAGATCGTGCGTGAATCACCAACCCGGCGCCTGCGAGGGCGCCTTCCAGGAGATCTCGGAACATGAAGAAGATCCTGACCGCAGTGCTTGCGGTTGCGACCATCGCCGGTTCGCTGAGCGTGACGGCACCGGCCGCCAAGGCTGGCGACGTGGGTGCCGGCGTGGCTGCCGGCCTGATCGGCGGCGCCCTGCTCGGCGGCGCGATCGCGTCCAGCCGTCCGGCCTATGGCGGTCCGGTCTACGTCGAAGCCCCTCCGCCGGGCCCGCCGCCGTGCGTGTGGCGCCGTGAGCGCTATTGGGACGGCTATGGCTGGGTGTCCCGCCCGGTTCGCGTCTGCTACTGATCCTGACGATACATCTCGATGCGAAAAGCCCGGCCTTGCGGCCGGGCTTTTTACTACCGGCTCCGGCCTTCGCACCGAATTCGGCCGCTTAGCGCGCGGCGTTGATCGCCTGCAGCACCGATTCGCTCGGCCAGCAGTCGACCTTCAGGCCGGCCTTTTTCTGAAATGCGCCGAGCGCGGCGCGGGTCTGCATGCCGGCCTTGCCGTCGAGCTTGTCGCCGTAGAGGCCGAGCCGCGTCAGGCCCTTCTGCATCGCCTCGACGTCCTTGCTCCGAAGCTGCTTTGACGCCGACCATGGTGTCGCGAACGGAGCCGGGCTCGTCATGCGATCCGCGAGGTGACCGACGAACAGCACATAGAGATCGGAAAAATTGTATTCCTTGATGACGAAGTAGTTCGCCGTCGTCAGGAACGCCGGACCATAGATGCCCTCTGGCTGCAGCAGCGACGCGGGCTGCTGCTGCTCGGCTGCGCTGAGCCGCTGGCCGCGTACCGGGACAAAGCCGGCGCGCAGCCATTCGCCGATCGGCTTCTTCACCTCCGGCACGCCGATCGCGCAGTCGACAGTCGCCGGCGGCTTGACCTCGTAGGCCCAGCGCAGGCCGCGCTGCCACCCCTTGTTGGCAAGCTGCAGCGCCGCCGAGCCGAGCGCGTCCGGCACCGAATGCCAGAGATCGACCTTGCCGTCGCCATCGAGATCGACACCGTGCTTGTAGTACTCCGACGGCAGGAACTGGGTGAGCCCGACCGCCCCGCCCCATGACGCCCTGAGATCGCGGCGCGACACCACGCCGTCGCTCAGCATCTTCAGCGCCATGATGAACTCGGTGCGGTACTGGTCCTTGCGGCGGCCGACATAGGCCTGCGTCGCCAGCACGCGCAGCGCATCGTAGGGCAGCGCATAGCGGCCGAAATCGGTCTCCCGGCCCCAGATCGCAAGCACGACCGGCCCCGGCACGCCGAAGCGGCGCTCGATCTCGGCGAGCGCCGGACGATATTGCTGGATCAGCTTCTCGCCGTGCGCGGCCAGCCGCGCGATCGACGCTTCCTTGATGTAGTCGGCTGGCACCTGCACGAACTCGGCCTGCGCCGGCGCCCCCGTCGCGGGCCGGCCGGGCAGCAGCAGATCGGGAAGCTTGTAGTCAGGCTCCAACCCGCGCGTCTCCGCCTCGAACGTCGCGCGGGAGACGCCCTGCTCCTTGGCTTCGGGCCAGAGCGAGTTGATGAACTGCGTGAAGGCGGCGTCAGCCGCGCTCGCTTGGCCATCGCCGAACATGCAGAGCGCCAGACCGACGAGAACGAGCCTGCGCAAACGGAGTAGCAGCTGCCGAACCATGCCTCAGGGCTACCATAGCCCGCGGCACTTGTGAACGTCGGCAGGCAACCGACGGAACCCGAGGCTGCCGCTCAATGCCCCGCCTGCTTCGCCTCTTCGATCGCGGCATTCGACAATTTGTCGACCACGGCGATGCCGATCGCGGAGAGGATGAAGACCGTGTGGATGATCGTCTGCCACATCACGCCGGTCTCGGTGTAGTTCGACTTGCCAGACGAAAGTGCGCCGGCCTCGATGAAGGTGCGCAGCAGGTGGATCGACGAGATGCCGATGATGGCCATCGCCAGCTTGATCTTCAGCACGCTGGCATTGACGTGGCTGAGCCATTCCGGCTCGTCGGGATGGCCCTGCAGATTGAGCCGTGACACGAACGTTTCGTAGCCGCCGACGATCACCATCACGAGCAGGTTCGAGATCATGACCACGTCGATCAGTCCGAGCACGGCGAGCATGATCTGCTGCTCGGAGAAATCGAAGGCGTGGGCGAACAGGTGCCAGAGCTCCTTCAGGAACAGCACGACATAGACGCCCTGCGCGATGATCAGCCCGACATAGAGCGGCAGCTGCAGCCAGCGCGAGCCGAAGATCAGCATGGGAATGGGGCGCAGCGCTCCGCCCTTGGAGGACAGGGTCGCGTCGGAGGAAGACATGTGAAAAATCTCACGGCTGGGAGGGATTGCGGATCATGTATCTACGCAATCGCAGCACGCGGAAAAGCGACAACTGGCCGCAGCCGGGGCGCGACGCTTTGTCTCGGAACAAAGACCGCGTCGCGCCTCGCGAGATCAGCGCGTCAGCTTCTTGTACTTGACCCGGTGCGGAATCACGCTGTCCTGGCCGAGCCGGCGCATCTTGTCCTTCTCGTAGTCCTGGAAGTTTCCTTCGAACCATTCGACATGGCTGTCGCCCTCGAAGGCCAGCATGTGGGTCGCGATGCGGTCGAGGAACCAGCGATCGTGGCTGATGATGACGGCGCAGCCGGCGAAATCCTCCAGCGCCTCTTCGAGCGCACGCAGGGTGTCGACGTCGAGGTCGTTGGTCGGCTCGTCGAGCAGCAGCACGTTGGCGCCCGACTTCAGCATCTTGGCGAGATGAACGCGATTACGCTCGCCGCCGGACAGTGCCCCGACCTTCTTCTGCTGGTCGGCGCCCTTGAAGTTGAACGCCGAGCAATAGCCGCGCGAGTTCACTTCCTTCTTGCCGAGCAGGATCAGCTCGTTGCCGCCGGAGATCTCCTCCCACACGGTCTTGTTGCCATCGAGCGCGTCGCGCGACTGGTCGACATAGCCGAGATGCACGGTCTCACCGATGGTGATGGTGCCAGCGTCCGGCTTCTCCTGCCCGGTGATCATGCGGAACAGTGTGGTCTTGCCGGCGCCGTTCGGACCGATCACGCCGACGATGCCGCCCGGCGGCAACTTGAAGGTGAGATTGTCGATCAGCAGGCGGTCGCCGAAGCTCTTGGACAATCCGTCGAAATCGACGACGTTCTGGCCGAGCCGCTCGGCGACCGGAATGATGATCTGGGCGGTCTGGGTCTGCTTCTCGCTGGCCTTCTTGAGCAGCTCCTCATAGCGCTGGTAGCGCGCCTTGGACTTGGCCTGGCGGGCCTTCGGCGAGGCCGCGATCCACTCCTGCTCGCGCGCCAAAGTGCGCTGATGCGCGGCATCCTCGCGGCCCTCCTGCTCCAGCCGCTTCTGCTTCTGCTGCAGCCAGGAGGAATAATTGCCCTCGTAGGGGATGCCCTTGCCGCGATCGAGCTCCAGGATCCAGCTGGTGACGTTGTCGAGGAAGTAGCGATCGTGGGTCACGATCAGGATCGCGCCCGGATAATTGCGCAGGTGACCTTCGAGCCAGGACACCGATTCGGCGTCGAGATGGTTGGTCGGCTCGTCCAGCAGCAACAGCTCGGGCTGGTCGAGCAGCAGCTTGCACAACGCGACGCGGCGGCGCTCACCACCGGACAGCTTGGTGACGTCGGCATCGTCGGGCGGACAGCGCAGCGCATCCATCGCCTGGTCGACCTTGCTGTCGAGATCCCAAAGGCCCTGCGCCTCGATCTCGTCCTGCAGCTTGGTCATCTCGTCGGCGGTCTCTTCCGAGTAGTTCATCGCCAGCTCGTTGTAGCGATCGAGGATCGCCTTCTGCTTGCCGACGCCGAGCATGACGTTCTCGCGCACTGTGAGCTTCGGATCGAGCTGCGGCTCCTGCTCGAGATAGCCGACGCGGGCACCCTCGGCCACCCAGGCCTCGCCGGTATAGTCCTTGTCGATACCGGCCATGATCTTGAGCAGGGTCGACTTGCCCGAGCCGTTGACACCGAGCACGCCGATCTTGGCGTCCGGATAGAACGACAGGTGAATGTTATCGAGCACCTTGCGGGTCGGGTAGGTCTTGGACAGACCCTGCATGAAATAGACGAACTGGCGCGCCATCGCGTGTCCCTTGAAGCCTGCCGGAATTTTCGGAAAATGGTTGCCGCTGATGTAACCGCGCGGTCCCCAAAGGGCAACCGGCGAGCCGGTCTCGGCGGGAACAAATGCCGGGAGAATCACGGTCGTTCCTGCGCCGGCCCGGCCTGCCGCCCACGGACGAATACGGGTCCATCACCTTGTGTGTGGCGGATCACGACAATTGCAACCATCTTTTAATTAATTCGGCGGGACACTCGGTCTCGGCCCGCAAGACCCCGCGCGCCCAAGCGGCAAAAGCCGCGACCGACAACAGCGAGAGCCCGTCATGGCAGCCTTCACCTCAGCCTCCCTGCCCGCTCCGGCGGCACACCGCAAAGACCGATCCGGGATCGCGGACGACATCCGCGGCTTCTGGCGCGAATTCGTCGCGCGCGCCTTCAACCCGTACCGGCCAGAATTGCACTATATGCGCGGCCCCGGCCCCGCCTGGCGCGCCAAGTACGGCCATGACGCCGCGTTCAGGCTGAAGACCCGCCTCGACTGATGTCTCCTGGTTCCGCGTGAGAGCGTGACGATGCCTTGCGCAACCAGCGCGTTGCGCGCAAGCATGGCGCCATTCCTGACGGCATTCACCATTGCCGCCGTCCCCCGATGAATGGACCCTGCCGATGACACGGCTGCGCTGTGCGATCCTCGACGACTATTACGATACGGCCCTCTCATTGGCCGACTGGCCGCGGCTGGCCGACAGAGTGGATGTGACGGCTTTCACACAGCCGTTCGGCAACGAGGAAGCGGCCGCCAGCGCGCTCACCGATGCCGACATCATCTGTGCGATGCGCGAGCGGACGCCATTGCCGCGCTCCCTGATCGAGCGGCTGCCGAAGCTGAAGCTCCTGATCACCTCCGGCATGCGCAACGCCGCCATCGACCTGGAGGCCGCCAAGGCGCGCGGCATCATGGTCTGCGGCACGCAATATGGCCGTGACCCCACCGCACCGCTGACCATGGGCCTAATCCTGGAGCTGACCCGCAGGATCGGCCAGGAGAATGCTCGCATGCATGCCGGGGAGCCCTGGCAAACGCTGGGCGGCGTGGAGATCGAGGGCAAGACGCTGGGCGTGATCGGGCTGGGCAAGCTCGGCACCAAGGTCGCAGAGCTCGGCAAGGCGTTCGGCATGAACGTGATCGCCTGGAGCCCCAACCTGACCCCCGAACGCTGCAAGGCGGCGGGAGTAGGCTACGCGACCAAGGAGGAGCTGTTCACCGCCGCCGACGTCATCACCGTCCACGTCGTGCTCAGCGACCGCTCACGCGGGCTGGTGGGCGCGGCCGACATCGCGCGCATGAAGGCCACCGCCTATCTCGTCAACACCTCGCGCGCGCCGATCGTCGACGAGGCCGCACTGCTGCAGGCGCTGCGCGACAAGCGCATCGCCGGCGCCGGCCTTGACGTGTTCTCGGTGGAACCGCTGCCCGTCGCCCATCCGCTGCGCCGGCTCGGCAATGTCGTGCTCACGCCGCATCTCGGCTACGTCACCGAGGAGAGTTTTCGCGCCCATTACGGCCAGATGGTCGATTGCATCGCCACCTGGCTCGCAGGAGCCGAGCCGCCGCGCCGGCTGGCTTGACGCAGGCGAGCGCGGCGCTCGCAGCAAAACACCCTCCGCGAGGAGGGTGTTTTCAACGTAATCAGCGCGCGCACGCCCGCCTCAGCGGATCGTCACCGGCGGCGGCAGCGGCTGCATGTTGGCGGGCTGGCCAGCCGCCGGCACAGTCGCCTGGGCCTGGACGGGCGCCGGAGCCGGTGAGGCCGCGGCAGCAGCCATGTTCTTGCTGGAACCCGGAGGCGCTCCGCCCGGCATCACGACCACGCGGGTGCCGACCTTGACCCGGTCGAACAGGTCGGCGACGTCGTCGTTCAGCATGCCGATGCAGCCGGAGGACACGAACTTGCCGATCGTCGACGGCTGATTGGTGCCGTGGATGCGGTACACGGTCGAGCCGAGATACATCGCGCGGGCACCGAGCGGATTGCCCGGCCCGCCGGCCATGAAGCGCGGCAGATAGGGCTGCCGTTCGATCATCTCGCTCGGCGGATACCAGTCCGGCCACTCGGTCTTCTTGGTGATCTTCTGCACGCCGGTCCAGGTGAAGCCTTCGCGGCCGACGCGGACGCCGTAGCGCATCGCCCGGCCGTTGCCGAGCACCAGATAGAGGTAGGTGTTGGGCGTATCGACGACGATCGTTCCCGGCGGCTCCTTGGTGACGAAGTCGACCTCCTGGCGGCGCAGGTTCGCCGGCAGCGGCGCCGGCGCCGCATCGGGTTGTTCCTCAGGCGGCAGAGCTGCTACCGTCATCGGACGATCCCCGGCGGACGGGGCCTGCGCCGCGCCCACGACGGCGCCGGGCGGCCGCGGCGCGCCTGCGTCGCCACCAGGCGCGCTGTTGCCATAGGCGCCACCATAGGCCTGTTGGCTGGAGGCGGGACGATCACCATAGATCACCGGGGGCGGACCAGCCGGGCGGCCATACCGCGGATCATCCGGGGACATCACCGGGCCGGTCGGAGCGGCCCCATAGACCGTCGCACCGGCCGGACGTCCGTATCGGGGATCGTCGGGAGAAAGGATGGGACCGGTCGGAGCCGCAGCACCATAAACCGGCGCATTGGCTGGACGACCGTAGCGCGGATCGTCCGGCGAGATCACCGGGCCGGGCGGCGGCAACGCCGCGGAATTGCCGGGCGCATCCTCATCGTCGAGCGCGTCAAAATCCTGCCCCTGCCCGCGCGCGTCGGCCGGGTAAGGCGTCGGCGCCGGTGAATACGCTCCAGGCGCGGTCTGATAGACCTGCTGTGCCTCGGCAAATGAAGTTGCCGTCACGCCCGCTGCCGCGACCGCGCAAACCGTCAGGATTTGTCTGATCATCATCGCCCTTGCAGTATCCCCAAGCCGCCGATTGGGACCTTTGCTGTGCCAGATGGCCGAAGATAGCGGCGCATTCAAGACAATTCCGGCCAGAGCGGCCCGACTTCGGCAATTTGTGATCATGTCTCCGTCGTTGCACGGAAGTCTCACGCCGCCGAAAAAGTGCGGCGTAGCCCCCGCAGGCCCTATCGATGCCGTGATTTGCCGAGCGGGCGGGAACACTTCCGGTATTCTGACCTGAGCCTGATTCGCGATGCACGGCAGAAGCCGGCCTCGTCGCGAACGCGGCTATTCCCTGTGATCACCGCGTTCCCTACTGGCTCGAATGTCTCGGCAGTCCCCGCTGCCGTGGCGAGAGTTACCGTCAATGCTTCCCGGCTTTCGTTTTCTGGTCGCCGCGATCGTCTGTTCCATCTCTCTCACCATCTTCGGCATGGGCGCCGCGGCCCTGTTGCGCGCCGCCCACGAGCAGTTCGCCAGCAACGCGTCCTGGCGCACGACTCAGGCGTCGGGCTTCACGACGTTCCTACCGCCGGCCGAGCCCACGCCGGTGCTCGCAGTGCTGCGGGTGGATTCGATTCCGACACCGCCGGTGACGCCGCCGCCGGTCGTGGCCGATGCTGCCCCGGCAACGTCCGAACAGCCGAGCGCGCCGTCGACGGCGGCGCCGCTCACAGAAGCGCCCGAAGTGACACCCGTTGCGGTGGCCACCGACGTGCCGACGCCCTCGCTGCCCGCGGAAACGGTCGACACGTCCCGCACCTCCGCCATTGTCGCGACCGCGTCCGCGACGAACGACCGGATCGAGAGCACCAAGCCGGAGCGCCCCATTCCGGACACGACCGCTTCGATCGTCGCTCCGGTCGAAAAAGCGTCCGACAGGCCGAGCATGGACAGCTCGCCCGAGACTGCAGCGCCGGCCCCGCCGCGGGCGTCGAGCGAAACGGCGGCCGCCGTGGTCGCACCACCGCCGCCAGTTCCTCAGGTCATCGCCAGCGCCGATCCGATGATGACGACCGCAGCCGCCGCTTCAACCGCGCTCGCGCCCGTTCCGGCGGTGCTCGATCCGATCGCGGCGAAGCTCGCCGCGCTGGCCGAACAGCCGGCTCATCAGGAGCGGCCCGCCGCCAGCGAGCATCGTGCCTCGGTGAAGGTCGCGAGCGTTCAGTTGCGCCGGAGCATCCTCAAGAAGCGCCAGGCCCGGGAGAAGCAGATCGCTGCGCGCCGCGCCAAGCAGCGGCGCATCGCCCAGCGGCTCCGGTCGGCTCGGCAAGCCGCTGCCGCCCAGCAGCAACAGACTGCCTTCCCCGATCCATTCGGACAGCAGCCGTTTGGTCAACCGCAGGCGGTCGGCCAGCAGGCTGCCGGGCCGCGCACGCGATAGGCGGAGCCAGCCGATCAGGCCGGCCCCGTCGCAACCGGCGGACCGTTCTCGATGCCCCACTCCGACCACGAGCCGTCGTAGAGCGCGGTGTCGCGGATGCCGAGACGATAGAGCGCCAGCGTCAGCACGGCCGCCGACACCCCTGAGCCGCAGGAGGTGACGATCGGCTTGGCGAGATCGACGCCGGCAGCGCCGAATGCCTCGCGCAACCGGTCGAGCGGCTTCATCACGCCGGTCGCCGCGTCAAACAGCTCCGCATAAGGCAAATTTCGGCTGCCGGGGATATGGCCGGATCGGAGGCCGGACCGCGGCTCGGCGACCTCGCCCGCGAAGCGCGGCGCCTGCCGTGCATCGATCACCTGCTCGGCATTGCCGGCGAGATTGGCAACCATCTGCTCGATCCGGCGCACGCGCGCGGCATCGAACTTCGCGCTGAACGTGCCGAGCGCCGGCGTGACCTGTCCGCTCTCGACCGGGCGCCCCTCCGCCATCCACTTCTTCAGCCCGCCGTCGAGCACGCGCACATCCGTGTGGCCGAATGACAGGAACATCCACCAAGCGCGCGGCGCGGCGACCCAGCCGCCGGAATCATAGACCACGACCGTATCGCCATTGCTGACGCCGAGCCGGCCCGCGTCGCGGCCGAACTGCTCGGCGCTCGGATACATGTGCGGCAGCGGATTGGAATGGTCGGAGACCTCGTCGACGTCGAAGAACACGGCGCCGGGGATGTGCGCCTTCAGATAATCGTCCTTCGGCAGCGGCAGCACACCCGGCATCTTGAAGGTCGCGTCGAGCACCTTCACCTTGGGATCGCCCAGATGCGCAGCGAGCCAGTCGGTGGAGACGAGAGGGTCGTCGTGGATGGTCATGCGCAAGAGCTCCGGACTTCACATTCAATCGTCATCGCCGGACTTGAGATCCGGCGATCCACCTTGTCGAAGCGATGGACACGCGGGTCAAGTCCGCGCGGGATGGGCAGCGATCAATCCTTCTTCTTCGGCGCCCAGGCCTCGACCGGCCCGCCGGCGTCGCGCCACGCCGCGAAGCCGCCGCCGATATGGGCGACCGGCGTCAGACCCATGTCCTGTGCGGTCTTGGCCGCGAGCGCCGAGCGCAGGCCGCCGGCGCAATGAAAGATGAACGTCTTGTCCTGCTGAAAGATCGGCTTGGCGTAGGGGCTCTGCGGGTCGATCCAGAACTCCAGCATGCCGCGGGTGCACGAGAACGCGCCGGGAATCCTGCCCTCGCGCTCGATCTCCCGGGGATCCCTGATATCGACGATCACGACATCGTCGCGCTTCGCCGCCGCGATCGCCTCAGCCGCCGAGAGCGTCTCGATCTCGGCGTTGGCTTCATCGAGCAGCGCCTTGATGCCGCGCGTGATGGTCTGGGGCATGCCTTCTTCCTTCGTCGTGTCCAGCCGTCGCGCGGCGCCGTTTCGACCTCGTCATTCGGGGTGGTCGGTCAGGACCGAACCGCCCGGAATGACGGGACTGCCTACCGGACCAGCTCCTTCATCGCCGCTTCCAATCCCTCAATCGTGATCGGATACATGCGCTCGGAGAAGATGCGGCGAATGATGGTGGTGGACTCAGAATAGTCCCAGTGCTTCTGCGCCACCGGATTGAGCCACACCGCGTGTGGATAGGTGCGGATGACGCGGTCGAGCCACACCGACCCCGGCTCTTCGTTGACATGCTCGACCGAACCGCCGGGCACCATGATCTCATAAGGCGACATCGAGGCGTCGCCGACGAATACGACCTTGTAGTCGTGCGGGTACTTGTGCAGCACGTCCCAGGTCGGCGTGCGGTCGGTGAAACGCCGCTTGTTCTGCTTCCACACGCCCTCGTAGAGGCAGTTGTGGAAGTAGAAATATTCCATGTGCTTGAATTCGCTCTTGGCGGCCGAGAACAGCTCCTCGACCTGCGCGACGTGGGAATCCATCGAGCCGCCGATGTCGAAGAACACCAGCACCTTCACCGCGTTGCGCCGCTCGGGACGCATGTGCACGTCGAGATAGCCGTGGTTGGCGGTTTCGCGGATCGTGGTGTCCAGATCGAGCTCGTCGGGCGCACCGGTGCGGGCGAACTTGCGCAGCCGGCGCAGCGCCACCTTGATGTTGCGGATGCCGAGCTCGACATTGCCGTCGAGATCCTTGAACTCGCGCCGGTCCCACACCTTCACGGCGCGGTTGTTGCGGTTCTTCTCCTGGCCGATGCGGACGCCTTCGGGGTTGTAGCCATAGGCGCCGAACGGCGAGGTGCCGGCGGTGCCGATCCACTTGTTGCCGCCCTGATGGCGGCCCTTCTGCTCCTCCAGGCGCTTCTTCAAGGTCTCCATGAGCTTGTCCCAGCCCATGGCCTCGATCTCTTTCTTCTCCTCCTCGGTGAGGTATTTCTCGGCCAGCTTCCTCAGCCATTCCTCGGGAATCTCGGCCTTCTCCATCGCGTCGAGCAGGTTCTCCAGCCCCTTGAACACGGTGCCGAATACGCGATCGAACTTGTCGAGATTGCGCTCGTCCTTCACCAGCGCGGTGCGCGAGAGATAGTAGAAGTTCTCGACCGAATGCTCGGCGAGGTCGGCGTCGACGGCCTCTATCAGCGTGAGATATTCACGCAAGGAGACCGGGACCTGCGCGTCGCGCAGTGCTGTGAAGAATTGCAGGAACATGCCCATTAGATCGCGCGGCTGGGAGGGCGCGTCAAGGGCCGCTCCACGCCCCACGCTGGACCCGCCGGCATTTTGCTCTACAATCCCTGGAACAACAGGTGGAATGGGGGCTTTGATGGGTATTATTGCAGCACTGATCATCGGCGCCGTCGCGGGCTGGCTGGCGGGGCTGATCGTGCGCGGCGCAGGTTTCGGCCTGATCGGCAACATGGTCATCGGCATCATCGGCGCGCTGGTCGCAAGCTACGTGCTGCCGGCGCTGCACATTGCGCTTGCCAGCGGCACGCTGGGGGCGATCCTGGACGCCACGATCGGCGCCGTCATCGTGCTCGTGATCCTCTCATTGATCAGGCGCGCTTGATTATTTCTGCTTCCGATGGCAGCCATCATCTTAAGGCCGCAGCCGCGTTGCCGCTGTGTAGCCACTCAACACAAGTTCGAACGATGAGCGAGACGCAATGAAATTTACCGGCACCCAGGACTACGTCGCCACCGACGACCTCAAAGTGGCCGTCAATGCGGCGATCGTGCTCGAGCGCCCGCTGCTGGTGAAGGGCGAGCCGGGGACGGGCAAGACCGTGCTGGCTGAGGAAGTCGCCAAGGCCGTCAACGCGCCGCTGCTCACCTGGCACATCAAGTCGACCACCAAGGCGCAGCAGGGCCTTTACGAATACGACGCCGTCTCGCGGCTACGCGACAGCCAGCTCGGCGACTCCAGGGTGTCCGACATCAAGAACTACATCAAGCGCGGCAAGCTGTGGGAGGCCTTCACGGCCGAGCAGCGACCGGTGCTCTTGATCGACGAGATCGACAAGGCCGACATCGAGTTTCCGAACGACCTGCTGCTCGAGCTCGACCGGATGGAATTCCACGTCTACGAGACCAACGAGACCATCAAGGCGAAGCTGCGCCCGATCGTCATCATCACGTCCAACAACGAGAAGGAGTTGCCGGATGCGTTCCTGCGCCGCTGCTTCTTCCACTACATCAAGTTCCCCGATCCGGATACGATGGGCCGCATCGTCGACGTGCACTTCCCGAACATCAAGAAGCGACTGGTCGAGGAGGCCCTGCGCATCTTCTTCGAGGTCCGCGACGTGCCCGGCCTGAAGAAGAAGCCGTCGACCTCCGAGCTGCTCGACTGGCTCAAGCTGCTGCTCAACGAGGACATCGGTCCTGAGCAGCTGCGCGAGCGCGACCCGCGCAAGCTGATCCCGCCGCTGCACGGTGCGCTGCTCAAGAACGAGCAGGACGTCCACCTGTTCGAGCGGCTCGCCTTCCTCAGCCGGCGCGAGGTGTGAGGCGCCCAGCTCCATCCGACCGGCGCGTCATTGCGGCGCCGTCTTCTTGATCAGGCGTCCGAGCGCGCGCATGATCCCATCGACGGCAATCGGCTTCTCGCAGCGGAGGATCTTCGAGAAGCGATCCGGGATGACCGATTCGTCATAGCCGGTGGTGAAGACGAAGGGCACGCCGCGTTCGACCAGCAGATCGGCAACCGGAAACGCCATGTCGCCGCGCAGATTCACGTCGAGAACGGCGCCTTCGATCCGCCCCTCGCGTTTGATCAAGGCGAGCGCGTCGGGGACGGTTCCGACCGGGCCCAGGATCGTGCCGCCGGCGTCGCCGAAGGCGCAGCGCAGCTCATCGGCAAGCATGTACTCGTCCTCGACGATGAGGATATGACGGTCGCGAAGCGAGCGTTCAGGCATGATCCTCGAGCTCCAGTGTGGTGAGCGAAACGGGAATCGATATCGTGCAACGGACACCGTCGGATTCGAAGGCGTACGAGGTCCTCGCGCTGAGCTGATAGGGCAAGGCCTGTTCGATCAGCTCGCGCCCCTGCCCCGTGCCGCTGGGCATCGTGTCTGGCGGCGGCATGTCGACGCCGCTTTCGCGCCACTCGATATGCAGCCAGGGCTGTCCCTCCGCGCCTTCGCGCTCGAGCGACCAGACCACGCAGAGCCGGCCCGACGGCTGCGCCAGCGCGCCATACTTGACCGCGTTGGTGGCGAGCTCGTGCAGCGCCATGGCAAGGGTCTGAACGGTCGACGACCGCAGCCTTACGCCGGACGGCCCCGACAGCCCGATGCGCTCCGAACCGCCGGCGACAGCCCACAGCTCGCTACGGATCAGATCGTCGAAGGTGACGCGATCATGCTCCTTGAGGCGGGACAGCAGGCCCTGGGCGCGTGACAGCGTATCCAGCCGATCACGGAAGCGAGCTCGAAAATCGCCGAGATCGGTGCTGGCGCGCGCCGTCTTGTCGGCCATCGAGCTGACCACGCCCAGCAGGTTGCGGGTGCGATGCTGCAGTTCGGCCACCAGCACCTTCTGCCGCTCCTCCCATTCACGCCGCTCGGTCACGTCGACCATGGCGCCGGTCATGCGGATCGGTCGTCCCGCGTCGTCATAGAAGAAGCGCCCACGGCCGTAGAGGTAGCGAATTGCGCCCCCCGGATGCACCACGCGAAACTCGCTGACATACTCTTGGTGCGCCTCCATCGCGCGGTGAAGCGCGGCTTCGGCTGCGGGACGATCGTCGGGATGGATGCGCGCCGCCCAGGCCTCGTAGCTCGGAGTCAGTTCGCCAACGCCATAGCCTTCCATGCGGAAGTGCTCGTCCGACCAGTAGACCTCGCCGGTCGCGACGTTCCAGTCCCACAGGCCGAGCCGACCGACCTCGACCGCGCTGCGCAGGCGCTCCTCGCTCTTGCGCAACTCCCGTTCGGCCTTGTTCTGCTCGGAGATGTCGCGCGCCGTCCCGAACCACTCGATGATCTCGCCGTCACGCCCGAGAATGGGGATGGCGCGCGAATGGATCCAACCGAGGTTGCCATCGATCCGGATGATACGGTGCTCCAGCTCAAACATGCCCTTCGTCGCGACCGCCCTGCTGATCGCCGCAGTCACCTGCGCCTGATCGTCCGGATGAATGTATTTCGCGAGCCAGCCTTGGCTCGGGTTCATTGTATCGGCGATGAAGTCCTTGCCCTGCAACTGGCGCATCTCCCGCCAGTCGGGGCTCATGCGATAGATGACGTCGGAACTCGCGGTTACGAAAGCGCGATAGCGCTCCTCGCTGGCGCGCAGCCGCTCCGTCGCTTCGGCACGCAGACGGGCCATCTTGAGATGCGCCTCGACGCGCGCCAGCAGTTCACGCGCACTGAACGGCTTGATGAGATAGTCATCCGCACCGGCCTCCATGCCTTCGACGCGGCTCTCTTCTCCGGCCCGGGCCGACACCAGGATCAGCGGGATGGTGCCGACCCGTTCATCGGCGCGCAGCCGCGCAAGCAACTGCATGCCGTCGATGCGCGGCATCATCACATCAGACAGAACGAGGTCGGGCTTGTCGCGGGCGATGGCCGCGAGCGCGGCTTCACCATCGGCGACGGTCTCGACATCGTAGCGCGAGGCGAGCAGGCGGCGGACATAGTCGCGCATATCGGCATTGTCGTCGGCCAGCAGGATACGGGGGCGCGGCCCGGCCCTGTCGGCTGACGGGGTGGTGATGTCGATGTCCGGAACGGCATGCGCGTCGAGCGGCGGCGGATCCGGCAGCCAGCGCAACGCCTCCTCGATGAAGGGCCGCGCACCGCGAAGGATCGGTTCCTGCGCTGGCGCCGCGTCGACCTGGTCGAACGGCAGATGACTTCGTCCCCTGGGAATCCTGACCGCGAACGTGCTGCCCTGCCCGGCTTCGCTGGTCGCTGCGACGGATCCGCCGTGCAGCTTGGCGAGCTCATGCACCAGCGCGAGCCCGATTCCCGAGCCTTCATGGGTGCGGCCGAACGCGCCGGCGACGCGATGGAAACGCTCGAACAGCCGCGGCAGCTCGTGCTGCGGGATGCCGGTCCCGGTGTCCTTCACGCTCAGTTCAAAATGACGATCGCAGGTGACGAGCCGGACCTCGATGTCGCCCGCAAAGGTGAATTTGAACGCGTTGGACAGCAGGTTGAGGACGATCTTCTCCCACATTTCGGGATCGACATAGGCCGGCTCCGGCAGCGGCGGGCAATCCACCATCAGCCTGAGGCCGGCGGCCTCGATCGCCGAGCGGAAGGTGCTGGCGATCTCCGCGGTCAGGCTCGCGAGGTCGACCGGCGCGTAGACCGCCTGCATCCTGCCGGCCTCGATCCGCGAGAAATCCAGCAGCGTGTTGACCAGCTTGAGCAGCCGCAAGGCATTGCGCTCGGCGATCTCCAACCGGTCGCGATCCGCCGGCGGCAAGGCCTGCGACCGCAGCAGGACATCTTCGAGCGGACCGAGCATCAGCGTCAGCGGCGTACGGAATTCGTGGCTGACATTGGTGAAGAACGCGGTCTTGGCCCGATCGATCTCGGCGAGCGCCTCTGCGCGGCGCCGCTCCTGTTCATAGGCCAGCGTCTCCGCAAAGGAGCTGCCGAGCTGAGCGGCCATCAGATCGAAGAAGCCCTGGTGCTCGGCATCGAGGGCGCGGCGCGGATTGACGCCACAGATCAGGATCGCCGTCGCCTGCTCCCGGCCCGTCGCAACCGGCAGCACCAGCGCCAGCTGTGGCGGCTCGGGCCATGCGCCGGTCGGCACGCCGGCAAATTTCCCACGATCCAGCACGACGCGAATCGGCGCCACCGCGCGCGCCGCCGCCCGGATCGGCCACAGCCCGTCACAGTCGAGGGCAATCTGCGCCGGCGCGATTGCACTGTCCGGGTGCCCCCCCGCGGCGCTCAACAACCGTGCCGATCGCTGATCCTCGCTGAGTTGGTAGATCAGCGCAAACGGGACATCATGCGGATTCTCGGCGAGGACGTCGGTGGCTTCGCGACAAGCATGCGCCAGACTGTCGGCACGGCCGCGCGCGGCGAGATCGCGCAAGGTCCGCATACGGCGCTCGCCTACGACCCGGGCCGTCGTCTCGATGACGGGGGTGAAGACGCCGCCGACGCCGCCGGTCTCATCGCGAATCGGCGAATAGGAGAACGAAAAATAGGTCTCCTCCAGGTAGCCGTGGCGGTCGATGAACAGCGGCATGTCGCGTGAGCGGGTCGCTTCGCCAAGCCTAACGACGTGCCGCAGCATCGGGCCGATGACCTCCCAGATCTCGGACCATACCGCGCGCCCTGGCGCCCCCAGCGCCGCGGGATGCTTCTGCGAGCCGAGGATTAGGCGATACTCGTCATTGTAGAGCATGACGAGCTCCGGGCCCCACCAGATCAGGATCGGGAACGCGCAGTCCAGGCAGGTGCTGATCGAAGTGCGCAAGGACTGAGGCCAGCTCTCGGGCGGCCCCAACGGCGTCCGCGACCAATCATGGATGCGCATGAGCGCCCCCATCTCCCCGCCACCCTGCAGGAAGTCGGCTCCGCGCGCGAACGCCTTGAACGTCGCGTGACCGGCATCCGAATGCTCGTTCACTCCTGGCCCCTTTTTCGCCGCACAGTACCGTCAAATGCGCGCGGGCGCCAAGCACCGGCCCTCACGGCAAGAGGCGCGTCGACAGGGAACTGGGTAGCCCGCGATCGGGTTCCATCTGCGAACCATCCACAGCGCATCCCGCAATCTGGGACAGTCCATTGCAAACGCTCGACGTGCGCGCCCGCGCTTGTTAAGCGCCAGCCTCTGCGTGAAGCGGGCTTGAGTCGGGGCACATGACGGTTGCAATCGAGATGGGGCAGACGGCGGCGGGATCGCCTGCGGCCCTGGACCTCGAGGAACTCCTGGCGACCCGGCTCCTGGTGCAGGGCAATTCCGGCTCCGGCAAGTCGCATCTCCTGCGCCGCCTGCTGGAGCAGAGCGCGCCCTGGGTGCAGCAGACGATCATCGACCCGGAGGGCGACTTCGTCACGCTGGCCGAGCGATTCGGCCATCTCGTGATCGCGGCCGAGGACCACACCGAGCGCGCGCTGCAGGTCGCCGGCGAACGGGCGCGGATGCATCGCGTCTCGACGGTGCTCAACCTCGAAGGCCTCGACGCCGAGAATCAGATGCGGCGCGCGGCCGCCTTTCTCAACGGCCTGTTCGAGATCTCCCGCGACCACTGGTACCCGATGCTGGTCGTGGTCGACGAAGCCCAGCTGTTCGCACCGGCCGTCGCGGGCGAAGTCTCCGACGAGGCCCGCAAGGCCTCGCTCGGCGCGATGACCAACCTGATGTGCCGCGGCCGCAAGCGCGGGCTGGCGGGCGTGATCGCGACGCAACGACTGGCGAAGCTCGCCAAGAATGTCGCGGCCGAGGCCTCGAACTTCCTGATGGGCCGCACCTTCCTCGACATCGACATGGCCCGCGCCGCCGACCTGCTCGGCATGGAGCGGCGCCAGGCGGAGGCGTTCCGCGACCTCGAGCGCGGCCAGTTCATGGCCTTGGGGCCCGCGCTGTCGCGCCGTCCACTCGGCCTGCGCATCGGCCCGACCGATACCAAGCCGCGCAATGCAACGCCGCGGCTGATGCCGCTGCCGGAGGCTTCGCTCGAGGACGCCCGCGCGGTGATTCTCGCCGCACCGCCGCCCGAGACCAACGCGCGGCCGCAGCGCAAGCCGCAACCGGAGTTGCTCGACCAGCTCATGGCGGCGAAGTCCGCCGCGCTCGAGCTGCGCCCCGAACCGCCAGCACCCGCCGTCAGCGAGGAGGAGCTCGCCGAACGCAAAGCCCGCGTCGAGCGCGTGCTGCGCGCGGTCTTGGCCGAGCCCGACGCCGGCTTCCGCGCCGTCGGCGTGCTCTACCAGGAATTCGTCGTCCGCTGCCGCATCGAGGGGCTGGGCACGGCCGTGCCCGACCTCAACGAGTTCCGCCGCATGCTGACCCGCGCCCGCGCCGGGCTCGGCGGCGACGAGACGGCCGACGATGCCGGCTGGCAGGACGTCACGCTGCGCGCCTCGCTGCTGCCTGAGGACATGCAGGGCGTGTTCATGATGATCGCCCGCGCCGCCAAGGACGGCCGCCCCTGCCCGAGCGATGCGGCGATCGCCCGCGCCTATGGCTCGCATTCGCTGCGCCGGGCGCAGCGCCTGCTGACCTATATCGAGGACCAGGGCCTCATCGTGTGCCAGCTCGACGGCGCCGGCCGCCGCATCGTCACCCTGGTCGAACTTGCCTGGGCGACGGCGCCCGGCGATCCCAATGCCGACGACGCAGCCCCCGAAGGTCTCGTCACCTCGTCATCTTGAGGATGCGCCCAAATCGCTCCGGGCGCATCCCGATATCGTTCGCGATCAGGTCGCGGCGATCCTGCCCATCGCCGGGTCGCTGATGCTGGGCCGGCCGTTCTCGACGTGACCCGCGAGCTGCCAGTTGAAGTTGGCATCGCTGTCCGTCGTGACCGTCAGGTCGTACCAGCCATGGGTCTGCTGCAGGCGAACCCGCGTCTCCAGCCGCTGGCCACGCTGCAGGCGGTGCCGCTGGCTGCGTCCCGTATAGTTGTCGGCCAGTGTCACGACACAGCTCGCCCCCTTGTTGGTGAGCGCGATCGCAAGGCTGCGCGAATCGTCGTCATCATCCCAATCACAGAGATGGACCGTATCGACGTCGACCAGCGCGGCGGTGGTGGCGACGCCGCCCTTGAAGTGGCGGAAGAAGCCGTTCGGGCCGTACACCGACAGATCGTACTGGCCGGCGCTGGCCGCGAGGTCCCACACGCCGTGCAGCGATTTCCCGGCTTCGACGGTGTAGCTCCACGGGCCGGTCGCGGTGTTGCCGGAGCGGACGTGGAAGCAGGCGCCCGCCTGCCCCGGATTGGCGAAGCGGATCGCGAACGTCTTGTGCGCAGCATCGGCGTCGCCATCGACCCTGAGATCGTAGGGCAGCGGGCGCGCCGGGCGAATGCCCGGCTCCTGCTGCGGCAACGCCTGCTTGGCCGGCGGCACCGGATGATAGTCGTCGAAGCGGGCACCGGAGGTGATGTCGGCGGCCGGCGGCTTGTAGCCGGCCGTGCTCGGCAGCGGCGCCATGCCTTCGTTGGGCGAAGTGAAGTTGAACGCCGAGGTGAGATCGCCGCACACCGCGCGCCGCCACGCCGGGATGTTGCTCTCGAACAGATCGGGCGCCTTGTGATGGAAGCGGCGCTCGATGAAGCGGATCACAGAAGTATGGTCGAACACTTCCGAGCACACGAAGCCGCCGCGCGACCACGGCGACACCACCAGCATCGGCACGCGGACGCCTAGTCCGTAGGGGCCGGCAACGTGGCTTCCGTCGCCAGCGAAGAGGTCCGTGCTCACATCGACGGTCGACTGGCCCCAGGCCTGCGACATCGCCGGATACGGGCCGACGACGTGGTCGAAGAATCCGCCGCCCTCGTCGTAGTTGATGATCAGCGCGGTCTTGCTCCACAGCTCCGGGTTCGACGTCAGGATGTCGAGCACCTTGGAGATGTACCAGGCGCCCGGCCCGGGCAGCCAGTTCGGATGCTCGCTGAACGCCTCCGGAGCTGCGATCCACGACACCTGCGGCAGCGTGCCGTTGCGGACGTCGTTGCGCAGCCCGTCGAACAGGTTCTCGAACGTGCCGCCATTGGCGATGTTGCTGCCACGCAGCGCCTTCTCGTACAGCGGGCTGCCTGCTTGCGAATTCTGGTACTGATGGAAATACAGCAGCGAGTTGTCGCCGTAATTGCCGATCCACGGATTCTGGGTCCAGCCCCAGGAGCCTTCCGCCGTCAGGCCGAGACCGATGTCCTGGTAGACCTTCCAGGAGATGCCGGCCTTCTCCAGCCGCTCCGGAAACGTGGTCCAGTCGTAGCCGGCTTCCGCATTGGTGATGACCGGGCCGCCGCCCTTGCCGTCGTTGCCGTCCCAACCGGTCCACAAGTAGTAGCGATTCGGATCGGTCGGGCCCATCACCGAGCAGAAATAGGAATCGCACACCGTGAAGGCGTCGGCCAGCGCATAGTGCCAGGGCAGATCCTGCCGGTTCAAGCAGGTCATGGTCGTGGTGCCCTTGTTGGCGATCCACTTGTCGTAGTTGCCGTTGTTCCAGGCCTTCTGGCCGTCGTTCCAGCCATGGGCGACGTCCTCGACATAGACCTGGCCGGCATTGTCGACGCGGAACGGCATCACTGCCCCCGCGCCGTTCGGCTGCTGCCACACCGGATTGCCATTCGGCAGCTTCACGGCGCGCGGATCGTTGAAGCCGCGGACGCCGCGCATCGCGCCGAAATAATGATCGAAGGCGCGGTTCTCCTGCATCAGCACCACGATGTGCTTGACGTCCTCGATGCTGCCGTGGCGGTTGAACGCCGGAATGGCATGCGCGCGCTCGATGCTCTGGCCGAGGGCGGCGGTCGCAGCCGACGCTCCGAGCAGCCGCAGGAACTCGCGCCGGTTGTGCGCGATCGTGTTCGACATCTCGTTCATTCCCCATGGTGATGACGGTGTCGAGCGGCTTAGGTCGGCGCGTTAACAACCGCGTGACCGGGCGGTAAAGGATGTGTGGCAGGCTTTTGACGCCGCGCGGCGGAGCGGCATTCGCGGCGAGGGCGCCCTGCCGCGATCCGCGTCGAAGCCGCCATTGCCCTTGCGCCGGAGACGAAAAGCTGAATGATCCGTTCGGGTTGCGACGACGACCGGCCGGGCAGCCCCCGGATTTGGCGCGTTGCGTTGTTGAGGATGATTTGCATATGCCGACGTTGACGGTGCAAGCGGCGGGTCTGCAGGGAGCGCCGGTATGGGCATGGTTGCAGGTCGTATCCAACGGACTGATCGCCAGCGCCTTCTTCACCATCGCCTTCGTCGTCGGCACGTTCCTGCGGCGGCGCTGGCGCGACGTCATGTTCCGCGGAATCGTCGGGGCGCTTGCGACCTTCGTGGCCGTCGTCGGGGTCACCCGCCTGCTCGCGATCGTCGATCTCTGGGTACCGACCTCGACCATCACGGACGTCATCAACGTCTTTCTCGGCGTCACCTCGATCGGAATCATCGTCATCATGATCAAGATGCTGCCGCAGCTTCTGGTGCTGCCGACGCGCATCACCTTGCAGAAGGCCTATGCACAGCTCGAGGAGGAGATCCGGCAGCGCCGCGCCGCGGAAGCGATGGTGCGGCGATTCCAGGAAATCGAGGCCAACGAGGCCCAGGTCCGTCAGGCGCAGAAGATGGAGGCGATCGGCCAGCTCACCGGCGGCGTCGCGCACGACTTCAACAACATCCTGACCGTCATCACCGGGACGATCGAGATCCTTGCCGATGCGGTCAAGGACAAGCCCCAGCTCGCCGGCATCGCCGGCATGATCAGCGCCGCCGCCGAGCGCGGCGCCGATCTGACCCGGCACCTGCTCGCCTTCTCGCGCCGCCAGCCGCTGCAGCCGCGCGCCACCGACATCAATGCGCTCATCGTCGAGGCCGGCCGTCTGCTGCGGCCGACGCTCGGCGAGCAGATCGAGATCGAATCGATGCTGGCCCATGACAGCGCGCCGGCGCTGATCGATCCGAGCCAATTGTCGACCGCGATCCTCAACCTCGCGCTCAATGCGCGCGACGCGATGCCGGACGGCGGCAAGCTGACCCTGGAGACCAAGAACGTCACGCTCGACGAGCACTACGCGCAACTGAACCGCGACGCCAAGCCCGGAAGCTACGTCATGATCGCGGTCAGCGACACCGGCCAGGGCATTCCGGCTCCACTGCTCGACAAGGTGTTCGAGCCGTTCTTCACCACCAAGGACGTCGGCAAGGGATCGGGCCTCGGGCTGAGCATGGTCTACGGCTTCGTCAAGCAATCGAACGGCCACGTCAAGATCTACAGCGAGGAAGGCCACGGCACGACGGTCAAGCTCTATCTGCCGCGCGCCGCCGGACTGCCGGAGACGCCGGCCGCAGAGCCCGGCCGGCCGGCGGTCGCGCGCGGCGACGAGACCATCCTGATCGTCGAGGACGATGCGCTGGTGCGCGACTACGTCGTGGCTCAGGTGCGCCGTCTCGGCTATCGCACGCTGTCGGCCAGCAATGCCGCCGATGGGCTGACAATCATCGACAGCCAGGAACGCATCGACCTGCTGTTCACCGACGTCATCATTCCCGGCGGCATGAACGGCCGGCAGCTCGCCATCGAGGCCGAGAAGCGCCGCCCCGGACTGAAGGTGCTCTACACATCTGGCTACACCGAGAACGCGATCGTGCATCATGGCCGGCTCGATGCCGACGTGCTGCTGCTGGCAAAGCCGTATGTCAGCGCCGATCTCGCGCGCATGATCAGGACGGCGCTGGAAGCGTAAGGCGAACCGCGATGGTGGCGCCGGTCGATGTCTCGTTTGCCAGAGCTCGCGCGTCACGACCGGTGTCGTCCCGGCCTTGCGCCGGGACCCATGGCCACCGGCCATGGTGGCGAAGCGAAATCGATCCACCAGCGTGCCTCACACAAATTCCTGGGGTTATGGGTCCCGGCGCAAGGCCGGGACGACGGCTGAGGTTGCGGTTGGCGCCTTCCATCACACTGTGCCCGAGACATCCCATAAGACACGACGCCGCCTTCCGGCCGCCCATGAGGCGCAGGTGATGCGGCAATCATGTCCCTCCTGAAAATCGAGAGGGCGCGAGGAAGGCCGGACCTCGGCTGAGGCCCGTGGCCCGCCTGCTCAAAAGAATGCAGGCGGCAGGTACCACAGGTACAGCCGGACAGACCCGGCCTTCCCCGCGCAACGGTTTTAACGGTGTCCTTCGTGCTCTCCCTGGGGATCGGCTCTCTTGCCCCCATCGCCCGCGCGTGCCGCCAAGCAACGCTCGCGAGCTTGACCTCAGCGTCGAGAGGCCAGGACCACACGACTTCGCCGTCCGTGCCGCCTGCGCTCGTCTGGCACAGCCGTCACGTCCATCGCAGCCCACCTCCACGTTCGTGACGACGCGTACGTCCCTCTGCTCGAGGCGGGATGGGCAAGACCATCGGTCTGATTTGCCCGACGACGCAAGCCGGCGCGGCTGCGGCAAACTAACCCGACGGGCATTTCGCGCATACGAAGCATGCGGAGATTGCCCGTCGGGCACATCTGGCCGGTGCTCCATCCAGACGTGATGCCGTGAAGGTCGGCTGACGATCAGCGGGCGGACGGAGCAGCGGCGGCTTCACCCCGCGCCGCCAGCGGCAATGACGCCTGCCTCAGACTTTCCGACGGCGTCTCACCATAGATCTTTCGATACTCCCTGGCGAAATGCCCCGGATTGCTGAAGCCACATCGCAGGGCGATCGACGTCACCGTGTCACCCGCTTTCGCATCATACAGCATGCGGTGCGCATGTTGGATTCGCGTCAGCTTGATCTTCTCGGCCAAGGACACACCACTCTTCGCGAAGTACTGATAGACCGTGCGGGGGCTGACGCCGTAGCGAACCGCGAGTTGCTGGATCGATATCTTCTGATCCCAGTTCGTCTCAATGTGTTCCAGGATCCTGCGAATGGACTCCGGCACCTGGCTATCGCGATCGAGATGATCCGCGGTGACGTCGATCGTCGCGCCGACGAGATGGGTTCGTCCGTCGGACGGGCTATAGACGGAGGTCGCCATGCCACGGACCCAGCGCACCGCACCGGCTTTGCCAAGCACCCGGTAGTCGCGCGTGTAGCCGGTTCGCTTCATGATCGCACGACGGATGACCTGCTCGAGCCCGTTCCGATCCTCGGGATGCACGTGGCACAACATGTCGCGCAGCGACGATGGCGACGCCGGCGGAAAATCTCCCTTGGACTCGTCTGCATCGACGATCAGGTTGAACGTCGACAGCCCAGCGAGCTTCTCCGCGGCTGCAAGCTGTTCTTCCAGGATCCTGGTTGTCGTGATGTCCTCGACCACGGCGCAGAACCACTTCAGGCGGCCCCTGGCGTCCCTGACCGGATTGACGGTCACGCGTCCCCACACGACGCTTCCGTCCGGCTGGAGATAGCGCTTGTCGAGCTGATAGGTCGCGATCTCGCCTGCAAGCAGCTTGTCGTGCTGCAGCCGATTGCGCTCCCGGTCCTCTGGATGCGTCAGATCGACAAAGGTCAGCCCACCGGTCTTGAGCTGCTCCAGCGTGTATCCGACGATCCGGCAGCATTCGGCGTTCGCAAACCGGATATGTCCCGTTGCACTGTCGATGATCGAGATGCCGATGCCGAGGCTGTCGAGAAACACCCTCGGCACCGCGATGACTTCGGCAATGTCCTTCTCTGGCATGTCGAAGCCGATACCATCCAATCCGAATGGAGCCTAGCGCCGAGGATCATGTCGATCTTGATCTAAGGCAATCCCGGCCCTGCGACACCTGAACACGCCCCGCAGATTCACGGCCATTCCTGCACAATCAGAACATCGCTGCAGATTGCTGCCTAACCGAATCTTACTGACGAGCTGTTAGATTGAATAAAGCCCCCCGGGAATTTACGGGGATCATCGAGTTCAGGAATGATCGCAGTCAGCGCCGTCTCCGGATCACAGCAACTACCGCGTGATCACGAGGATGTGCACATCGCTGGCGTGATCGTTTGCACAGGAGACCATCATGTTTGGCCGCAAGAACAACGCCGCATCCCTGGCCGCCCTGGCCGCAAACGCGATCACCGCGAAGGTGATGGTCGCTGACGACAAGCTCAACATCGTCTACATGAACGAGGCGGTACGGGCGCTGATGCGTGAGGCGGAGGCCGATCTCAAGACGCAGTTGCCGAACTTCCGCGTCGACGGCCTCATCGGCACCAACATCGACGTCT
Source organism: Bradyrhizobium sp. HKCCYLRH1034 (assembly GCF_051168375.1). Taxonomy (NCBI): domain Bacteria; kingdom Pseudomonadati; phylum Pseudomonadota; class Alphaproteobacteria; order Hyphomicrobiales; family Nitrobacteraceae; genus Bradyrhizobium; species Bradyrhizobium sp. HKCCYLRH1034. The sequence goes on along the minus strand of NZ_JBNPUW010000002.1, from coordinate 430,687 downwards.
TCCACAAGGACCCGACCCACCAGCGCCGCATGCTGCAGGCCCTCGCCTCCGAGCACCGGGCCACCATCAAGATCGGCAAGTGGACGTTCGATCTGATCGCGCAGCCCTTGAAGCACCCGGACGGAAGCCGCGCCGGAACGGTCGTCGAGTGGTCCGACGCCAGCGTGCGGCTGCAGAACCTCGACTACAGCGCTCAGGTCGCGGCCATCGGCCGATCACAGGCCGTGATCGAATTCAACCTGGACGGCACCATCGTCACCGCCAACGACAATTTTCTGAATGCGCTGGGCTACAGCCTTCCGGAGATCCAGGGCAAACATCACAGCATGTTCGTTTCGCCGGAGGAGCGCAACAGTGCCGCCTATCGCGAGTTCTGGGCCGCCCTGAACCGCGGCGAATATCAGGCCGCAGAATACAAGCGAATCGGAAAGGGCGGCAAGGAGGTATGGATTCAGGCGTCCTATAATCCGGTGTTCGATCAGAACGGAAAGCCCTTCAAGGTCGTCAAGTTCGCCACCGACGTGACCGCCCAGAAGCTTCGGAATGCCGATCTCGCCGGACAGATCGCCGCCATCAGCAAATCGCAGGCCGTGATCGAGTTCGAACTGGACGGCACGATCATCAACGCCAACGACAATTTCCTGCAGGCGCTCGGCTATACGCTGTCCGAGATCAAGGGCCGCCATCATTCGATGTTCGTCGATCCGTCAGAGCGCGACGGTGCGGCCTACCGCGACTTCTGGGCCGCCCTGAACCGCGGCGAATATCAGGCCGCGGAATACAAGCGGATCGGAAAGGGCGGTCGCGAGGTCTGGATTCAGGCCTCCTACAATCCAATCCTCGACCTCAACGGCAAGCCCTTCAAGGTCGTGAAATACGCCACCGACGTCACCAAGCAAGTGCTGGTGCGGATGGGCAACGAGCGCGTCCGCGGCATGATGGAGTCCGTCGCCGCGGGTGCCGAGGAATTGAACGCCTCGGTGCGCGAGATTTCCGAGGCCATGACGAAGTCCCGCGAGACCGCGATGGGGGCGGCTGACCGGGTCGCCTCCGCCGATTCGCAGGCCAAGCGCCTGAGCGAGGCGACGCAGGCGATGAGCGGCATCGTCGAGCTGATCGGCAACATCACCGGGCAGATCAACCTGCTGGCACTCAATGCCACGATCGAATCGGCGCGCGCCGGCGATGCCGGCCGCGGCTTTGCCGTGGTCGCGTCGGAGGTCAAGAATCTCGCCACGCAGGCCAAGGCCGCCACCGACAAGATCGGCGCGGAGATCGCCGGACTGAACGGGATCTCCAGCGAGGTCGTGAATGCGCTGAACGCGATCAAGGTCGAGATCCAGAACGTCAGCGAATACGTCACCTCGACCGCCGCCGCCGTCGAGGAGCAGAGCACGGTCACCGGCGAGATGTCGTCCAGCATGCAGCGCGCAGCCGCAGAGGCGCAGGCGATCGCAGCGGGCAGGGCGTAGAGGCCGCCTGAGCACGGCGCTCCCCCGCAAGGGCCGCGGCGAGGATCAATCCTGCGTCGCGTCCCAGGTCACCGGCAGATTGAGCAGGCCGCGAAAGGCCCAGCCGCCGATGCGCACCGGCTCGGTGTCACGCAGGCGCAGGTTCTTGAGCCGCGCGAACAGCGTCGGCAGCGCGACGTCGGCGATCATCGCGCGCGAGGCCCAGGCGCCCGCACAGAAATGCGGGCCAGCACCAAAGGCGATGCTCTTGGAGACGTCGCGGCGGACGTCGAAGCGATCGGGGTCGGTGAAATGCGCCTCGTCGCGATTGGCCGAGCCGAACATCAGGAACACGCGCTCCTCCGGTTCGAAGGCGACGTCGCGAATCGTCCAGGGCTTGGCGATGCGCCGGGGCGACATGCCGATCGGCGAGATCCAGCGGGCGTATTCCTCGAACACCTGGAGCCAGCGCACCTCGCCATGGATGGCCAGCGCGAGCTGCTCGGGATGCGTCAGCAGCGCCCACACCGTGCCGGCGATCGCATCGCGCGGTTCGTTCTGGCCGCCCGAGATGGCGAGCTTGATGTTGGCGCGGATGCTCTCCATCGGCATTTGCGTGGCGAGCATCACGCCAAGCAGGCTCTGGTTCGGGGTCTTCTCCAGCACCGGCAGCATGTCGTCGATGGCAGCGTCGATGCCTGATGTCGCGGCGTTGCAACGCGCCTCGACCGCGGGATCCCCGGTGTAGTTGGCGATGCCGTCGATCATCGCCTGCGACCACGCATTCATGTCCTGGAAGCGCATGTTGGTGAGGCCGGTGATCAGCTTCAGGCACTCGGCCGAGAAAGGCAATGCGAAGTCGCGGACGAGGTCCACGTCGGCGGTGGGATCGAGCGCATCGATCAGCCGGTCGGCGTGGGCCTGGAACTGCGCCAGCCAATGCACGCGTACCGCCCGCGGCGACACCGCCGGTGCGATCGCCTGGCGCTCGGCCATGTGCGCCGCGCCATCCTTGCGCATCATGTTGTGGCCCATCAGCCGGTTCATCAGGCCCTGCGGCTGGTGCGAGCTGAAGACGTCGATCTGCTTCTCGGAGACGAAGATGTCATCGCGCCGGCACAACAGCGTGCTGCCGAGCTGCGGCACGAAGGCGATCGGCGCCTCCTGGCGCATGCGCGCCAGCGCCGGATAGGGATCGGCCCAGAAGGTGGCGGTATCGATATCGAAGCGCGGTGCTGTGCTCACTCTCGGTCTCCGGTCTGACGGCGCAGGCTAGCTGCGCGCTCCGGCAACGTCTGTCCCGGCGATGGGTGACAGCAGGCGCGCCCTCCTCGCTCAGTTCAGCGGCCGCGGTGTCGCCATCAGGCGGAGGGCGATCGCAAACAGCTCGTTCTGCGAGGCGATGCCGAGCTTCTCATAGGCGCGCTTGCGATAGGTGAAGACGGAGTTCAGAGCGATGCCGAGATCTCCGGCGATCGCCTCGGAGGTCAAGCCTTCGAGGATGCGACGGCAGACGTCCTTCTCCCGCGCGGTCAGGACCGACAGCGGCCCGCCGGCGGCGAACAACGAAGCAAATCTGTCGGCCGGATCCATCGCTGCGGCGCGATCCTGGCAATGACGCGCGACGATGGCCCCCACGATCGGGGCGACCGCGGCGATGCGCTGGCGCTCGTGGGGCGCAAAACCGCCTTGCTCAGCGGTACGATAGAAGTTCACGTAGGTGCAGTGCTCGCCGACCCAGATCGCGGTGGCGGCCTTGTCGACGATCTCGGAGTCCTCGAAGAACAGCTTGCGGTAGCCCTTCGGGTACATGCGGCGCGCGAAATTCGGCAGCAGGATGTGGCGCGCGTCCGCGCGCCTGCGGAAGATCGTGTCCCGGTTCGGATCGGCAGTGTGGAAATGCTCCGAATAGGCCGCGCCGAGATCAGGCCCGATCGCGATGTTCCCCGTGCTGAGCAGGCAGCGCGCCGAGCGCTGGTCCTCGAAGGCGAACACCATGCAGTGGCCGACATCGGCAAGGATGCGCAACGTCTCGATCAGGACTTGCGGAAATGCGGGCTGTCCGATCGCGAGCACCATCGCGCCGACGGCACCGGCCGCCTCGATGCCAGGCTCCTGAGCCTCCATGCGTTCCTCCCGGATCTCTTTGTTCGCCGAAACCTAGCAGCAACCCGCCCTGGCTGGAAGCGCCGCCCCGCGTCACCAACCACGGGGACAGACACGAGGCCGCCGGTCCGGCTACGCTCATCGGCCAAAGTCTCGGCCAGTCAACGCGCCGAGCACGCTCAACGGGGAGGATATGCGATGAGGGCCGCGCTCACGGCGATCGGAATTGCTGCAACGATGGCTTTCGGCTCGCCCGCGCGCGCCGACATCAAGGTCGGTATCGTGGTGTCCGCAACCGGGCCCGGCTCGGCGCTCGGGCAGCCGCAGATCAAGGCGGTGGCTGCGCTGCCGAAGGAGATCGCCGGCGAGAAGATCGTCTATATCGCGCTCGACGACGAATCCGACAGCGTGAAGGGATTGCAGAACGCGCGCCGGCTGGTGATCCAGGACGGTGTCGACGTCATCATCGGCTCGTCGCTGACGCCGGTCACCATGCCGCTGCTCGACGTCGCGCTCGAAAGCAGGACGCCGCTGCTGTCGCTGGCGGCATCGACCGCGATCGTGCAGCCGATGGACGACAAGCGCAAATGGGCGTTCAAGGTCGTGCCCAATGACGACATCATGGCCGCGGCAATGCTGAAATACATCGCCAAGACCGGGGTGAAGACGCTCGGCTTCATCGGCGTGTCCGACGGCTATGGCGAGGGCTATTATCAGGAGGTGACGAAGCTGGCGCCGAAGCTCGGGCTCACGGTGACCACGCACGAGGTCTATGCGCGCGGCGACACCAGCGTCACCGGCCAGGCGCTCAAGGTGATTGCCACCAATCCGGATGCGGTGTTCATCGCCTCCGCCGGCACGCCGGCGGTGCTGCCCCAACAGGCGCTGCGCGAGCGCGGGTATGCGGGGAGGATCTTCCAGACCCATGGCGTCGCGACGCAGGAGTTCATCAAGCTCGGCAAGGAGAATGTCGAGGGCGCGGTGTTCGCCGGCGAAGCGTTCTCGATCGCCGACGACCTCCCCGCGGAGGATCCGTTCCGCCGCGCCAATGACGAATTCGTTTCAGCCTATCTGGCCGCCAATGGTGACAAGCCGAACATCTTCGCCGCACATCTGTGGGACACCGCCACGCTGCTCAAGCGCGCCATCCCGGGCGCATTGAAGGCGGCCAAGCCGGGCACCGCAGAGTTTCGCGCCGCACTGCGCGACGAACTGGAGCGCGGCAAGGACGTCTATCTCAACAACGGCCTCTCCAACATGAGCCCGACCGACCACAACGGCTACGACGAACGCTCGGCATTCCTGATCAAGGTCGAGGGCGGGCGGTTCAGGCTGGTGAAGTAGTCAAGCTCGTGATCGGAAGCATAGTCTGCCGCGCAGGCGGTGCACTCCCCTCCCCGCAAGGGGGAGGGGGGCGCACTGGTCGTGCGGCACGACGCGGGCTCGAACGATAAGCGGCGACGGCCCCAACTACGCCGACAAACTCTCCGCCACCGGCGCCTTGCCCAAAATCAGGTCCGCCGCCTTGTCGCCGATCATCAAGGTCGCGGCGTTGAGGTTGGCGGAGATCATGCGCGGCATGATCGAGGCGTCGGCCACGCGCAGGCCCTCGAGACCATGGACGCGGAGCTGGTCGTCGACCGTTGCCCAGGTCGAGTCCGCTGGGCCCATCCGGCAGGAGCAGCCGGGATGGAAGGTGGTGGTGGCGCGCTGCGTCGCCGCGGCCAGGAACTCGTCGTCGCTGTTCACCTTCGGTCCCGGGAAATCCTCATAGGCGTAGTACGGCGCGAGCGGGGCCGAGGCCAGCAGCCGACGCGCCAGCTTCATGCCGGCGACGACGACGCGGCGGTCGAGCTCGGCGGTGAGATAGTTGGTCTGGATCAGCGGCGGCGCGAACGGGTCGGCCGAGCGGATGCGGACGTAGCCGCGGCTCTCCGGGCGTTGCTGCCAGGAAGCGACCGTCATGCCGGGCTCGTCCTCGAGCTGGCCCTGCACGCCCTCCTTGTAGCTCGCCGGCGTGAAGGTGAGCTGCAGGTCGGAGCGCTCGGCGGTCTCGCCGGAATGCCAGAAGCAGTAGACCATGGTCGGCGACAGCGACAGGATGCCGCGCCGCGTCACCGCCCATTTCAGCGCCTCGCCCCATAGATTGAGGCCGCGCGCGAGCTCGTTGACGGTCTTGATGTTCTTGACACGCGCCACCGTGCGCGGCGCGTAATGGTCCTGCAGGCCCTCGCCGACGCTGTTGAGCGCATGGCGCACCTCGATGCCATGCTCCTGCAGCAGCGCGGGCGCGCCGATGCCGGAGAGCTGCAAGAGCTGCGGCGAGTTGTAGGCACCACCGGACAGGATCACCTCTTTTCGCGCGCGCACCTCGACCGGCGCCCCGCCGCGCCCGCCGCGGCTGTAACGCACGCCGACCGCGCGTTTGCCTTCCAGCACAATGCCGGTGGCATGGGCGTGGGTGCGAACTTCGACGTTCGGCCGCTTGCTGGCCGGACGCAGGAAAGCGGTCGCTGACGACACGCGGCGGCCGTTCTGGATGGTGCGCTGGACGTAGGAGACGCCTTCCTGGATGGCGCCGTTGTAGTCCGGGTTGCGCGGGATACCGAGCGAGACAGCGCCATCCATGAAAGCCTCGCACAGCGTGTCCTTCCACTCCATGGTGGTCACGATGAGGTTGCCGTCGCGGCCGCGATACTGGTCCTCGCCGGCGCCGATGCGCTTCTCCATGCGCTTGAAATTCGGCAGCACGTCGGAATAGCTCCAGCCGCGATTGCCCATCTGCGCCCAGGTGTCGAAATCCTGGCGCTGGCCGCGATTGTAGACATGGCCGTTGATCGAGGAGGAGCCGCCGAGCGTCTTGCCGCGCGGCGCGTAGATGCTGCGCCCCGCCGTGTACGGCCCCGGCTCCTGCTGATAGCCCCAGTTGATGCTCTTCATGTAGAAGGTCTTGATGAAGCCGGCGGGCAGATGGATGTAGGGATGCCAGTCGCGCGGCCCCGCCTCCAGCACGCACACCGTGACCCCAGGGTCCTCGCTGAGGCGGCTCGCCAGCACGCAGCCGGCGGAGCCGGCGCCCACGATCACATAGTCGAAGGTATCCATCTGGTCGTTCGTCCCGGTCTCGTCATCATCAGCCGCGCGAGGCGGCAAGCGGCCATAGCGCGGTCAGCGCGGCTTGTCATTCAATTGGTAGTCGAGATGCGCCTTCACGGTCGGCCATTCGGCCGCGGTGATGCTGTAGACGACGGTATCCCGCAGCGTGCCGTTCGGCGCGATCTGGTGGCTGCGCAAAATGCCGTCCTGCTTGGCGCCGAGCCGCTCGATGGCGCGCCGGCTCTGGTGGTTGAAGAAATGGGTGCGGAACTCGACGGCGATACAGTCCATCGCCTCGAAGGCGTGCGCCAGCAGCAGCCGCTTGCACTGCGTGTTGAGCGCGCTGCGCTGCACCCGCTTCGCATACCAGGTCGAGCCGATCTCGACGCGGCGGTTGGCGGCATCGACGTTCATGTAGGTGGTCATGCCGGCGACACGGCCGTCGGCATCGAGCACCGTGAACGGAAGCATGCTTCCTGTGGCGAACAGGCCGAGCCTCCGCTCGATCTCCTTGGCCATGGTCTCGGGTTTCGGAACTGCGGTGTACCACAGCTTCCACAATTCGCCGTCACTGACGGCCTCGACCAGCGCGTCGTGATGGTCCGCCGACAGCGGCACAAGGCTCGCATGCGGGCCGCGAAGGGTGACTGGTTCAAGAAAGGGCATCAGCAGTGTCCGTCATTGCGAGGAGAGCAAGCGACGAAGCAATCCAGAGTCGCATGTGCCGCTCCCGATGGCTTCGCTGACGCTCGCGATGACGGAACTATCACGTAGAGCGTCACTTGTTCAGAAAATTCAGCGCCAGGCCCGGTCGTGGCCAGTCCATCGCCACCAGCTCACCCCTGCCCGACAGCGTGATGTAGGCCGTCTTCAGCTCGGGACCACCGAAGGCGATGTTCGTCGTGACGCGGTCACCGGTCGGCACCTGCTCGACCAGCGTGCCGTCGGGCGCGATCACGCTGATGCAGCCGGTCACCAGCGTGGCGACGCAGACATTGCCGTTCGCCTCGACCGCGAGCGAATCGAACATCTGGTAGCCTCCGAGCCCCGCGATCGGGCGGCCGCGCTCGCCGCGATAGATCACCTCGCGCGGCTTCACGGTGCCGGGCTCGGCGAGATCGTAGGCCCAGAGACGCGCGGTCGGCGTCTCCGCGATGTAGACCGTCTTCTCATCCGGCGATAGCCCGATGCCGTTGGCCGGCAGAATGCCGTGGACGGCCTCGACGATCTCGCTCATGCCGGGCTTGAGGTAATAGAACGCGCCGACGTCCATGTCGCGGGCGCGGCGCTTGCCGAGGTCCGAGAACCACAGGCCGCCGTGACGGTCGAACACCAGATCGTTCGGCCCGCGCAGCGCGTGCTCGCCGCAGCGGCTGACGACGGTCTCGATCTTGCCGCTCTGCAGATCGACGCGCTGGATCGAGCCGCCGAGATAGTCCTCGGGCTGTGGGCCCGGCATGATCATCTTGCCGGTCGGAATCCAGGAAAAGCCGCCATTGTTGCAGATGTAGATCTTGCCGTCGGGCCCGAGGGCTGCGCCGTTCGGCCCGCCCGGAATCTGCGCCACGATCTCCTTGCGGCCGTCGGGAAACACCCGCGTCAGGCGCTTGCCGCGGATCTCGACCAGCACCACCGAGCCGTCGGGCATCACCACGGGCCCTTCCGGAAATTCCAGATCTGTGGCGAGCACGCGCATGTCGGACATCGGACGACCTCCCGCTTTCGTCGCCGCGCTGCGGCGCATGGTTGTTAGGCGTGAGGTTATCGCAAAGCCGGCACGGCTTGCCAAGCAAGCGGCAGGGCGCAGGACCGCAGAGCAGGCCTGCTTCGGGAGGCGCTTGCAGCGTGTCGACGCAAGTTGGTACCGCGCGCAATGTTTAACGGATCACCGGCAGCCAGATTTCCAGGCCGCCATTGCCGGTGAGCGGGTCGAAACGCCGATCATAGCGCTCGAAGTTCGGCGCATCGGCGACCTCATAGCCCGACTGCGGCAACCAGCGATTCCAGATCGTGTGTACAGTGCGGCGGATCGACGAGACGTGGCCGGAATGCGTGAACACGGCGAATGTCGCCGCCGGAACCCGCACGCGGCTGAAGGTCCGAGGCAGGTCGGAAAAATCGGCCACCTCGACGCCCGCGATATAGTCGAAATTGCCGGCATCGTCGCCGTTGCAGCACACGCCATAAGCCACCACGCCGCGGCGCGCCGGAACCTCGTGCACGATCTCGTTGAAGCGGCGCCACAAGGCGGGAATGCCGGCGCCATTGTCGACGCTGACGCGATCGCCGAGGCCGGCGACGAGCAGCGGCTGCGCGGTGACGAAGCGTGGGGCGGCGAGATCATCGAGCGGGGTCTGGTCCATCAGGATCGGCTCCTGCAGTGCGAGGCCATCGAGACGCGCACGGGCGCGCACCGCTTCCGGCGTGACGCCGAACTGGTCGCGGAACGCGCGCGTGAACGCTTCGTGGGAGCCGTAGTCGGCCTCGAGCGCGAGACTGAGAATGTCGGGTGCGCCAGAGGCCAGAGCCCGTGCCGCCTCGCTGAGACGGCGCAGCCTGACATAGCGCATCACCGAGACGCCGGTCGCCGCCGCGAACGCGCGCACGATGTGGAAGCGCGACACGCCGGCGATGGCCGCGACCTCATCCAGCGTCAATGGCGCCGACAGATGGCTCTCGATGAACCAGAGCGCCTTCTGGGCCGGGTTGTTGGACACGCCTCTCTCCTGTCGAAGCGCCCGATCCTGCGCGCGGAGATCCACATGCGCTTGATCGTTGTTGCGCTGCGGGCCGTGCTATTTGCCGGCCGGCTTCGCCGGAGCAGCGTCCTTGGCGGCCGGCGCATCGGCCTTCTTCCTCAGCTCGTCCGCAAGTTTCGCCTGCGACGCCTTGAGTTCGTCGATCAGGCCCTGCTGCGAGATCAGCGCAGCCTTCAGCGCCTGGATCTGCCGATTCGCCGCATCGAGCTTCTGCTGCTGATCGAGCGATTGCTTGGTCATCGTCTTCTGCAGGAAATCGATATTGCTCTGCAGACATGATGTCCGTCGATCCATCGCCTTTTCTGCAGTGCAGATTTCGATGCCCGGAATATCCTGCGCATGTCCGGCAGAACTCACACATATCGCGAGCGCGCTCGCGGCAAAGATGATTCGCGCGGCAACGAATTTTCGCATCACAATTTTCTCATTGGCTTGCCCAACACATGATTTTGCGTGGAACTGACGGAGTTTCCTGATTGATACCATACTGAGACCTCAATCGCGCATTGAAGTTCCGGCTGGGACCCGTTTTTAGGGAGATGGACAGAATGGCTACGCGCGAAAAACGGCTGGCGCAATTCGACGGCAGCGGTGAGCCGCCGCCCGGACAGACGGTCGAGGTGCTGTGCGAGGATCACAGCGGCACCTATCAACTGCCGTTCCCCTGCTTCTACATTGATGGCAAATGGCACAACAAGGAATCCGGCGGCGCGCTCGAAGCCACCGTCATCGGCTGGCGGTTCCCGCGCGCGCGATTTGACGAGCGCAATGGACGCCGTCCGCAGCCGAGCTTCGTTGCCGATCGCGCTTCGTCTTATTGATCATGCCGGGCCCTGAGTTCTGCTCAGGGCCGGTCTTGCCGAAAATATGGTTTTGAACGCAGATTGAGCATCACGACCGGATAGGCCATCAGCAGCGAGCCGGCGACGATCGCGAGGGCAGCCGTTCCAACGTCGAGCGCACCGTCACCCCACGCTCGCCGCCACATCGCAATTGCAATCGGAAAGAACAGAATCAGCGCCGTCGCCAGCCCCGGCGAGAATCTGCCTCCGCTGCGCAGGAACGGCAGGATGTGGAAGAAGATGGCGTTGATGATCATCAGCGCCGCGTAGGTGAGCGCGGCCGGCGGCCATGTCTCGGCAAGCTCTGCCTGCACCGCGCCGAGCACGACCACCAGCGCGTTCGTCACGTAGAAGTCGCTCCACTCGACCGGCAGCTTCATCACCGTCCGCGCCCAATTGCGCCAATCGAACGTGTATTCCTCGAGAATATGCGCGCCGTAGGCCGCGAGCGCGAGCCAAGCCAATGTGGTCAATGTCATGATCGATGCTCCCCTCGCGGGTGATGGACCGGCGCCAGACCGGTCGCAAGGGACAATGTAGAGCACCCAGGCGCGAAACAGGCAGCGCGCGTGCCGTGTTTCAAAATGCGACGGCGCTTCCTTGCAGTCTTAATCCTTGGAACGCTGCTGGAACGAATCGCGTCCGAATCGGATGCCGCATCTGGTGCGCGATCTGTTCACGCTAGATGTCGGACACATCGGAGACGACCCACCACATCGTGAGGGGAAGCCTCCGGCCGCTTGCCGCAACCGGATGCCAAAGACTAACGGAGAAGCAGATCTGGCGCTCAGGTCCAGGGCGTGACCGGCGGCACGTTGTCGGTCGCCGGCGGCATCTCGACCGTCTTGAAGTCGGCGGCCTGACGATCTCCATATATTCCATGTCAGGGGAATAATCGTAGAGGTAGTGCACGATGCCGGGACGCTGGTGCACGACGTCGCCGGCCTTCACCAGGGTCGGCTTGTCCTCGTACATGAAGCGGGCCCAGCCCTTCATCATGATGACGATCTGGAAATCGCAATCATGGCGATGCCAACCTGTACCCATCCACCGGCGGACGATCCGGATTGACCTTGACGAGGTGGCAGATCACCTGGCCGCCGGTGGCGTCGGCGATGCCGAGATCGCGGTACAGGAAGAAGTCGCGCAACCCGCCGCCCTTGCAGTCGATATCCTCGGGCTTCACGTGCGAGAACTTGGTCACCACTGCATGCTGGTTCATGACGGCCTCCACCGCTTGATCGCGACATCGGCGACCGTTGCGGCCCATCGATCGGCCACCACGTCCGAAAGCGGATTGTGCCATGCGAAAACCACGCCACGCCCTGTCTGCAACGCAGAGATCGGCAGGCCAGGGCGGCATCGCGAGCCGAACTGATTGCCAACAACCGGGGTTTTGGCCGACGCCATAGGGCAATGGTGACGTGCTGACAGCTCGCACCACGCGCCGAGAAGACGCAAATCCGGCTTCAAATTGAGCAGCCGCTGCCCGCGGCGTGAGCCGTTCTCGCTAGAGCCGCGGCAGTAAAGGGCCGCGAGCACGCGCCGCTGACGGCAGAACACCTAGTACTCGACCTCCAGCTCCTCGATCTCCTCGGGCTCGGCCTTGGCGGCCTCGATCCATTGCTGCATCTCCGGCATAGCCATGATCAGGTCGGCATAGGCCCTGAGCCGCGGCTCGAGCTTCACGTCATAAGTCACGAAGCGCGTCACCACCGGCGCATACATCGCATCCGCCATGCCACGCTGGCCGAACAGAAATGGGCCGCCGGATATGCCCAGGCAGTCGCGCCAGATCGCCCAGATGCGATCGATGTCGGCCTGCGCCCGCGTCCAGACCTTGAAGCCCGGAAAGTGGCCCTTGAGATTGACCGGCAGCGACGCCCGCAGGGTCGTGAAGCCAGAATGGATCTCGCCCGAAATCGAGCGGCAATGCGCGCGCTGGATGCGGTCGGCTGGCAGCAGGCCCGCCTCCGGAAAGGTCTCGTTGAGATACTCGCCGATCGCCAGCGTATCCCAGATCGTCGCACCATCGTGGCGCAGGCACGGCACCAGGATCGAGGACGACAGCAGCAGGATCTCGGCGCGAGCCGATGCGTCGTCCGGACCGACGATCACCTCGTCAAAATCCAGTCCGGCAAACCTGGCGAGCAGCCAGCCGCGCAGCGACCACGACGAGTAATTCTTGCTGCTGATGGTCAACGTCGCTTTGGCCATGTCGCCCTACCCTCTTGCCGCATTGTCGTTTGTCGTTCGCCCATCGTGCCGCTCGTGCGACCGGCATCATGCGCGGAGCCGGATACGTCGGAGATATCATCGAGCAAGCGACATGCCAGTTCTTCAGGCAAGACTCGGCCGTTCTGGCTCCGATATTGCATACAGCAATGCATGTAATGGATCGGACGCGATGGCGCTGCTGTACCAAGCCTATCAGAACCACATGGACCTGACCGAGCCGTGGCGCCAGAGCGCAGCAGCCGCCATGCGCTATCTCAACCTGATCCCATCAGGGCTATCCAGCCGCGCCATGCGGCGTCTGTCCGCCGCGCTCGAGCTGATCTCCCGCTCAGCCTTGACCTACGCCCGCCCGGCGTATGGCATCGATAGCGTGATGGTCGGCAACCGCGAACTCGCCGTCACCGAAGAGGTCGCGTTCAAGACGCCGTTCGGCTCGCTCCTGCACTTCAAGAAGGACGCTGCGCCGGAGCAGCCCAAGGTGCTGCTTGTCGCGCCAATGTCCGGCCATTTCGCCACCCTGCTGCGCGGCACCGTGAAGACGCTACTGCAGGATCACGACGTCTATATCACAGACTGGCACAATCCGCGAGACATCCCGCGCGATCATGGCCGCTTCGGTCTGGAAGATTACACCGATCATCTCATCAGTTTTCTCAGCCAGCTCGGTCCGCGGCCGCACATGGTCGCGATCTGCCAACCGTCGGTGTCGGCACTCGCGGCCACCGCCGTGATGTGCGAGGACGACCATCCGTCGCGCCCCGCCACCTTGACCTTGATGGCCGGACCGATCGACACGCGGATCCAGCCGACCAAGGTCAACGAGTTCGCCAAGAGCAAGCCGATCGACTGGTTCGAGGACAACCTGATCCACTACGTGCCCTTTCAATGCAGGGGCGCCTTCCGAAAGGTCTATCCTGGCTTCGTGCAGCTCACGGCCTTCGTCTCGATGAATCTCGAGCGCCACGTCAAGCAGCACATGGATCTCGCCAACCATCTCGCCAAAGGCGAGGTCGAGAAGGCCGAAACGATCAAGACCTTCTACGACGAGTACTTCGCGGTGATGGATCTGCCGGCGGAGTTCTACATCGAGACGGTGCGCGACGTTTTCCAAGAGCATCTGCTGCCGCAAGGCAGACTGATGCATCGCGGCCGTCCCGTCGACCCGAAGGCAGTCCGGCGCATCGGCCTGATGACGGTCGAGGGCGAGCGTGACGACATCTGCTCGATCGGCCAGACGCTCTCGGCGCAGGACATCTGCACCAACGTACGCGCCTATCGCCGCGTCCATCACATGCAGGCCGGCGTCGGCCATTACGGCGTGTTCAGCGGCAAGAAGTGGAATAACGAGATCTATCCGCTGCTGCGGGATTTCGTGCACGTCAATTCGTGAAGCGACCGCGCTGCACGCGTTGCAGCGTGGCCGACGGCGCCTCCCCGAACTTGTTGCGATAGGCCCCCGCCATCCGCCCGAGATGGGTGAAGCCAAGGTCGAAAGCGATGTCGATGATCCGCGCCTCCGGTGGAGCCGCCATCAATTGCGCATTGAGCCGCGCCAGCCGGATGTCGAGCAGCATGTCGGAGATCGACATCCCGAAATGGCGGCGAAAGCCGCCCTGCAGCGCCCGGATCCCCACGCCTGACGACGCCGCAAGTTGCGCCAGATCGAGCGGTTCGGCTGCGTGCGCTGCCAGAAGATCACGCGCCCGGCGGACGGCCTGCGGCAATGTCTCGACCCGGCCGGAATGCAGCCTGATCGCCTCCGCCAGGCCATTGCCGGGCTGCTCGAACAGAATGTCCAGCAGCGTCTCGCGCCAATTGGCTGCCGCAACCGGTGGCAGGCCGCGCCCACCGCCGAGACGCTCGGCGAGGTCCGCGAGCTCGAGCATGTGAGCCCGGAGCCGCGAGCCAGGACATCCCGACAACGCGATTGCGGGATCGAATTCGATCGGTTGCACCGCGCGCCCGGACAGCGCTGCTGCGCGCTGTTCCACGAGACGGCGGTCGAGCAACAGGATCAACTGAGCGCAAGCGTCCCAGACCATCCGCGTGGGCAATGTCGGCGACAGCAGTGATGCCGCATGGTCTGGCGCCGTCGCGACCTCGCCGGCCCCGGCAAAGACCCGCGCGGTCCCCGCCAGCGGGAGCTGCAGCAGAAAGAAGCGGTCGAGACAGCCCGGATCGATGGTTACCGCACCGCCATAGGCGACGTAGTTGATGGAAAAGCCATCGAATGCCGCGCAATTATGCAGAGCGAGGAAATCGCGCGCAGTATCCGCCTCCGGTTGCAGCCCATGCGGACAGAAGATGCGGCCTATTTGTTCAGCCGCCTCATCGACATCGTGCGTTGCAACACGGCCATAGGCTGTAAGCCGCGGCACAGCCGGAGACTTCCAACTACGATCAGCGGCTGCATCTGCAGTCATGGCCTACGTCGCCCGTCGAGATCGTTTGAAACCTATAATAATTAGCAACTGACGTCGAGGGATTCGTTTTCTGGATAGACTCGGCGTCGCCCCGGCTTGATCCTTCCACGCGTGCAGCAAGGAGATCCGCCATGATCACACTCGAAAAAGGCATCACGCGCGCAGGTACCGGCTATGCCGGCAAGACCTGGAATATCCTGGGTCAGCTCTATTATCCGAAAGCCGTCACCGACTCCACGTTCGCCTTCGAGACCAACAGCGAGCCCGGGCAGTTCGTGCCGGTTCACGTTCATCCCACCCAGGACGAGTTCATCCTGGTGCAGGAAGGCGTCCTCGACCTCAAGCTCGACGGCGTCTGGGTCAAGGCGAATGCCGGCGACCTCGTGCGCATGCCGCGCGGCATTCCGCATGGCTACTTCAACAAATCCGACAAGCCGGCGCGCGCGCTGTTCTGGGTCTCCCCGATGCAGAAGCTGGAAGCGCTGTTCAACATGCTCGACAATCTCGCCGATCCAGCCGAAGTGGTGCGGATCTCGGCGGAACACGAGGTCGACTTCCTGCCGCCGGAGGCCAACGACTAGGCGGCAGCGCGGGCCCCAGCGGGCGCTCCCGCCCTTTGTTGCGGTACGAACGGCGCGCGATCATCGCTATCGGCTCCGTGCGCCTGCAGCATGAGCAGCGGCTGCGCTCCAACGAGATGCGATCGGCGAGATCCTTCTCGCCCTGATTTCGATGCTGCCGCATCCGTCGGCATCGCACGTCTCGGTCGCGCCGGGCGACCTTCGTCACCGTCAAACTCTCGCGGGCTTCTGCAGCGCGGCGGACGAATGCCGCCCGAACGCGGCTGCGCGCTCGACAACAAGGAGGTCCCATGATCAGCCGAAAGAATGTCTGTGTGATCGGCGCCGGTGTCTCCGGCCTGGCTGCAGCCAAAGCATTCACCGCCCGCGGGCACGACGTCGCCATCCTCGAGCGGAGCGCCGATCTCGGCGGCGTCTGGGAGCCCGCGCGGTCCTATCCCGACGTGCAGACGCAGAGCCCCAAGGAGCTCTATCGCTACACCGACAAGGCGATGCCGGATCACTACCCCGAATGGCCGAAGGGACCACAGGTCTATGCCTATCTTGCCGACTACGCGAAATCCCACGACCTCATCCGCCTGATGCGGTTGAACACGACCGTGCTTGCGATGCAGCGCCGCAGTGACGGCAAGCCTGGATGGAGCCTCGACCTCAAAACCGGAGACCGGACGAGCCGGGAGGATTTCGATTTCGTCGCCGTCTGCACCGGTCAGTTCAACGAGCCGCAGACGTTGTCGCTTGGCGGCGAAGATCAATTCGTGGCCGCCGGCGGCTTGATCCTGCATTCCTCGAAATACAACGATGCCGCGCTCACGAAGGGGCGCGACGTGGTGGTCCTCGGCGGCTCGAAATCGGCAACCGACATCGCGGTCAACGCCGTGCGCTCCGGCGCGCGCTCGGTCACGATCGTGCTTCGTGAAGCGGTGTGGCGCATTCCCTACTTCATCGGCGGTCTGATCAACTTCAAGCGCATCCTCTATATCCGCGCCCAGGAGCAGATGTTCCCAAGCTGGGGCATCGGCCCGCTCTCGCGCCTTGCCCATCTGCTGGCCAAGCCGCTCGTCTGGGCCAATTGGCGCGGCCTGGAGAGCCTGCTCAAGACGCAGTTGAAGCTCGCCAAATGCAACATGGTGCCGAAGGGCAGGATCGAGGACGGCGTGAACTGCTCCGTCCCGATCGCGACGCCCGACTTCTTCCCGATGGTCGCAGACGGCCGGATCAAGGCCGTCTACGGCACCTTCGGCCATTACGAGCCGAACACCATCGTGACCAGCGGCGGTGAACGAATTCCGGCCGACGTCGCGATCCTCGCCATCGGCTACAAGCTCGGGGTCCCGTTTCTGTCGGATGCCGACCGCGCCAGACTGGTCGATCCGGACGGGCAGTACCGGCTCTATCGGCTGATCGCCAATCCCGATCTTCCCGACATGGGATTCGTCGGCTTCAATTCGAGCTTCTGCACCGTGCTCTGTGCGGACATGGCCGCCAACTGGCTGGTGCGGTATGCCGACAAGCAGCTGGCGCATCAGCCGAGCGAGCGCGAGATGCGCGACAACATCGAGATGATGCTGCATTTCAAGCGGATCGAGCGCCCTGCCGCGGGCGTGTATGGCGGACTTTGCGTCGCGCCCTATCACTTCAAGCATTTCGACGAACTGCTTGCCGACATCGGCGCTCAGCGCCGACGGCGCAATCTATTGGCCGAGATGTTCACGCCGCCCGATGCGGACGCGTATAACGACTTTCTCGCATCTGCGCCGGCCTATCAGGCCGGCTGAGGTGGCGGCGAACAGTCTCGCCGCGCTGCAGACACAGTGACGCCGCAAGCGAGACGCATTGCAGAGGGATGGCCGGCCCTGTGGAGCGCTGGCCTTCCCGACACAGTCGGGCTATCCAAGGCGCCCCGGCCTCCAGCCGTTCGCCTCGGAGTCTGCCATGATCCTCTCGACCCATCTCCGCACCATCGGTCTCGCCGCTTCGGCCGCGTTCCTCCTGACCACCGCGGCCCAAGCCGCAGAAGTCCACGTCATGATCTCCGGCGGCATGACCGCTGCGTTCAAATCCCTGGTGCCGGAATTCGAGCGGCGCTCGGGTCACAAGGTCACGATTGCCTACGGCCCGTCGATGGGAACAACCACGAATGCGATTCCCGTTCGCCTCGAGCGCGGCGAACCTGCCGATGTCCTCATCATGGTGGGCTACGCACTCAGCGATCTCACCACCAAGGGCAAGGTGACGCCGGATAGCCGCGCGGACCTCGCGAACTCGCCGATCGGCGTCGCGGTCAAGTCGGGGACGCCGCATCCCGATATTTCGAACGCGGAAGCCGTGAGACGCATGCTGATCGCCGCCAAGACCATCGCCTATTCGGACAGCGCGAGCGGCGTCTACGTCTCCACCGAGATGTTCGACAAGCTTGGCATCAAGGACGAGATGAAAGGCAAGGCGCGGATGATTCCGGCCACTCCCGTCGGCGAGATCGTCGCCCAGGGTGAAGCGGAGATCGGCTTTCAGCAGATCAGCGAGCTCAAGCCGGTGAAGGGCATCGACATCGTCGGGCCGCTGCCGGCCGGACTGCAGAAGATCACCGTGTTCTCCGCCGGCATCGCTACGGCCGCCAAGGAGCCGGAGGCCGGCGAGGCGCTCATCAAGTTCCTGCAGTCACCGGATGCGCGTCACGTCATCGCGGAAAGTGGCCTCGATCCGATCGTGAGGCGGGCGCCGAACTGACGACGAAGCGTGCCGGCTGAGACGATGGCTCTCCCCGCCGGGTGGCGTGGGAGAGTCGGCCAAGCAGCGTCGGGTGCGCTTACTGGGTGAGCAAAGTCGACTCGCTCAGATTGTTGGCGCCGTAGGCCTTCTTGAGCAGACCGTTCGCCTTGGAATCCGTCATGAACTTGGTGACGAAGGCCAGCGACTGCGGATGCTTCAGCGGCACCGCGACCGCGGTGTCCGTCTTCTTGAAGGTCTCGGCGAGCACCTTGGTGCCGGAAATCTGCTTGGCGATGAGATTCAATTGATCGCGCGCCAGCGCGAGCGCGTCGATCTCGCCCGCGCTGAGCAGCGCATAGACTTCCTCGTAGGATTTGAAGCCGGTGACGGTCGCCTTCTTCAGGAAAGCCTTGGCACCGCGCAGCACGGTCGTGTCGTTGATGGCCGCAACCTCGGTGCCGGCCTGGTCCAGCGCGGCGATGTTGGCGACGTCGAGACCGGCGCGGATGATGAAGGTGGTCTCGACCGAATCGTAGACCGGACCGAAAGAGACCTTGGTTTCGCGCTCCGCGTCCTTCGGCATGAAGGCCACATCCCAGACGCCCCGAGCAGCTTCATCGGTGATCGCATTGGAATTCGGATGCTCGACGAACTCGACGGGCACACCGACCTGCGCGGCCATGGCCTTGCCGAGTTCGACCGGAACGCCTGAATAGCCGCTGTCCGACTTGACGCACCAGAACGCACCGCCGGCGGGGCCAACGGCAATGGCGATGCGAAGCTTGCCGGTCGGCGCGATTTCTTCCTTCAAGCCGGCTGCGCCGGCGGCGTTGCCGGCAAACGTGACTACCGCAGCTGCCAGGGCTGCGTCACGCAGCCAGCGCCAAAACGCCATGGCCCTCTCCCGTTGGATTGCAAGTTGGATACGAGCCGCACCTTGCCGGGAGCACCGTTAAATACAGCTTACCTCGCTTAAGCAAAGCAGCATGCGACGCGCAAAACTTGCGCGTCGCAATTACGGTTTCAAATAACTCGATACCGAAAACCGATTAAGCGTCGCTTAAACGCAGCGCCGAACCGCGACGCCATTGACGATGACCGTGCGGCACGCCGCAGCCGCCACCGGCGGCTTGCGAACCACCACGGCGCCCGCCGCACCGGCGCAGCCGGCCCGCACGACGCCGCGTGCGCAGACCACGGCGTTGGCATCCGACATCGACACGAACGGCATCGCCGCCAGGATGAACAATCCGCACAGCGTGGAAATAATGGCACGTGAGACAATGGCGCTCATCTTCAAACTCCTGATCATGATCTGATTGGTCAAATATCCACCCCGTCGCGACCTTGCCTGGGACTCCCCCGCCCGACAATTGTGACAATTTGGGTGGATTTGCTCTCGTCTACTCCCCGTGCGCACAACGGTGGTAACCGTGAACGGCGGCGTTCGCCGGTATCAGCGATTGGCCGCGAACTCCGCGAGCATGCCCTTGCAGCCAGGCGTCAGCGCGCCGGCATTGGCCGCGAGGCACTGCGCGATTCGACCGCCGCCCGGCTCGATGCCGCTGCACAACGCCCGCGCGTCGGCGCCGCAGGCGGCCCTCACGATGCGCAACTCCTCGAGCGGCCGCAGCGGTCGCAGCACCAGCGCCGGCGCCGCCGGTGCAGCGGTGGTTGTCACAGCGGGCGCGGCGACAGCCGCAGTTGCCGGCGCGGCGCCGCCGCGCGAAGACGCCATCGCCTGGGCGCAGGGAGCGGACAGCTTGGCCTGGTTCTGCTCCAGGCATTGCAGCGCCGCGGCGCCGCCCGGCGGCACGCTGCCGCAGACCTTGCGGTAATCGGAGCCGCAGGCACTCCGGATCGCGGCCACCTGCGCCTCGCTCGGTTGGGCTGCGGGCGCTGACGCCGCTGCAGCCGGCTTGGCCGCCGGGGACTGCGTAGGCACGGCCGCAACGGCCGCGGCCGGCTGCGCCGCTGCCTTCGGAGGCTCGGGAGACTTGCTCGCCTCGGCGACGGCCGGCTTGGCCGGGCCGGACGGCACCGAAGCCGGCTTGGCTTCCGCGGCAGGCTTGGTTTCCGCCGGCGGCTTGGCTTCCGCCGCGGGCCTGGTCTCTGCCGCGGGCTTGACCTCTGCCGCAGGCTTGGCCTCTGCCGCAGGCTTGGCCTCTGCCGCAGGCTTGGCCTCCGCGGCAGGCTCGAGCGCCTTGACCGCCGTCTGACAAGATGAGGACAGGCTCGCGATGTTCTTCTGCAGGCATTGGAACGCCGCCGTGCCGCCGGGCGGCACGCTCGCGCATTTCGCCATGTAGTCGGACCGGCACGCCGACTTGATCGCGTTGCGCTGCGCATCGCTCTGCGCCAGCGCCTGCGTTGCTGCAAGGCCGGCCGCCGCGGCCATCCCGAGCACCAGCATTCTCCTGAAGCGATTGATCATCGGTCGATCCTCAATGGTGTCGTGCTTCAATGACTTGTCGCCAGCGCAGCCGCCCGCATGGTGGCCAATCGGGTCTCATCAGTATGCGCACGCGCATATCGGCCCAGGCTGCGCCGGCGGCGGATGCCTGGCAATTGGGAAAATTTGGGTGGATCGCATTCTCACGCCGCCGGCGCCTGCCGCAGCGCCGGCTGCGCCGCCGGAAGCTCCGGCGGCAGGATCAGCGCGGCGATGACCGCAACCAGGCAGAGCGCGGCGAAGGCCTGCAGCATGGTGACGAAGCCGCCGCGCTCATACAGCCAGGCGACGAGGCCGACCGACGCGCCGGCCGCGGTGAAGCCGATGAAATAGCGCACCGCATAGGCCCGCGAGCGCCATTCCTCGGCCGTGTACTTGCCGACCATGGCGTCATTCACGGTGACCTGCCCGAACGCACCCATGACGATGCCGATCGAGGCCACGATCAGCGCCCAGTCGCGCGCGTCGGCGGCGAGATACAGCAGCGGCGCCAGCACCAGCGACAGCGGCAGCGCGATCGTCTTCAGCGCGTGGCGATCGAGCAGCCGGCCGATCGTGTACTGCGTCATCGCGCCGAACACGTAGACACCGGCCGCGATCACGCCGAGCAGTGCCGGGCTCTGCGTCAGCCCCGCCAGCCGTTCCGCGAACAGTTTTGGCAGCGCCACGGTGATCGCGTTGAACGTCGTCGAGATCGCGATCACCACCAGCAGCAGCGCCAGCACCACGCGCCACATCTGGTCGCGCGCGACGCGGGCCTGCGCCGCGGCCTGCTTCGATCCGCGGCGATCCTCATGCACGACCGACAGCGCGAACACCACGCCGATCACCACCGTGATCACCCCGGGTACGATGAAGGCGAAGCGCCAGCCGAGATATTGCCCGACCACGCCGGTGACCAGCGCCGACGAGGCGACGCCGAGATTTCCGAACACGCCGTTCAGCCCCATGTCGCGGCCGAGCCGGTCGGCATAGGACACCAGCATCGCGGTTCCCACCGGATGATAGATCGAGGCGAACAGTCCGATCGAAAGCAGCGCCGCGCCGAGCTGCCACGGCGTCCGCACCAAGCCGACCGAGATCATCGACAAGCCGATGCCGAGATAGAAGATCAGCATCATGTGCCGCCGGCTCCAGCGGTCGCCGAGCCAGCCGGTCAGGAGCGACCCGGCGCCGAAGGCGATGAAGCCCGGCGTCGCATAGGGCAAGAGGTCCGCATAGGCCATGCCGAGCGCCGGGCCCATGATGATGACCGCGGCTGCGAAGATCAGCATCGCATAATGGTCGATGAAATGGGCCGCGTTGACGAAGCCGATGACGCGGCGGGCGCTGTTCATGGGAGCTGTCCTCGATTCCTGACGGATCGGTTATAGTCGACGCGACCAACGAGAAGCCGCCAATGACCATCGTGGACACGCCATTGAAGCCGCTCGGCGCCGACCGGGTGACGACCGAGCCCGGCGTCCATCTGATCGCGCGCCTCTATCAAAAAGGTGCGCGGCTCGATCCGCACATGCACCGTGAATCCCAGTTGATCTACGCCTCGCGCGGCACGATGCAGGTGACGACGCCGCGGGGACGCTGGCTGGTGCCGCCGGATCGCGCGGTCTGGGTGCCGGCGCGCCATGGCCACGCCATCGACATGCTGGCCGACAGCCAGATGCGGACGCTGTATTTCGAGCTGGACTGGCTGAAGCGGGAGACGCGGGGCGCGCGGCTCGACCGCGAATTCGTCGTGCAGGTGTCGCCGCTGCTGCATCAGGCGATCCTGGCGCTGTTCGCGGCGGACGGCGGGCCGGAGCGGACGGCGCTGCTGGTGCGGCTCGCTCTGCTCGAATTGCGCCGCGCCGAGGATTCCTCGACCTTCATCCCCTTGCCGCAGGATCCGCGCGCGAGACGTGCCGCCCAGCTCGTCCTCGCCTCTCCCGCGAGCGAGGAGGACCTGGCGACCCTGGCGGGCAAGGTCGGCAGCTCGGCCCGCACTTTGTCGCGGCTGTTCGCGGCGGAGACGCGGCTGAGCTTCAAGGCGTGGTGCCAGCGCGCCCGGATCGCCGCCGCGATCGAGCGGCTGTCCACCGACCGTCACCTCTCCGTCAAGCAGCTCGCCGCCGATCTCGGCTATGCCAGCGTACCGGCGTTTTCGCATGCCTTCAGGCAGGTCACCGGCCGCACTCCGACCGAATTCGCGGAGCAGACAGGTGCATGACTCGCCGGCCGCATATGCACACCGCGACGGCGGCGTTGACGATTTGTTATGTTTGAATGTCGCCAGCTTTGCCATAAATCCATGTAACATCGCCTTCATCACGCTCCGGGATTCGACCGACATCAGATGGCCAACGCCTTTTTCACCGACCTGATCACCACAATTTCCGAGCGAGGCCGGACGCTGCTGCGCGGCGGCGGCGCCCCTGTCGACAAGCATGATGCGAAAAGCCTGGCCGAGCTGTGCGAGGCGCTGGTGTCCGGCGCCGGCGAGGCCTCGGGCACGGCGATGGCCCGCGACGTTCTCGACGGCTATCACGATCTCGACCCCGAGGGCCGCAAGGCGTTCTTCACCGCGCTGGTGCATGATTTCGGGCCGGACAAGGCCAGGCTCGCCAAGGCGATCGACGACTGGCGCGCGACGCCATCGGACGAAGGCGCGAGCGCGCTGCATTTCGCCTCCGAGCCGCGCCGGCAGGAGCTGATCCGCCGGCTCAACCGCGCGCCGGGCGGCACGCCCGAGCTGGTGGCGATGCGCACCGATCTCCTGGATCTCATCAAGGGCAATCCGGAACTCGCCGCGCTCGATCGCGACGTCGTGCATCTCTTGAGCTCATGGTTCAACAGGGGGTTTCTCGTGCTGCGTAAGATCGACTGGTCGACGCCGGCGAACATTCTGGAACAGATCATCCGCTACGAGGCAGTGCACGAGATCCACGACTGGGACGATCTGCGCCGCCGCATCGATCCGGTCGATCGCCGCTGCTACGCCTTCTTCCATCCCGCGATGCCCGATGCGCCCTTGATCTTCGTCGAGATCGCGCTGACCGAGACCATCCCCGGCGCCATCGCGCCGCTGCTCGCCGTCGATCGTCCGCCGGTGCCGGCCGACCGCGCCCGCACCGCCGTATTCTATTCGATCTCCAACACCCAGCGCGGCCTCGGCGGCATCTCGTTCGGCAACTTCCTGATCAAGCAGGTGGTCGAGGAGCTGCGGCGCGAGCTGCCGAAGCTGGACACCTTCGTCACGCTGTCGCCGGTGCCCGGCTTCATGCACTGGCTGAAGTCGACGACCGATGCGACCGAAGAGGATCGCAACGTGCTCAAGCTGCTGAACGAGCCGCGCTGGGTCGAGGATGCCGAGATGACCGCCGAGCTGCGCCCGGTGATCGAGCCGCTCGCCGCGCACTACTTCCTGAAGGCGCGGACGTCGAAGGGCAAGGTGATCGATCCCGTCGCCCGCTTCCACCTCGGCAACGGCGCGAGACTCGAGCGCATCAACTGGCTCGGCGACCTCTCGTCCAAGGGCCAGCGCGAATCCGCGACCGTGATGGTGAACTACCTGTATCGGCTCGAGGACATCGAGAAGAACCACGAAGCCTATGCCAATGACGGCGAGGTCGTGGCCTCGAGCGCGGTCAAGAAGCTGCTGCGCGCCGAGGGCCGGCGGCTGCTGGATATGCGGCTGTCGTCGTAGGGCTTGAAGGCGCGCAGAGCACTCTCGCGTGCGCCATCGGCTCGACGTATCCGGCACCCTGCCCGCCGCGAACTCCGTCGTTGCGAGGAGCGAAGCGACGAAGCAATCCAGAGTCTTTCGCGTCGCCCTGGATTGCTTCGCTTCGCTCGCAATGACGCCGGTGAGAGACTGTGCTTACGCCACAGCCACCGTCGTCATCCCGGCGAACGCCGGGATCCATAACCACAGGTCGTCGTTTGAGGCAGGCCAGTCGTTAGACCTCGCCAAGCCACATCCGCCGCGGCGTATGGGTCCCGGCGTTCGCCGGGACGACGATGAGGTTGGACCGGTTTCACATTTCAAACAGCTTGGGGACGCGCGATCATAGCCTCGCGGCGCATGGCGCCCGAGTTGCTGCGAAGCATGTCCCTCCGACAAATACAGAGGGCGCAGGGAAGACCGGGTGCTGGCCGCAACCCATGGCCCCCGTGCGAGAGAAAGTGCACGGGGCAGGAACCACAGGTACGACCGGTGCATTCCGGCCTTCCCTGCGCGATGGTTTGAACGGTGTCCTTCGTGCTCTCCCTGGGGATCGGCGTTCTTGCCCCCATTTTGCGACAACGCGCCTTTGGCGCGTTGCGCAGACCTCAGCGTCGAGAGGCCAGGACCACACGACTTCTCCGTCCGTAGCGACGCCGGTCGTCCACCGTCGCCGCTGCGGCCACCGCATCCCTATCCCGACGTTCGTGACGACGCGTACGCCCCTCTGCGAAAAGGACAGGACATGCGCATCATTGCTGATTTTCGGAATTTGTCAAGGTGAAAGATTCGGGCACCGCTCGCGGTGCCCGCCGGGACCTCGGCCCCCTCGCCCTCACGACGCCTTGCGTTTCGCTTCCACATGGCGCGCGAAGCTGTCGAGAATGGCCTGCCAGCCGCCCTGCTGCTGCTCGACGGAATGGGTCGTTTCGGCATCGAAGGCGACACGAACGACAACGCCATTCGGGCCGGGCTCGAAGTGGACCTCGGCCTTCCGGTCGCCGAAGGCATATTCGATCAGCTTGTGCTCGACGATCTTCGCGTAGGTGCCGGCAAAGTCGAAGCCCATGCTGCCGTCCTTGGCCTCCATCCGCGACGAGAACGCGCCGCCCTCTCTCAGGTCGACCGTGGCCTTGGTCGTATGCCAATCGTCGGAGGCCGCGTTCCATCTCACGATGTCGGCCGGCGTCGTATAGGCACGCCAGACCTGATCGATCGGGGCTGCGACGTTGGTTTCGACGGTGATCCTCATGAACATTGCTCCTAGTTCGTGTTGAACGATCACTGCACTTGTGCAGGAGTGATGCTCGAAGGACGATGGGGACCGGCCGGTCCCGACAGACGGTAGGACAAATCTTGCCTCTTGGGATACCGCAGGATTTTCGATGGGAAAAGCGATACGAGTGTCATTCGTTGCCGCCGCAGCGCTGACAGGCGGCGCTTTTGGAGCGGTCGGTCTCGGCTACGCGGCCTTGGCAGTCGGCTTCTTTGCTCTCAGTTTCGCGCCTGGGGGCATTCACAGCGACTGGAGCATGCTCGCGCTGTTGGGTGTCGTGGTTGGCGTCGGTCTCGGCGGCCTCCTTGGAATTTGGGCGGGCGTGACGGTGGCCAAGTCTTTGCTCCGGAAAAAGCAGAAACTGGAACTCCCAGGCCATCCAGAAACCGAGAGATAATCATGAGCCCCTCAGCGGAGATTTCGAAACGCATATTCGAGCTGCTCTCGGAAGATGGCTTTTGGCAGCCGTCCCGTGGGATCTATGTCAAACCATGGATCGACGCGTGGCGAGGATGGATTAGCATCGACTCCGGACGTTACAACCTGGGCCCTGTGGTCGGCCTGTTCAACGACGAACTTTTGAAGGCCAGCAGCAAAGCGCTGAAACGATTGGGGGCTCCATGGCGATACGGCAAGAATGGACCACCGTTGATCATGATCAACCTGCAGCAGCTTGCCGAGCAGGACTCAGAGAGCAGGACGAGAATCTCTTGGACCTATAGCGGCGAACCATTGCAGGTAAGCGTTGCGGACGACATCGTTTGCTGCATACGGACCTGCGGATACCCCTACATCCAGCGGCACACCAGCATCGAGGCCGTGTTGCGCGCAGCCGTGGACGAAAGGAGGGCATCGCCGGCCTTCATCATGTACTTGCCGATCCTCCTGATCAAGCTCGGCCAACTGGACACACTCCGCCAAGTCGTAGCCATCCAGCGCGAGCGCCCCGTCAGCGCGGACCTCTCGGTCAGCTACGAGCAATACGTCGATGCCCTACTGGAACTTCGTGATGGCAGCCAAAGTGAATGATCCTTGCGATAGGATCACATCACATCCTCGGCTTGTCGATATGAAGTCCTCGCGCCGCCAGCGCCTCGATCAGATGCGGCCGGCGCTCGTCGATCCATTCGACGCACTGTTCGGGAATGACACGAATGCCGTCATTGACCATCCGCGCCAGCGGGCCCGGAGCCCACGCAAGGATATGGCTGGTGGTGGGCCCCTCCTGCAGGTAGGCCACCCACGTATCCCAGGGCGGCACGTTGCCTTCGGTGAAAAAGCCTTCGGTCTCGTCGTGGGCCACGCCACAATCGAGACTATCGTCAGGAAAAAACGCAAGCAACCGGCCTTGAAAGCTGCAGATGTTTGGGGGGGTGATGTTGCCGCCACCCAGGCGGCAACGGCGCTGCTGGGCGACCGACTGAACCCAGGCCTTCCGCGTTCGGCTGCCGAATTCGGGCGCGATGTCGGCGCTCCGGAATGTCGTCGAGGGCCACCACGGGCGCGGACGCGAGGCGCACCAGGCGATGGTCTCGGCCAGATGCTGGATGACCTCGTCCAACGTGTGGCCGTTCTCGTGATCAAGATTCATGGCGGGCTCATGTCGTTGCTGTCAGTCGAACGCTAGCATCCACCGGCCCTCGCCTCCTGTCCAGCATAGCACTGCGTCCGAAGCTCCCGCGGCACACTGGCGATTCATCATTGCTCTCTGCGCAACGATTCATGCACTGTCGTTAAGATTTCACGGACACACGTGATGCGCTGTCTCACGCAAAATTCGTGACACGGTCTCGCCATGTGGGGCATAGTGACATAGGCTTCGCCTGAGGATGCATGACGTGAGGACTTCAGAGCTGATACGACTGCTGGCTGGTCACGGAATCTCAAGACAGGCTTTCAGCATCGACGGGGTTGGGGCCTGCGAAGAGCAGTACAGACTGGACCGGGACGGCCCCCTCTGGAAATTCTACTACTATGAGCGCGGCGAGCAGGCGGGAGTTCGGCAGTTTGCCAGCGAGGATGAAGCGTGTCGTTTCATGCTCGACACCCTGCTGGCGGATCAGACGACGCGGCGCTGAGCCCTCTCGCGCGAGCGATCTGAAGGTGAGTTGATCCGGAAGAGGCGCAGAACTTGATCACAAGCACTCATAGTCGTGCTCTCCGGCCCCGCTTGCTCACTTGAGCATTCGGACCTCATTGTTCTCAAGGCGATGCGAGAGCACCGCCTGAACGCGCCGCGCGCGGCACTCCTCACCATGAGGGTGTATGCTGTCGCCGCGCCTCACCCGACCGCCCCCTGCGGCCTCAGCCGCAGTATCGCCGGCGGGAGGTTCGCCGCCAGCCATTCCGCAATCACCTTCTGCTTTCGGTGATACGCCAGTCCCACCGCGACCACCGCGACGCCGATCAGCGACAGTGCGAACGGGAACAGCAGCGAGTCCTTGAAGACGACGTCGGCGAGGTGGCCGAGATACATCGTGATGCCGATGGCGCCGAACACGGCGTAGGCGCGGCGGACGATGATGACGGCGATCGCGAGCAGGCCGACGTTCAGCAGGCAGTAGATCGCCTTGCCCAGCTCGGTCGCGCCTTCCGTGGCGCTGACGCCGCCCCAGAAGGCCATCAGGCCGAACAAGTGCAGCCAAAAGCCGAAGTCGCGGCTGTGGCTGGTGTAGTCGACGATCCACGCCACCGCGAGAATGCCGAGGCCGAACCAGATCGACACCACGCGGCGCATCTCCCAGTCGAAATGGCTGACGTTGAAGATCCAGGGCGTGAGGTCCATCGACATGAACCACAGCGCGACCGACATGATCGCGACGATGAAGGGCACGCGATAGAAGCGCAGCGCGATCGCGCCCGCCGCGATGGTGGCGATCTCCATGAACAGCCAACTGCCCTTGATCCAGACGTAGAAGTCATGAACCGTGCCGGGCTTGCCGAACTTGCCCCACCAGCCGAATTCGGCTTGGACGCCGTAGACGGCGAGCGGTGCCATCGACACGGCGATGGCGATCAGCAGGCCGCCGGGGACGCGCAGGTCGCGGCGCCAGAGGTGGTCGCCGGCGAAGCCGAACGCGGCGGCATAGGCGAGCGCGCAGGCCGTCAGGGCGCGGCCGCCCATCTGCGAGAAGGCCACCGTCGAGAACAGGCCCATGGCGCCGATCACGATCAGCGCGCCGGCGTACCAGAGCAGATGCGCGGCATCGAATTTGGCGTGCGCCGCCGGACCCGCCTTCGCCTGTTGCTCGAGGTAGGTCAGCAACCGCTGCAACTCGTCGGGCCCGATCGCGCCTGCCCCGGCGGCGGCGCGCAGATCTTGTTCCGAATAGGCCATCGTCATCACCCTCTGTGACCCCGCCGGGAGACGGCACGCAGGGGTCCGATCGCGCAAACGCCTGGGGACGTCGCGCCTCGGGACCGGTGCCGACGGGGCGGATATGGGTGAGTGTAGCGGATTGTGAGCGACGTTCAATATAATTTTGAACGACGCTCAAATATCTACGCCAACGTTCTAAAATACCCATCGCGACGCGGGGGCTAAAGCTGCTTCGACCCCGCCCTTCTCCACACCGTCATGGCCGGGCTTGTCCCGGCCATCCATATCGTGCACCTGGAATGACGACGGGGATGCCCGGGACAGGCCCGGGCATGACGAGTCCTGGGTTGGCGGTTTGCCTCATCGCTGAGGGCAGAGGTTGGCGGATACGACCACCAGAGGCCCGCAGCGCAGTCGCCTCAATCCTTGAAATACGGCTCGACCGGGCCGTGGACCTTGATGGTCAGCGGGTTGCCGTGGCGGTCCTTGGCATTCCCTGCGGCGACGCGGATCCAGCCTTCGCTGATGCAGTATTCCTCGACATTGGTCTTCTCGGCGCCCTTGAAGCGGATGCCGACGTCACGCGACAGGATCTCCGCATTGTAATAGGGGCTCTTCGGATCAACCGACAGCCGGTCAGGAAATGGGGTCGCAGTCGTCTCGTTGTCGCTCACAGCAGTGCCTCGATCTCTTTCTTCAACGCCTCGGGCGTGGTGGTCGGCGCATGGCGCGACACCACATTCCCATGGCGATCGACCAGGAATTTGGTGAAATTCCATTTGATCGCCGAGCCCAAGAGGCCGGTCTTCTCGCCCTTCAGGAACTTGTAGAGCGGATGTGCATCGGTACCGTTGACGTCGATCTTCGCAAACAGCGGGAAGGTGACGTCGTACTTGCCGGCGCAGAACGCGCCGATCTCCTCGGCCGTGCCGGGCTCCTGGGCGCCGAACTGGTTACAGGGAAATCCGAGCACGGCAAAGCCCCTGTCCGCATAGGCGCGGTGCAGCGCCTCGAGGCCGCGATATTGCGGCGTGAAGCCGCAGGCGCTGGCGGTGTTGACGATCAGCAGCACCTGCCCCTCGAAGCGCTTCAGCGGCACCTCCTCGCCCTTCAGCGAGGTCGCGGTGAAATCATAGATGCCGGCCATCAGCCCAGCACCGGATCGATCGGCGACGGCGGGGTACCGCCAGCCTCGATCGCTTCGCCAGCGAGAAGGCACGCGTCCTCGCGAAAGCGCTGGCCGACAAGCTGGACGCCGACCGGGACGCGGCCGACCATGCCGGTCGAGACCGTCAGGCCCGGCAGGCCGAAGAACGGAATCGCGATCTGCGTGAGCTGGGCGTGCCAGACCTGCTGGAACGACTCCTCGTCCTTGCGGTCGAGCTGATCGGCGAACGGCAGCATGCCCGACACCGGCATCAGCAGCAGCGGATGCTGCTCCATGAACAGGAGCCATTGCCGGGTCAGCGCGGCGCGGCGCGCGAGCGTCTGCGACAGGTCGAATGGGTGAACCTTGTCACTGACGCCGCGCAGGCAGGCCAGCGCGCCCGGGTCGCCCTCCTTTTCCGCAGCCGCGAGCTGCGCCTCGTAGCCGTCGCCGAGCCAGAGACGGGTCTGCAGCAGCGCGGCCTCCTGCATCGGCGGCGTGTCCGCGATCTCCTCGACGGTCCAGCCGGCGGCTTCCAGCCGCCTGGCGGCATCGCGCAAGGCGGCCACGACCTCCGGCACAGGGTTCAGCCCGTCCGGGTTGACGCAGAGGGTGACGCGGTTCGGCAGCGGCGGGCCCTCGAGCGGCACCGGCATCCACCAGACATCGCGGACGTCGCGCGCCGACATCGCGGCCAGCGCGATCCTGACGTCGTTGACTGTGCGGGCGAGCGGGCCGGAGACGGCGCTGATCTGCGGGCCGATCGGGCGCTCGGGGAACTGTGTATTGAAGGCCGGGATGCGGCCGACCGTCGGGCGCAGGCCGTGGATGCCGCAGGCGTACGCGGGATAGCGGACGGAGCCGGCGATGTCGGTGCCATGCCCGATATGGCCGATGCCCGCCGCGGTGGCCGATCCTGCGCCGCCCGAGGAGCCGCCCGGCGTGATGCCGGGGTCGCGTGGGTTCTTGGTGTGGCCGTGGATAAGGTTGCTGGTGAACCAGCGATAGGACACCGCCGGGGTGTTGGTGCGGCCGAGCAGCACGGCACCGGCCTTGACCAGGTTGTTGACGACCGGATTGTGCGCCGAGGCGATCGCGTCCTTCTGCAGATTGAGGCCGTTGGTGGTGGCGAAGCCGGCCTGGTCGACATTGACCTTGATCGTCACCGGCACGCCGGCGAGCGGCCCCGGATCCTCGCCGCGCGCCAGCCGGGAGTCGATGGCGTCGGCCTGTTGCAGCACGTCCTCGGGGCGATGGTCGACCACGGCGTTGACCGCGGGGTTCACCGCATCGAGCCGCGCCAGCGCCGCGGTCGCGGCATCGCGGGCGGAGACCTGCTTCGACTTGATGAGGGCGGCGAGGTCGGCAGCCGGCAGGCGCCAGAGATCGGTCATGGGGAGCTCCGTGGTGTCGGGGCTTGTTCTAGCGCGAGCACTTGTCGGGAGAAAGCCGTCGCGGCGCGGCACTCCAGCATAGCTTCGGCAGCAAACCGCATGGGTCTTGTTGCACTCGCCCTCGCCTCCTCGTCATGGCCGGGCTTGTCCCGGCCATCCACGTCGTGCAGCGCGCGTGGACCGACGTGGATGCCCGGGACAAGCCCGGGCATGACGGAGAGACAAACTGGCCGCGTGTTAGGGGTGCGAAGTGCGGTCGCGATCAATACCCATCCTGCATCGATCGATCCGGAATCAGGCTTGGTCAAGCTTCACGTTCGACTTTAAGAGCTGAAGCAAGCACATCACAAAAGGGGGAAACCACATGATCAGACCGGGCACCATCATGGCCGCAACATTCGTTCTCGCCGCTGCAGCAACGCTGGCGCCGCGCGCGGGCCACGCCGAGACCTATGCCTATGTCGGCAACGCCGACAGCAACGACATCAGCGTCTTCAAGTTCGATGCTTCCACCGGCGAGATGACCCCGGCGCAGACGGCTTCCTTCGTCGGCGTCGACAAGCCGGGCTCGTCGACCCCGCTCGCGGTCAGCCCGGACAAGACGGTGCTGATCGCCGGAATCCGCTCGCAGCCGTTCCAGGCCGAGAGCTTTGCGATCAATGCCAAGACCGGTCAGCTCAGCCACATCGGCAACGGGCCGCTCGCCGACAGCATGGCCAACATCGCCTTCGACCGCACCGGCAAGGTGCTGTTCAGCGCCTCCTATGGCGGCAACAAGGTGGCGGTGAATCCGATCCAGGCCAATGGCGTCGTCGCGGCGCCGAGCCAGGTGATCCCGACCGGGCTGAACGCCCACGCCTTCCTGCCCTCGCCCGACAACCGCTTCGTGTTCGCGACCAATCTCGGCTCCGACCAGGTGCTCGGCTTCGCCTTCGACGCCGCGACGGGCACGCTGACGGCCAAGGAGGCGCTGACGGTGAAGACGCCGGAGAAGTCAGGGCCGCGCCACTTCATCTTCCACCCGAACGGCAAGTTCATCTACCTTCTGCACGAACTCAACGCGGATCTCGCGGTCTATGCCTATGACGCGGAGAACGGCACCTGGAGCGAGCAGCAGCGCACCACCGCCCTGCCCTCAGGCTTCACCGGCAAGCCCTGGGCGGCCGATCTGCACGTGACGCCGGATGGCAAGTTCCTCTACGCCTCGGAGCGCGGCTCGAACACGATTGCCGGCTTCAAGGTCGATGCGGCCAGCGGGCGCGTGAGCCTGATCGGCAGCGTGCCGACCGAGACCCAGCCACGCGGCTTCGCCATCGATCCCACCGGGCGCTATCTCGCCGCCGTCGGCGAAGTGTCGAACGGGATGACGGTGTATCGGATCGACCCGGCCAGCGGCGCGCTCACGAGCCTGAAATCCTACGCCGTGGGCAAGAAGCCGAACTGGGTGGAGTTCGTCAGCCTGCCGTGAGCGAACGACAGGGCCGCCACAAGATCGGACGTGGCGGCCCGGCGTTTCCATCGGCGCTGCGAGTGCCTATATACAACGCCATGACGATGCCTGCCGCCCAGCCTGACCGCCATCCCCTCGCAGTTCAACATCCGGAACTCGACGACGCCTCGATCCGCCTGCTGGTCGAGACCTTCTACGGGCGCGCAAGGGAGGACGAGCTGATCGGCCCGATCTTCAACCGTACCGTGGAGGATTGGGACGACCATATCGGCAGGATCAGCGATTTCTGGTCGTCGATGTTCCTGAAGACCGGCCGCTACAGCGGCGCGCCGATGCGGCCGCATCTGTTGCTATCGTTGCAGGGGCCGCATTTCGACCGCTGGCTGCAACTGTTCGAGGCGACGGCGAAGGACCTGTTCGCGCCGGAGCTCGCGGAGCTCTTCATCGTCCGCGCCCGCCGCATCGCCGACAGTTTCGAGATGGGCATCGCCAGCACGCGCGGCGACATCGCGCGCCCGCGCCATTCGGTCTGATCTCGGCCGCAAGCACGCGGGCGTTCGGGAAACGGCCATGCGGCCGTTCTGCGCTCAATGGCGCGTCATCGATTGCGCCGGCATGTTGAAGATCGCTTCGGAGAACGGGAACTCCAGCACGATCTCACCGTCCTCGTCGGTCACCTCGATGACGGCCGTCATCAGCGCCGCGTTGCCGCCTTCGGTCCGCAGCAGTTCCTTGATCATGTCGCGCGCGACTTCCCAGGCGCGGTCGGGACTGCGCAGCACCTCGCCGTCGGTGTCGGAGACCAGTTCCTCGCCGATCCGTGTGTTGAAGAAATATCTAGGCATCATCAGCTTCCAATGGGGTCGCGCGCTGGGGTTTTGAAGTCTCGAACATCTCACGACTGCTTTATCCGGCCAGCTCAGCCCCCCAAGCTAGGGACCGAATTGAACGGTGTTGCGAAGCCATCGATCACGAATTCGTTGTTTTCACGGCTCGTTCCGACGAAAACGGCAGCAACTCGCATCTGCAACTTCGCACTGCAATAAACAGGCCTGAGAGGCTCAAACAAAAAGATTCCACTGGCGAACTTTTCGTAGCACGGTAGTTTATTGCTGAGGACGATAACCGTCCCGACTTGAAGGAGAGGACAATGGCCTGGAAAGCACCGAAGATCGTTGAAGTGCCGGTCGGCATGGAAATCAACATGTACGCCTGCGCGGCCCGCAAATAATTCGCGGGTGTGACGTCCAGGTCTCGGCGATCAGGACGTCGACGCTTGAGGGTGGGGATCAGCGACCGCGTATGTGCCAGCCCGTACGCTGGTCGGATGTCCCACCCTCGTCACCTTCCCTGCGGGCGGTCCTGACCGTTGGTCAGCCTGCCTGTCGGAGATCCTGCCGCTGGTAATCGCGTGCGCCACCACAGCTGAATTCCAGGAGACGGCTCATGCTTCGCCTCGTCGTCCTGGGCGCCGCCGCGGGCGGTGGAGTGCCACAGTGGAATTGCGGCTGCGCCGTGTGCCGTGCCGCGCGCACCGATCATCCCGAGATCAGCAACAGCCAGGCCTCGGTCGCGGTCAGCGCTGATGGCGCCAACTGGTTCCTGATCAACGCCTCGCCCGATCTGCGCCAGCAGGTTACCCGCACGCCGCAACTGCATCCGAAGCCCGGCGCCCTGCGCCACAGTCCGATCGCCGGCGTGATCCTGACCAATGGCGAGATCGACGCGGTCACGGGGCTGCTGTCGATGCGCGAGAGCTCGCCGTTTTCGATCCATGCGCACCCCAAAGTGCTTGCGATCCTCAGATCGAACAACATCTTCGATGTGCTGAAGGACGAGACCGTCAAGCGCGTGCCGATCGTGATCGATGTGCCGTTCCGGCCGCTGCTGCAGGACGGCCGGCCCTCGGGCCTGGAGATCACGGCCTTCGCCGTCTCGGGAACGAGCGCGTGGTATCTGCGCGACAAGCAGCATCCCGGCGGCAGCTCCTCGACCGGCGACACGCTGGGCCTGAAGATCGCCGATCTCGAAGGCGGGCAATATTGCTACGTCATCGCCGCCTGTGCCGGCGTGGACGATGATCTGAGAACGAGATTGAGGGGCGCGCCCTTGGTGCTGTTCGACGGCACGGTGTGGCGCGACGACGAGATGATCCAGGCCGGACTCGGCAACAAGACCGGGCAGAGCATGGGACATATCGCGATGTCCGGAGAAAGCGGCGCGATCAAGCAGCTGGCGGACCTCGCGATCGGCAGGAAGGTCTTCCTGCACATCAACAACTCCAATCCGGCGTGGCTGCACGCCTCACCCGAGCGGCAAACGTTGGAACGCGAGGGATGGGAAATCCCCGCTGAAGGGATGGAGATCGTACTGTGAGTGAGGTCAATCTGAGCGGAATGACGGCGCTGTCGATCGGACGCGGCGTGACGCTGAACAGTGCAAGCGAATTGGAAGCAGCACTTCGCCATATCGGCGCGACGCGCTATCACAACCACCACCCGTTTCATAAGCTGCTGCACGGCGGCAAGCTCAACAAGGGCCAGGTGCAGGCCTGGGCGCTCAACCGCTACTACTACCAGTCGACGATCCCGCTGAAGGACGCGATGGTGATGACGCGCTTCCGCGACCGCGCCACGCGGCTGGAATGGCGGCACCGCATCGAGGATCATGATGGCGATGTCGGCAGCGAGGGCGGCATCGAGCGCTGGATCAAACTGACCGAAGGCCTCGGCCTCGACACGGCCTACGTCGAATCGACCGAAGGCATCCTGCCGGCCACCCGCTTCGCGGTCGAAGCCTATGTGCATTTCTGCCGCGACCGCTCGCCGCTGGAGGCGATCGCCTCGTCGCTGACCGAGCTGTTCGCGCCGAGCATCCATGAAGAGCGCATCTCGGGCATGCTCGAGCACTACGATTTCGTCAACAACGACACGATGAGCTACTTCAAGCGCCGTCTCACCCAGGCGCCGCGCGACGCGAACTTCGCGCTGCATTACGTCAAGGAGCACGCCACCACGCCGGAGCAGCGCGCCGCCGTGTGCAACGCGCTGATCTTCAAGACCAACGTGCTGTGGGTGCAGCTCGACGCGCTGTATCATGCCTATGTCGAGGGCCACATCCCGCCCGGCGCCTTCGTGCCGAAGGAGGGCTGAGCGTGGTCTTCGCGGCTCTCTCAAGGGTACCGGTGCCACCCTCCCCTGGAGGGGGAGGGTCGGCTCGCGCGAAGCGCGAGGCGGGGTGGGGTGAAGCCACCTGCCGCGGTGCGCATGGAGAGATCGCCCCACCCCGTTGCGCATCGCGGGCGATGCGCAACGACCCTCCCCCTCCAGGGGAGGGTGGGCACCGCCGATGCCGCGGCATCGGACAGAACGCAACAATCATCGGCTAGAGACCCGCCATGGCCCCGCGTCACATCCAAGTTGCCGAGACCAGCCGCGTGGTGCTGCCGCGGCATGCCAAGCTGAAGTTCGACGAGACCCGGCAGGTCTGGGTGATCCTGGCGCCGGAACGCGTGCTGGCGCCGGACGAGATCGCGATCGAGGTGCTCAAGCTGTGCGATGGCGCGCGCAGCGTCGCTGATATCATCGACGAGCTCGCGGCGAAATATGCCGCGCCTCGCGACGTCATCGCGACCGATGTGGTTGCCATGCTGCAGGATCTCGCCGACAAGGGATTCCTGACCGAGGTTCGGGAGACGACATCATGACCGAGCTGACCGACACCTCACCGCCCATCGACAGCAATGACGGCCTCGCCGTGCTGGAGCGGCGCGGTTCCGTGGCCGAAACCTACGGCATTCCGCTCGCCGTGCTGCTCGAACTCACGCATCGCTGTCCGCTGCAATGCCCCTATTGCTCCAACCCGCTGGAACTCGATCGCGCCGGACAGGAGCTGACCACCACGGAATGGAAGAAGGTGCTGTCCGAGCTCGCCGAGATCGGCGTGCTGCAGATCCACTTCTCCGGCGGCGAGCCGACCGCGCGCAAGGATCTGGTCGAGCTGGTGCAGCATGCCAACGACGTCGGCCTCTACACCAACCTGATCACCTCGGCCGTGCTGCTGACGCGGGAGCGGCTGAAGGAGCTGGCCGATGCCGGGCTGTCCCATGTCCAGATCAGCTTCCAGGGCAGCGAGGCCGGCATCGCCGACCGCGTCGGCGGCTACAAGGGCGGCCACGTCAAGAAGCTCGAGGTCGCGCGCTGGACCCGCGAGCTCGACCTGCCGCTGACGGTCAACGCCGTGATGCACCGGCAGAACCTGCATCAGCTGCCCGACATCATCCAGATGGCGGTCGATCTCGATGCCGACCGGCTCGAGGTCGCCAACGTGCAATATTACGGCTGGGCGCTGAAGAATCGCGCCAGCCTGATGCCGACCTATGCCCAGTTGGAGGAGACCGACCGTCTGGTCGAAGAGGCGCGCGAGCGGCTGAAGGGCACGCTGACGATCGACTACGTCGTGCCGGACTACTACGCGCTGCGGCCGAAGAAGTGCATGGGCGGCTGGGGCCGGCAGTTCTTCAACATCTCTCCCTCGGGCAAGATCCTGCCCTGCCACGCTGCCGAGAGCATCACCGGGCTCGACTTCATGTCCGTGCGGTCGAACCATTCGATCGCCTGGATCTGGCAGAACTCCGAGGCCTTCAACCGCTACCGTGGCACCGGCTGGATGAAGGAGCCGTGCAAATCCTGCGAGTTCCGCGAGATCGATTTCGGCGGCTGCCGCTGCCAGGCGTTCGCGCTGACCGGCGATGCGGGGAATACCGATCCGGCCTGTACGCTGTCGCCGCTGCACGAGAGCATCTTCAAGCAGGCCGAGCGTGACGCGGCCTCGGGCCAGGACCGCTTCCTCTATCGCAATTTCGCCGGCGGCACGCCCGAGAGCAATGATGCCTGACGCCGAAGCCGGCCGCGCCTCCGCGCGCCGCAGCGATCCGTTCGCGCCGCTGACGTCGGAATGGCTAGATGTCTCCGGCGGTCACCAGATCTACGTCGAGAGCAGCGGCTGCGCCGCCGGCATCCCCGCGGTCTATCTGCATGGTGGGCCGGGCTCCGGATGCCAGCCGGATCACCGCCGACTGTTCGATCCCGAGCGCTTCCATGCCGTGCTGTTCGACCAGCGCGGCGCCGGCCGCTCGCGTCCTGCGCGCAGCCGCGACAACAACACCCTGCCCGACCTGATCGCCGACATGGAGGCGATCCGCGAAAAGTTCGGTTTCGACCGCTGGATCGTCGCCGGCGGCTCCTGGGGCGCCACCTTGGCGCTGGCTTATACGCAGGCGCACCCGACGCGCGTCACGGGGCTGGTGCTGCGGGCGACGTTCCTCGGCACCCGTGCGGAAGTGGAGACGGCATTCGGCGAGACGCTGGCGCGCTTTCACCCTGCCCTGCACCGCGACTTCCTGGAGATGCTGCCGGAAAACGAACGCGCCAACCCGTGCGACGCCTATTTCCGCCGCATCCTCGATCCCGATCCGGCGATTCATGGCCCGGCTGCGCGCGCCTGGCACGACACCGAGCGGGCGCTGTCCGAGATCAAACCCGCCCGCGCCCATCTGGATCGGCTCGCCATCCGCTCCGGCACAGCCTTGCCGGCGACGCCGTTCATGGAGGCGCATTACTTCTCGCAGGACAGCTTCATGGCGAAAGGCCAGTTGCTGCGCGATGCGAGCAGGCTGAGCGGGATTCCCGGAATCATCGTGCAGGGCCGCTATGACCTGCTCTGTCCGCCCTCCACCTCCGCGCGCCTGGCCGAAATCTGGCGCGACGCCGAAATCCGTGTCGTCGAAGCCGCAGGTCACAATCTTTATGATCCCGGCATCCGCGATGCGGTCATGAAAGCCATCTGCGATATGGCGACGCGCACGACTGCGCCTTAAACACATGGTCATCTCTCCTCATCCTGAGGAGCCATGCGCGGCATGGCGTCTCAAAGGATGAGGCCCCAGACATCCCCCCGCCTCATGGTTCACCGGGCAATGCGCAGCATTGTCCGGGAGCCGCGCCAAGTGACGCCCTCACCATGAGGATTGGCCGCTGAACAAGGACATCTGCAATGCCCATCGCCGGGAAAGGCATGCTTTTGACATCGATGAACATCGATGCTGAGCATGAAGCCGATTTCAACAATTGGTATGACAGCGAACATCTCGAAGAGCGCGTGGCCATCCCCGGCTTCATCGAGGCGCGACGCTATGTCGCCGAGCAGGGCAGCCCGAAATATCTCTGCCTATATTCGACCGAAACGATCGACGTGCTCGACAGCGCGGCCTACCGCGCCCGGCTGGAGTCGCCGACGGAATGGTCGAAGGCGGTGATGGCGCGGTTCAAGAACATGATCCGCAGCGTCGCGCGCATCACGATCTCGATCGGCGCCGGTCGCGGCGCCGTGCTGGGCATCATCCGCCTGCGGCCCAAACCCGGGCAGGACAAAGCGTTGCGCGACGCGCTGCAGATCGAGCTCGACCCAAGCAAGCTGAGGGGCATCATCTCGATGCATCTGCTCGAAGGCGATGCCGACCTCTCCGGTCCCGCCGCTGGAGTTCCTGCGAGCTCGCGCGATGCCGACTGGTTCATCCTCATCGACGGTACCGACAGTCATGCCATCGCCACCTTGATGACCACCCGCTTCGCGGCGATCGACGGTCCGCTGGCGAGGCAGATCTCGGCCGGCATCTATCGCCTGATGTGGGACTTGAGCCGCGCCGACATCGCGGCGGCGAAGTGAGTTAGATCCCGCCTCTCTCCACATCGTCATGGCCGGGCTCGTCCCGGCCATCCACGTTGTGCGGCATCCTGGGAACGACGTGGATGCCCGGGACAAGCCCGGGCATGACGGCGGAGTGCGTGGCAGCCCGCGTGCTCCACCCTCCATTCTTTAATTTATCGTCATCCTCGCAATCTATCGTCACCGAAAATGCCGCATCGCAACACGTGGCAGCATCAGGCCGGCAATGCGGCGCCGCACACTGTGCATGAGGGGCAGCTTTGCAAATTTGCCTTTGTGCGCGCCTTGGAATGGCTCTAGTCTGATAAGACTATTCAATTGAGCCATTCAAAAAACAGAAGGGCGACGAACAGGACCTGCTCCGGACCCACATCGATCCCTAGCCGATCCTGAACAAGCAGTCGTCCTCACGTCAGGAAGGCCGCGCGCTCATGGTTCGCCGCGCGGACAGGGTATGAATGAGAGCGACTGATATCTCGGCCCCCGACTACTTTCACAAAGTGGTCGACTGCCAATGGGCTTGTCCCGCACACACTCCGGTCCCTGAATACATCCGCCTGATCGCTGAGGGTCGCTACAGCGACGCCTACATGATCAATTGGAAATCGAATGTATTCCCGGGCATTCTCGGACGCACCTGCGATCGCCCTTGCGAGCCCGCCTGCCGACGGGGGCGTGTCGAGGAAAGCCCGGTCGCGATCTGCCGCCTGAAGCGCGTTGCGGCCGATTTCAAGGACGACATCCATCAGCGCCTGCCGCGCCCTGCCCCGAAGAACGGCCGGCGCATCGCGCTGGTCGGCGGCGGCCCGGCCTCGCTGACGGTGGCGCGCGATCTCGCGCCGCTCGGCTATCACTGCACCGTGTTCGATGCCGACCCAAAGCCCGGCGGCATGATGCGCTCGCAGATCCCCAAATTCCGCCTGCCCGACAGCGTCATCGACGAGGAGACGGGCTACGTGCTCGGCCTCGGCGTCGACTACAAGGCCGGACATCGCGTCGACAGCCTCAAGACGCTGCTGGCCGAGAACTATGATGCCATCTTCATCGGCTCCGGCGCGCCACGCGGCCGGGAGCTGAACATTCCCGGACGCAAGGAAGCCGCCGCGAACATCCATCTCGGCATCGACTGGCTCTCCAGCGTCTCGTTCGGACACACCGACAAGATCGGCAGGCGCGTGATCGTGCTCGGCGGCGGCAACACCGCGATGGATTGCTGCCGCACCGCGCGACGGCTCGGCGGCGAGGACGTCAAGGTCATCGTGCGCTCCGGCTTCGAGGAGATGAAGGCGTCGCCCTGGGAGAAGGAGGACGCGCTGCACGAGGACATTCCGATCCTCAACTATCTCGTGCCGGTCGCCTTCAATCACGACAATGGCAGGCTCACCGGCGTCACCTTCCAGAAGGTGAAGGCCGAATATGACGCCAGCGGCCGTCGCTCGCTGGTGCCGTCGGGCGAGCCCGACGTCACCTATGAGTGCGACGACGTGCTGGTCGCCGTCGGCCAGGAGAACGCGTTCCCCTGGATCGAGGCCGATTGCGACATCGCGTTCGACAAATGGCACATGCCGGTGGTCGATCCGACAACCTTCGTCTCGACCAACCCGAAAGTGTTCTTCGGCGGCGATGCGGCGTTCGGTCCGAAGAACATCATCTGGGCGGTCGCCCAGGGCCACGAGGCGGCGCTGTCGATCCACCGCCTGCTGTCCGGCGAGGACATCACCGAGCGGCCGCTGCCCGAGGTGCATGTCTCCTCGCAGAAGATGGGCATCCATGAATGGAGCTATGACAACGACGTTTCGTCCGAGAAGCGCTTCAAGGTGCCGCACTGCGACAAGGTGGTCGCGCTGAAGGACATCCGCGCCGAGGTCGAGCTCGGCTACGACGTCAAGCTCGCGCTCGGCGAGGCGCATCGCTGCCTGAATTGCGACGTGCAGACGGTGTTCTCCGACACGCTGTGCATCGAATGCGACGCCTGCGCCGACATCTGTCCGATGGACTGCATCACCTTCACCGACAACGGCGAGGAGGCGGATCTGCGTTCGCGCCTGAAGGCGCCGGCGCCGCATGTCGACCAGAGCCTCTACGTGTCGTCGGATCTGAAGACCGGGCGGGTGATGGTGAAGGACGAGGACGTCTGCCTCCATTGCGGCCTGTGCGCCGAGCGCTGTCCCACCGGTGCGTGGGACATGCAGAAATATTTCATCGAGACGACTCACGCAGGTAACGCATGTCCCAGCAAGCGCCGCTCAGCAGCGTAAACGACTTCGTCGTCCGCTTCGCCAACGTCAACGGCTCCGGCTCGGCCAGCGCGAACGAACTCTTCGCGCGCGCCGTGCTCCGCCACGGCGTGCCGGTCAGCCCGCGCAACATCTTCCCGTCGAACATCCAGGGCCTGCCGACCTGGTACGAGGTGCGCGTCACCGAAGCGGGCCATCTCGGCGCCCGCGGCGGCGGCACTGATCTGATGGTGGCGATGAACCCGCAGACCTGGGACAAGGACGTCGCCGGTATCGCGCCGGGCGGCTATCTGTTCTACGATTCCACCAAGCCGATGCCGGCAACCAAGTTCCGCGACGACATCACCGTCATCGGCGTCCCGCTGACCGCGATCACCAACTCGACCTATTCGGATCCGCGCCAGCGCCAGCTGTTCAAGAACATCATCTATCTCGGCGCGCTCTCAGCGCTGCTCGACATGGATCCGAAGCTGATCGAGCAATTGATCGGTGAGCAGTACAAGGGCAAGGAGAAGCTGCTCTCCTCCAACGTCCACGCGCTGCATCTCGGCCGCGACTGGGCGCTGCAGAATTTGAAGTGCCCGATCGGCCTGCGCATCAAGAAGGCCGACAAGGTCGGCGACCGCATCTTCATCGAGGGCAACAACGCCGCCGCGCTCGGCGCCGTCTATGGCGGCGCCACGGTCTGCGCCTGGTACCCGATCACGCCGTCGTCGTCGCTGGCCGAAGCGTTCAGCAACCACTGCAAGAAACTGCGACACGATCCGGAAACCGGGCAGGCCAAATACGCGATCGTGCAGGCCGAGGACGAGCTCGCCTCGATCGGCATGGTGGTCGGCGCGTCCTGGAACGGCGCCCGCGCCTTTACCACGACATCGGGCCCCGGCGTGTCGCTGATGACCGAGTTCATCGGCCTCTCCTACTTTGCCGAGATCCCGGCCGTGATCATGAACGTGCAGCGCGCCGGCCCCTCGACCGGCATGCCGACGCGGACGCAGCAATGCGACCTGATCGCCTGCGGCTATGCCTCGCACGGTGATACCAAGCACGTGATGCTGTTCCCCGAGGATCCGGCGGAGGCGTTCGAGTTTGCCGCTGCGGCGTTCGATCTTGCCGAGCGGCTGCAGACCACGGTTTTCCTGATGCTCGACCTCGACATCGGCATGAACCAGCGGCTATGCCGGCCGCTGAAGTGGGACGATGCCAAGCAGTATGACCGCGGCAAGGTGATGACGGCGGAAATGCTCGACGAAGGCCGCGACTTCGGCCGCTATCTCGACGTCGACGGCGACGGCATTCCGTTCCGCACCTACCCCGGCACGCATCCGACGAAGGGCTCATACTTCACCCGCGGCACGTCGCGTGACCGCTACGCGCGCTATTCCGAGGAAGGCGCCGTCTATGCCGACAACGTGCAGCGCCTGCTGCGCAAGTTCCAGACCGCGCAGGACATGGTGCCGCGGCCGCTGCAGGCCAATGCGAGCAAGCCGACCAGATATGGCGTGATCTATTTCGGCTCGACCGCGCCGGCGATGGACGAGGCAATCGGACTGCTGGAGGCGCGCGGCTGTCAGCTCGACCGCCTGCGCATCCGCGCCTTCCCGTTCCATTCGAGCGTGGCGAGCTTCATCGCCGAGCACGACTTCGTCTATGTGGTCGAGCAGAACCGCGACGCGCAGCTGCGCCAGCTGATCGTCACCGAGAACGGCATCGACCCGGTCCGGCTGGTGCCGATCCTGCATTATGACGGCACGCCGATCACGGCGCGCTTCATCGCCGATGCGATCGGCGACCACCAGGACCACATCAAGGTCACACCGCTGCGCAAGGCGGTGTCATGACTTTACAGCCACTCTCTCCACGGTCATGCCCGGGCTTGACCCGCCTGCGCGGCCGGAGCCGCTCCGGCGCGGCGAAGGCCCGGGCATCCACGCCTCTCTTTCCTCGGACTCCCACGTGGATGGCCGGGACAAGCCCGGCCATGACGGCACTGGGCGACAGGGTGCTCTCATGACCTACATCGCAAAGCCGAAATTCCAGCATCCCGGCATCAAGAAGAACGCACTCGGCTACAGCCATCGCGACTACGAGGGCAAGATCTCGACCTTGTGCGCCGGCTGCGGCCACGATTCGATCACGGCCTCGATCATCGAGGCCTGCTTCGAGCTGTCGATCGAGCCGCATCGGGTGGCAAAAATCTCCGGCATCGGCTGCTCGTCGAAGACACCGGACTACTTTCTCGGCAATTCGCACGGCTTCAACACCGTGCACGGCCGCATGCCCTCGGTGCTGACCGGCGCCAACCTCGCCAACCGCGAGCTGATCTATCTCGGCGTCTCCGGCGACGGCGATTCCGCCTCGATCGGCTTCGGCCAGTTCGCCCACGCGATCCGG
Organism: Bradyrhizobium sp. HKCCYLRH1034; assembly: GCF_051168375.1. Lineage (NCBI taxonomy): Bacteria > Pseudomonadati > Pseudomonadota > Alphaproteobacteria > Hyphomicrobiales > Nitrobacteraceae > Bradyrhizobium > Bradyrhizobium sp. HKCCYLRH1034. The sequence continues at coordinate 386,384 of NZ_JBNPUW010000002.1, read as the reverse complement.
CGCGGCGTGAACATGACCTATATCGTCGAGAACAACGGCGTCTACGGCCTGACCAAGGGCCAATTCTCGGCGACCGCCGACCGCGGGTCGAAGTCGAAGAAGGGCGTCACCAACACCGACAATCCGATCGACCTGGTCGGCATCGCGCTGCAGCTCGGGGCCACCTATGTGGCGCGGTCGTTCTCCGGCGACAAGAAGCAGCTGGTGCCGATCATCGAGGGCGCCATCCGGCACAAGGGCGCGGCGTTCATCGACGTCATCAGCCCGTGCATCGCGTTCAACAATCACGCCGGCTCAACCAAGAGCTTCGACTATGTCCGCGAGCACAACGATGCCGTGAACCGGTTGGACGTGCTGACCGGGCGCGATCCGATCGAGATCGACCAGGATCCGGGCACGGTGCAGATCGTCGAGCAGCACGACGGCTCCAGGCTGGCGCTGCGCAAGATCGACGCCGACTACGACCCGCACGACCGGCTCGGCGCCATGACCTTCCTCCAGAAGCATGCCGCGCAAGGCCAGATCGTCACCGGCCTGCTCTATGTCGACCCTGAGGCCGACGATCTGCACAGCCACCTCAACACGGTGGAACGCCCGCTCAACCGGCTGGAGGCCGCGGATCTGTGCCCGGGCCAGGCCGCGCTCGACAAGATCAATGCGAGTCTGCGCTAGGCAGACCGCTGCGTGGAGAGCGTGCGCTCTGTAACCGTCCTTCGAGACGCCCGCCTCCGGCGGGCTCCTCAGGACAAAGGTGGAGTGCATTGCGCCCGCTTCTGGCGGGGCTATCGCATTTCACAATCGGAGTTTTGCGCTTGTCTATCTCCACGTCATGGCCGGGCTTGTCCCGGCCATCCACGTCGTTCGGCACGCTGATAACCACGTGGATGCCCGGGACAAGCCCGGCCATGACGGAGTAACTAACTATCAGATCGTTCGTTGCGACAGCTCGGCATATCTGGTGAGCCGCGCCCTCGCTCCTCATCATGAGGAGCGCCGCAGGCGCGTCTTGAACCATGAGGCCCGTCATCGTTGATGACGATTACGCCCGCAACGCGCTTGCCCAGACGCGATCGAGCTGCGCGATCGCCTCGCGCAGCGGCAGCGCGGACAGCGCGTCATCTCCGCCGGTCACAAGGCCGAACTCCCGCAGCCTGATCAAGGCCTCCTCGACATTGAACGCGCGGCTCAATCCAAACATCTGCTGCAGCAACTCCTCGACATGGCTGCACAATGCTGCACGCGAGAGCGGCACCGACGCCAGCAGCAGGCCGCCATAGGCCAGCATCGCTTCCTTCCAGTCCTGGTCCTCGGCCTCGCCGATCAAATAGTTGAAGATGCCGGAATTGTTGTTGACGTTGCGGAAGTAGATGTTGTCGGTGACCTGCTTCTGATGGATCAGCGACTGGCGATGGAAGTTGCCCCATTGCCGCAGGATGAAGGCGCCGAGCGCGAACAATCCCGACAGCGCCGCCAGCGCCTGCTCCGTATCGTTGTCGTGCACGGTGCCGCTGAGGCCGAGATAAAAGCCGGCGACGATGAACAGCACGGTGAGCGTCGAAGCCAGCTTGAGCAGGATCGGTACGCCGCCGACCAGCGCCGGCACGCCCAGCGTCAGTTGCTCGCGCAGGCCCATGACGACGCGGACGTTCGGCAGCAGCGCCTCGAGGTCGAAGCGCGCGATGTGGCGGAAATATTTGAACAGCACCGCGCCGCCGCGAATCTTGTTGCGGCCACGCCAAGCGGCGGTCTTGCGCTTCTTCTGAGACGGCTCGTCTGGCTTGGTCGCGACCATCAGGATGATGTCGTCGTAGACCTCGATCTCCTGCTTGCGCCGCCGCAGGCCATACAGCATGGGGACCTCGATGGTCTCTTGATGCGTGCCGCGCCGGAACATGCGGACGGCGCGAAAGTCGGAGACCGGCGCCCTCAGCTTGACCCTGACAAGCGCGTGCTCGGCGAAGGCGCGCTCGATCTCATCGTGGCTGATCTCGATGAAGTTCGCTTCGCCCAGCACCCGGACGAATTCGTCGGTGAGGTTGCAATAGGCGGTGTCGAGCTCCTGAGCGGAGCGGTGGCGGCTGGCGGGGACCTCGGGATCGAAGTCGAAATAGACATCGCGCAGCCGATCGAGCTCGTCGAAATATTCGTGGTGCAGGATGGCGCCGAGCATGTGCGCCAGCTGGCGAAGGTCGGCCGCCAGGGCGTCTTCCAGGCCGCCATGCGAAATGACGGCGTCCAGGACGTCGGACTTGCGTATCGGAATGAACCGGTCCCGCCGATCCGTTGCCGCCGTCTGCTTTGGTCCAACCACGCGCCTTACGCCCGAGCTTTGATCATCGTCCGCAACGGCCGGCTGCAACCACCCGGCCAACGGCGGGCACCATAGCGGGCTCATCAGCCTTGCGCCACTCGACGCGGGATGGAAAAGCTCGGTGAGGCCGGCCGGGAGGGAGAGATCGTGACCAATGACGTAAAGAGGGTGTCCGCATTTCGCGCCATTCGCGCCATCGACTACACGGTGATCCTCGCCCGCGACTGGGACGTCATGCGGCAGTTCTACGAGGAGGTCCTGGGCTTTCCGCTGCTCCGGGAACTGTCGCAGGGGTGGATCGAATTTCAGATCGGCGCCAACACGCTCGCGCTCGCTCGGCCGCAGCGGCTGACATCGCACCAGCCGACACCGCCGGGAAGCGCGGCGCTTCAACTCGCCTTCAAGGTGGGACGCGACGACGTCGACCGCTGCGCGGCCGAGCTGACGGAGAAGGGCGTCGCGCTCCTGGAGCAGCCGAGGGACCAGGCCTTCGGCCATCGGACGCTGTTCTTCAGGGATCCCGACGGCAATCTGCTGGAGATCTTCGCGGAAATCTGATGTCGCTCAGGGCTTGGCGGCCGCGCTAGGCGGCCGCCGGTTGTATCCGGGGATTGAGCACGTACTCCTTCAGCACCTTATCGGTGGCGGCGTCGACCTCGACCAGCGACACGTCGTAGCTCCAGAGATCGGCGAGATGCTGCAGCACGCGCTTGGTGTCGGTCTCGTTGAGCTGGGCGCCCTTGACCACCGTATGTCGCAGCATCAGGCGGCGATCGCCGGCGAGATCGACATCGACCACCTCGATGTTGGGATCGATGTAGCCGACATCGTACTGTTTCGACAGCTCGCGCCGGATGCGGCGATAGCCGCGCTCGTCATGGATGGCGTCGACCAGGATGCCGGCGCGTTCGGCCGGATCGTCATGCAAATGGAACAGCTTGAAGTGCCGGATCAGGTTGGGGCTGAGGAACTGGCTGATGAAGCTCTCGTCGCGATAATTCGCCCAGACGTCACGCAGCACCGCCATTTCGTCGCCGGTGCCGGCGATGTCCGGAAACCACTCGCGATCCTCGTCGGTCGGGTCCTTCACGATGCGCTCGATGTCCTGCATGATCGCAAAGCCGAGCGCATACGGGTTGAAGCCGGAGAAGCGCGGATCGTCGAACTCCGGCTGGAACACGACGTTGGTGTGCGACTGCAGGAACTCCAGGAAGTTGCCGTCGGTGAGGCGGCCGTCCTGGTGCAGCCGGTTCATGATGCGATAGTGCACATAGGTCGCCGTGCCCTCGTTCATGACCTTGGTCTGGCCCTGCGGATAGAAATACTGCGCGATGTGGCGAACGATGCGCAGCAACTCGCGCTGCCAGGGCGCCAGCCGCGGCGCGGTCTTCTCCAGGAAATAGAGCAGGTTCTCCTGCGGGAGGCCGAGCAGCGCGCGACGGCGCTCGACGTTCAGCATCGCATTGGTCTTGACCGGGCCGGTCGGCACCGTGCGCCAGAGATCGTTGAACTGGCCCTCCTCGTAGAGCCTGCGCTTGCCCGCGCGCTTCTCCTCCTCGCGGAAGTCGAGCTTCTTCTTGCCGGGATAGCGGTCGACGCCGTGCGACATCAGCGCATGCGCCGCGTCGAGCGTATGCTCGACCGCGAGCCGGCCATAACGCTCCTCGCATTGCGCGATGTAGCCGCGGGCGAAATCGAGATAGTCGAGGATGCCGTCGGCGTCGGTCCACTGCTTGAACAGGTAGTTGTTCTTGAAGAAATGGTTGTGGCCGAACGCGGCGTGCGCGATCACCAAGGTCTGCATCGTCGCCGTGTTCTCCTCCATCAGATAGGAGATACAGGGCGAGGAGTTGATCACGATCTCATAGGCGAGGCCCATCAGGCCCTTGCGGTACGAGGCCTCGTGATAGGCGAAGTGTTTGCCGAACGACCAGTGCTTGTAGAACAGGGGCATGCCGACCGAGGAATAGGCGTCGAGCATCTGCTCGGCCGTGATCACCTCGATCTGGTTGGGATAGGTGTCGAGCCCGAGCTCCTTCTCGGCGACGGCTTCGCAGGCATCGTGGATGCGCTGCAGGGTGAGGAAATTCCAGTCTGCGCCCTCGAACAGCAACCCGCTCATGACGCCGCCCTCTCCTGCGTGGTGCCGCGACGCTGAAACAGGTCGTGGAACACCGGGAAGATCTCGCTGCGGTCGCGGACCTTGCGCATCGACAGCGGCTCGCCATTGGCGCGCAGCCGCTCATACAGCGACCACAGCGCCGAGTCGGGCATCTCGAACGAATAGGTGCCGGATTCGCCGACCTCGAGATAGGCGAAGAACTGCGACACCGGCAGGATGTTGTCGGTCAAGAGCCGCGCGACGTTCTCGGAATCCGAGGTGGCGTTGTCGCCGTCGGAGGCCTGCGCCGCGTAGATGTTCCAGTCCGAGGGGCGGAAGCGCGAGCGGACGATGTCGTGCATGCATTGCAGGGCGCTCGACACCAAGGTGCCGCCGGACGCCGGTCCGTAGAAGAACGTCTGCTCGTCGACCTCCTCGGCGCGATCGGTATGGCGGATGAAGACGATCTCGACATGGCGGTAGCGCCGGGTCAGGAACACGTAGAGCAGCATGTAGAACCGCTTGGCGAGGTCCTTCATGTGCTCCGACATCGAGCCGGACACGTCCATCAGGCAGAACATCACGGCCTGTGCGATCGGCTTCGGCACGGCCTCGAAGCGCCGGTAGCGGATGTCGATCGGGTCGATGAAGGGGATGCGCTTGGCCTTCGCCTTCAGCGCCTCGATCTCGGCCAGAAGCGCGGCGCGCTTGTCGTCGTCGGTCTCCTGCTCCAACTGGGCTTCGAGCTCGGCAATCGCCTCCGGCCGTGGACGGCGCAGCGCGACGCGGCGGGCCAAGGCGCGGGTGACGGTGCGGCTGATCGAGATATTGGCCGGCGAACCCGAGGTCGAATAGCCCGCGCGTACCAGCCCCTCGCTCTCGGCCTCGGCGAATTTGCGCTTGGCGAGATCGGGCAGTTCGAGATCGTCGAGGAAGAGGTTGACGAACTCCTCCTTGCTTAGCACGAAGCGGAACGCGTCCTCGCTGTCGCCTTGTCCGGGCGCCGACTTGCGGCCGCTGCCGTCGCCGGAGCGCGGCAGGATGTCGCCTTCGACGAACTTCTTGTTGCCGGGCAACACCATGTCGCGGGTGCCGCCCTCGCGGCGGAAGCGAGGCTCGTCCATGCCGTCGAGCGGGATCGAGACCTCGCCGCCCTCCAGCACGTCCTTGATGTCGCGGTCCTGCGAGGTCTTCTTGACCGCTCCCTGAACCAGGGCCTTGGCGCGGCGCAAAAATCGCTGGCGATTTTCGAGACTTTTGCCGCCCGGATTCAGGCGCCGATCAATGATGTGCATGACCACGTTCCATACGCCTCCTGCTGCAGCGGCTTCGACTCCTGCTCTCCCCCGCCGCGATGCCGCGGTGCAGTATCGGACCCGACACTGCAACGGCACCCTCTGCCTGTCCGACGCCTCCCAGCGAAGCTCAGCGTCGAACGTTTCGCTCGTTTCGTAGCCCTGGCGCCGACGTCAGACCGATGGCCTGCCGCACCTGCAGTGAACATCGGCGCCGGACCACGATCAACCCGCCTGCTTCACGCGCATGTACCACTCGACCAGCCGGCGGACCTGCCGCTCGGTGTAGCCGCGTTCGACCATGCGCGCGACGAAGTCGTCGTGCTTCTTCTCGGTCTCGCCGTCCTTCTTGGTACCGAACGAGATGACCGGAAGCAGATCCTCGACCTGCGAGAATATCCTCTTTTCGATGACTTCGCGGATCTTTTCGTAGGAGGTCCAGGACGGATTTTTGCCACCATTCTGGGCCCGGAAGCGCAGCGAGAACTTGACAACCTCGTTGCGGAAATCCTTCGGGTTGGCGATCCCGGCCGGCTTCTCGATCTTGGTCAGCTCCTGGTTCAGCAGCTCGCGATTGAGCAGCTGTCCCGTATCGGGATCCTTGAAGTCCTGATCTTCGATCCAGGCGTCGGCGTAGTCGACGTAGCGGTCGAACAGGTTCTGGCCGTAATCGGAGTAGGATTCCAGATAGGCCTTCTGGATCTCGTGACCGATGAACTCGGCGTAGCGCGGCGCCAGATCCGCCTTGATGAATTCGAGGTAGCGCTTCTCGATCTCCTCGGGCAGTTGCTCGCGCTTGATCGACTGTTCCAGCACGTACATCAGATGCACGGCATCGGCCGACACTTCCGCCGTGTCGTGATTGTAGGTCGCAGCCAGCACCTTGAAGGCAAAGCGGGTGGAGATGCCGTCCATGCCCTCGTCGACGCCGGCAGCGTCGCGATATTCCTGCACGCTGCGCGCCTTCGGATCGGACTCCTTGAGGCTCTCGCCGTCATAGACCCGCATCTTGGCGTACAACGTCGAATTCTCGTGCTTGCGCAGGCGCGACATCACCGAGAATCTGGCGAGCGTGTCCAAGGTCGCCGGCGCACAGGGCGCGGCGGAGAGCTCGGAGCCCTGGATCAGCTTCTCATAGATCTTGCGCTCCTCGGTGACGCGCAGGCAGTACGGCACCTTGATGACGCAGATGCGGTCGATGAAGGCCTCGTTGTTCTTGTTGGTCTTGAAGCTCTGCCACTCCGCCTCGTTGGAGTGGGCGAGGATCACGCCGTTGTAGGGAATCGCGCCGATGTTCTCGGTGCCGATATAGTTGCCCTCTTGCGTCGCCGTCAGCAGCGGATGCAGCATCTTGATCGGCGCCTTGAACATCTCGACGAATTCGAGGATGCCCTGGTTGGCGCGGTTGAGGCCGCCCGAATAGCTGTAGGCGTCGGGATCGTTTTGCGCGTAGGTCTCGAGCTTGCGGATGTCGACCTTGCCGACCAGCGAGGAGATGTCCTGGTTGTTCTCGTCGCCCGGCTCGGTCTTGGCGATGCCGATCTGGCGCAGCCGCGACGGCTGGATCTTGGCGACGCGGAACTGCGAGATGTCGCCGCCGAAGGCTTCGAGCCGCTTGTAGCACCACGGGCTCATCAGGCCCGACAGGCGGCGGCGCGGAATGCCGTATTTCTCCTCGAGCATCGGGCCCAGCGTGTCGGGATCGAACAGGCCGAGCGGCGACTCGAACACGGGGCTCAACTCATCTCCCGCCTTGAGCACGTAGATCGGATGAGTTTCCATCAACTGCTTCAGCCGTTCGGCGAGCGACGACTTGCCGCCGCCGACCGGTCCGAGCAGATAGAGGATCTGCTTGCGCTCTTCGAGACCCTGCGCGGCGTGACGGAAGAATCCGACGATGCGCTCGATCGTGTCTTCCATACCGTAGAAGCCGGCGAACGCGGGATACAGCCGAACCGTCCGGTTCAAAAAAATACGGCCAAGGCGTGGGTCCTTGGCCGTATCGATCATCTGAGGCTCACCGATCGCAGCTAGTAGTCGTTCAGCGGCGTTCGCGTATCGCATCGGGTCGGTTCGACACGATTCTAGATATTCCTGCATCGACATGTCGGTCTGGCTGCGTGCCTCGAACGACCTTGCGAACGCGTTGAACAACGAATCGTTGTACATGATCCCTCTCCACGTAGGTTCCGCTGCACTGCTGCAACGGGCCGAGATCCAAGTACGTTCCTGCTGATCCCGAACCGACTCAGAGTGAAGCGCGCTAGCCCCCATTGGGCACCGTCTTCGTCCTTTTCCGCAACGCAAAGTGCATGCAGCATATGCCCTATCAACATGCACTTCGCTCAATAGTTCGGCAAAAGCCGGCCGACTCTCTCCATTTGTACCCCATTGTCTCTGCTTCGCAACATCCGCAATACCCCGGCACCGTAGTCTTCCTGCGCCGCACAAGGTGTTGTGAAGCCACGTGAACTGGCGGCGAGACAGCACCGGGATCAGTCTGTCTTCCGGAAGTGAACCGCGAGTGAACGCCAACGGTCGCGCAGCTGCGCCAGGCAGCGAATGTCTCATTCGCGGCGCGACATGATGCGCGCCGGCCACGGTGGTCGAACAGATGGCCCCGCTGCGCGCACGTCAACCATCGCTCACGCGACGCCATCGTGATCAGGCGAGCGATGAACGCGCGCATCTCACAGCCATTCGCACATGTTCACCGCTAGAACCGAATGCCGTGACGTAACGCGCGGCCGAAACCGGACGGATCACTCGATGCTGATCATTGCCATGATCAGGTTGCGGCTCGCCACCGAATGTCTGCAAGCAGAAAGCATCATGGGTTATCCGCCGATCACGAGCCGCAGCCGACGCGACAATCGCAAGACGCTCGCCTTGATCCGTGACGTGAGGCACCATTACCCAGAACACATGTGGCCGCTTTCCGGCATTGCAAGGCGGAGAAGGTTTGATCGACGGCATTTGCTCGCGACGATGGGAGACCTCCGGCGCGCGGGTGTCGCGGAGGCCGACGCGAGCCGAACGCTGGCCGCGCTTGGCGAACCTTCGCCACGCCTTGGTCGAACGGTCGGCAGCAGGCTTCAGGCTGCCTGCACGTCTCCCGCGGGGCGCGCGCCGCCGGCACGTCGAGCCCGGCGCGAAGCTCTTGGGATTCCAGAGGGATCAATCCATTATGAATGGCGTTCTCCTGTGGGCTGGCGCATAGTTGTTCATGTGACGTCCACGACCTGGCAGGCCGCCAGGCGGGAACCCGAAAAAGCAAGCCGACGCACATAGATAGGCATCATGAATCCGGTCAAAGCTCTCGAAGAACACGGCCAGGCGGTCTGGCTCGATTTCCTCGCACGCGGCTTCGTCGCCAAAGGCGACCTGAAGCGGCTGATCGATGAGGATGGCGTCAAGGGCGTCACCTCGAATCCCGCGATTTTCGAGAAGGCGATCGGCAGCTCCGATGAATATGACGCGCCGATCGCCACGGCGCTGAAGAACGGCGATCGATCGCCGACGCAGCTGTTCGAGGCCGTCGCCGTCGAGGACATCCAGAATGCTGCCGACGTGCTGCGGCCGGTCTACGACCGCTTCGATGGCAATGACGGCTTCGTCAGCCTCGAAGTCTCGCCCTATCTGGCGATGGACAGCAAAGCGACCATCACCGAGGCCGAACAGCTCTGGAAGGCGGTCGACCGCAAGAATCTGATGATCAAGGTGCCGGCGACCGACGCCTGCCTGCCGGCCATCCAGCACCTGATCTCCAAGGGCATCAGCGTCAACATCACCTTGCTGTTTTCGCAAGACGTCTACCGGCAGGTCGCCGAAGCCTACATTGCCGGCCTCGAGGCCTACGTCGGCGCCGGCGGCGATCCGTCGCATGTCGCCAGCGTGGCGTCGTTCTTCGTCAGCCGCATCGACAGCGTGGTCGACAAGCAACTGGACGAGAAGATCGCCCAGGCCAACGATCCCTCGGAGAAGGAGCGGCTGGCGGCGCTCAAGGGCAGGATCGCCATCGCCAACGCCAAGATGGCGTATCAGGATTACAAGCGGCTGTTCGCAGGCGCGCGCTGGGAGCGGCTGGCCGAGCGAGGCGCCAAGCCGCAGCGGCTGCTCTGGGCCTCCACAGGTACCAAGAACAAGGATTACAGCGATGTCCTCTATGTCGAGGAGCTGATCGGGCCGAACACCGTCAACACTGTGCCGCCGGCCACGCTGGACGCCTTCCGCGATCACGGAGAGGTGCGCGACAGTCTGGAGGAAGACGTCGATGCCGCCCAGGCCGCCCTGGAGCATCTGGCGAAGACCGGCATCTCGCTCGACGACATCACCGCAGATCTCGTGGTCGACGGCGTCAGGCAGTTCGCGGACGCCGCCGACAAGCTCTACGGCGCGGTTGCGCACAAGCGCGCCGTCGTGCTGGGGACAGGACTTGGGCAGCAGACGATCGCCGTTGCTGCTGATCTCGAGAAGAAGGTCGCCTCCGCTACCGAGGACTGGCGCAAGGACGCCAGGATCCGCCGGCTCTGGTATAAGGATGCGACCGTCTGGACCGGCCATGACGAGCACAAATGGCTGGGCTGGCTGACCAGCGCGGAGAAAGCCGATATCGGCGATTATGAGGACTATGCGCAGCGGGTGAAGGGACAGAAGTTTTCCGACGCCGTGGTCCTCGGCATGGGCGGCTCCAGCCTCGGGCCGGAAGTGCTCGCCGAGACGTTCCCGCGCAGGGCCGGCTTCCCCAGGCTGCACGTACTCGATTCCACCGACCCCGCGCAGGTGCGCGCGATGGAGAAGGCGATCGACATCACCCGTACGGTGTTCATCGTCTCCTCGAAGTCGGGCGGCACCACCGAGCCGAACGCGATGAAGGACTACTTCTTCGCGCGCGTCTCCGAGGCGATCGGGCCGAAGAAGGCCGGCCATCGCTTCATTGCCGTGACCGATCCCGGCTCGTCGCTGGAGAAGGCGGCCAAGGCGCAAGGCTTCGCCCGCATCTTCCACGGCGAGCCGACCATCGGCGGCCGCTATTCGGTGCTGTCGCCGTTCGGCCTGGTGCCGGCCGCCACCGCCGGCATCGACGTGCGCAGGCTGATTACGCAGGCGCTGTCAATGGTGCGCTCCTGCGGGCCCGACGTGCCGCCGCTGCAGAACCCGGGCGTTCAGCTCGGCTTGGCGATGGGTCTCGCCGGCCTCGAAGGCCGCGACAAGATAACGATCTTCGCCTCGCCCAAGATCGCCGATTTCGGTGCCTGGGCCGAGCAGTTGATCGCGGAGTCCACGGGCAAGGAAGGCAAGGGCCTCATCCCGATCGATGGCGAGCCAGTCGCCTCGCCCGAGGTCTACGGTCATGATCGCTTCTTCATCGACATCAGGATCGGCGGCGACGACGTGGCCGGCCATGATGCAAAGCTCGCCGCGCTCGAGGAGGCCGGCCATCCGGTCGTGCGCATCGTCATGAAGTCGATCGACCAGCTCGGCCAGGAATTCTTCCGCTTCGAAATGGCGACCGCCGTTGCCGGCGCCGTGCTCGGCATCAACCCGTTCGACCAGCCCGACGTCGAATCGGCCAAGATCAAGACCCGCGAACTGACGGCGGCGTTCGAGCAGAGCGGCGCGCTGCCGGCCGAGGAGCCGGTGGTCTCGATCAAGGGCTGCGAGCTCTACACGGATGCACAGAACGTCGAGAGCCTGCGCGAGCATGGCGCCGACGGCACGCTCGCGTCCTGGCTGAAGGCGCATCTCGGCCGCGCCGGCGACGGCGACTACATCGCCCTGCTCGGCTATATCGACCGCAACGCAGGCAATATCGACACGCTGCAGCGGATCCGGCTGAGGCTGCGCGATGCCAAGCACCTCGCCACCTGCGCCGAGTTCGGTCCGCGCTTCCTGCACTCGACCGGCCAGGCCTACAAGGGCGGTCCGGACAGCGGCGTGTTTCTCCAGATCACGGCCGACGATGCCCAGGATCTGCCGATCCCCGGGCAGAAGGCGAGCTTCGGCGTGATCAAGGCGGCGCAGGCGCGCGGCGACTTCGACGTACTCACCGAGCGCGGGCGTAGGGCTCTTCGGGTCCATCTCAAGGGCAATCTGAAATCGGGCCTGAAGATGCTCGACAGCGCGATCAGTGAAGCGCTGAGCTAGGAAGGGCATCGTCGATGCAATTGGGAATGATCGGTCTCGGGCGGATGGGCGGCAACATCGTGCGCCGCCTGATGCGCGCCGGACACGCCTGCGTGGTCTATGATCGCGACGCAAAGGCCGTCGCCGCGCTGGTTTCCGAGGGCGCCACCGGCGCCGCGAGCCTCGAGGAGTTCGTCGGCAAACTCGCCCTCCCGCGGCACGCCTGGGTCATGCTGCCGGCCGGCAAGATCACGGAAGCCACCGTCGAGCAGCTCACCAAGCTGATGAGCCGAGACGACGTCGTCATCGACGGCGGCAACAGTTTCTGGCAGGACGACGTCCGCCGCGGCAAGGCGCTCAAGGAGCGCGGTCTGCACTACGTCGACGTCGGCACCTCCGGCGGAGTCTGGGGCCTCGACCGCGGCTACTGCATGATGATCGGCGGCGACAAGCCGGTCGTCGACCGGCTCGATCCGATCTTCGCGACGCTAGCGCCAGGCATCGGCGACATCCCGCGCACACCGGGCCGTGACGGCCGCGACCCGCGCGTCGAACAGGGCTACATCCATGCGGGGCCGACTGGCGCCGGCCATTTCGTCAAGATGATCCACAACGGCATCGAATATGGCCTGATGCAGGCCTATGCCGAGGGCTTCGACATCCTCAGGAATGCGAACAGCGCGGCGCTGCCCGAGGCGCATCGCTTCGACTTCGATCTCGCTGACGTCGCCGAGGTGTGGCGCCGCGGCAGCGTCATTCCGTCCTGGCTGCTCGACCTCACCGCCAGCGCGCTCGCGCGGCAGCCCGGTCTGGAGAAATATTCCGGCTACGTCGAGGATTCCGGCGAGGGCCGCTGGACCGTGAATGCGGCGATCGACGAGGCGGTGCCGGCCGAGGTGTTGACCGCCGCCTTGTTCGCCCGTTTCCGCTCGCGCCAGGAGCACACCTTCGCGGAGAAGATTCTCTCGGCGATGCGCGAAGGCTTCGGCGGGCACAAGGAGCCTGAACAGCACCCAGACCCGGCACGCCAGAGCGCGCCCGAGATCGTCAAGCCCAGGGACGACCGCGCGTGACCCCGCTGCATCCGCACCAGCCGCAACATCAGAAGCCTGACGCTTGCGCCTTCGTGATCTTCGGTGTGACCGGCGATCTGACCCATCGGCTCGTCTTGCCATCGCTTTACAATCTCGCGGCCAATCATCTGCTGCCGGACAGGTTCTGCATCGTCGGCATTGCTCGCAAGGGCACGTCGAGCGAGCAACTGCGCGACAATCTCATGGAAGGCCTGCGCAAATACGCCACACGCCCGATCGAGGATGAGATCGCGCAGCGCCTGTTGCAATGCGTGACTGCGATCGAGGCCGATCCGAAGGAGCCGGAAAGCTTCGATCAGTTGAAGGCGAAGCTGGAAAAGCTGGAAGCCGCGCGGGAGACCCACGGCAATCGGCTGTTCTATCTCGCGACGCCGCCGAGCGCCTTTGCGCCGATCGCACAACAGCTCGGGCGCGTCGGGTTGCTGCGCGAGGACGGCAAGGCTTGGCGCCGCCTCGTGGTGGAAAAGCCGTTCGGCACCGACCTCACCTCGGCCAAGAAGCTGAACGACGAGCTTCTGCAGCTCGTGACCGAGCACCAGATCTACCGGATCGATCATTACCTCGGCAAGGAGACGGTGCAGAACATCCTGGTGCTGCGTTTCGCCAATGGCATGTTCGAGCCGATCTGGAACAGGCATCACATCGACCACGTGCAGATCACCGTCGAGGAGAAGCTCGGCGTCGGCACGCGCGGCAGCTTCTACGACGCGACCGGCGCGCTGCGCGACATGGTCCCCAACCATCTATTCCAATTGCTGTCGCTGGTGGCGATGGAGCCGCCGGCACGGTTCGATGCGCATACCGTCCGCTCCGAGAAGGCGGAGGTGCTGTCGGCGATCCAGCCGTTGAGCGAACGGGAGGCGTTGCTCAATTCGGTGCGCGGCCAGTACACGGCTGGCATGATCGGCGATGCCGAGCTGCCCGACTATCTGAGGAGCAAGGACGTCCGCCCCAACAGCACCACCGAGACCTATGCCGCCTTCAAGCTCACGATCGACAATTGGCGCTGGGCCGGCGTTCCGTTCTATCTGCGCACCGGCAAGGCGCTCGGCGCCAAGCGCACCGAGGTCGCGATCAAGTTCCGCCAGGCGCCGTTCGCGATGTTCAGTTGCACGCCGATCGAGACCCTGGCCGAGAACTATCTGGTCATCGGCATCGAGCCGACCCAGAGCATCACGCTGCAGTTCAACACCAAGGTGCCCGGCCCCACCATCCGCACCGATGGCGTGCAGATGAAGTTCAATTACAAGGACTATTTCCAGGCCGAGCCCGCCACCGGATACGAGACGCTGATCTATGACTGCATGATCGGCGACAACATCCTGTTCCAGCGCGCCGACAGCGTCGAGGCCGGCTGGAAGGCCGTCGAGCCGTTCATCGGGGCGTGGAAGAAGGCCGGCCGCGATGGCCTGCATTCCTACGCGGCCGGCAGCGAGGGACCTGAGGCGGCGGCCGATCTCCTGGCCCGCGACGGCCGCAGCTGGCGCAAGCTGATTTAGCCGTGGCCGGGCCGCAGAACCGCAAACTCGTGCGAGTCGCGGACCAGGCGACGATGGCGAGGGTCGCGGCCGAACATCTCCTGGCCCGCATCGACGCAAATCCGGGGACCATAGCCGTCTGCCTCACCGGGGGATCGAGCCCGAGGCAGCTTTATCAGCTGCTGGCGACGGACGCCTATCGCGAGCGGATTGCATGGCCGCGCGTGCACTGGTTCATCGGCGACGAGCGCTATGTTCCGCCCGGAGATCCCCTGCACAACATGACCATGGCCCGCCACGCGTTCCTCGATGCCTGCGCGCCGGCCGCCAACATCCACCCGATCGCGACCGATAGGTCGGACCCGGAGGCCAGTGCCCGCGACTATCAGCGCACGCTGGAAGCGTTCTACGGCGCCGGGCGGCTCGACTCCGCGCGGACGCTGTTCGACCTCGTGCTGCTCGGCATCGGTTCCGATGGCCATGTCGCGTCGCTATTCCCCGGCTTTCCCGCCATTGATGTCGCCGATCGCTGGGTCGTCGGCGTCGACAAGGCTCACGTCGCACCCTTCGTGCCGCGGATCAGCCTGACCTTGCCTGCGCTCGCCTCCTGCCGAACCATGCTGTTCGAGATCGCCGGTGCCGACAAGCGCGCGATCATGGCGCGGGTGCTGGCCGGTGAGGACCTGCCGGCCAATCGCGCCCGCTCAAATCGGGAGACGATCCTGCTCATCGACAGCGAGGCCTGGCCGGAGGGGCGAAGTGGCGACATCTGACCTGCCCCATGCGCTCGTCATCATGGGCGTGTCCGGCTCCGGCAAGAGCACGATCGGGAAAGCATTGGGGCAACGCCTCGGCTGGCGCTTCGAGGATGGCGACAGCTTCCACCCGCCCGCAAACGTCGCCAAGATGAGCGCCGGCCACCCGCTCACGGACGAGGATCGCTGGCCCTGGCTGCAGGCGATTGCCCAGGAGATCGCGCGTTGCCGTAGTGCGGGCCAGCACATCATCATCGCCTGCTCTGCACTCAAGAAGGCCTATCGCGATATCCTGGTCGGCGGCTGTAACGATGTCCGCATGGTCTATCTCCAAGGCAGTCAGGAGCTGATCGGCGGACGGATGAGCCATCGCAAGGGGCACTTCATGCCGCCGGGCCTGCTCGCCAGCCAATTCGCCACCCTGGAACCACCTGACGCCGCCGAGCGTCCCATTACAGTCTCGGTCGACGCGCCAGTCGCGGCGATCGTGGACGACATCATGCAACAGCTTCACGCCGGTCGGGGCTGCGCCTGACCCGCGAACAGGAAGGGCTCATGACCCGCATCGCTCTCGTCATATCCGACGTCGACGGCACGCTGCTGACCAAGGACAAGGTTCTGACCGAGCGGGCCGCGAAGGTGGCGCGACGGCTGCACGAATGTGGCGTCGCCTTCACGCTCACCTCGAGCCGCCCAGCGATCGGAATGCGCTTTCTGATCGAGCCGCTGCAGATCAGCCTTCCGGTCGGCCCGTTCAACGGCAGCTCGATCATCGACGCCGATATGCGCCCGCTCGAGCAGAGCCTGATCCCGCCCGCCGCCGCCGCGCGCTGCGTCGATCTTCTCCAACAATCCAGGGTCGACATCTGGGTCTTCACCAATGATGCCTGGCTGACGCGCAATCCGGACGGCGAATACGTCCCGAACGAGCGGCGCGCGATACGCGCGGAGCCGACGATCGTCGACGATTTCTCCCCCTATCTGTCGAACGCCTGCAAGATCGTCGGCGCCAGCAGCGATTTCGAGCTGCTGGCGCACTGCGAGAGCCAGATGCAGCAGACGCTGGGGACCGAGGCGACGGCGGTCCGCTCGCAGAGCTACTATCTCGACATCACTCCGCCCGGGCGCAACAAGGGCACCTTCGTCACGGCGATGGCCAAGCGGCTCGGCGTTCCGCTCGACCAGGTCGCGACCATCGGCGACATGCACAATGATGTCGCGATGTTCGAGGTGAGCGGATTGTCGATCGCCATGGGCAATGCCAGCGACGAGGTGAAGAGCAAAGCCAAGCGCATCACCACGTCCAACCAGGACGAAGGCTTTGCCAATGCCATGGAGATGATCCTGGCGGAAAACGCGCAAGGCTCATCCGCAGGCTGACGCGCGGCAGCTCAGGCTCCCGACCGCTGCCTTGCGGGTTTGTCGCTGGCCTTCTTGGCGCTGCTCAGATTTTGCGCCGTGTTGATCAGCGCGATATGGGTCAGCGCCTGGGGAAAGTTGCCGGTCTGCCGCCGTGCCTCGGTGTCGTATTCCTCGGCCAGCAGTCCAACGTCGTTGGCGATGTTCACCACGCGGCGGAACAGCGTCTCGGCCTTCTCCGTATCGCCCGCCAGGACATGGGCGTCGGCCAGCCACAGCGTGCAGGCCAGGAACGCGCCTTCGATCGGCTGCTGCTCGTCCGGCGGGACCTCGCGCGGATCGTGCCGGAGCACGAAGCCGTCCCGCAGCAGATGCTCCTCAATCGCGTCGACCGTGCCGCGAATGCGCGGATCGGAGCACGGCAGGAAGCCGACCGCCGGCAACAGCAGCAGGCTGGCATCGAGCAGCCGCGAGCCATAGGACTCGACGAAGCTGCCGAGGCTTTCGTCGTAGCCCTTGGCGCAGACATCGCGATGAATCGTCTCGCGCAGCCGCCGCCAGCGCTCCAGCGGCGCCTTGAACCCGAATTTCTCCGCGCTCTTGATCGCGCGATCGAACGCCACCCAGGTCATCACCTTGGAGAACACGTAGTGACGGCCATCGCCGCGGCGTTCCCAGATGCCGTGGTCGGGCTGGTCCCAGACGTCGGTGAGATGGTCGAGCACCGCGCATTCCAGGTCCCAGGTGCCGTCGTCCAGCTTGAGCTTGGTCATGCGGGCCTGATGGAAGGCATCCATCAGCTCGCCGTAGACGTCGAGCTGGAGCTGCGCATGCGCGGCATTGCCGATCCGCACCGGCTGGGCACCCTCGTAGCCCGGCAGCCACTCGGCCTCCCACTCCATCAGCCGCCGCTGGCCCATGATGCCATACATGATCTGCATGTAGGCGGGAGCGCCCGCCGCGGCGCGCAGCAGCCAGTTGTGCCAGGCCAGCGCTTCCTCGGTGTAGCCTGAGTTCATCAACGCGAGCAGCGTGAACGTCGCGTCACGCAGCCAGCAGAATCGGTAGTCCCAATTGCGCCGGCCGCCGAGCTTCTCCGGCAGCGAGGTGGTCGGCGCCGCGACGATGCCGCCGGTCGGCGCGTAGGTGAGCGCCTTCAAGGTGATCAGCGAGCGCATCACGAGTGCGCGATGCTCGCCCTGATAGGTGCAGCGCCGCGACCAGTCGGCCCAGAATGTTTCGGTGTCATCCAGCGCCTGATCCGGATCGATCGCCTTGGGCGCCGGCAGATGCGACGGACCGTAGGTGAGCACGAAAGGCACGGTTTCGCCGGCAGCGACCTCGAACTCCGCCACCGTGGTCATGTCCGCGCCGCGGGTCGCGACGGGGGTATGCAGCACCGCCATGTCCTGGCCGCAGATGGCGAGCAGCGCGGAGCGATCCTCGGAACGCTTGACCCAGGGAATCTCGATGCCGAACCCGAAGCGGATGATCAGCTCCATCCGCATGGCGACCCGGCCGGAGACGCCGCGGACCAGCCGAACGACATCGGAGGCCCTGCCCCGCGGCGGCATGAAATCGATCATCTCGACGGTGCCGGTCGCAGTTTCGTATCGCGTCTCGAGGATGAGACTGTCGCCGCGATAACGTCGAGACGTCGATCGGACGTCGCCGCGCGGCTCGATCAGCCAGCGGCCGTGGCTGCTATCACCCAGCAGGCCGGTGAAACAGGCGTCGGAATCGAACGCCGGCCAGCACAGCCAGTCGATCGACCCGTTCCGGCTCACCAGGGCAGCCGTCTCACAATCGCCAATCAGGGCGTAGTCTTCGATCCTGCAGGACATTTGGCATCCGCGTGCAACTGCCCCCCCGATCCCCCCGTACTAAACGCCGGCCGGGCTGACCCGTTCGGCGGTCGCCGCCTTCAACGCTGCGACGCTGGTCGCACCGGCGATGTCCTCGAGCTTGATCGGCATCTTGCGGCGCCAGTTCGGATGCTCGTCGATCGTGCCGGGAATATTGGGCTGATCGACCACCTCCAGCAGATCCTCCAGGGAAATCACCAGCAGCCGGGACCGCGTCCGCGACAGGAAGGCGATCGCTGAGTGGACGTCGTTGGCTTGAATGCCGTGTTGGCGGAGCACCTCGTCCCAGAGCCCCAACGCATCCCAGCGATCCTGGTCGCTTTCACCGGGATCGATGCCCAGCCCGCGTTTGGTCTTGAGATCGCCGAACGAGCGCCAGCCGGCGTAGGTCGAGAGGTCGTGGGTATTCAGCGTCACCAGCGCGTTCGGCGGATAGAAGTCGACATCGCGGAAGCGGCCGTTGTCGTCGCGTTCGAAGATCATCACCTTGTAGGACCACAATCCCCAATCGGCCATCTGTTCGCGAAAGCCCTCCGGCACGGTGCCGAGATCCTCGCCGATGACGATGCATTCATTGGCGACGCTCTCGATGACGGTCGCGGCCAACAGCGCCTCGAACGGCATCTGCACGTACGCGCCCTGCTTGGCCGGAAATCCGTGCGGCACCAGGTACAGCCGCTTCAAACCGAGCACATGGTCGAGCCGGATCGCGCCGGAATGCCGCATCGACGCCCGAACCATCTCCCGAAACGGCTCGAAATTCTTCAGCGCCAGTCCCGGCGCGTTGAACCCGGCGAGTCCCCAGTTCTGCCCGACCGTGTTCAAGGGATCGGGCGGCGCCCCGACCGAGAGCGTGCGCGAAATGGCGCCCTGCTCGTTCCAGGCATCGAAGCCGTCGGATTGAACGCCGACCGCGACGTCGAGATACAAGCCGACCTTCATTCCCAGCCGATGCGCGAGATCCCGGCAATGGCGCAATTGTCGCTCGGCGAGCCATTGCACATAGGCGATGAACTCGGCCTCCCTCCGGTCGGGGCCGCTGAGCAGCGCCGCGCAGCGCGCAGCATCGGGCTGCCGCCACTCCTCGGGCCAGTCCCACCAGGGCTTCAGGAAGCGATGCCGCAACACCTCGAAGCAGGTGAAGCGGGCCAGCAGCTCGCCACGCTCGGCCCGATAGGCCTTGAACTCCGCAGCGGCCGCGGCGTCGGGCGCAGCCATGAAAGCGTCGAAGGCGGCACGCAGGGCCGGCCATTTCAACGCCGCCACACCCTTGTAGTCCACCAGCTCGGCCTGCCGCAGCGGCTCCAGCACCTTGCTGCCGGGCCCCTTCGCGAAGCCCGGGGCCTGCTCGACATCGACATAGAGCGCATTCAGGAACAGCCGGCTGTTCGGCGCGTAAGGGCTGAAATCGCCCGGCCGGTCGTCGAACAGCGCGTGCAACGGATTGAGGCCGACGCCATCGGCGCCGAGTTCGGCGCAAAGCGTGATGAGATTGGCAAGGTCGGTGAAATCGCCCATGCCCCAGTTGCGGCCGGATCGAATGCCGTAGAGCTGCACCGCCAGCAGCCAGACACGGTCGAAATCACCGGCGAAGGCCTTCGCCGGTGCGACGAGCAGCGGCAGCTCCTCGCGGTACGACGACGCATCCGCCAGCTCGAGGCGGTAGCTGCCGACCGGCAGATCACCCGGCCACTCGACCAGGGCCTCGCCGGCGTCTCCCTTCGCGATCTCAGCGTCGCCACGCCTGATGGTCCACCTGACCGGCAGCTTCGCCGCCTCGGTCAGGCGGCTGCGCGCGGGCTGCCCAGAGCGAATCACCACCGCATCGCTCAGCAGCCGATGCGGCGTGGGCCGGGGAAAGGCCTCCACGATGATCTTGAGGGCCGCTTCGTCGGTCACACGACGGTGCCCCTGACCATCGTAGAATTCTGTCAGGATTCCGAGACTATGGGCTTCGCTGTAGAGATCCATTCGGCACGCGATCTGGACGTAACGGCAAGTCGTACGTCGTAAAATTGTTGTGGGACGGCAAGAGGATAAGCCCCTAACGCCGCGGCAAGGCCGTCGTTCCCCGGGGAACAAAACGAGCCTTGCGGCTTTGTAATTGGGGTCGTCTCGGTTTCTAGCGAACCGGGACGCCGTTTTATTGTCAATGGCATCACCGTGAACAAATTTGCGCACACGTTCGAGAGCGTCGCCCTCAAAGACGCTTTCTCCCCTATTCTGCCCTCTTTTGAGGAGAGCCGCATCTGTCGAGGCCGAGACATCTTTCGAGACGCCTCCGATCGCAGCCGCATCATCATCCTCTCTCCTAGGTGAGGGCCTCATGAACCTGATGTCATCCCTGGATTCGCCCAGCCTGCAGACCGAGCCCGACGGCGACGGTCTCTGGTACAAGGACGCGATCATCTATCAGCTGCACGTCAAGGCGTTCGCCGACAGCAACAATGACGGCGTCGGCGACTTCGCCGGCCTGACCGACAAGCTGGACTATCTGCAGGACCTCGGCGTCACCACGCTGTGGCTGTTGCCGTTCTACCCCTCGCCCGGCCGCGACGACGGCTACGACATCGCCGACTACGGCAGCATCAATCCCGATTTCGGGACGATGAAGGAGTTCAAGCGCTTCATCCAGGAAGCCAAGCGGCGCGGCCTGCGGGTGATCACCGAACTCGTCGTCAACCACACCTCCGACCAGCATCACTGGTTCAAGCGCGCCCGGCGCAGCCCGCCCGGCTCCAGCGCCCGCAACTGGTACGTCTGGAGCGACACCGACCAGAAATATCTCGGCACCCGAATCATCTTCACCGATACCGAGAAGTCCAACTGGACCTGGGATCCGGAGGCCGGCCAGTTCTACTGGCACCGCTTCTTCTCGCACCAGCCGGACCTCAATTTCGACAATCCGCGCGTGGTCAACGCGATCATCCAGGTGATGAAACGCTGGCTCGATGCCGGCGTCGACGGCTTCCGGCTTGACGCCATCCCCTACCTCTGCGAGCGCGACGGCACCAACAACGAAAACCTCCCGGAGACGCATGCGATCATCAAGCGCCTGCGTGTCGAGCTCGACAATTACGCCAAGGACAAGCTGCTGCTGGCGGAAGCCAATCAGTGGCCGGAGGACGTTCAGGAATATTTCGGCCAGGGCGACGAATGCCATATGGCCTATCACTTCCCGCTGATGCCGCGCATCTACATGGCGATCGCCCAGGAGGACCGCTTCCCGATCACCGACATCCTTCGCCAGACGCCCGACATCCCCGCGACCTGCCAATGGGCGCTGTTCCTGCGCAACCATGACGAGCTGACGTTGGAGATGGTGACCGACGTCGAGCGCGACTATCTGTGGTCGACCTACGCCAACGATCCGCGCGCACGCATCAATGTCGGCATCCGCCGCCGCCTCGCGCCACTGATGGACAACGACCGGCGCAAGATCGAGCTGATGAACTCGCTGCTGATGTCATTCCCCGGCACGCCGATCATCTATTACGGCGACGAGATCGGGATGGGTGACAACATCTATCTCGGCGACCGCAACGGCGTACGAACGCCGATGCAATGGACGCCCGACCGCAATGGGGGCTTCTCGCGCGCCGACCCGGCGCGGCTCTACGCGCCGATGATCATGGACCCGGTGTACGGCTACGAGGCGGTCAATGTCGAGGCGCAGTCGCGCAGCCTGTCGTCGCTTTTGAACGCCACCAAGAAGCTGATCTCGATGCGCAAGTCGACGCTGGCCTTCGGCAGGGGCACCATGACCTTCATCCGCCCGGCCAACCGGTCGGTTCTGGCCTACGTCCGCCAGTACAAGGACGAGGTCATCCTCTGCGTCGCCAACCTGTCGCGCTCGGCGCAGGCGACCGAGCTCGATCTCTCGCCGTTCAAGGATCGCGTCCCGATCGAGATGCTCGGCCGCTCGCGCTTTCCCGCGATCGGCGAGCTGCCTTACATGATCACGCTCGCGCCCTACGGATTCTACTGGTTCCAGCTCAAGGAGCGCGAGAAGTCGGAGCCCATCATCCAGCGCGCGGTACCGGAGTTCGAGACGCTGGTCGTGCCGCTCGGCTCGACCTGGGTATCGCTGGCTCGCACTCGCAGCGTGTTCGAACGCGACGTTCTGCCCGGTCATCTGGCGCGCGCGCGATGGTACCCCGAGCGCTCGGCGGACGCGATCCATCCGACGCTGACCTCGGCGATCCCGTTCTGCGACATCGGCGACAATCGGCCCTGGCTGATCTTCTTCAAGGCCGCCGAGCGCGACGAGAAGCGGCGCTATCTGCTGCCGATGCAGATCGAGTGGGTGCGTTTCGATCGCGATCGCTACAATCCGCAGGCCTTCGCCGCCGTGCGCCAGGGCGCCCGCGAGGGAACGCTGCTCGATGCAGCGACGAGCCCGATCTTTCTTGCGCTGCTCCTGCACAATCTGAAGCAAGCGTTGACGGTCGAGGAAAACGGGGTGCGCCTCGAATTCCGGCCGACGTCGCGGTTTCCCGACAAGCAGATCCGCGAATCGGAGCAGGTGCGCGTGGTCGAGACCGACCGCTGCAGCAGCAAGGCGGTGGTCAACAACGAGTTCTTCATCAAGCTCCGCCGCGAGCTGGAGGCTGGTCCGCACCCGGAGATCGAGATCGGCGGTTTCCTCACGGAAACCGTAGGCTTCGGCAATGTCCCGCCGCTGCTCGGCAGTGTCGAGGTGATCCAGGAGGGCGAGCGGCAGACCGTCGGCTGCGTCCACGGCTTCGTCGAGAACCAGGGCGACGGCTGGACCGTCAGCGCCGCCTATCTCGATCGCTACGTCGACGACCAGCGCGTGTTCGCCGCGAGCGGCGACGAGCGGCAGAGCGAGGAGCTGTCGCCCTATCTGCGCTACATGGCGCAGGCAGGCCGTCGCGTCGGCGAGTTGCATGCGGCGCTCGCCTCGCGCAGCGACATCGTCGATTTCGCACCCGAGCCCACGAACGCAGATCATCTCGATCACTGGGTCGACCGGCTGCGCGGCCAGGCTGACCGGATCCTCACGGGCCTGAGCGAGCGCCGCGATCACCTCAAGGATCCGGAACGAGGGCTGGTCGACCAGGTGCTCGCCAGGCGCGGCGAGCTGTCGGAGCGCCTCAGCAGCCTGATCCCGCACCATATCGGCGGCTGCGACATCCGGCTGCATGGCGATTTCCATCTCGGCCAGATCCTCATCGTCAAGGACGATATTTTCATCATCGACTTCGACGGTGACGAGGAGCAGCCGCTTGCGGAGCGTCGGCGCAAGGCGCCGCCGGCGCGCGACATCGCAGGCTTCCTGCGCTCGATCGATTGCTCGGTCCGCGTCGCCCAGGAGCGCGCCCTGAGGGCGAGCCAGGACGATCACGGCCGTATCGCCGCCGCGCTGTCGGAATGGCGCGACCAGGCAGCGACCGCCTTCTTGGCTGGCTATCGCGAGATCAAGGCCAGTCAGCGCCTCTGGCCGGACGATCCGCATACGGCGGAGGCGCTCCTTAACTTTTTCATGCTGGAAAAAGCCCTCGGAGCGCTCGAATATGATCTGGCTCACCGGCCGGACTGGTTGCGCATCGCATTGAGCAACCTGCTTCGCGTCCTGTCCGAGCCAGCATCAGCCAGCGAGTCCTCATGACCCATCTTTCTCCCGAGGCGTTTGCGATCATCGAAGGTCGGCATCCCGACCCGTTTCGCTATCTCGGTCAGCACAATGTCGACGGGCGGACGGTCGTGCGCGCGTTCCTGCCCGAGGCCTCCCGCGTCGAGGTGGTCGGCGAGCACGGCGACGTCGCCGCGCTGACGCGCATCCATGATGCCGGCCTGTTCACCGGGACCATGCCGTCGCTGCAGCGCTATCGGCTTCGGGCGACATTCGGCGACCACGTCACCGACCTCGAAGATCCTTATCGTTTCCTGCCGATCCTGAGCGACTTCGACCTGCATCTGCTCGGCGAAGGCAATCATGAGCGGCTCTACGACAAGCTCGGCGCGCATCCAATGGTGCTCGACGGCGTCGACGGCGTCGGCTTCGTCGTGCTCGCGCCGAACGCGCGTCGCGTCAGCGTGGTCGGCGATTTCAACTTCTGGAATGCGCGGCGCCACCCGATGCGGGTCCGCGGCAACGGCTACTGGGAGCTGTTCATTCCCCGCGCCAGGGCCGGCGACCACTACAAGTTCGACATCATCGGCCCGCAGGGCGAGCACCTGCCGCTGAAATCGGATCCGATGGCCTTCGCGGCCGAGATGCGTCCCAAGACCGCATCGATCGTGGTCGACGAGTCCAGCCTGCCGCGACCTCGGCCGGCGCCGCATGACATCAACAAGCTGAACAGGCCGGTCTCGATCTATGAGGTGCATCTCGGCTCGTGGCGGCGCAAGGACAATAACCAGTGGCTGACATATCGCGAACTCGCCGAGCAACTGCCGGCCTATGCACGCGACATGGGCTTCACGCACATCGAATTCCTGCCGGTCAGCGAGCACCCGTTCGACGGCTCCTGGGGCTATCAGCCGACCGGCCTGTTCGCGCCGACCAGCCGCTTCGGCAGTCCTGAGGACTTCTGTGCGCTGGTTGATGCGTGCCACCGCGAGGGCCTCGCGGTGTGGCTCGACTGGGTGCCAGGCCATTTCCCGGATGACCCGCACGGCCTAGGCCATTTCGACGGCACCGCGCTGTACGAGCACGCCAACCCGATGCAGGGCCGGCATCTCGACTGGGGCACGCTGATCTACAATTACGGCCGCACCGAAGTCGCCAATTTCCTGCGCTCGAACGCGCTGTTCTGGCTGGAGCGCTACGGCATCGACGGTCTGCGCGTCGATGCCGTCGCCTCGATGCTCTATCTCGACTACAGCCGTCCGTCCGGCGGCTGGATTCCGAACAAATATGGCGGGCGCGAGAACCTCGAGGCCATCGAGTTTCTACGCCGGACCAATATCGACGTGTTCGGCCATTTCCCGCAGGCGACCACGGCTGCCGAGGAATCCACGGCGTGGCCGCAGGTGTCTCGCCCGGTCGACATGGGCGGGCTCGGTTTCGGCTACAAGTGGAACATGGGCTGGATGCACGACACCTTGCGCTACATCAGCAAGGACCCGATCCACCGCAAATATCACCACGGCGAGATCCTGTTCGGCCTGCACTACGCCTTTTCGGAAAACTTCATCCTGCCGCTGTCGCATGACGAGGTCGTGCACGGCAAGCGCTCCATCCTTGGCCGAATGCCGGGCGACGACTGGCAGCGCTTTGCCAACCTGCGCGCCTATTACAGCTTCATGTTCGGGCATCCCGGCAAGAAGCTCCTGTTCATGGGCTGCGAGCTCGCCCAGGAGCGCGAGTGGAATCACGATACCTCGCTCGACTGGCATCTGCTCGGCGACGCCAAATATGCCGGCATCCAGGCCCTGATCCGCGACCTCAACCACCTCTACCGCAACGTGCCGGCGCTGCATGAGCGGGACTGCGAGCCGGACGGCTTCGAGTGGTTGACGACCGACGACTCCGACCGAAACGTCTTCGCCTGGGTGCGCAAGGGCTTCGATGAGCACGCGCGCTGCGTCGTCGTCGTGAACTTTTCACCCAACGTGTATTACAATTACCGGGTCCGCGTGCCGTTCGGCGGCAGATGGAGGGAAGCTTTCAATTCCGACTCCCTGCATTATGGCGGCAGCAATGTCGGCAACGTCGGCCAGGTCCATGCCTCTGAAGAACACCAGCTCAACCTCATCCTCCCGCCCATGGCAGCGGTATTTCTCCTCCCGGAAGCCTGACGCAATGCGCCTGGCCGCTGGAAGCCACGCCCGTCTCGGAGCAACCTGGGACGGGCGGGGGACCAATTTTGCCCTGTTCTCCGCCAATGCCGAGAAGGTCGAGCTCTGCCTGTTCGACAGCCAGGGCCGGCGCGAGATCGAGCGCATCGAACTGCCGGAGCGGACGGAGGATGTCTGGCACGGCTATCTCAACGATGTCTCGCCGGGGCAGCTCTATGGCTACCGTGTCTACGGTCCTTACGAGCCGGAGCAGGGCCACCGCTTCAATGCCAACAAGCTGCTGCTCGACCCCTATGCCAAGCGGCTCGCCGGCCGGCTGGTCTGGAGCGACGCCCATTTCGCCTACCGCGCCGGCTCGCCGCGCGAGGATCTCTCGTTCGACCGGCGCGACAACGCCCGCGGCATGCCAAAGGCTGTCGTCATCGACGAGACCTTCAACTGGGGTCGGCGCGAAATGCGGCCGCAGATCCCGTGGGAGGACACGATCATCTACGAGGCCCATGTCAAGGGCCTGACCAACAAGCGCGACGACGTCCCACCCAATCTGCGCGGCACCTATGGCGGGCTGTCGTCGCCGGCGATGATCAAGCATCTGAAGCGGCTCGGCGTCACGACGATCGAGCTGCTTCCCATCCACGCCTTCATCGACGACCGCATGCTGGTCGAGAAGAAGCTGGTCAACTACTGGGGCTACAACACGATCTCGTTCTTCGCGCCGGAGCTTCGCTACGCGCAGGACAATCCGCTCGATGCCTTCCGGACGACGGTGGCAAGGCTGCACGATGCCGGCATAGAGGTCATGCTCGACGTCGTCTACAACCATACCGCCGAGGGCAACCATCTCGGACCCACCCTGTGCTATCGCGGCATCGACAACGCGTCCTACTACTGGCTGAAGCCCGACAATCCGCGCTTCTACGACGACTTCACCGGCTGCGGCTCGTCCGTTAACCTGACGCATCCGCGTGTGCTCCAGATGGTGATGGACTCGCTGCGCTACTGGGTCGAGGTCTGCCACGTCGACGGCTTCCGCTTCGACCTTGCCACCACCCTGGCGCGCGAGAAGCACGGCTTCGACCGGCGCAGCGGCTTTCTCACCGCGATCCGCCAGGACCCGGTGCTGGCGAGCGTCAAGCTGGTCGCTGAGCCCTGGGACGTCGGTCTCGGCGGCTATCAGGTCGGCGCATTCCCCTCGCAATGGTCCGAATGGAACGACCGCTATCGTAGCGCCATGCGTCGCTACTGGAGTGGCGAAGGCAGCCTGATCGGCGAGGTGTCGAGCCGCATGACCGGCTCGTCCGACATCTTCAACCATGACGGCCGCACCCAGCGCGCCAGCGTCAATCACGTCACCGTCCATGACGGGTTCACGCTGGCCGATCTCTTCAGCTACAACAGCAAGCACAATGAAGCGAACGGCGAGGACAATCGCGACGGCTCCAACGACAACCACAGCAACAATTTCGGTCATGAGGGGCCGACCGACGACGTGACGATCACGGCGCTGCGACGGCAGTCGCGCAAGAACCAGCTCGCCTGTCTGTTCCTCGCGCAGGGCCTGCCGCTGCTGCTCGCAGGCGACGAGGTCGGCAACTCGCAGCATGGCAACAACAACGCCTATTGCCAGGACAACGAGGTCGGCTGGGTGGACTGGAGCGGCATGGGCCGCGAGGGCGATGATCTCATCGACTTCATCGCGCACATGACCGAGCTGCGCCGCCGCTTCGGCCAGATTCGCGCGCGCCGCTGGCTCGATGGCCGCCGCCCGGACGGCAGCTTCGGCGTGCTGTGGCTGACGCCTTCGGCGGAGGAGATGACGCAAACCGACTGGACCTTTCCTGACGGACGATTTCTCGCCTATGTGCTCGCTCCGGTGGAACAGGAACAGGCTCCGATCCTTATCGTTCTGAACGCGGCCCCCGAAGAGATCGGATTCAAATTGCCCAAGCTTGCCGAGTACAAGACGTGGCAACAGGTCCTGAACACCACCGAAGCCCAGCAGACGCCGATCGATTTCGCGTCCGGTGCGGACCTCAAGGCCCCGTCCCGCTCCGTGCTGGCGTATGCGGGCCAGTCATGAACGGCCGTCAATTCGGACCTCGGCTCACGCAGGACGGCACGACGTTCCGGCTGTGGGCGCCTGCCGCCAGGCGCGTCGATCTGATCCTCGACGTCAAGCATGAGATGCAACGCGGGGATGGCGGTTGGTATTCGCTCGACGTCGCCGGCGCCGGCGCCGGCACGCGGTATAAGTTCCGTATTGACGATGAGCTCGACGTTCCAGATCCCGGCTCGGATTTCCAGCCGGAGGATGTCTCCGGCCCGAGCGAAATCATCGACCACCGTGCCTACACCTGGCGCTCCGAAAACTGGCGCGGTCGTCCATGGCAGGATGCCGTGTTCCTCGAAAGCCATGTCGGCACCTTCACGACGGAAGGCACCTACCGCGCAATGATCGACAAGCTCGATCATCTCGTCGAGACCGGCATCACCGCGCTCGAACTGATGCCGCTGGCGGACTTCGCCGGCTCCCGCAACTGGGGCTATGACGGCGTGCTGCTCTACGCTCCGGACAGCGTCTATGGGCGTCCCGATGATCTGCGCGCGCTGATCGACGAGGCGCATCTGCGTGGCATCATGGTGTTTCTCGACGTCGTCTACAATCACTTCGGCCCGGAGGGAAACTACATCGGCCGCTATGCGCCGACCTTCTTCACCGACGCGCATACGCCGTGGGGCAGCGCGATCGACTACCGGCGCTCCGAAGTGCGCGCCTTCGCGATTCAGAACGCGTTGCATTGGCTGACGGATTATCGCTTCGACGGCCTGCGCTTCGACGCCGTGAATCACATCCTGTCCAACGAGGGTGAGATCCCGATGCTGCACGATCTCAGCGCCGCCGTGGGCAAGCTGGTCGAAGCAACCGGGCGGCACATCCATCTCGTGCTCGAAAACGGCGACAACCGCGCCAGCATGCTGGATTCCGCAGAGGAGCCGCCGCGCGGCAAATTCCGCGCGCAGTGGAACGACGACTATCATCACGCCTGGCACGTGATCCTGACCGGCGAGAGCGGCGGCTATTACGGCGACTACCAGCAGGCGCCGCGCCGCGATCTCGCTCGCGCGCTCGCCTCCGGCTTCGTCTACCAAGGCGAACCCGCGGCATTCTGGGGCGGCGATCCGCGGGGCGAGCCGAGCGGTCATCTGGCCCCCGGCGCATTCGTCAACTTCCTGCAGAACCACGACCAGATCGGCAACCGCGTGTTCGGCGACCGCCTGGAGGCGCTGGCATCGCCGGAAGGGATCGCGGCGGCACTCGCGGTGACGCTGCTCGCGCCCACCGTCCCGATGCTGTACATGGGCGAGGAATGGGGCTCGAAGCAGCCGTTCCCGTTCTTCTGCGACTTCCAGGGCGACCTCGCGCATGCCGTGCGCAACGGACGCCGCAGGGAGTACGAGTGGGCGTACGCCAAATATGGCGACGAGGTTCCCGATCCGCTCGACATCGAAACCTTCAAGTCCGCAATCATCGACTGGGACTCCCGCAATGAGTCGCCGGGGCGCGAGCGTCTCGCGCTGGTGCGCGCGCTCCTTGCGGTGCGTCACAAGGAGGTTGCGCCGCGGCTTCCGGGGGCGAAATTCGGCGAGGCGGACGTGACCGATGACGGTCGCCTGAGCGCGCATTGGCTGATGGGCGATGGCAGCCGGCTAAATCTGCTTGCCAACGTCTCCGACAAGGAGCTCGCGGCTTCGCCGACCGGCGTCCCGGGCACCCCGATCTGGGGCGGCACGCCTGGAGACCGCCTGCCGCCGTGGTCGGTGTTCTGGAGCATCGGGGGATAGCATGCCTCCGGCCATTCCCCTCGCGACCTATCGCCTGCAGCTCACGGGTGATTTCAACTTCGAATCGGCCGCACGCGTCTTGCCATATCTGAAGGCGCTGGGCATCAGCCACGTCTATGCTTCGCCCTTCATGACGGCGCGGAGGGGCTCGACACATGGCTACGACATCACCGATCATTCCAAGCTCAATCCCGA
Organism: Bradyrhizobium sp. HKCCYLRH1034; assembly: GCF_051168375.1. NCBI lineage: Bacteria > Pseudomonadati > Pseudomonadota > Alphaproteobacteria > Hyphomicrobiales > Nitrobacteraceae > Bradyrhizobium > Bradyrhizobium sp. HKCCYLRH1034. The sequence goes on along the minus strand of NZ_JBNPUW010000002.1, from coordinate 356,195 downwards.
GCTCGGCGGCGAGGACGGCTTTGCGAAACTGAGCGCGGCGCTGAAGCAGCACAATCTCGGCCTCATCCTCGACTTCGTGCCGAACCATGTCGGCGTGCATTTCGACGACAATCCATGGTGGCTCGACGTGCTCGAATGGGGCCAGGCTTCGCCGCACGCCGCCTCGTTCGACATCGACTGGGACCAGTTGCCGTACCGCGCGCGCGGCGGCGTGCTGCTGCCGATCATCGGCACCTCCTACGGCCACGCGCTCGAACATGGCGACATCGAGCTGCGCTACGACCCGGACGAAGGCTCGTTCTCCTGCTGGTACTTCGAGCATCGGCTGCCGATCGCGCCCGAGCGCTATGGCGAGGTATTGCGCATCATCGTCAAGGAGGCCGGTGAGGAGAGCAGCGAGGCCGGCAAGGCGATCCTCGACCTGGCGTCGCGCTATCGCGGCCTGCGCCATCCGAACCGCAAGGAAGCGCCGGCGTTCAAGGCGGCCCTCAAGGCCATTCCCGGCGCAGCCGGCGTCATTGCCCAGGGGATCGCGGCCTATAAGGCCGGCCCCGACCGTGGTGCGCAGACGCTCGCTCTGCATCATCTGCTGGAGCGACAGCACTACAAGCTCGGCCATTGGCGGCTTGCGTCCAGCGACATCAACTACCGCCGCTTCTTCGACGTCAACACGCTGGCGGGCCTGCGCGTCGAGGATGCCGGCACGTTCGAAGCGATCCACCGGCTGGTCAAGAAGCTGATCGCGGATGGCCAGTTGCAGGGTCTGCGGCTCGACCATATCGACGGCCTGCGCGATCCCGCACAATATTTCCAGCGCCTGCGGCGGCTGATCCGCGACGCTCGGGGGCCCGCAGCCGGGCCGTTCTACGTCGTCATCGAGAAGATTCTCTGCGAGCACGAGAAGCTGCCGGGTTTTGCCGGCGTGCACGGCACCACCGGCTACGAGTGGATGAACGTCATCACCCAGGTCCTGATCGAGGGCAAAGGTCTGGAGCCCTTGGACGAGATCTGGCGCCAGATCAGCAACAAGCCGCCGAAGCTCGCGCCTGTGATCAAGGAGGCCAAGCGGCGCGTGCTGGAGACGCTGCTGACCAGCGAATTCACCGTGCTGACCCGCCTGCTGGCGCGCATCGCCAACGGCCACTACTCGACGCGCGACTATTCGGAAGACATCCTGCGCCAAGCGCTCGAGCTGTATGTTCTTCACTTCCCGGTCTATCGCACCTATCTCACCACAGCCGGCCCGACTGAGACCGACCGCAAGCTGATCGACCACGCCATCGCAGGCGCCCGGGCCGAATGGTTCGCCTCCGACGGCTCGATCTTCGAGTTCCTGCGCGATGCGCTGACCATGGATCTCATCAAGCGCGACCGCAGCACCAACCACAGCGTCCCGCGTGTGCGCCGCTTCGCCCTCAAGGTGCAGCAGCTCACCGGGCCGATGATGGCGAAGTCGCTGGAGGACACCGCCTTCTACCGCTTCCACCGGCTGCTCGCGCTCAACGAGGTCGGCGGCGATCCAGCGGCGCATGCTCTGGCGATCGCCGACTTCCATAAGCTGATGCGGGACCGCGCCAGGCATTGGCCGCACGGCATGACCGCCACTGCTACCCACGACACCAAGCGCGGCGAGGATGCGCGCACGCGGCTCGCCGCCATCACCGAGCTGCCCAACGATTGGACGTCCGCGATGGCGCGCTGGAAGACCTTGAACGCGCCGCACGTCATCACGGATGGCAAGATGCGCGCGCCCTCGGCGGCGTTCGAATACATGCTGTACCAGACGCTCGTCGGCATCTGGCCGGCAAGCGGCACCGATGGCACCCTGCCCGAGCGGCTGCAGGCCTATGCGCTGAAGGCCGCGCGCGAGGGCAAGGAGGAGACCAGCTGGCTCAATCCGAACGAGGCCTATGAGAACGGCCTGCGCGCCTTCATCGACCGCATCCTGGATCGCGAGCGCTCGTCCGAGTTCCTGCAGTCGCTGGAGACGCTTTCCAGGCGGCTCGCTTTGCTCGGCGCGCTGAACTCGCTGACCCAGCTTACGCTGAAGGCGACGATGCCCGGCGTGCCGGATTTCTATCAGGGCACCGAGTTCTGGGACCTTTCGATGGTCGATCCGGACAACCGCCGCCCGGTCGATTTCGCCGCGCGTGAGCACGCGCTGCGTGCGTGCGAGACTCCCGACTGGGCCCACCTCGCGGACCATTGGCCGGACGGCCGCATCAAGCTCGCCTGGACGCGGGAGCTGCTGAAGCTTCGCAACCAGATGCCCGCCGTGTTCACCGACGGCTCCTACGAGCCGCTCGAGGTGAGCGGACGTCATGCCGATCACATCATTGCTTTCGCACGGCGGCGCGGGCGGGACGCCGTCGTCGTCGTCACCGTGCGCAACTTTGCACCCTTCACCGACGGTGGCCGGGTGTGGCCCCACGCAGATGGTTTCGACGCCGAGGTTCATGCCCGCGGCTACATACCGGCGGACATGCAGGACGGCATCCTGGCGGTGTCCTCCATCTTCACGCATTTTCCTGCAGCGGCGATCCCGGCGCGGACCGACGCGGCAGCCCACCCGCCTGGTCGACGTCGGACAGGAGCGGCGCCGACCTGATCAGCTCTTCTTCGTCAACAGCAGCTGGCCGCGGCTGCGGATCGCGGATTGCGCGGCCTCGGCAAAGCGCTGCAGCAGCCAGGGCAGCACGACCTCGACACGCACGTGATCGTCGGCGACGTCGACATGGCCCGACGCCGCCTGACCGAGCGCGCGAACGCGAAAGATCATCTTGTCGCCCTCCCAGCGCTCTTCGTCGACCTTCAGGACCGGAACGCTGGTCGCGGCGCGGCTGAGACCGGCCTGGAGCCGGCGCACGGCCTCGTCCTTGCCGAGGCGATGCGGAATGGAAACGACAAGCGGTCTTGACATCGCGATCTCCTGACTAACAACCCTCTCTACGTAGTCATCGGTGGCTACGACCGCAAAGACACACGCTGCATTTTACTTGTTCCCACGCGGAACTTTCGAAGTTCCAACCAGTTTCCTCGGCGAAGGCAGAGCACGTTGTCGCCCCGCTGCCGGGCACTGGAGGGAAGCACATGTCCATCGGAACTATCATCCTCATCATTCTCATCATCGCCCTGCTCGGCGGCTTTTCCGGCATCGGCGGCGGTCCGTTCTACGGCACCGGCTACTACGGCGGCGGCGGCCTCGGCCTGATCATCGTCATCGTGCTGATTCTCGTCCTGCTCGGACGCATCTGATCCGATCGATCTCATAGCCATCCAACTGATCAGCTCGGGCCGACGTGGCCGCGCCACGTCGGCCTGGCCTTGATTGCGCCCCCGCATCGTATCCCTTACACTTCGTTCGCGAGCTTCCTCATCGCCGGCTTGATCGCTCCGGCCGCGTCGTCATAGCCCTCCCACGCCTTGGTCTTGGGCAACAGCGCCGGCGCGGTTCGGACCGTGTAGCGCTTGGGTTCGAGCCCGTTCTTCACCTGCGCCCAGGTCAGCGGCATCGACACGGTGGCGCCTTCGCGAGCGCGCGGCGACAGCACGGCGACCGCCGTCGACATCCGGTCGTTGCGCAGATAGTCGAGGAAGATCTTCCCCTTGCGCAGCTTCTTCGACATGTTGAGCAGGTACTGCTCCGGGCGGTCGTTCGCCATCCATTGGCACACGCCCTGTGCAAACGCCTTCGCTTCGGGCCAGCTCACCTTGTCGCGCGCGCCGTGCAGCAACGGCGTCACCACATGCAGACCCTTGCCGCCCGTGGTCTTGCAGAAGCTCTCGAGCCCGAGGCTCTTCAAGCGCTGGCGCATCTCCTTGGCGGCCGCGATCACCTCCTCGAACGCGACGTTCGGCGCCGGATCGAGATCGAACACCAGCCGACCCGGGACGTCATAGGCGTCCGGCGCGCAATTCCATGGATGCAGCTCGACGGCGGCGACCTGGGCCACCGCGATCAATCCCTCGACGCGGTCGATCTGCAGATATGGTTTGCGGTCGCCCGAGACCTTGACCAGCTCCAGCAGGTCCGACATGCCCTGCATGCCGTGCCGCTGGAAGAATTTTTCGCCACCGATGCCATCAGGCGCACGCACGATCGAGCACGGCCGCCCCCTCAGATGCCCGATCATCCAGTTGCCGACGGCTTCCAGATAGGTCGCAAGATCAAGCTTGGTGACGGGCTCGCCGTCGCCGGCGTCCGGCCACAGCGCCTTGTCGGGCTTGGAGATTGCAACGCCCATCACGGTCGCCGAGCCCTTCGTGCGTGACGGCGTCTTGTGCAGCGTGGTGCCGACGGTCGCGACGCTCGCGGCGGCCCGCGCCACCGGCCTGGCAACCTTCGTCGCCACCACCGGCGCCTCGGCAACGACCTCGCGGGCTGGCTTGTCCTCGCGCAGTCCCTTGAACGAGGCCTGCCTGACATTGCCGTCGCCGGTGAAGCCGGCAAACTCGATCTCGGCGACCAGCTCGGGCTTGAGCCAATGCACGTCACGCGTCTTACGCGGCGCGTTCTTGCCGCTGAACGGGCTCTTGTCGGATGCCGCCGCCTTCAGCGCCGGCATGATCGCCTTCACCGTGTCCTGGCCGAAGCCGGTGCCGACGATCCCGACATAAGCGAGATGATCGTCCTTGTTGACGCCGACCATCAACGATCGGAATTTGCCGTTGGTCGTCTTCCAGCCGCCGATGACGACCTCGTGGCCGGGCCTGGTCTTGGCTTTGGTCCAGCTCTCCGTCCGTCCCGAATGATAGGCCGAGTCCAACTTCTTCGAGACGATGCCTTCGAGGTTCAGCTTGCGCGCCGACTCCAGCACGGCTTCGCCGTCGCTCTCGAAATGCTCGACGTAGCGGATCCGCGGTGTCTTGCCCTTGATATGCGCCTTCAGCAGCTTCGCCAGCCGTGCCTTGCGCTCGCGCAAAGGCTGGCGGCGCAAGTCGAACTCCTCGGCGAACATCAGGTCGAAGGCGAAGAAGATCAGCTCGTCGGTTTCACCCGCCGAGATCGCCGCCTGAAGGGCGGAGAAATTCGGATTGCCGTCCTTGTCGAGCGCGACGATCTCGCCGTCGATGATCGCGTCCGGCAGCTTCGCAGCCTCCTCCGCAATCGCGCCGAACTTGGCGGTCCAGTCCAGGCCCTTGCGGGTCTTCAGGGTTGCCTCGCCGCCCTCGACCCTGATCTGCACGCGGTAGCCGTCGAACTTGATCTCATGCCCCCACCCCTCGCCGCTCGGCGGTTGCGCGACCGACGTGCAAAGCTCGGGCGGCACGAAGTCGGGCAGCGACGATACCGTCTTCGGCGCAACGCGGGCCTTGGTGCCGTTTCCCTTCTCGGCCCTCGCTTTCGGTGATGAGGCCTTCGTAGTCGGCTTGGTTTCGCTGTCACTGCGGTTGGAGTGCCACACCGCATCCGCGTTCATGCGCTGCGTCTTGGCGAGCATGAACGGCTTCGGCGCCTTGCCCTTGCCGGCCGCGATCTGCTCCATCGTGCGGCCCGAGGCGACCGACTTGTCGGCATCCAGGATATCGTTGGCCTCGCCTTCCCGGGCAAACTCGTCGCGATGCTTGATCAGCAGCCAATTGGTCCGCTTGCCGCCGGTGCGATCGTGGCGCATCCGCACCAGCACCCAGCTGCCATGCAGCTTTTCGCCCTCGAGAGTGAATTTGAGATCGCCCTTCTTGAACCCGCGCTCCGGGTCCTCGCTGTCCCAATAGCCGCGGTCCCACAGCATGACGGTGCCGCCGCCATACTCGCCTTCCGGGATCGTACCTTCGAAATCGCCGTAGTCGAGCGGATGATCCTCGACCTCGACCGCCAGCCGCTTGTCGTGCGGATCGAGCGACGGCCCCTTGGTGACGGCCCACGACTTGAAGACGCCGTCGAATTCGAGCCGCAGGTCGTAGTGCAGGCGCGTTGCGTCATGCTTCTGGATGACGAAGCGCGGCCGCGCCGTACGCGCGACCTTGGCGTCGCCGGACGGCTCCGCCGTCTTGTCGAAATCGCGCTTCTTGCGATAGGTGGAAAGCTTCCCGAGCGCCACGGTGATCCCTCGCGTTGAGTGGTAGCGTAGCAAAGCCGGCGAACTCGTGGAACCGGCCGCATCGGCAGGATAACTTCGGGCAAAGTTCCGCGTTCCCGCGGCTCATGGAGGGCCCAGGCTGTGCTGGCGTCCGCCCTCTGCCAGTCGAGAGGGCGCAGGGAAGGCCGGGAGCTCGCCGCCCCCATGGCCCGCCTGCAGAAAGAAATGCAGGCGGCAGGTACCACAGGTGCAGCCGAGACATCCCGGCCCTCCCTGCGCGACGGCTTTAACGGCTGCTTCGCGTTCTCCCCGGTGCGCCGGGCTTGTTGGCCACCGTGTCGCGACAATGCGCCTGCGCGCATTGCGCTGGATACCAGCATCGGGGTATCAGGACCGCGCGACTTGACCGTGCATGCCGGATTGTTCGTCGGCGCGACTGAATCACGCTGCAACCCGGCACACCCATCGCATTCCGCTGCCGACGTCCGTGACGACCGCGATACGTCCCCTCCGACGCAACGGAACGGGTCGGACCATAATGCTGATTTTACGAAGTCGTCAAGCGAATTATTTTTTCCCGAAGCGACCTTCGCCGGGCCCATGGAACCCACACCGATGCTTGCCCGTTGCAGCCTCGTCCGGATTGTCCAAGGAGACCACGATGGCCCCCCGCGCCTACTGGAAAGGCTCGCTCAAACTCTCGCTCGTCAGCTGCCCCGTCGTGCTCTATCCGGCGTCGACGTCGGTCGAGAAGACGCGCTTCCATCTGATCAACCGCGAGACCGGCAACCGGCTCAAGCAGCAGATGGTGGACGCCGAGACCGGCGACATCGTCGAGGGCGACCAGAAGGGCCGCGGCTATGAACTCGCCAAGGGACAGTATGTCGAGATCGAGCCGGAGGAGCTGGAGGCGGTCCAGATCGAGAGCAACCACACGATCGACATCGACAGCTTCGTGCCGCGCGACGAGATCGACCAGCGCTATCTCAACCACCCCTATTACATCGCCCCCGACGGCAAGGCGGCGCTCGACGCCTTCGCGGTCATCCGCGACGCCATGAAGGACCAGGAGCGCGTGGCGCTGGCGCGGATCGTGCTGACCAACCGCGAGCACGTCATCGCCATCGAGCCGATGGGCAAGGGCATGCTCGGCACCACGCTGCGCTTTCCCTATGAGCTGCGCGACGAAGCCGAGTTCTTCGACGACATCAGGGCGCCGAAGATCAGCAAGGACATGGTCGAGCTGGCCGGCCACATCTTGCAGACCAAGGCAGCCCATTTCGACCCCTCGGAGTTCAAGGACCAGTACGAGACCGCGCTGAAGGCGCTGGTGAAGCGCAAGGCCTCGGGCAAGCCGATCAAGCTGCCGGAGCCGGCGGAGCGGCCCGACAACGTCGTCAGCCTGATGGATGCGCTGAAGCAGAGCCTGAACGGCAAGAGCCGAAAAAAGACCGCGCGTGCGGCGTCGCGGCGGACGAGCACGCATCGACGCCCGGCGAAGAAGGCGCATCGGTCGGCGGCGCGGCAGAGGAAGGCGGGGTGAAAGCCAGCAGCTGCCTGCGTGGCGCAAGCGGCCTCCACACCCACCGCCGTCGTCCCGGCGAACGCCGGGACCCATACTCCGCGGCGGGTGTTGTAAGACAAGACTTGTCCCACATCCCGCGCAATAACATCTCCCTGGGGTTATGGGTCCCGGCGTTCGCCGGGACGACAGCGGAGATTTTTCCACGGCTGCGGGTCATGGCGTGCGCGATGATCGTAGCCCGAATGATCGCCTCGTCAGCTCTTCTTCGACTTCTTCTTCGTCGTTTTCTTGGTAGTCTTCTTCGTGCTCTTCTTGCTCGCCTTCTTGGCCGTCTTCTTCGCCGAGGCCCTCGCGCTCTTTTTCGCGGGCACCTTCTTGCCTTCGCGGCGCGCCTCCGACAGGCCGATCGCGATGGCCTGCTTGCGGCTCTTGACCTTGCGACCGGAACCGCCGCTGCGCAGCGTGCCGGCCTTGCGCTTCTTCATGGCCCGGCCGACCTTGGCCGATGCCTTGCGCGAGTATTGTCGTGCCATGAACATCCTCCCGATTGCGACACGTAAACCGCGTCGGCGAGACGAAAGTTCCAAAGCGCAAGCTGATGCCGCGTACCTCCACCGATGCTTTCACGATCGCGGGAATCGAAGCCCGTCGATACATCGAGATTCCAATGCAGCTTCGCGCTCATCGTTTCGATGACGGATAGACCGAGAAGCCAATCAGACGTTCTGATCCGCTGCATGAGGCGCAACTGGACAAGGCGACGGTCCGAATGATGCGTCCCTGGCCTCTTCCTCAGTCAGCAATTTCAGGAGCACCGTCCGCTTGGACTCATCGTTGAATTCAGCGAGACGTTTCCTGAACAGGATGAGGTTCTGCAGATGAATGTATTCTTCCATGACCGACCTCACTGATGGGAGCCAAGAACGACGTCGATGGACGAACGGCAAACGAAATCCAGGTGTGCAATATCTTTGATCTCATCGGGTCTTCCGAACCCGTCAAGGTCTGGATCTTGTGCTGCGATCTCGAACAGTCCCTGCAGGCTGAAAGATCGAACGCGCAGAACCCCTCACCGGGACATAGGCCGGCCTTCATGCCGAAGCGGCACCGCAACGCGTCGGGCTGACCTTGATTGAGATGAATTTCGGGCATGATGCTCTTCCCAGTATCGCCGATGACAATCTCTGCGCCGCAGTCGGCAGCCTCGCCCCCCCCCCCAAATTCAGATCGTGTTCTGACAAGCCGAGACATGGCACGTCCCGTGTTTACACCGTCGTGCATGCAAACGCACGATCAGCTGCGCCGATGAGGTGGCACGACCGCGGTCTCGATCATCCGTTGATCCAGAGAACGGGCGCCTGCGGACGTACTGTGCCGCAGCGCGAGATGACCGGCTGGTCAAAATTGCTCGAAAATATAACGAAACGAGCTGATGCCGCCCGCGGGACACGCAAGCTCGCCCATCGAATGGCGATGCCAACGCCCCTGACACACAGGACCAGTCGGCCGATACGGCCAAAGCTCAGTCCGGCGCGCGCAGCCGATAGCCGATGCCGGTCTCGGTCAATACGAATTGCGGGCGCTCGGGATCGGCCTCGACCTTCTGCCTGAGCTGACGCACATAGACGCGCAGATATTGCGCGTCGGTCAATTCGTCCCACAGCTCCTTGAGCAGGAAGCGGTGCGTCAGCACCTTGCCGGCGTGCTGCACCAGGACGCGGAGCAGATCGTACTCCTTGGGCGACAGCTTGATCTCGCGGTCGCCGACCTTGACGATGCGGCGGACGAGATCGACGGAGAGATCGCCGGTGCGGAACACCGGACGCTCGCCCTGCACCTGCAACTGATGCCGCAACGCCGCGCGCAGCCGCGCCAGCAGCTCGTCCATGCCGAACGGCTTGGTGATGTAGTCGTCGGCGCCGAGATCGAGCGCCTGGACCTTGCCCGCCTCGTCGCCGCGGCTGGACAGCACCACGACCGGCACGGCCTCGTTGCGGCCACGGATGGTTCGCAGCAGCTCGAGCCCGTCGACGTCGGGCAGGCCAAGGTCGAGAATGATCAGCGCCGGCTCCTGGCCCAACAGCTCCAGCGCGATCCTGCCGTTCGAGGCTTCGAGAATCTCGTAGCCCTGCGTGGTCAGGCCCATCCGCAGCAGCTTGCGGATCGGCGGCTCGTCGTCGATCACGAGCACCTTGATCGGAGCGCCGGTCATGCGGCCGTATCCAGCGATCTGGCCTGCGCCGGCACGGGCAGGCGGATGGTGAGGACCGCGCCGGGCCGATCGGTGCGGTTGCCGGCGAAGATGCGGCCATGCATCGCCTCGATGAAGCCGCGCGAGATCGCGAGCCCCAGACCGGTGCCAGGCCGCACCTGGTCGCCCTTCTGCACGCGATAGAACTTGTCGAACACGTGCTCGACCTCCGCGGCGGGAATGCCGTCGCCTTCGTCACGGATCTCGAGCATGATCCAGTTGTTGTCGCGGGACGCGCGGATCGCGATCGAGGTCTCGGGAGGCGCATATTTGGCGGCGTTGTCGAGCAGATTGAACAGCACCTGCTCGAACAGCACCGCGTCGACCTCGACCATCGGCAGATCGGGCGCCAGTTCCAGCGAGACATGATGACCGGCGAGGATCTTGCTCGCGCGCCGCAGCGCGCTGCCGACGATCTCGCCGACGTCGTGGAGCGCGGCGTTCGGCACGATCGCGCCCGATTCCAGCTTAGTCATGTCCAGGAGATTGGCGATGAAGCGGTTGAGCCGTTCGGATTCGTCGATGACGGTGGCAAGCAGGTCGAGCTTCTCCTTGTCGGACAGCCGGGCCGCGAGATCGCGCATCGTCGAGGCCGCGCCGAGCACGGAGGCGAGTGGCGTCTTCAGATCGTGCGAGATCGAGGTGAGCAGCGCCGAGCGCAGCCGGTCCTGCTCCATGGTGCGCTTGACCTTGTCCATGTCTTCGACCAGCAGCACGCGCTCGATCGCGAGCGCGCCCTGGTCGACCAGGGCATCGAGCAGCCGGCGCTGGTCCGGCGTCAGCAGCGGCCCGGTGCGATCGTCATCAATGCCGATGACGCCGATCGAGCCGCGCCCCGTGCGCATCGGCAGGAACAGCCGCTTGGCGCCCGGCAGCGTGTCGGAGCCGCGCCCGGCGGCGCGGTCGTTGCTCCAGGCCCAGCTCGCGGCGGCGAGGTCGGCGTCGTCGAGCTGATCCTCCGGCGGGTAGCCGGTCATGACCGTGAGCTTGCCGTCCTGCGGCAGCAGCAGCACGACCCGTACCTTCAGCATCAACGCCGCCTGATAGGCCGTGGCCCACAGCACGTCATCGAGGGTCGCGGTGCCCGCAAGCTTGCGGCTGAAGGCATAGAGCTGCTCGGTGGTCCGGACGCGGTGGGTGGCGGCGTCAGCCTGAACGCGAACGCGCGCGGCGACGTTGGACACCAGGATCGCGATCAACATGAAGAAGAAGAACGCGCCGATGTTGGTCGGATCGGTGATCGTGAACGTATACAGCGGCGGCAGGAAGAAGAAGTTGTAGCAGAGCGAGGCGGCGAGGCTCGCCAGCAGTGACGGCCACAGGCCGTAGCGTGCGGCGACGCCGACCACGGCCGTGAGGAACACCAGATCGACGTTCTCGATGCCGAAGACAGGCTGGATCAGCTCGGCGAGGCCAAGGCCGACAGCCGTGATCAGCAGCGCCTTCAGATAGGGCTTCGGCTGCAGCGGCTCGCTGCGCGCTCGCGTCTGCACCGAGCTGCTCGTGGTGTCCGGCGCCTCCTCGCCGGCGATGACGTGGATGCTGATGTTGCCGGCGCCCCTGACGAGGTCGTGGACCACGGAGCCCCTGATGATCTCGAACAGGCGCGAGCGGCTCGACTTGCCGATGATGATCTGGGTGACGTTGTTGGCCTGCGCGAAGTTGATGAGGTCATCCGCGATACGCCGGCCGACGCCCGGAATCGTCAGCGCCTCGCCGCCGAGGGTCTCGGCTAGCCGCAGCGTATCGGCGAGCCGGTCGCGCTGCTTGTCCGTGAGTTGCAGGTTGCGCCGGGTCTCGATGGTAACGGCGGTCCACGGCGCGTGGACACGGTCGGCGAGCCGCTTGGTGTAGCGCACCAGCCCTGTCGCTCGCGGGTCCTCCGACACGCAGACGAGGATGCGCTCGCCGGCTGCCCAGGGGCCGGCGATGGCATTGGCTTGCATGTGGGTGAGTAGTTGCTCGTCGACGCGCTCGGCCGTCCGGCGCAGCGCGAGCTCGCGCAGCGCGGTCAGGTTGCCGGGTGAGAAATAATGCTCCAGCGCCCGCTCTGCCTGCTTGGGCACATAAACCTTGCCCTCCTTCAGTCGCTGGATCAGATCGTCGGGCGTGAGGTCGATCAGTTCGATGGCGTCGGCGCGGTCGAGGACCGAGTCCGGGACGGTCTCGCGCACGCGCACATGGGTGATCTGGGCGACGACGTCGTTGAGGCTCTCGATGTGCTGGACGTTGACCGCCGTGTAGACGTCGATGCCGTGCGACAGCAGCTCCTCGACGTCGAGATAGCGCTTGGGGTGGCGGCTGCCCACCGCATTGGTATGCGCGAGCTCGTCGACGATCGCGAGCTTGGGGCGGCGCGCGATCACGGCATCCAGATCCATCTCCTCGACGATCTGGTCCTTGTAGGAAATACGTTTGCGCGGGACGATCTCCAGGCCACGCACCAGCGCCTCGGTCTCGGCGCGGCCATGCGTCTCGACGAAGCCGATCACGACGTCGACGCCGGCCCTCAGCTTGGCATGCGCGCTCGACAGCATCTCATAGGTCTTGCCGACGCCGGGGGCGGCGCCGACGAAGATCTTGAGCTTGCCGGCAGGACTGTCCTCCCGCCGGGCCGCTTCGAGCAGGGCCTCCGGCGAGGGACGTTGGTCAGGATCGCGGCGTTGACTGGCCATGCGGCATTATAGACGGAGGGACCTCGGCGCCAAGGCCAAGACCTTCTGGGCCAAGGCCTTCAAGGCGTCATTGCGGTTTGGCAGCATCGAGTGCCAGGTTGAGCGCCAGCACGTTAACGCGGGGTTCGCCGAGCAGTCCGAGCAGACGGCCCTGGGTCTGCCGGGCGATCACGGCCTGGACGCTCGCCTCCGGCAAGCCGCGTGCCTTGGCCACCCGCGGCACTTGGAACAGCGCCGCCTCCGGCGAGATGTCCGGATCGAGCCCGCTCGCCGAGGTCGTCACCAGATCGACCGGCACGGCCTGCGCGGGATTCTCCGCCTTCAGCCTGTCGACGTCCTCCTTGACGCGGTCGGCAAGCGCCTTGCTGGTCGGGCCGAGATTGGAGCCGGACGAGTTGGCGGCGTTGTAGGGCGCAGAAACCGTCTTGGTGGAGTCGTTCGGATCGGCGGCCGAGGTCGCCGACGGACGGCCGTGGAAATATTTGTCGTCCTTGAACTCCTGACCGATCAGCGCCGATCCGATCACCTTGCCGTTGCGCGTGATCAGGCTGCCCTCGGCCTGCGCCGGAAAGATGGTGCCGGCGACGACGGTCATGGCGAGCGGGTAGAGCAGCCCGGTGATCAGGGTCAGCGCGAGCAGGACCAAGATGGCGGGACGGAATTCTTTGAGCATGGGAATCTCCTGTGTCTCTCCCGTCATTGCGAGGAGCGAAGCGACGAAGCAATCCAGAGTCGCGTGGCCCGAGACAGTCCTGGATTGCTTCGCTCGCAATGACGGCGGTTGGGGCTTTAAGCCAGATGCAAGGCGGTCACGATCAGGTCGATCGCCTTGATGCCGATGAAGGGGATGATGATGCCGCCCAGCCCGTAGATCATCAGGTTACGGCCGAGCAGCGCGCCGGCGCCGATGGCGCGGTAGGCGACGCCCTTCAGCGCCAGCGGGATCAGCGCGATGATGACGAGCGCGTTGAAGATGATCGCCGACAGGATCGCGCTCTGCGGGCTCGCCAAGTTCATGACGTTCAGCACGTTGAGCTGCGGGTAGAACGCCAGGAACATTGCCGGGATGATCGCGAAATATTTGGCGACGTCGTTGGCGATCGAGAACGTCGTCAGCGCGCCGCGCGTCATCAAGAGCTGCTTGCCGATCTCGACCACCTCGATCAGTTTGGTCGGGTTGGAGTCGAGATCGACCATGTTGCCGGCTTCGCGCGCGGCCTGCGTGCCGGTGTTCATGGCGACGCCGACATCGGCCTGCGCCAGCGCGGGCGCATCGTTGGTGCCGTCGCCGCACATCGCCACCAGCTTGCCCTTGGCCTGCTCGTCGCGGATGAGCTTGAGCTTGTCCTCGGGCGTCGCCTGCGCCAGGAAATCATCGACGCCGGCTTCGGCGGCGATCGCCGCCGCGGTCATCGGGTTGTCGCCGGTGATCATGATGGTGCGGATGCCCATCCGACGCAGCTCGGCGAAGCGTTCGCGGATGCCGCCCTTGACGATGTCCTTGAGCTGGACGACGCCGAGCAGGCGCCCGTCCCTGGCGACCGCGAGCGGCGTGCCGCCGGATTTGGCGATGTCGTCGGAGATTGCACGGATCTCGCGGACAAGCTCGCTCTCGACCGGCTGAACCGCGCGCACCGTGTTGCCGGAGACGGGCTGGGTCGGGCCGCCGCCGATGGAGTTGAGGATGGCGTCGACCGCACCCTTGCGCACCGAGGAGCCGCCGGCATCGACGCCGCTCATGCGGGTCTGCGCCGTGAACGGCACGAAGGTGGCGCCGAGCTCGGCCATGTCGCGGCCGCGGATGCCGTATTTGTCCTTGGCCAGCACCACGATCGAGCGGCCCTCCGGTGTCTCGTCGGCGAGCGAGGCGAGCTGCGCCGCGTCGGCGAGCTCCTGCTCGCTCACGCCCTTGACGGGACGGAATGCAGTCGCCTGGCGATTGCCGAGCGTGATGGTGCCGGTCTTGTCGAGCAGGAGCGTATCGACGTCGCCGGCGGCCTCGACCGCGCGGCCCGACATCGCCAGCACGTTGAAGCGCACCAGGCGGTCCATGCCAGCGATGCCGATCGCCGACAGCAGCGCGCCGATCGTGGTCGGGATCAAGGTCACGAACAGCGCCACCAGCACCACCACCGAGATCGAGCCGCCGGCATAGGCCGCGTAGCTCGGGATCGTCACCGTCGCGAACACGAAGATGATGGTGAGGCCGGCGAGCAGGATGTTGAGCGCGATCTCGTTCGGCGTCTTCTGCCGCTCCGCGCCCTCGACCAGCTTGATCATGCGGTCGATGAAGGTCGAGCCTTGCGCGGCCGTGATCCTGACGCGGATCCAGTCCGACAGCACCTGCGTGCCGCCGGTCACCGCCGAGCGGTCGCCGCCGGATTCGCGGATGACGGGCGCGGATTCGCCGGTGATCGCAGCCTCGTTGACCGAGGCGACGCCCTCGATCACCTCGCCGTCGGAAGGGATGGTGTCGCCGGCCTCGACCAGCACGAGATCGCCGACCTTCAGGCTGGTGCCGGGCACGAGCTTGTAGGTGTGATCGGCCGGGTTCGTGCCCGTCAGCAGCTTGGCCTGGCTCTCGGTGCGCGTCCTGCGCAGCGAATCCGCCTGTGCCTTGCCGCGGCCTTCGGCGACGGCTTCGGCGAAATTGGCGAACAGCACGGTGAACCACAGCCAGAGAATGATCTGGAAGGTGAAGCCGAGATTCGCTCCGCCGGTCACGACGTCGCGGAGGAAGATCACCGTGGTGAGCGCGGCGACGACCTCGACCACGAACATCACCGGATTTCTGATCATCAGCCGCGGGTCGAGCTTGACAACCGCGGCCCTGATGGCCGGCAGCACGATCTTCGGGTCGAGCATCGTCGACATCGACGAGCGCTTCTGCAGTTTGATGGTGTCCATGGAGGTTGCTCCGAGATCAAAACACGGTGCCGGCGGCCATCGCGAGATGCTCGACGATCGGACCGAGGGCGAGAGCCGGGAAGAAGGTGAGGCCGCCGATGATCAGGATGACGCCGACCACGAGGCCGACGAACAGACCGCCCGTGGTCGGGAACGTGCCGGCCGAGGGCGGGATCGACTTCTTCCCGGCGAGCGAGCCCGCGATCGCCATCGCCGGAATGATCATGAAGAAGCGGCCGACGAACATCGAGGACGCGAGCGTGAGGTTGTAGAAGAAGGTGTTGCCCGTGAGTCCTGCGAATGCCGAGCCGTTGTTGGCGGTCGCGGAAGTGTAGGCGTAGAGCACCTCGGTGAAGCCGTGCGGACCGGCATTGGCCATCGACGCGACGGCCGACGGCAGCACCACCGCGACCGCGGTCCAGCCGAGATACATCAGCGGCAGCACCAGGATTGCCAGCATCGCCATCTTGACCTCGCGCGCCTCGATCTTCTTGCCGACATATTCCGGCGTGCGCCCGACCATCAAGCCGGCGACGAAGATCGCGAGCACGACGAACAGCAGTATGCCGTAGAGCCCGGCGCCGACGCCGCCTATGATGATCTCGCCGAGCTGCATGTTGATCAGCGGGATCATGCCGCCCAGCGCGGTGAAGCTGTCATGCATGGCATTGACCGCGCCGCAGGAGGCGGCCGTCGTGATCACGGCGAACAGTGACGACGCGACGATGCCGAAGCGGACCTCCTTGCCTTCCATGTTGCCGCCCGTCAGTCCCAGCGCGTTCAACGTGGTCGTACTGTTGGCCTCGGCCCAGTAGGTGATGGCGACGCCGGCGATGAACAGGACGCCCATCACGGCGAGGAGCGCCCAGCCCTGGCGCTGGTTGCCGACCATGCGGCCGAATACGTTGGTCAGCGCGGCACCGAGCGCGAAGATCGAGAGCATCTGGATGAAGTTCGACAGCGCGTTCGGGTTCTCGAACGGATGCGCGGCGTTGGCATTGAAGAAGCCGCCGCCATTGGTGCCGAGCATCTTGATCGCGACCTGCGAGGCCACCGGGCCGACCGCGATGGTCTGCTTCGCCCCTTCCAGCGTCGTGGCCTCGACATAGGGCCCGAGCGTCTGCGGGATGCCCTGCCAGACCAGGAACAGCGTGTAGACGATGCAGAGCGGCAGCAGCACATAGAGCGTGCATCTGACGACGTCGACCCAGAAATTGCCGACGGTCCGCGCCGAGGCGCGTGAGAAGCCGCGGATCAGCGCGATCGCGAGCACGATGCCGGTCGCGGCCGACAGGAAGTTCTGGTGCGTGAGCCCGAGCATCTGCACGAGATAGGAGAGCGTGCTCTCGCCGCCGTAGTTCTGCCAATTGGTGTTGGTCAGGAAGCTGATCGCGGTGTTGAAGGAGAGATGCTCGGCGACCGCGGACTGTCCCGCGGGATTGAACGGCAGCACGGCCTGCAAGCGCATCACGCCGTAGATGATCAGGAAGCCGCCGACATGGAACAGCAGCATCGCGACCGTGTAGGTCAGCCAATGCTGCTCGCGGCGCTCGTCGACGCCGCCGATCCAGTAGATTGCGGACTCGACCGGCCGCAGCACCGGCGACAGGAAGCTGCGCTCGCCATTGAAGACGCGCGTCATGTACCAGCCGAGCGGCTTGGCGAGCGCGACGATGACGGCGCAGTAGAGCAGGATCTGGATCCAGCCGATCACAATCATGGGGATGTTGTCCTTGAAGGTGCGACGGTGGCGGTCAGAACCGCTCGGGCCGCAACAGCGCGTAGGTGAGGTAGATCAGAAGGCCGAGCGATACCGCGCCGGCGAGCGAATAGTCGAAGATCATGGCTCGTCTCCTAGAGCCGCTCGCAGGCGTAGGTGTAGCCGATCGCCAGGGCGAACAAGCCGGCGGCCAGCGCCAGCATCAGGATGTCCAGCATGGTGTGCTCCTCATGCGCGCGAAAGACGCGCAACGCTTGGAGCGGCCGGGAGCGCCGCTGCGGCCACGGTCCGTTCCATCGCGGACAGATGGCATCCGGCCTCATAGGTTTTCGAGACAGCACCGCCGACAGAGTTATAGGAATCTCATAAAGACCGCGGCGTTCTCCCGCCCCCCGGCAGAACCGCGCGGCCGCAGCCGCATATGAACCGGCCATGCCGCTGAGGCGTCTTTATGCGCCGGCTATTTCTTCCCGCCTTCGCCCCTCTCGCATTCCTACGCCGCCGTCGACCACATTGCCGATCAAGGCCCATCGGGCCATCGCTCACTGACGACGGGAGGCCGGCATGGCTGCCTTGACGACACGACCGGATGTGCCCGAGCGGGTACAACTCGCGCAGACCACGACGGCGATGCTGACGGCCCTGCTTGGCGAAGACGAGGGCGTCTCACCGTTGTCGGCGCGAGGGCGACGCCGGCTGCGGATCGCACGATTGCTGGAGACCGACGCGCGGATCGATGCCGCGCTGGAGCTGGTCGCGCTGCAATTGCCACGATGGCAGCTCCGGCGCATCGCCTATGATGACGGCGAATGGCACTGCGCATTGTCGCAACAACGCGAATTGCCGGACTGGCTCGATCATTGCGTCGAAGCCCGCCACGCCGATCTCGCCCTCGCCATTCTCCACGCAGCCGCCGAGGCCCGCCGTCTCGAGCCCGGCGTCTCGCAGACTGACGCAAGGCGCGGCGTCCAGGCCGAACCGGGGCTTGCCGACCTGCTCTGCTGCGACAACTTCTGAGCCGGTGTTACCTGCGCGACGCTGATCTCCACCGACAAGCCCGCTGAGCGTCCGGCGGCCAGGGTCCTGCTGCGAGTTGTGCTGCGACTAGCAATCCTCATCCTGTTCGCCACGTTCGGCCGCCTCGGCTTCGGTCGCAGCCTCGCCACCCTGCTCTGGATGACCATGATCCTGTGTGCCATGCTTGCGGTGCTGCGCCGCAAGGGCGTGTTCGCCGTGGGCCTGAACCATTGGGACGAGATGATCGGCTACACCGCGCTCTTTTGCGCGACGATGGCGCTGATCCAGTCGTCCGGAAACCAAGCCTCTGCGCCGCAAAAAAAGGGGCGGCCGATCCGGCCGCCCCGCTTGTCTCATCGCCGATCGGTCAGAAGATCTTGACCGCGCTTTCCAACGTCTTCCAGACACCCCATGCCAGCGGCACGCCGACGAAGGCCCAGAACAGGGCGGCCTTGACGTCGAGACCGCCCTTGCCGATGCCGAACGACCCGTGCTGGATCGCCGACTCGTTCTTGGCGAGCTCTGCCTGGTACTTCGCGACTTCGTCCGCGCTCATGTTCCACTTGTCATCGACAGGCTTGATCAGGAAGTTGCAGATCAGGCCGGCGAGCAGCATGGCGCAGAGAATATACATCGTCGTGTTGTACAGCTGGTCGCGCGGCACGCCGGCGGCGAGCTGGAACTCGCGGATGTAGTTGACGACCACCGGACCGATGATGCCGGCCGTCGCCCAGGCCGTCAGCAGACGGCCGTGGATGGCGCCCACGAACTGGGTGCCGAACAGGTCGGCCAGATAGGCAGGCACCGTCGCGAAGCCGCCGCCATACATCGAGAGGATGATGGCGAAGGCCGCCACGAACAACAGCTTCGAACCCATCGCTGCGAAGGTCGGCGCCAGCGCATAGAGCACGATGCCGATCAGGAAGAAGCAGTAATAGGTGTTCTTGCGGCCGATGTGGTCCGACAGCGACGCCCAGAAGAAGCGGCCGCCGATGTTGAACAACGACAACAGGCCGGCAAAGCCGGCCGCGATGCCCGCGATCGCGGCCTTCTGGCCGGCGTCGAGCTGGTTGAAGCTGACGTCGGGCAGACCGATCAGCTTGCCGGCGAAGATCTCCTGCAGCATCGGCGAGGCCATGCCGATCACGCCGATACCGGCCGACACGTTCAAGCAGAGCACCCACCAGACCAGCCAGAACTGTGGAGTCTTGTGCGCGTTGTCGAGGTGCACATGGTGCTCCGAGATCATCGCCTTCTTGACCGCCGGCGGCGTCCAGCCTTCGGGCTGCCAGCCGACCGGCGCGACGCGATAGGCAAAGGCACCGATCATCATGAAGACGAAATAGATCACGCCCATCGTGACGAAGGTCTCCCAGACACCGACGGAGGTCGGCGTCTTGAAGTAGTTCATCAGCAGGTTGGCGAGCGGAGCACCGATCATCGCGCCGCCGCCGAAGCCCATGATGGCCATGCCGGTCGCCATGCCGCGCCGGTCCGGGAACCATTTCACCAGGGTCGACACCGGCGAGATGTAGCCGAGGCCGAGGCCGATGCCGCCGATGACGCCGGCACCGAGCCACATCATCCAGAGCTGGTGAACATAGATGCCGAGCGCCGCGATCAAGAGGCCACCGCCCCAGCAGCAGGCCGCGACGGCACCCGCCTTGCGCGGTCCGGCCCGCTCGAGCCAGCCGCCCCAGACGGCAGCGGAGCCGCCCAGCAGCACGAAGAACAGGGTGTACATCCAGCCGAGGCTTGCGACCTTCCAGTCGCAGCTCGTCGTGAACAGCTCCTGCACCAGGGTCATGTCCGGGCAGGCCTGGGTCTTGGTCACGCCGATCGCGCGCGACAACGGCAGCCAGAACACCGAGAAGCCATAGGCCATGCCGATGCAGAGATGGATGCACAGCGCAGCCGGAGGAACCAGCCAGCGGTTGAACCCCGCCTTGGCGACCGTGTGCTCACGATCGAAGATCCCCGCCTGCGCGCCCGGGAGCGTGCCCGCGCTTTCAATGGTAGCCATGCATCCCTCCCCTACGGACTCTCGTCCAACGCAACAACGTCATGTTCTGTCCCCTTGATCAGAATCAATACGCCCACTCACCCCGCCCGCTATCGCGTACCAGAGCAGTCTTGCAACGCACAAACGCTCATCACTGCCTCGATGCGCATAACACCCCACCCGAGACGTTATGCCCTCACCATTCTTGTGCCGCTGGTCTGCCTGGCCCGCTCCCCAGCGGGCATGACTCGTCTCCCGCAACCTCCGCGGAAAGCGCCCCAATTGGTGCAGAACCGAGGCAAATTGTCGATAGTAAAATGGTAATAATCGGTCAATCTTGGTGGATTGATCGCACTGCAGCGCGAATGTGTTGCTAACACACACACAAATTCACGTGCAACCAACGCGACCGCCACTCCCGGCTGTAGTCATGTTGCTCTCGATTACTTTCTCGACGCGTCACGACCATCCCTGATGAAATCAACTAATGAGATGTACCGACCGTCAGCGACGGACACGCTCATAGCCGCATGCGCGCGCTCGCGGAAACGTGAAGAAGGAACAACTTGTCCTTGCCTTGCAACAGCGTCGCAAGCCTGGACTGAGAACGCGGCATTGTTGTGAGCTCGGGTTGGCGCCGCTGCGACGATAGGAAGCAGCGCAATCTCTTGACAGTCCGACCAAGACAGCGCGCGAACTACGTAGTTCGAGCAGCCCGCAGCAGAGGATGTTCACCGCCGCACGGATCCGGCCGGTTCCGCGGCCTTCTCGATCCGAAACAGAATGCCGTGCTCGGTGCGATCGACGCTCTCGACCCGATCTCCGGTCTCCCGCACCAGATTCGGGATGTCGATCATGGCAAGCGGGTCGGTACAGCACACTTCGAGCCGCTCTCCCGCCTTGAGCGTCTGCAGCGCCTTCCGGGTCTTCAGCACCGGCAATGGGCACTTCAGGCCCGTCAGATCCAGCCTCGTCATCATCATGCGCGCGACCATGGAGAAGCGGTTCCGGGACGTCAACCGGGGCGGCAGCCTCCTATGGAACTCGGAACTGGGTTCCTGGGATGCCAGAAGATACAGGTGCGAGCTCGCGCGAGCTCCATCACGGAACACCAGGTTTGTCGCACAGCGCGAGAACGTCCGCCCGCGGCGTCGCCAGATGTAGGACGAGCGCCGCGATCGCCGGAATGTCGTCGAGATGAACGCGCGGCAGCGCCGTCTCGACATCGCCGTCGCTGGCGAGCCCGACAATGCCTGGATCGTCGGGAAACAGCAGCGGCTTGCCATTGGCCGCGCGATGCACCTCGATACGGCGATGCGGCCCGGCCTTGTACCCTTCGATGACGACCAGATCGACGGGAGACAATTTCGCCAGAAGCTCCGCGAGTGCGGGCTCCCTTGCTCCGCGCAGCTCGTGCATCAGCGCCCAGCGCGTGCCCGACGCGACGAGGACCTCCTCGGCCCCGGCCTCGCGATGCCGCCACGAATCCTTACCCGGGACGTCGACGTCGAACTTGTGATGGGCGTGCTTGATCACCGAGACGCGCACTCCCTGCCCCCTGAGATGAGGAATCAGCCGCGTCAGCAGCGTGGTCTTGCCGGCGCCGCTCCAGCCGGCGAGGCCGATGACTTTCATCGCGGTCTCCAGAAAGGCCCCGGCGTTTTTCGCACAGCCAGGAGCGCGGGATCGATCGATGGCCCGAAGGCCCCGTGGAACGCCACGTCCACTCTTGGCGATGTCATGCCAGCAGCCCCATGGACCAGGCAAGGGCCCGTGGGGAGGGCCATGCCGGCATGGCCGCCGGGCAGGCGCAAATAGTGGATCGCGCGCGGCGCAACGCTGACGCCCTGGCAGCAGTCGTGGTAACGAACCCGCGATGACAGCCATGACCTCGACTTCGATTCCCGGCGTGCTGCTCGCCGGCGGTCGCGCGCAGCGGATGGGCGGCGGCGACAAGCCGTTGCGCATGGTCGACGGCCGCACCATCCTCGAGCGCGCGATCGCGCGGCTGGCGCCGCAGTGCAGCCGGCTGATCCTCAACGCCAATGGCGACCCCGCGCGGTTCGCAGGCAACGGTCTGCCCGTCGTGCCGGATGGCGTCGCAGGCTTCCCGGGCCCGCTCGCTGGCATTCTCGCCGGCCTCGAGTGGGTTGCGACGCACATGCCGGAGGCCCGGTGGATGCTGAGCGCCGCCGGCGACTGCCCATTCCTACCGCGTGATCTCGTCGCGCGGCTGGCGACAGCACGGGCGGCCGAGCAGGCCAAGCTGGCGTTGGCGGCGTCCGGCGGACAGATCCACCCGGTGATCGGACTGTGGCCGGTCGGGCTGCGCGAGGATCTCCGGCACGCCCTGGTCGCGGAGGACATCCGGAAGGTCACCCGCTTCACGGCGCGCTACAAGGTCGCGACCGTGAGCTGGCCGACGGTGCCGCTGGATCCGTTCTTCAATGCCAATACCGCAGTCGACCTCGCCGAGGCGGAGCGGCTCGCAGCTCTCGAGGATTGAGGACGCCTGATGGACGCGACAACCATCGTTCGCCGCGCCGTGCTTGCCGTTGCCGCGCTGAATCTCGGATATTTCGGCATCGAGTTCGCCGTGGCGCTGGCGATCGGCTCGGTGTCGCTGTTCGCCGACAGCGTCGACTTTCTGGAGGATGCCTCGGTCAACATCCTGATTGCGCTGGCGCTGCGCTGGAGCGCGCCGCGGCGGGCGCTGCTCGGCAAGGTGCTGGCGCTGATCCTGCTGGCGCCGGCGGTCGCCGGACTGTGGACCGCCGGCGAGAAGTTCTTCACGCCGATCGTACCCGCACCGCTGCCGCTCACCGTGACCGGCCTCGGCGCGCTGATCGTCAATCTCGGCTGCGCGTTGATCCTGGCGCGGGTCAGGGACCACCAGGGCAGCCTCACCCGCGCCGCCTTCCTGTCCGCACGCAACGACGCCTTCGCCAACATCGCGATCATCGCGGTCGGTCTCGTGACCGCCTTTGTGTGGCCCTCGATCTGGCCCGACCTGATCGTGGGCGTCGGTATCGCGCTCATGAATGCGGACGCCGCGCGCGAGGTGTGGGAGGCTGCGCACGAAGAGCAAAAGACCGCCAAGGCCTGAACGGCCGAGAATCCTGCGCGCGCGCGACGACCTCACTGCTTGCGGCATTGCAGCGCACGGGATCGCTCCACCGCTCCGCCGTCCGGCATGATTGACGGCCGCCCTGGATTGATTGCAGATAGGCGGACCGGCCGGCAGAGCCGGAGCAAACAACGGCGTCACGCCGCTACCGGTGGAGGACTGATTGCAACTCAGCTGTTTGAAGCGGGCGGCGTGGGCCGCAGCCGCGCTGCTGGTCACGACCGCCGCGCAGGCCGAGATCTCCGACAACGTCGTCAAGATCGGCGTGCTCAGCGACATGAACGGCCCGGCCTCGACGCCGACCGGACAAGGCTCCGTCACCGCGGCGCAGATGGCGGTCGATGATTTCGGCGGCAAGGTGCTGGACAAGCCGATCAGCGTCATCGTCGGCGATCATCAGCTCAAGCCCGACATCGGTGCCGCGATCGCGCGCCGCTGGTACGACACCGAGCAGGTCGATCTCATCGTCGACGTGCCGGTCTCCGCGGTGGGCCTCGCCGTGCAGACCATCGCCACCGAGAAGAAGAAGCTGTTCATCACCCAGTCGACCGGTGCCGCCGATTTTCACGGCAAGTTCTGCTCGCCCTACGCGATGCAATGGGTGTTCGACACCCGCGCACTCGCCACCGGCACGGCGAAGGAGGTCGTCAAGCGCGGCGGCGACAGCTGGTTCTTCATCACCGACGACTACGCCTTCGGCCATTCGCTTGAGCGCGACGCCTCCAGCGTCGTCATCGCCAATGGCGGCAAGGTCGTGGGCGCGGTGCGGCCGCCATTCGCGACGCCCGATCTGTCGTCCTTCATCCTGCAGGCGCAGGCCTCCAAGGCCAAGATCATCGGCATCGCCGCCGGCCCGCCCAACAACATGAACGAGATCAAGACCGCATCCGAGTTCGGCCTGCTCAAGGGAGGCCAGCAGATGGCGGCGCTGCTCGCGCTGGTCACCGACATCCATTCGCTCGGCCTTCCGGCGGCGCAGGGGCTCCTGCTCACCACCTCGTTCTACTGGGACATGGACGACAAGACGCGCGAATGGTCGAAGCGCTATTTCGCCAAGATGAACCGGATGCCGACGATGTGGCAGGCCGGCGTCTATTCCGCCGTCATGCACTATCTCAACGCCATCAAGGCGGCGGGCAGCGACGATCCCCTCGCGGTCGCCGCGAAGATGCGGGACACGCCGGTCGAGGACTTCTTCGCCCGCAACGGCAAGCTGCGAGCCGACAATCTGATGGTGCATGATCTCGTGCTGGCGCAGGTCAAATCGCCGGAGGAGAGCAAATATCCCTGGGACTACTACAAGATCCTCGCGACCATCAAAGGCGATGACGCGTTCGGCCCGCCGGATCCGGCGTGCCCGCTGATCAAGAAGTGACGGCGCACTGAACGATCGGCGGCCGGGGCGACCGGGCCGCCGCATGCGAGCTGAACGACAACAATCAATGGGGGAAGACGAGCATGAAGCTGGCGCGCGCGCTGCTGTTCGGGTTGATCGTCGCGGCGGGACTCGCCGCCAAACCGGGACCGGCGCTCGCCGCCTATCCGGACCGTCCCATCCGCTGGCTGATCGGCTTTGCCCCCGGCGGGCCCGTCGACATCGTCGCCCGCATCATGGCGCAGTGGCTGTCCGACCACCTGGGCCAGCAGGTCGTGGTCGAGAACCGCACCGGCTCGGGCGGCAACATCGCGGCCGCCGCCGCGATCAACTCGCCGCCCGACGGCTATACGCTGCTGTTCGTCGCGCCCAACAACGCGATCAGCACCTCGCTCTACAAGAAGCTGCCCTATGACTTCATCCGTGACACCGTGCCGGTCGCCAGCATCATGCAGCTCACCAACATGCTTGTGGTGAGCAACGACGTGCCGGCCAAGACCGTCAAGGAGTTCATCGACTACTGCAAGGCCAACCCGGGCAAGATCGCCTTCGCCTCCTCCGGCAACGGCACCTCGGTGCACATGGCGGCCGAGCTGTTCAAGGCGATGACCAAATGCGACATGCTGCACGTGCCCTATCGCGGCTCGGCGCTGGCCTTTCCCGATATCATCTCCAACAAGGTGCAGTTGATTTTCGACAACCTCCCGACGGCGCTGGAACAGTCGCGCGGCGGCAGCGTCCGCGCACTCGGCGTCACCTCGCCGCAGCGCTGGCCGACGGTGCCGGACGTGCCCGCGATCGCCGAGACCGTGCCGGGCTACGAATCGGTCGGCTTCTACGGCATCTCGGCGCCCAAGGGCACGCCGCCCGACATCGTCGAGATCCTCAACAAGGCGGTCGGCGAGGCGCTGAAGGACCCCAAGCTGGTGGCGCGACTCACCGAGACCGGCGGCATCCCGCGCGCGATGACACCGGCGGAGTTCGGCAAGCTGGTCGTCGACGAGACCGAGAAGTGGCGCAAGGTGGTGGAATTCGCCGGGGTTTCGGTGGACTAGCGTCGCGGCGCGCCTGGACGGACCGGCGGCGACGGAAGCGCGCCAAAACAATCGGGCAGCGGCATTGCCGGATGGCTGGCCAGGCTGTAAACGGAGCCCGAGCCGTCGTTGGGGTTCCGACGCCGCGCCGGACAGGCCCGCTCCTGCCCGCCGCCGGCAAGACCTCAGCGTCGCGGGGCCTGTAGCTCAATGGTTAGAGCCGACCGCTCATAACGGTCTGGTTGCAGGTTCGAGTCCTGCCGGGCCCACCAATGAGCTCAAGAGTTTACGGCTTACGCGCCAAGTGTTTTTCGAGGTGAACCTCCGTTTCGACCACCGATACGTTCTGCTTGCGATCCCTCGAGGTAATCGCGGCCGCGGCCTTGCGCATGCAGTCCGGATGATGATGGCCGAAGGTGTCGAGCAGCACCTTGACCGACATTCCGAGAAGGCCTGAGACCTGCCACGGATAGCGCGCCGCTGCATGAGCCACGTCGCCGCCGTGTGGCGCAGCGTGTGCGGCGAGATCTTCCCCTCCTTCGGCGACAGCCCTGACAGCCGCACGCGTCTGTATGGCACGGTTGGCTTCACGTGCGGCGAGGACGCAGAGCCGGTCGTTAAGCTGGTTGGCCCGCACGGCAGCTGTACCACGCTGCCGGGCTGGACGCGCACTTCAGGCTCTATCCTGACATGCGCCACGAGATGGAAATGACGCCGGCAATGTGGAACGATGTCTTGGACGTGTTTCGAGGCGCACCTGGTGCCGATTGACGCGTTGAGCCCGCCGCATACGCCGCAACGCCTACGACGCACATGTGGACGCGGCGCACCTAGCCCAAGACAGCCTCGCATGTCCCCGCACCTTGACCTGTGATCCACTGAACGATCAGCGTATCGACTACTGCACACGGTTGCCTCAAGAAGCTGGCCCAGCGGGACTCTTATTGCCGGCAACAGGAACGCCGTGCAGCGGCGCGTAGTTGGCTGCGAAATCCGAGCAGAGCTTGTTCTGGTACTCGATAGGTAACGACGCAAGCACTGATGCGGCTGCCACCGCCCTTGCATCGTCCTTTGACTTCACGGTGATGTAGGCGATCATTCGGTGAAGTGTCAGAAAAATCGAGAAAAAGTTCCGTGTATTGACGTAGAAGCAATGATTGCTTTCGAGCTTTGTGCCCGGCCGGTCCTGCCAATGCCGCTGCACGATTGCGGTCCCCGCATCGAAATCGGTAACGGCAAAATTGCCGTAGCCGAGCCGAGTAAATAGCGGACGATTGCTGAGAAACTTGGCAAGGTCGAGCTCCTGTCCACGCACGGCCCCGATCAACAGCATCTGATCCGCTACAGGAATGTTCTCACGGATCTGAAATCCTTTCGACAGTTCAAGCGCGCAGACTACGTAGCGCGGAAGGCGGGTCGTTTCCATCGCCTTTCCCTGTGCGGCCGGCGTGCACAGATCCTGCCTGACGAGTTGAGAGAGATGAGCAAGCGCGCCTGATACCCCGACCGCCTTCCCCTTCAAGAGCAAAGGCGCCGGGTCTTTCTCACGCAACGCGATTCCAATATCCAGCAGGCCGTCAAAGTCATCGTCTGCAGGCAGGTCGATCTCGAGCGTGGAAGACCAGCCGAACGGCCACAGCCAGATGGTTGACCGCACTCTCCCCGCCTTGTGCCACACGGCCTCGTTCAGCGTTAAGTCGAGATTCTTGGGCCTGCAGCGTAGAGGCCACACGAGATCGCAGGCATCTCCAAACGAGGTTATGGTCCCCGGGATATTGCTAGCGACCGCCTGATAGCGCGGCCAGAAGTGATTCCGGCGCAGGTCGAATTCATCATTCAGTGGAAGAAGGACAAGGTTCGCGAGCTCGATCTTGGCCCCCTGGCTGCGCATCTCGCGATAATCACGAGAGGACCAAAGGAAGTGAACCCGTGGATCAAAATCAGCCGCAACGAACGGCTGCGACCAGAGGTGGACGTCAAAAACACAATAGACAGCGCGCGCCATTGTCGATTTCCTCACAAGATCGATTTCCTCACAAGCGCAGCATCCCCGGCATCTCGCTTCGCCGGTCATCCGCAAACCATTGTCTTCTCGCGCTTTGCGCGCTATTCTCATCGAGCTGTACAGCTGGGCGACTGCCCAAATATGTCGCCAGTGCTTACCGACTAGGCGAGCAAGGCGGCAGCGATCTCCTGGGACCGGCCGCAAGGCCGGTCCCGGCCGGCTCTTCAGGTTAAGGTGAGCGGTTTCATTTGTGCAAGATCCTCGCGCCCGGCCGGCAACCGCGCTGCCTTTTCGTCAAAGTACATCCAGAGAAATTCGGTCGGCTCAAGATTGCCGGCTCTTGATTCCTTGATCGGGTCGAACATGGTCGGTTCGACTCCCCATCGGGCTGCTGCATCAATGGGTTTGATGAACTCGTCTTTATCGAACCATTCTTTCATTTCCGATCGGCACTTCGCATCAGGCGCCTTGAGCTGAAACCAGCCGAGCAAAATCCTGCCGCCATTGCTTGCAGGCACAACAAGCGAGCCGAAATATTGCTTGCCATCCGCGATCATCATAACCGGATCGAGCTTGCCCCCGGCCGCACGCACGGCTTTCTGAATGATCGGGCCGACCCTGTCGGTTTCTTGGACAATGCGCGCGTTGCGCTCCCGAGCGCCGATCATCGAAATACCTTGCAAGACGGCAGCCAAGATTCCGCCAAGCACAATTGCAGCGCCACACAGCGCGAGAAACGCGATCGCGCTCACAGTCGATCCGATCCCCGCAAAACGCAGCTGCAAGGAAGGAATGAGGTACGCCGTCCCAAGGAACAAAAGAGTCGAGATAAAGATGCTGAGTGTAACGGACTCGGTCGCGCCCAGTTCAACTCTTGACTCCTTGGGGGCGAATAGCCGCAAAATCATCAAGAAGAACGTGCCGGGAATGACGTACGACGCGAGGCGGAGCGAAACACCGCCCACGCTCTCAGTCCCGAAAAGACCGATGCTCATCTTCTTTTCCGCAACAGATGCGCCGGCGATCGTCTTGTTGTCCTTCACGTTCTGGAGCGAATAACTGACACTGAACGCCAGGTTCTCGTCCCGCTCTGCGATGCTGGAATCGGCCTTGAGGCACATTCTGCTGCGCACCAAGGTCGAACCGGGCTCAACGGTGCCGAGACCGATGGTGTCTTTTACGTCGCATGTGCCGTCTGGCCCGAGGCTTCCGATCTTCAAAGAAGGAGGACCAAACAAGCTAAGACCCGCGTCCATGATCCTGGCTTCGGTCGCATTCTCGATCCATATGCTGAAGCCCATCGTCTGGCCGGCGAGGATTTCATTGCGCGCGAGAATAACCGTCAACGCCGGCTTGCTGGGAGCATCGGCCCAGGTGAGGCCGGGAAGCAAGCAGGCCATCAGTTGAAGGACGATGGTCCAAAAAGCCCCATTGAGCCGAGGAATTGGAATAGAGCGCACGTCCCGCTCCCAATGAATTTCGCAGCGCAAGCTGCGCGGCGCGTTACCGCAGCAAAGCGGTTTCTACTAACGCTTGCAACAGCGTAGGCTTGCTCGGGGGGCAATGCAAGGCCGCGCGGCATCCGACCGGCGAGTTGCTCCCAGGCCTAGGCTTGATCAGGATCAAGCGTCCAAAACGGCGTCACTTCTATCTTGATCTGATGAAAGCCGTCCTTCTGAGGAGCGATTGATGCCTCACAAGCAGGTGCTGTTTCATTCCGCGGCCCGTGAAAAGATCCTGCGCGGAGCCTCGCTGCTTGCGGACGCCGTGCGCGTGACGCTCGGCCCCAAATCAAAATCAGTGTTGATCCAGAAGAGCTGGGGCACCCCGATCGTATGCAACGACGGCGTCACGATCGCCAAGGAATTTGACCTCAAGGATCCGGAGGAGAATCTCGGAGCGCAGGTGCTGCGTCAGGCCGCCGAGAAGACCGGCGATCTCGTTGGCGACGGAACAAGCACCTCGACGATCCTGGCACATGCGATTCTTGCCGACGGCGTCAGGAACGTGGTCGCCGGCGCCAGTGCCATCGATCTGAAACGGGGCCTCGACCGCGCTGCCCACGCGACGATAGCGGCCCTCCATGCCATGGCGCGCCCCGTCAAGACAAAGGCGGAAAGAGCTCAGGTCGCCACCATCTCGGCTCACAATGATCCATCGATTGGCGCGCTGGTCGCCGATGCGCTCGAGAAAGTCGGCAGCGATGGAGTGATCTCGGTGGAGGAGTCCAAGACCACCGAAACGTCGCTCGACGTGGTGGAAGGGATGAAATTCGACCGCGGCTTCCTGTCGCCCTACTTCGTGACCGATGCCGATCGCATGGAAGCGGTTCTTGAAGAGCCATTCATCCTGTTGTGCGACCACAAGATCAGCGCCCTGCGCGACCTCATTCCGCTGCTCGAACAGATCGCAAAGTCGGCACAACCGCTCCTGATCATCGCCGAAGACATTGAAGGCGAGGCGTTGGCCACGCTCATCGTCAATCAGCTTCGCGGCGTGCTCAAAGGCTGCGCCGTCAAGGCGCCCGGTTTTGGTGAGCGACGCAAGGCGATGTTGCAGGATATTGCAATCCTCACTGGCGCCCAGGTCATCTCCGACGATCTCGGTTCGAAGCTCGAAAACACCACTTTGCAGCAGTTGGGACATGTCGCCCGTGTGGTTGCCGACAAGGAAAACACCACGCTGATCGGCAGCAAAGGCGAACGCAGCCAGATCGATGCGCGGCTGCAACAACTCCGCCGCGAGATCGAGAAAACGACCAGCGAGTACGACAAGGAGAAGCTTGAGGAGCGGCTCGCCAAGCTGTCGGGCGGGGTTGCCGTTATCCGTGTCGGAGCGCCGACTGAAGCTGAGATGAAATCACGAAAAGAGGCTCTTGACGACGCCATCAGTTCGACGAAGGCGGCCGTTGCAGAAGGTATCGTGCCGGGCGGCGGGCTTGCCTTGCTTCGATGCATCGAAGCCGTCGGCAAGGAGGAAGCACTCTGCGAAGGCGACGAAAAGACCGGTGTACAGATCTTGAAGCGCGCGCTCGAGGCCCCCGCTCGCCAGATCGCGGAGAACTCGGCAACGGATGGCGGCGTGGTCGTGGCGCGCATGCTGAGTGGCGTCGGCAGTTTCGGGTTTGACGCCGCGCGCAAGCAATATGTCGATCTCGTCGAGGCCGGCATTGTCGATCCCGCGAAGGTCGTTCGGACAGCCCTCGAGAACGCGGTGTCGGTTGCCGGCATCCTCCTGCTCACCGAGGCGACGATGACCGAAATCGCGGAGCCAAAGCGCGAACGGCTAGCGGAACCCGAAATTCCGGTGTGACGCTAGACCACGAAACGGGGCCGTGCCCCCTCCCCGAGCGTAGCAACAATTTTGCGCGGACCGGTTAGTGACCGCCGGTCATTGACTGTTGATTCAAGTCAACATGCCGCTTCATCCGACGGAGAGTATGGATTGGGTCCCGGAGGGAGGTCGTCGTGATCGATATCAACGACATTCTCGTGTATATTCCGACCGAGCAGCCACCGCAGCCTGTCGTTGATGCCGCCGTCTCGTTGGCTGCCCGGTTCGACGCCCATCTCGATGCGATTGCAGTCGGATACATCCCGCCCGGTAGCGCGTATGTGGTCGATGGAGGCGCGGGCGCAGCAGTCGCCGCTTCAGAGATCTTCGAAATGGAGCGGCAACGCGCCGCCCAACGCAGCGCGGCTGCACTCGCCATTTTCGAGACGGAAGCCCGGAATGCGAACATCTCTCACGCAAGCCGCTCGGTCGAGGACCTGCCCGGTGAAGCCGCGTCCGCGCTCGGCGCTGCGGCCAGGCTCTATGGACTGACGGTGGTCCTGCAGACGGACGCAACACAGGACAGCTACGACACTCGAACTGCGACGGAGATCCTGCTCCAGGCGGGCGGACCCGTCCTGTTCGTGCCGCATATCTTCCGCGGCCCCTTCAGGGCCAACCGTATCGGCATCTGCTGGGATGGAAGCCGCCTTGCCGCCCGCGCTTTAAAGGACGCAAGACCGTTTCTTTCTCAAGCAGAAGCGCTGGTCACGATTTCGATCAATGAGGCGCAGGTTGCTCCCACCGAGGCCTCAGCGCGGAAATTGACTGAACACATGGCTCGCGCCGGACTTACGACAACGCTGCTCGAGCTGACGGCAGAGCATTCCGAAATTCAGCCGTCCATCCTGTCGCTGGCCGCCGACGAAAGTCTCGACATGCTGGTGATGGGGGCATATGGGCATTCCCGCCTGCGGGAAGGCATTTTCGGCGGCGTCACCCATGAAATGCTGAGGACGATGACGATCCCGACCCTGCTGTCGCATTGAATCGAGGCCGGCATCCGTGCTCGCCGGATCATGACAACGGACGTGATTGCGGTGACGCCGTCGATCCGGGATGCCGCTATTGTGGCCAATCTAGGAGAACGCATCATGAGCGTAACAGGCGTCACCGCGCTGGATCACACCATTCAGGAGACCAATCTCTGGCTCAAGGCGATCGAGGAGAAGCTGGAGCTCGGTAGTCGTCAACAGGCCTACAACGCGCTCCGGGCTGTTCTGCATGCGTTGCGCGATCGCGTACCTCCGGAGGTGGCGATCAAGCTTGGCGCCCAGCTGCCGATCCTTCTGCGCGGGATCTACTACGAGAACTGGCACGCGGCGGGAACGCCGACCAAGGAGCGACATGCCAGCGACTTCGCGGATCACGTCGCCATGGAGCTGCCCCAGCAGTTTCCCATCGCGCCGCTGACCGTCATTCGCGGGGTGTTCGAGATCGCGTGGGAGAAGCTCGATCCCGGTGAATTTGAGAAACTGATGCACCATCTGCCGGTGCAGCTCCGCGAATTGAAATCCTAATCCGGTCATCTGGCCCCGCCCGGCACGTCCGCCGCGCACTCAGCGACGGGACGCCTTCGTACCGGCCCAATCGCGTGTCGCCAGACCAGCGGCGATGCCGTCAGACCGTCGAATGGACCGCGCAGCCGGCCAAGTGAGCTTCCCAAGTGAGCTTCGATGTGCAGGGATCAGCGCTTTCCTGAGCAGCGAGCATTCATTTCCTGACTGCAAGAATGTAGAGGTAGCTCATGATCGCGTACACGTCCTCGTCGGAAAATTCGATTTGCGGCATGTCCCTGTGCTTCGACACCATGCCTTCCGACAGCTCCGCCTGCAACTCGCGCCGATTGAACCGGGCGTAGATATCGCGCATCGGCGGAGCATTCTCGAGCGGGCTTTCGCCAACCGATTTGATCGCATGACAGCGCCCGCATCTTTCCTGCAGGATGGTCCTGCCTCGTTGCGCGGCCTTGCTGAGGTTCGCGGCGTCCACGTTTGTCGGCCAACACGAGAGCAGTCCGACGAAGAGGCCCAGAGCCCGAAACTTGAAACGCCCCGACATGCGTCTGGCTCTCCGCGGCAATATAACAGCCCCGCCCGTTGCTCGAGTGCAAGCGAACTTAATAGCAGACCCGCACGTAATGCACATGCCGCCTGTGCCGGACAGCTCGGACATAGCAGCCGCCGTATCCGTACGGTCCCCAGAACGGACCTGGCCCCCAATACGGTGCCGGTGGGTAGTAATAGACTGGCCCCGGATAGCCGTAATAGGGATACGGCCCCCAATAGCCGCCGCCGAGGGCCGCGCCGAACAGCGCGCCGGCAGCCAGGCCGCCGACGATTCCCGCGGCAATGCGCCCGTTGCGAGCGTCGGCACCCGTGGGGGCAAGCAGCGCGAGGGTCAGGACGGCCGCGGTCGCAACCGTGCCAATCTTCTTCCCGAAGCTCATTTCACCCCTCCTGTGCTGTCATCTAAGATGAGCGCAACATCGCGTGCGCCACGTTGCGAAGGATCAAGCAATCCGGCTAGCGCTTCAGCATTTTCTTCGCCCGCGACAACGGTTGAGTGTTGATGACGTCTGCGGCTTCGAGCCAGCCTCGGCGCGCCTGATCGACGCCGAAACGCATGTTGGCGAATCCAGCCGTCGAATGTGCGTCCGTCGAGATCGCCAGCTTGACGCCCGCGGACTTGGCGGCATGAACATGGATATCGTTGAGATCGAGCCGGTCCGGGTCGGCGTTGAGCTCGAGATGACAGCCGCGCTCGCCCGCCGCCGCAATGACGGCTTCCATGTCGATCTCGTAAGGCTCGCGGTCCCCGATCAACCGTCCGGTCGGATGGCCGATAATCGAGACATGGCGATTGTCCATCGCCCGGATGATGCGCTCGGTCTGCATCTTGCGCGAGAGGTCGAACTTGTAGTGAACGGAAGCAACGATCAGATCGAGCCGCGACAGGATCTTGTCGGGCAGATCAAGCCGCCCGTCCGCCAGAATATCGACTTCGGCGCCTTTCAGCACCGTAAAGCCATCCAGCCGGTCGTTCAAACGATCGATCTCGTCGATCTGACGCGACAGACGTCCGGCATCGAGACCATGGGCGACAGTGACGTGTTGGCTATGGTCGGTCAGAGCCATATAGGCATAGCCTCTTGCCTTGGCGGCAGTCGCCATCTCGGCGATCGCGGCGGTGCCGTCGGTCCATTTGGAATGGACGTGCAGGTCGCCTCGAATATCGGACAGCGTAATCAGTTTCGGGAGCTTCTTTGCCTTTGCGAGCGCGATCTCGCCGCGATCCTCGCGCATCTCGGGCGGAATCAGGGGCAGCCCGAGCTTGCCATAGATCTCCTCCTCGGTCGCTCCGGCGATGCGCCGTTTTCCGGCGAACAGGCCATATTCGTTCAGCTTCCAGCCGTGGTCGGTAGCGAGTCCGCGCAAGGAGATGTTGTGCGCCTTGGATCCGGTGAAATACATCAGCGCGGCGCCGTAGCTGGCCTCAGGAACAACGCGCAGGTCGACGTGCAGCCCGGAGCGCAGCACCACTGCCGTCCGCGTATCGCCATGAGCGAGCACATTGGCGACATTGTCGTATCGAGAGAGTCTCCCGCCGGCGGCGTGGCCGTCACGTGCCACCATCAAGATATCAAGATCACCGACGGTATCGCGCCTGCGACGGTAGCTTCCGGCGACGATCACCTGTCCATCGGTCGCGTCTGGCCTCAGATAAGCGAGGAGTGCTTCCGCTTCGGCTTCGGCCTCGGATAGTCTGAAGCGCCTCTCGGCTCGAGGCTTGGCCAACGCCGCGGTGAGCTTTTCCTCGCTCTTGGCACCGAAGCCCCGAAGCTCTCTCAGCCGACCCGATCTCACCGCGCGCCTGAGGTCCGCGAGTGACCGCACGCCCAGCTTGTCGTAGAGCAGTTTGACGCGTTTCGGACCCAAGCCCGGGAGTGCCGCGATCTCTCCGAGATCGCCGGGCAGTTCACGCTTGAGCTTGTCCAGCACATCGAAATGATGGGTTGCGACGATCGTTTCGATCTTTCCTGCCAGATCCTTGCCGATACCTGGCAGCTCGGAAAGATCCTCACCCGCCTTCAAGAGGTTGGTGATGCTCCTGGGCAGACGTTCAATCACCCGCGCAGCATTGCGATAGGCCCGCGAACGAAACGGATTGTCGCCTTTGATCTCGAGAAGTTCGGCGGTCTGGTCGAACATCTCTGCAATTTCGGCATTCTGTACCGGCATCGACGCACCTCCGTCGCTTGACAGGCTAGAGAGGGATCGAGCCGCTTCCCTTGATGCAGATCAGAATTCAGGGACGCGAGCCTATCCGGTCGGCGACAGCTGCCAGCTGTTCAAGATGGCTTGAAATCTGCACCGGATAGGGCGCGACCGCTTTGGAGGTTCTCAGCTCCGGAGGCAGTAGATCGAGCTGCCGGCGCGCGTGAGCCCGGATGTCGTGAAGTGAAGGTTGAGAGGCGATAGGGCGTCCGCCGAGCATCACCGCCTGGATCAGCGTTTCCCCCTCTTGTTGGTCCTCCTCGGTCGAAAGAATGTCTGCGAGCATGCGGCCCTTCCTGTCATACCGGCGCCAAACCTGCTTGCGGCCGGGCCAGGTGGCCTTTCCCGTCGAGCGCTTGCGACGGGGCAAGCCCGCATACTCCTGCAGCTTATAGGCACAGTCGAGTGCTGGCGCATCGGACGACGTGACGAGGCCCGTGCCGATGCCGATACCGTCGATCGGCGCCGCATCCCGAGCGAAGGCAATCAGGGTACCCTCCTCTATCCCGCCACTGACGAAGATGCCGGTGTCCTTGAGTCCGCCGGAATCCAGAATGCAGCGCACCTTCTTGGCGAGCGCAGACAGATCCCCGCTGTCAAGCCGCACGGCGCTGACCGCAATTCCAAGCTCCTTCAATCGGGGCGCCAGCATGACGACCTTCCTCGCGGCCGCCTCGGTGTCATAAGTGTCGATCAGCAGGACGAGATTCTCTGGCCTGGCGCGCGCAAACGCCTCGAATGCTGCAGCTTCGTCATCAAAGGATTGAACAAACGAATGCGCCATGGTGCCATAGGTCGGAATGCCGAATGACTTCTCGGCCAGGAGGGTTGCCGTACCGGAGAACCCAGCGACATAGCTCGCGCGGGCGGCCAGCAGCCCTGCCTCGGCACCATGGGAGCGACGCAAGCCAAAATCGACCAGGAGCTTGTCTGGCGCGAGTAAGACCATGCGCGCGGCCTTGGACGCAATCAGCGTCTGAAAATGCAGGATGTTGATCAGGCGCGTCTCGACAAGCTGCGCCTCCGGTAAAGGAGCCGTAACCCTAAGGATCGGCTCGTTGCCAAAGAACACGGTGCCTTCCGGCATCGCATGAACCTCGCCGGTGAAGCGGAAATTGGCGAGATAGTCGATCAACGACTTGCTGAACTTTTCCGTTCGCTCAAGCCAGCCGAGTTCGTCTTGCGAGAACCGTATGTTTTGCAGGAAGTCGAGCGCCTGCTCCAGTCCGGCCGCCATCAGGAAGCTGCGCTGAGGCGGCAGCTTGCGCACAAAGAACTCAAATACGGCTGTATCAGTCTGGCCCGATTCAAGGTACGCTTCGATCATGGTCATCTGATACAGATCGGTTAGCAGCGCGCTCGGTAACGGGTCCATCGATGTCCTCGGCGCTCACATGACGTCAGCCATCCCTTCGATGTCTGCGCATCCCTATTTGACGCCGGTCAAGAGGCGGAAGCAAGTTGCCTCTATCCTCTTTGGTGGAAACGCCGCGGCGTCGCGAGCAAGGCGCGGCAGTGAGCGTCCGAGGCAAGAGCCATGCCCTATCGCA
Organism: Bradyrhizobium sp. HKCCYLRH1034; assembly: GCF_051168375.1. Taxonomy (NCBI): domain Bacteria; kingdom Pseudomonadati; phylum Pseudomonadota; class Alphaproteobacteria; order Hyphomicrobiales; family Nitrobacteraceae; genus Bradyrhizobium; species Bradyrhizobium sp. HKCCYLRH1034. The sequence goes on along the minus strand of NZ_JBNPUW010000002.1, from coordinate 319,377 downwards.
CAAACATCGATCTTCCCCCTGCTGTTCGCGCTCACCTCCCATCGCACGCGCAGGACATCTATCGGGAAGCATTCAACCACGCCTTTGCCTCCCATGCGGAAGACGAACGGCAGGAAGAGATTGCTCACCGCACAGCCTGGGCAGCGGTGAAGCGATCCTACGTGAAGGTCGGCGACCGCTGGGAGCCGCTGCCCCACGACCACTAGATGCCGGCTCGTCAGGAGGCGTGCATGGATCTGCTTGATGGAAACTGCCTCAAAGTGGCAATCACCTCGTCGTCGCTGACCTGATGAAAGTCGCGATAGAAATAGCCGATCGCGCCAAACTCCTGAGGCTCATGCAGGCAGACGACGGCATCGACTTCCGCATGCAATTTCCTGATGGCGTCCGGCGGCGCGACCGGGACCGCAAGCACGAGCTCTCTCGGTTCCTGCTTCCGAACAGCCTTGATGGCGGCAAGCGTGGTTGCGCCTGTCGCAACGCCGTCATCGACGATGATCGCAACCTGCCCCTTGACTTCGGCGCGAGCCCGATCGCCCAGATAGCGCTTGCGGCGCCGTTCGATCTCAGCACGTTCCTCCCTGCAGACGACCTCAAATTCTTCGGAGGTGACGCCGGATAGCTCGATCACGTCCTGGTTACGTATGGTGGTCATGCCCTCACCATCCGCGATGGCGCCCATTGCGAGCTCCGGCTGCCCCGGCAGCCCGATCTTGCGGACCAGCAGCAGATCGAGTGGCGCATTGAGGGCTGCTGCGACTTCCGCCGCAACCGGCACGCCGCCGCGTGGCAGCGCAAGAACGACCGGGTGCCGCCCCTTGTATTCGAGCAGCGCCTCGGCGAGTTGCCGGCCGGCATCGGTTCGGTTCTGGAACAGCATGGCAGACCTCATGCGGAAGAGAGGCAGGATATGAGCCGGACAACCACTGCTATTGATCCGTATCAAGCTGCCGGCGGCCTCGATTGGCGATAGGCATCATATGCCCGGATGGCAGAATGAACCCTGGGGCGAGGACGCTGAGAATGGCAGCGCGACCGCTCTTGCTCGCAAGGTGGCGTTTCTCAGCCGGCCGGACAGTTATGTCCCGGCGCCCGACGCTGTGATCACGCGGGAGACCCACATGTCCTGGGTCTTCATGGTTGACGAGCGCGTCTACAAGCTCAAGAAGCCGGTTCATTTTCCATATCTCGATTTCTCCAGCCTTGAGCGCCGCGCAGAGGCCTGCCGCGCTGAGGTTTCGCTGAACCGAAGGCTGGCGCCCGACGTCTATCACGGCGTGGTGCCGCTGACGGCTGCGCCGGGTGGTTACGCCATCGGAGGAGGCGGACACATCGTTGATTGGCTCGTCGTCATGCGCCGGCTCGACGAAGGCCAAACGCTCGAAGTCGGGCTTCGCAATCGCAAGGTCTCCCAGGCCCAGATCGATGGTTTGGCCAGTCGCTTGAGCCGCTTCTATTCGCATGCGCGCCGGATCATGATCAATCCGGAGAGCTACATGGTGACCCTGCAAAAGGCAGTTCTGGCGGATCGGCGAGGTTTGCTCGAGTCGGCCTTCGACCTGCCCCGCGGCACCATCGAGCGCATCGCCAACCTGCAATGCCGTTTCCTGCGGCAGCGGACCGATCTACTGGCGCAGCGGGTGCATCACCGGCTCGTCCTCGACGGCCATGGCGATCTGCGGCCGGAACATATCTGGTTGAGCCCTCCCTTCCCCATCATCGACTGCCTGGAGTTCAATGCCCGCTTGCGGACGTCGGATGCACTGGACGAAATTGCCTTCCTGCACTTGGAATGCGCTCGACTGGGAGGACCGTGGGTCGGTGAGAGGCTTCGGCGATATCTGGCCGTCCAGCTCAATGATGACCCGGCCAGCGGACTGTTCTTGTTCTATCGGATTGGCCGCGCCATGCTGCGCGCCAGGCTATCCATCGCTCATCTCGCCGACGCCCATCCACGGACGCCGGAAAAATGGCCGCGGCTGGCGCGCACCTATCTCAAACTTGCCAAGGCGGACGCAGCGCAGCTTGAGCGGCAGCTCACGGCGTGAGCCAGAATTTGAATTGCGGGGATCAATCCTGATACGGAAGCAGCTCCGTCAGCGGCTCGTTGTGGTGCAGCCGACGAATGGTCTCTCCGAGAAGGGGCGCCGCCGAGACAATCTCGAGCTTATCGCGAACCGCGCCCGGCGGAAGCCTGAACGGTGGCACGCTGTCGGTCGCGATGATGCGGCCGATCGCAGGGTCGGCGAGCGTCGTTGCCGCGCCCGGCATGAACAAGCCGTGCGCCACGCAAGCTATCACCTCTTCGGCCCCATGGGCACGGGCCGCCTTCGCCGCCCGCACCAGGGTTCCACCGCTGCTGATGAGATCATCCACGATCACGCACAGCGCGTTCGCCACCTCTCCGGCGAACAAGTCGCCCGAAACGACGCCGGAGCTGCGATGCTTCTCCACGAATGCCTTGCCGATCGGACGGCCGAGCGCTTTCCCCAGAACCTCGCGGAGCAGGTCCGCGCGCTTGCCGCCTCCGAGATCCGGCGAAACCACGGCAATCGGCCGATCAGCCGCGATCGCCTTGATCCTGCCGATCAAGAGCGGCGCCGTGCTCAGCGCTACCGATGGGCAACGGAACGCGTTCTCGAACGCGGCCTCGTTGTGAACTTCGAGGGTCACCACTGCGTCAACACCGATCGCCTCGAACATGGTCGCAAGATAACGGATCGTGACGGGGTCATTGGCCTTAGTGCGACGATCCTTTCGCGCATAGCACAGATACGGTGCGACCGCCGTCACCCGCGCAGCACCGGCATCCTTCAACGCTCCGACCAGGAACAGCAACCGGCACAGCTTGTCGTTCGGACTCTCGTCAGGACCGCCATGGAGGCTGTGCAGAACGTAGACGTCGCAGCCGGCGACAACCTCCAGCGGCCGCACCTTGTGTTCGCCGTCCTCGAAGCTGCGTTCTTCGACAGCGGCGAGACGGCATCCAAGCGCGTGAGCGATTTTTTCGCCAAGCCCTTCCGTGCCATGAAGACAGAACAAACGCAGGCGATCACCAATCATCGGTCACCTCCAACGTCAAACCTGCTCGCCGCTCGCATCTCAGCCGCCGATCTAAGCCCGCAGCCCATGTTTTCCGAGCATTCTGACCGTGCTCGCCTGCGGTCCCTTCTCTCCGATCTCCTCGACGTAGCTTACGCGGGTGCCGGGCACGATGCTTGGTCCACCATCAACGACACTATTGCAGTTGAAATAGACTTCGTGGCCGTCGGCGGCTTCCAGAAAGCCGAACTGGCCGCTTGGATCGATACGCGCAACGGTTCCGATCGGTTGAGGCTCGTGCGTCTTGACATCGCCACGCATCAGTCGCGCCCGGTCCTGCAGTTGTCGACGCGCGCGTTTGAATGCGTTGTCCACGGCGAATGTCAAGTCGACGTACCGTTCATCCAGCTTCGGGGTACGTCCAACGTGGACTTCCCGACCGTCGGGCAGCGCCAGCCGAACGCTCACCAGATATTGACCGCCGGTTTGGTGATGACCACCCGGACCTTTGACCATGACGCGCGCCGCAGTGATCCGGCCAAAGCGGCTCTCCAGTTCCGCGACATGTTGCTCAACGGCAGCCCGGATTTCAGCGGAGACGCGAATCCCTTCAAATTCGATTTGAACTGGTGTTTGCATTTCCGGCTCCTCTCCCGTGTCGAACTTATTGGAGCACGGGAGCGAGGAGCAGCTTTGAGCAAGATCAACTTGCCTTTAGCGTTCTGGCTGCCACGCGATCACGATCAGCTCGCAGCAAACACGAAATCGTCTGCGCGATCGCTCGCGCAGACGACAGGGCATCCGGAACCAATCAGCCGATCTCACCAGGGGCCGCCCCACGGACCACCCCAGCCATAATAGCGATGCCGCCAATACGGACGGGCATAGTAGGGACGGCCGTAATACGGCCCGTAGCCGACGCCGACATAGCCGTAGGGCGGGCCATAATAATAGGGATCGTCGTAGTAATAAGGCGATGCCGTCGCCGCGATCCCGGCGCCGAGAAGCGCGCCGGCCGCGAGCGCGCCTGCTCCCCAGCCCCAGCCGCCGCCACGCCAACCGCCACCACGCCAGCCGCCGCCATGCCAGCCGCCATAGCGGACCTGAACCGTGCTGAGCGGCGCAACGTCGGCCTTCGCCGCGGCCGACAGCGCAGCGACGGGTGCAGACAACGCCGGAGCGCTCGCTCCGGCCAGCATTGCGCCGGACAGGGCCAGCGCTCCCACATAGTTCAAGCTTCGCATCGCAAGGACTCCTCGACCAAGGTCATCACGCATGACTGCCGCGAAGGTCATCCGGCGCAGTCCTCCGCCGCGATCGCGGCGACGAGCAAATGAGCTGCTCGTCGCTACGAACCACCTGTCGGCGCGACCGTTCCATTGCAAAAGCGCGATCGCCGGCGAACATCCCTTCAATGCCGGCCGAGATTGCTCGAGCTGCCGGAATTGTCGGCGCCGGTGCTCGGGCTGTTGTTGTCGAGCAAGCCGGTGGCGTCATTCGGCGCCGGTGGCGTGCGCCCCGATCCGTTCCCCGCCGCAGCGGTGGCTCCCGCCGCGCCCGATCCCATTCCGGTCGTCCCCGTCGCGTTTCCGGGTCCGCCCGGCGTTGAGGTTGTCGCGTCGCGGGAGGCGCCGGCGCTGCTGCCACCCGTGCCGCTGCTATCAGCCAAGGCGAGCTGGCTCGACAACACGAGCACAGCAGCGGATGCGATCAAGGCCAATTTCGTGGAGGATGTCCTTCCTTAAGGAAGGACAAGGCCGCCTCGGACGGGATGGTCCCGAAGGATCAGCTTCGCCGCTTGCGGCCCTGCGCTGCCGCGGCCTGCTTGCGCAGACCCTCGGCCGCGCTGCCGACGATCTCGGAAATCTGCATCAGTTGCTTGGCGAGCGGGCTGGTCTTGCGCCAGACCATGCCGACCGTGCGCTGCGGCTGCGGATCGGCGAAGCGCGCCAGCGACACCGACGCCGACCGCGTCTCGACGCCGACCGCCATCTCCGGAATCAACGTCACGCCCATGCCGGCGCCGACCATCTGCACCAGGGTCGACAGCGAGGAGGCATCGAGCATCTCGCGCGGCGCCTGCATGTTGCAGAACGACAGCGCCTGGTCGCGGAAGCAGTGCCCCTCCTCCAGCAACAGCAGCCGCATCTCGCGCAGCATCTCGCTGCTCGGCACCGCCGCGCCTTCATATTCCGGCGGCCGCACCAGCAGGAAGCTCTCCGCGAACAGCGCGACCTCGGTCAGCGACGGCTCCGACACCGGCAGCGCGACGATCGCGGCATCGAGGCGGCCCTCGACCAGTTCCTCGATCAGCTTCGGCGTCTTGGACTCGCGGACGTGGATGTCGATCTCGGGATGTCTGCGCGTCAGGTTCCCGATCACCTTGGGCAGCAGATAGGGCGCGATCGTCGGGATCATGCCGAGCCGCAGCCGGCCCGTGAGCTTGTCGCGCGAGGCGCGGGCGAAATCGCCGAGCTCATCGACCGAGCGCAGGATCTCGCGCACGCGCTCGGCGAGCTGCTCGCCGAATCGCGTCAGCACCACCTGGCGCGCATTGCGCTCCAGCAGCACGCCGCCAAGCGCGTCCTCCATCTCCTTGATCTGCATCGACAGCGCCGGCTGCGAGATCGCGCAGGCCTCCGCGGCGCGGCCGAAATGGCCGAGACGCGCCAGCGCATCGAAATAGCGAAGCTGCCGCATCGTCAAATGTATCATCAGTTTATCTTATCGTTCACCGCCGCGGAGTCAATTTTCCCTGACCACAATCTTGAGATGCAGCGGTCATGCACCGTGTCCATATGCGTTTGAATGGTGTCAGACCAGGTTCATCAGATAATCTTATCGTTGCGATCACCAATCTCAATTTCCCCTGATCGAAGCAGCCGCGTAGGGTCCCGGCTCCCACCCCAGGGGGGAACCATGACGATCACGTCAGGAGAGAAACATGGATGACGTCAGCAAGTGCCCGTTCTCGGGCGGCTTGAAGGGATTTTCGAACAAGGATTGGTGGCCGAACCAGCTCAATCTGTCGGTGCTGCATCAGCACTCGAACCTCTCCGATCCGCTCGGTGAGGCGTTCGATTATTCCAAGGAATTCAAGAGCCTCGATCTCGACGCGCTGGTCAAGGACCTGCACGCGCTGATGACCGATTCGCAGGACTGGTGGCCGGCCGATTTCGGCCATTACGGTCCGCTGTTCATCCGCATGGCCTGGCACGCCGCCGGCACCTATCGCATTGGCGACGGCCGTGGCGGCGCCGGCACCGGCCAGCAGCGCTTCGCGCCGCTGAACAGCTGGCCAGACAACGCCAACCTCGACAAGGCCCGCCGCCTGCTGTGGCCGATCAAGCAGAAGTACGGCCAGAAGATCTCTTGGGCCGACCTGTTCGTGCTGACCGGCAACGTCGCGCTGGAATCGATGGGTTTCAAGACCTTCGGCTTCGGCGGCGGCCGCGCCGATACCTGGGAGCCCGAGCAGGACATCTATTGGGGCCCCGAGGGCAAGTGGCTCGCCGACGAGCGCTACAGCGGCGACCGCGAGCTCGCGGGCTCGCTCGCTGCGGTGCAGATGGGCCTCATCTACGTCAACCCGGAAGGCCCGAACGGCAATCCCGATCCGCTGGCTGCCGCGCGCGACATCCGCGAGACCTTCGCCCGCATGGCGATGAACGACGAAGAGACGGTGGCGCTGATCGCCGGCGGTCACACCTTCGGCAAGACCCACGGCGCGGGTGATGCGTCGCTGGTCGGGGCCGAGCCGGAAGGCGCCGACATCGCGCAGCAGGGTCTCGGCTGGGCCAGCAAGTACGGCTCGGGCAAGGGCGGCGATACCATCACCTCCGGCCTCGAAGTGATCTGGACGACGACGCCGACCAAGTGGAGCAACAACTTCTTCTGGAATCTGTTCGGCTACGAGTGGGAGCTGACCAAGAGCCCGGCCGGCGCGCATCAGTGGAAGCCGAAGCACGGCGCCGGCGCCAACACGGTGCCGGACGCGCATGACAAGTCGAAGCGGCATGCGCCGTCGATGCTCACCACCGACCTCGCGCTGCGCTTCGATCCGGCCTACGAGAAGATCTCGCGCCGCTTCCTGGAGAACCCGGATCAGTTCGCCGACGCCTTCGCCCGCGCCTGGTTCAAGCTGACCCATCGCGACATGGGTCCGAAGGTGCGTTACCTTGGCCCGCTGGTGCCGAAGGAGGACCTGATCTGGCAGGATCCGGTGCCGGCGCTCGATCATCCCGTTGTCGACGACAAGGACGTCGCGGCGCTCAAGGCGAAGATCCTCGCCTCGGGTCTGTCGGTGTCGCAACTGGTGTCGACGGCCTGGGCCTCAGCCTCGACCTTCCGCGGCTCGGACAAGCGCGGCGGCGCCAATGGCGCGCGCATTCGCCTGGCTCCGCAGAAGGACTGGGCGGTCAACAACCCGGCCGAGCTCGCCAAGGTGCTCTCGACGCTCGAGGCCATCCAGAAGGAGTTCAACGCGCAGGCCTCCGGCGGCAAGAAGATCTCGCTCGCCGACCTGATCGTGCTGGCCGGCAATGCCGGCGTCGAGGCGGCCGCCAAGAAGGCCGGCGTCGAGGTGACCGTGCCGTTCGCGCCCGGCCGCACCGATGCCTCGCAGGAGCAGACCGACGTCGAGTCGTTCGCGGTGCTCGAACCGACCCATGACGGCTTCCGCAACTATCTCAGCGGCAAGCAGTGGCTGTCGGGCGAGGAGCTCTTGGTCGACAAGGCGCAACTGCTCACCTTGACCGCGCCGGAGATGACCGTGCTGGTCGGCGGCCTGCGCGTGCTCGGCGCCAACGCCAACGGCTCCAAGCATGGCGTGTTCACCGAGCAGACCGAGACGCTCTCCAACGACTTCTTCGCCAACCTGCTCGACATGGGCGTGGCCTGGCGTCCGGTCGATCAGGGCGAGCACACCTTCGAGGGCCGCGACCGCAAGTCCGGCGCGATCAAGTGGACGGCGACCCGCGCCGACCTGATCTTCGGCTCGCACTCGCAGTTGCGCGCGCTGGCCGAGGTCTATGCAAGCTCGGATGCCAAGCAGAAGTTCGTCAAGGACTTCGTCGCCGCCTGGACCAAGGTGATGAACCTCGACCGGTTCGATCTGAAGGTCTAAGGCGACAAGCCGACTGACCGACACCAAAGAGAAGCGGCGCTTCAGTGATGAAGCGCCGCTTTTTTCATTGGACATGTCTATCAGTCGCGGGCCCGTCAGCGCGCCGCGGCCGAGCCGCCGCCGTCGATCTGGCGGCCCATCAGCGCGATCGCCTTCTGATAGACGCCGGCGGCGTTCCAGGCCTCGATGGCGGCGAAGTTCGGCTCGCCCGGCTGATAGCCGGCGCCTGCCTTCCAGCCGTTGGCGCGCAGGAAGTTCGCGGTCGAGGCCAGCGCGTTGGCGGCGACGTCGAGATTGCCGACGCCGTAAGCGAGGATGTTCTTCGGCATGAATTGCGTCTGCCCGACCTCGCCATGCATCGAGCCGCGGGTGTTGCCCGAGAGCACGCCGCGGTCGATCAGCTTGAGCGCGGCATAGAGCTGGTCGGTGAAGAACTCCGGACGGCGGCAGTCATAGGCGAGCGTCGCGATCGACGACAGCATGTGCTGATTGCCGCGCTGGCTGCCGAACGCGCTCTCCATGCCCCAGATCGCGATCAGCGGTCCGGGCGGCACGCCGTAACGCTGCTCGATCGAGGCGAACATCGCCGCCTGCGACTGCTTGAGCTGGCGGCCGCGCGCGACGATCGCAGCAGCCCCGCGCTTGGCGAGGAACTGATCGAGCGACAGCGAGAAGCTGCGCTGGCCGCGATCGGCGGCGATCGTCGCGGAGGCGTAGTTGGTCTGCATCAGCGCGGCGATCGCGGCGCCGCCGACGCCCTTCGCCCGCGCCTCCTCGCTGAATTCGCGCTTCCACGCCTCGAACCCCGCCGGCGACGAACCGCACTGCGCCGCTTGCGCAACGCCGCCGCAGGCTGCGAGCAGCGTCGCGACGGTGAACGTGAAGGTGATCATGGCCCGGCGCTTAATCATTCAGACTCCTCTGGTCGCGTCCGCCGATGCGGCCTGCATCGTGACCCCTATCGGGACATCGGACGCCGCTGCGCGGCAATATCGGCCGCTCCCGGTTGAAACGGCGACAACCTATCGGAAATGGAAGAAAATCATAGCCGGCGGCGCATTAGCCGCAGATGAACGCGCCGAGCACCCGTGATTGCGCAGCCGCCCATCGACATGCGTGGCCGTGCGGGTTCCAAGGACGCAGCTCCCGCAATCGTGATCAGCGCCATCTACATCATCATGACCTGCCGGACGTCCACCGGTTTCCAGCCGGTCGAAAGCAGCGCCAAGGCGATCGCGATCCGCTCGCTGGCCATGACGAGCAAACGCGAGATCCAGAGCTATCTCCCGCCACCTATCAGTTCGCCAGGCACAATGGATTGGCCTTCAACACGACGGCGATCGCCCCTCCATCCCCGAGGGCCACGGCGTCGGCGTCGACACCGACTACATGACGCCGCCGGTACCCGTAACCTTGACATATGCGCCGCCCTTAATTATAAAACGATACAGTTTCGTTTTACCACAACCGTTTTCCGAGGGAATGCTCTACAAGCACCGACCGAGATCGGAGACAGCAGGCCGTCATGAAACGAATCATTCTGTTGACCTTGATCCTGCTGTCATGGGCGCCCCTGGCGCACGCGGTCGCCGGGACCGGCTCCGGCATGCAGACCGAGAGGGATCCGTCAGCCTCCACCGATCCGGCACTGAGCCAGGAGACGATCGATCGCGAGCTCGACAAGTTCCGGCGGACGGAGGTGTCACTGCACCAGGCGCTGCGGATCGCCGAAAGGATTCATCCGGGCTCCAAGACCGCGGACATCAGCTTCGAGGGTGGGCTCGACGCCCCCGTCTACAAGGTCCGAACCCTGCAGAGCGGACGGATCTGGGAATCCGACATCGACGGCACCACGGCAAAGGTGCGCAACAGCGTGCTGTTCTCCACCGTGGATGGACTGAGCGAAAGCGACCGTAACAGCCTGGCTGCCCTCACCACGGTCCGGCTCAAGATGTCGGACGCGATTCGGATCGCCGAGCGCTCGGCGGCCGGCCGGGCGATCAGTGGCGGCCTGATGAACAAGGACGGCAAGCTCGCCTTCGTCGTGGTCGTCGTCAGCGGCAACGATCTCAAGCAGGTGACGCTCGAGCCGTCATCGCTCCGGCGACGCTGATCGCGCTGCTCAGACCTTCGGCTGCAGCGCCAGGAACGTCTTGACCCGGTCACGGACGAAGCCGGGCAGCTCCCTGCGGATCGTCCTTTCGCTCTCGCCCATGAGCGAGCGCATGATCACCGGCATGACGATCAGATCGATGAAGATCTCGGCAGAAGCGGCCGACGCCTTCGACGGCGTCCGGCGGGCGGTCGTGGCCGAGGCGCCGATCGTCTCGCCGAGCAGCACCGCCACGGCATGGGCGGCCCGCCTGCGCGAGACGTCATGAAACTGACAACTGAGATCGGGAAACCGGTAAGCCTCCCCGATCGTGACCCGTAACAATCCCAGCGAGTCCTTCAGCGCCCGATCGACGATGGCGATGGCCAGTCCAACCAGCTTTTCCTGTGCGGTGCCGGCCACCGGCGCGTAGGACCCGAGATTCATCACGTCGTTGATGGAGCGCGCGACGACGGCGGCAAACAAGGCGGCCTTGCCGGTGTATCGGGCATAAATCGTCGGCTTGCTGGCGGGGGCGCGCTCGGCGATCTCGTCGATGCTGGCGCCGTCAAAGCCGCGCTCGAGAAACACCGCGCGCGCAGCGTCCAGAATACGTTCCTCGATATTTCCAGCCAGCGCCTTCGGCGGCCGTCCCACCCGCCCGCGAAACGCTTCCGTGCGTGCAACGTCCGTACGTTTCAATTTGGCCTGCGTGCGGGCCATACTCAACGACCTCGACTCGACATGAAGAGATGTCGTCAAGGGATTACACGTTCTTGTCGAGACGGCAATAGAACGACCACGCCACGCGGCTATGCGCATGGTGGCGTACATAATCGGCAACGCATCAGCACAAGCACCTCAAAATACCTCAGGTAACAAGCTCCCCGAGATCGTCGAACACGGCGAGCGCACCGTCGAACGCGTCGTCATGAAAGTAGAGGCTGCGCGTGATCAGCACGGGAACGCCGGCGCGGGTCGCAGCCATCAACCCGTTACCGGAGTCCTCGATCGCGATGCAACTGGCCGCGGGGAGATCGAGCTGCGACAAGACCTCCAGGTAGACATCGGGCGCAGGCTTCTTGCGCACGACATCGTCGGCCGCCACGACGGCGGCAAATCCTGCCTCCCAGTTCGCGCCCAGCACGGGCGCCAACAGGGCATCGATATTGGCGCGCGTGGTCGTCGTCGCGATCGCGAGCCGCTGCCCGCGGGCCGAGGCAGCCTCCAGCAATGCTTGAACGCCCGGGCGCAACGGGCAGCCCTTGTCGGCCATCAGCGCGGCAAACCGCTCCGTCTTGATGCGATGAAGCCGGGCAACGACGGCGTCGCTGAGCGGAGGACCCGTGCGCCGCATCTGGTCGAACACACGGACGCGCTCCTTCCCACCGGTGACACGCAGCAGCTCCTTGTAGATGCGGCGGCCCCAGTGCCAGTCGATGCCCACCGCGACGAACGCCTCGTTGAAGGCCTCGCGATGGATCTCCTCGGTCTCGGCCATCGTGCCGTCGACGTCGAAGATCAGTGCGCCGGCGTCGGCGATGCGGCGCCGGAGGTCGTCGAGCGGCGCGTTCCTCACCAGAGCCAGACTCATGATTGCACCTCCACCCTGCCGCCTCCCGCGTCGGCCCCCTTGGCGAACACGCGGCTTGCCAGCACGTCGCTGGCTTCGATCGACATCACGTCATCGGACGTCAGCACGCGGTCGAGCCGCGACACCAGCCGGTTGGCCTGGCGCAGGCGGATCCGATCCAGCGCGTTGCGGATCGAGCGCGCGTTCGAGAACAAGGGTTGAGTGCGCCGGACGGCGATGTATCTTTCGAAAGCGGCGCGGGCCTCCGGCGTGAAGCGATAATTCTGCCCTTCCAGCATCATCTCGGAGATCGTCAGCAGCTCGGCCTCCGAATAGTCGGGGAAGTCGATGTGGTGGGCGATGCGCGAGCGGAAGCCGGGATTGCTCTGGAAGAACTTCTCCATCCGGTCGGCATAGCCGGCAAGAATGACCACGAGATCCTCGCGCTGCGACTCCATGATCTGTAGCAGGATCTCGATCGACTCCTGGCCGTAGTCGCGCTCATTCTCGGGACGGTAGAGATAATACGCCTCGTCGATGAACAGGACGCCCCCCATCGCCTTCTTCAGCACCTCCTTGGTCTTCGGCGCGGTGTGGCCGATATACTGGCCGACGAGGTCGTCGCGGGTGACGCTGATGACGTGGCCGCGGCGCACGAAGCCGAGCCGGTGCAGGATGCCGGCCATGCGCAGCGCGACAGTGGTCTTGCCGGTGCCGGGATTGCCGGTGAACGACATGTGCAGGGTCGGAAACGTCGTCGCCAGCCCCATCTTGCGGCGGATCCGCTCCATCATCAGCAGCGACGCGATCTCGCGGATTCGCGTCTTGACCGGGGTGAGCCCGACCAGCTCGCGGTCGAGCTGCTCCAGCACCGGCGCAATATCGACGCTCTCGAACTCGCGGCGCAGGTCGACGGTGTCGACCGGCGTCGCCTCGGTGGTGTCCGTCTGCGTGGCCTGCATCATCGACTGGTGCTCCGTTCTGGACGTTCGCATCAGATCGCCGTGCGTTCGATTGCGAACCTGGCAACAACGAAGCAACGGCAAATACAAGGTGATATGGCCGCTCCGGGCGGAGATCCCTGCCACGCCGCAGACCCGCAGACGCAGCAGCGACCTCCGCCCGCCAGGGATCAGTAACGCTGGCCTTCCGGGCGCTCGGCCGCGTAGGACCGCGTCGAATAACGCTGATTGCGCCCGACGGTTTCCTGCCGGTCGAGCCGGAAGCCCGGCTCGTTCTGCGGCCGGTTGACGATGAAGGACAACCGGGTCGATTCCCAGCCATGGCTGGAATCGAAGGCCGAGATGCGGATGTAGCGGTCGCCGTAGATCTTCCGGCACTCGGTCAGCTCGCGCATGATGCCGGCAGCGTCACGCAGGTCGAACATCGGCAGGCCCCACATCTCCCAATAGGTGTTGCGGGGATGCGGATCGTCGGTGAACTCGATGTTCACGGCCCAATTCTTCTCGAGGCAATACTGGATCTGAGCGGAGATCTGCTCGTCGGTCAGATCGGGCAGGAAAGAAAAGCAACCCTGGGTCACGCGCATGTTGATGTCTCCTGATATCGCTGAAACGGGCGAGCCGGTGTCCGGCTCGCATCGCGGCGTCGTATCGAACGATTGTTAGGCGGCAGGCGTCACTGTCGGGACGAAGTCCGGCGAATCGGTCGATTCGTAGTTGAAGGTGACGTCCTTCCAGATCTCCAGCGCCTCGCGCAGCGGCGTGCAGGTCTGTGCCGCCTTGGCCAGGATCTCCGGACCTTCATGCACGTAGTCGCGGCCCTCATTGCGGGCGAGGATCATCGCTTCCAGCGCGACGCGGTTGGCGGTCGCACCGGCGGCGATGCCGCGCGGATGGCCGATCGTGCCGCCGCCGAACTGCAGCACGACGTCCTCGCCGAGCAGGTCGAGCAACTGGTGCATCTGGCCGGCATGGATGCCGCCGGAGGCCACCGGCATCAGCTTGTTCAGGCTCGCCCAGTTCTGGTCGAAGAACACGCCATGCTCCAGTCGCATCGGATTGAAGTCCTCGCGGCAGATGTCGTAATAGCCGCGCGTGGTGTTCGGATCGCCTTCGAGCTTGCCGACCACGGTGCCGGCATGGATGTGGTCGACCCCGGCGAGCCTCATCCATTTGGCGATGACGCGGAACGACACGCCGTGCGCGCGCTGCCGCGTGTAGGTCGAGTGACCGGCGCGATGCAGATGCAGGATCATGTCGTTCCGGCGCGCCCACTTCGCCATCGACTGGATCGCGGTGTAGCCGATCACGAGGTCGATCATGACAACGCATGACCCGAGCTCCTTGGCGAACTCGGCGCGCTCATACATGTCCTCCATCGTCGCCGCGGTGACGTTGAGGTAGGTGCCCTTGATCTCGCCGGTCGCCGCCTGCGCCTTGTTGACCGCCTCCATGCAGTACAGAAAGCGCTCGCGCCAATGCATGAACGGCTGCGAGTTGATGTTCTCGTCGTCCTTGGTGAAGTCGAGCCCGCCCTTCAGCGCCTCGTAGACGACGCGTCCGTAGTTGCGGCCGGACAGGCCGAGCTTCGGCTTGACGGTGGCGCCCAGCAGCGGCCGGCCGAACTTGTCGAGCCGCTCGCGCTCGACGACGATGCCGGTCGCCGGCCCCTGGAACGTCTTAACATAGGCAACCGGCAGCCGCATGTCCTCCAGCCGCAGCGCCTTCAGCGGCTTGAAGCCGAACACGTTGCCGATGATCGAGGCCGTCAGGTTGGAGATCGAGCCCGGCTCGAACAGGTCGAGGTCATAGGCGATATAGGCGAAATAGCTGCCCGGCGAGCCCGGCACCGGCTCGACCCGGTAGCACTTGGCGCGATACTTCTCGGCCGCCGTCAGCCGGTCGGTCCACACCACGGTCCAGGTCGCCGTCGAGGATTCGCCGGCGACCGCAGCGCAGGCCTCGGTCGGATCGACACCGTCCTGCGGCGTGACACGGAACAGCGCGATGACGTCGGTGTCCTTGGGCTGATAGGACGGCTCCCAATAGCCCATCTTCTTGTATTCCATCACGCCGGACTTGTAGCGATCCTTGCCGCGCACCGTGATCGATTGGTCGTTCATGTGTTCCTCCTGAATGTTCGTTATGGCCGTGGATGTCAGGCAGCTTCAGTCATTCCCCCAACTCGCGGATCGAGTGCGCCGGAGCGGTAGCGCTTGGCCATTTCGGCGAGCGGAATGACCTTGATCCTGGATGCATTGCCGGCAGCGCCGAACTGCTCGAACCGCTCGCGGCACAACTCGCGCATCGAGTCCATCGCCGGCTTCAAGAACTTGCGCGGATCGAACTCGACCTTCGACGACGCGCCGACCTTGCGGAAGATCGCGGTCATTGCCAGCCGGCAGTCGGTGTCGATATTGACCTTGCGGACGCCGTGGCGGATGCCGCGCACGATCTCCTCGACCGGCACGCCCCAGGTCTGCGGCATCTCGCCGCCGAACTGGTTGAACATGTCCTGCAGGCTCTGCGGCACCGAGGACGAGCCGTGCATGACGAGATGCGTATTCGGCAGCCGGCGATGGATCTCCTCGATCACGTTCATGGCGAGAATCTCGCCGTCCGGCTTGCGCGAGAACTTGTAGGCGCCGTGCGAGGTGCCCATCGCGATCGCCAGCGCATCGACCTTGGTCGCGCGGACGAAGTCGACCGCCTGCTCCGGATCGGTCAGCAGCTGCTCGCGGCTGACCTTGCCTTCGAGGCCATGGCCATCCTCCTGCTCGCCGCCACCATGCTCGAGCGAGCCGAGCACGCCGAGCTCGCCTTCGACCGAGGCGCCGACCCAGTGCGCCATGTCGGTAACGCGGCGGGTGATGTCGACGTTGTAGTCGTAGTCGGCCGCGGTCTTAGCATCGGCCCTGAGCGAGCCGTCCATCATCACGGACGTAAAGCCGTACTTGATCGCGGTCGCGCAGGTCGCCTCGTCGTTGCCGTGGTCCTGGTGCAGGCAGAGCGGGATCTGCGGATACATCTCCTCCAGCGCGTCGATCATCTTGGACAGCATTATGTCGCCGGCATAGGAGCGCGCGCCGCGCGAGGCCTGGATGATCACGGGGGCATCGACGGCCGCGGCCGCCTCCATGATCGCCAGCCCCTGCTCCATGTTGTTGATGTTGAACGCCGGCACGCCATAGCTGCGCTCGGCAGCATGGTCCAGCAATTGTCTGAGCGTGATCCGCGCCATGTTGGTCTCCCTGTTCGATGTTCTGTTTGGTGACGCGGCTCAGGAAGCCCGCGCCCGGATGATGTTGCGCATGGCCGCATCGGCGACCGCCGCAGGCGTGATGCCGAATTCGCGGTACAGCACCTCGGCCGGCGCCGAGGCGCCGAAGCCGTGCATGCCGACGAACTCGCCGGCATCGCCGAGCCAGCGCGCCCAGTCGCCCTCGATCGCGGCCTCCACGCCGATGCGCGGCACGTGGCCGAGCACCGCGGCGCGATACTCTGCCGACTGCTTGCGAAACAACTCGAAGCACGGCGCCGACACCACCGCCGCCTGGACGCCCTCGGCCGCCAGCAGCTTGGCCGCCTCCAGCGCGATCGCCACCTCCGAGCCGGTCGCAATCAAAGTTACGTCACGACCGGCCTCGGGCTCGATGACCAAGTAAGCGCCGAGCGCGACCTTGTTGTGATCCGATGCCTCGGTGCGGAAGGCCGGCAGGGCTTGCCGAGACAGGCACAGCACCGACGGCGAGGTCTCCGCGCGCAGCGCGCAGTCCCAGGCTTCCGCCGTCTCGACCGCGTCGGCCGGGCGGAAGACCAGGAGGTTCGGAATGGCGCGCAGGCTCGCGACATGCTCGACCGGCTGATGCGTCGGGCCGTCCTCGCCGAGGCCGATGGAATCGTGGGTCATCACGTGGATGACGCGGATGCCCATCAGCGCGGCCAGCCGAATCGCCGGCCGGCTGTAGTCGGCGAACGCGAGGAAGGTGCCGCCATAGGGAATGAAGCCGCCATGCAGCGCGATGCCGTTCATGGCAGCAGCCATCGCGTGCTCGCGCACACCATAGTGGACGTAGTTGCCATCCATTGCGGCCGGCGCGACGGATTTGTGCGTCTTTGCCTTGGTCAGGTTGGAATGCGTCAGGTCCGCCGAGCCGCCGAGCAGATTTGGCAGCACTGTCGCAATGACATCGATGACGTTCTGCGAGGCCTGGCGGGTAGCGATCTTCGGCCGCTCGGCCGTGAGCTGCGCGATGAACTGCGCCATGCGCTCGGTATAGGCGGCCGGCAGCTTCTTGTTCAGCGCGTCATGGCACGGCGATCGGTCCGCGGTGCACAGCTTGCGCGCACGCTCCTTCCAGGCCTGGCGCACGCTGCGGCCGCGCGCGCCGATCTCGCGCCAGCTCACCAACACATCGGCTGGCACCTCGAACGGACGGTGCGGCCAGTGCAGTGCCGCGCGGGTCTTCTCGACCTCCTCCGGCCCGAGCGGCGCGCCATGCGCCTTCTCCGAGCCCTGCCGTCCGGGTGAGCCGAAGCCGATCGTCGTCCGGCACGCAATCATGCTCGGGCGGTTGCTCTGCCGCGCCGCCGCGATAGCAGCCTCGATGGCTTCGGGATCATGGCCGTCAATGCGGGACGTCGCCCAGCCCGACGCCGCGAAGCGTGCGAGCTGATCGTCGGAGCAGGCAAGACCCGTCGAGCCGTCGATCGAGATGCCGTTGTCGTCGAACAGCACGATCAAGCGATTCAGCTTGAGATGGCCCGCGAGCGAGATCGCCTCGTGGCTGATGCCCTCCATCAGGCAGCCGTCGCCGGCGATCACATAGGTGTAGTGGTCGACCAGATCGTCGCCATAGCGCGCGTTCATCAGGCGCTCGGCGAGCGCCATGCCGACCGCCGTCGCGATGCCCTGCCCGAGCGGACCGGTGGTGGTCTCCACACCAGGCGTGTGGCCATACTCAGGATGCCCCGGCGTCTTGGCGCCCCATTGCCGAAACCGCTTCAGCTCATCGATCGTGACGGCCTCGTAGCCAGTCAGATGCAGCAGCGCATAGAGCAGCATCGAGCCGTGTCCGGCCGACAGCACGAAACGGTCGCGATCGGGCCAGGCCGGATCGGCGGGATCGAATTTCATGAAGCGTGAGAAAAGGACGGTTGCCACGTCGGCCATGCCCATCGGCATGCCCGGATGACCCGATTTCGCCTTTTCGACGGCGTCGATGGCCAGGAAGCGGATGGCATTCGCCATCTCGGCATGGCTGGGATCGGCTTTCGGAGCCAGCGTTTGCACGGCGGTGGCGGTCATAGCGTGCGCCTCTTTCGGTCCATCAGTTGCATGATCATGGGGGTGAGAATGAGCTGCATCGCGAGATCGAGCTTGGCGCCGTGGATCACGATCGAATTGGCGCGCGACATGAAGCTCTGCGGAATCATCGAGAGCAGATAGGGGAAGTCGATGCCGCGCGGGTTCTTCAGCCGGATCACGACCATCGATTCATCGGGCGTCGGGATCCAGCGGGCGACGAACGGGTTCGAGGTGTCGACCGTCGGCACGCGCTGGAAGTTGATGTCGGTCTCGGAGAACTGCGGGATGATGTAGTTCACGTAGTCCGGCATGCGGCGCAGGATCGTGTCGGTGACCGCTTCGGTGGTGTAGCCGCGCGACGCGCGGTCGCGGTGCAGCTTCTGGATCCACTCCAGGTTCATCACCGGAACAACGCCGATCTTCAGATCGGCGTGCTGCGCGATGTTGACCTTGTCCGTGACAACGGCGCCGTGCAGGCCTTCGTAGAACAGCAGATCGGAGTCCTCCGGCAACCGGCTCCACTCGGTGAAGTTGCCGGGCCTTGTGTCGTAAAGCCGCGCCTCCTCCTCATCGTGGACGTAGTGGCGCGTCATGCCGGTGCCAGTCTCGGAATAATCGCGAAAGGTCTTCTCGAGCTCCTCGAACAGATTGGTGTCGGGGCTGAAATGGCTGAAGTGCTTGTTGCCGATCTCGGCCTCCTCGACCATCTTGCGGCGCATCTCCTCGCGATTGTAGCGATGGAAGGCGTCGCCCTCGATATAGGCCGCCTTGACGTTCTCGCGGCGGAAGATGTTCTCGAAGGTCTTCTTGACGGACGTGGTGCCGGCGCCCGACGAGCCGGTGATCGAGATGATGGGATGACGACGTGACATGAACTTTCTCCGGAAGGCGCGTTCGACAGGCGGGCTCAGCGGAACAGGCCGCGCCGCGCGAACAGGGGCGCATCGCTGGTTTCGAACAGCGGCTCGATGCCCTCATGCAGCTGGTCGACGTCGCGGACAAGGCGGACGTCGCCCATGATCAGCGGCGCACGCTGATGCGGCGAGCGCGCCGACAGTTCGAGGATGCGCGAACGGCCGCTCGAGGCCGAGCCGCCAGCCCATTCCATGATCAGCGCCATCGGATGCGCTTCGTAGACCAGCCGCAGCCGGCCCTCGCGATAGCCGGGGCGGGAGTCGGCCGGATAGAGGAACACGCCGCCGCGCATCAGGATACGATAGGCCTCGGCGACCAGAGAGGCGATCCAGCGCATGTTGAAGTCGCGGCCGCGCGGGCCGGCCGCGCCCGACAGGCATTCGTCGACATAGTTGCGCACGGTCCCGCTCCAGTGCCGGCGGTTCGACGCGTTGATGGCGAACTCCGGCGTATCCTGCGGGATGCGGATGCCGGACTTGGCGAGCATGAACTCGTGCAAGGTCGGATGCAGGACGTAGAGATCGACGCGATGGTCGATCGCGAGCACCAGGCAGGTCTGCGGTCCATAGACAAAGAAGCCGGCGGCAAGCTGTGCCGTGCCGGGCTCGAAGAAGCTGGAGAGCACGTCGCGGCCCCGCGGGCGGATCGAGAAGATGGTGCCGACGGAGATGTTGTTCTGCAGGTTCGACGAGCCGTCGAGCGGGTCGATCGCCACGCAAAGTGGGGCAGCAGCATTGACCGTTTCCGGCCGGTCGACCTCCTCGGACAGGATGCCAGCGACCGGTGCCCGGCGCAGCGCATCCCGCATCAGATTGTCGGCGACGATGTCGAGCGCCTTCTGGACGTCGCCGTCGGCGTTCACGGTGGCGGCACCTTCGTCGACGCCGGACAGCGGCGCGACCGCGATCTGCCGCGCGAGTTCGCGCGCCGCCCCGGCCAGAGCCTCGATGACCGCGGCGCAATCGGCGTCGGCACCCTGCGCCGCCAGATGTGCCTGCAATGTCTGATGTTGATCGATTTGGTGATTCATGGGCCACTCCCTCGCCATCAGATCCTCTGCCGGGAACTTGATGAAGCCGCACGAATGCGTCGTGCCGCGCTGCTATCAACACTCGATTTGCCTAATTAGGGAAATTTCATTATCTTTGGATAGACCAAAGTTTTCCTTATACTGGCGATCTCATCGAGGGTTCCATGAGCCGGCACTTCTCTCGCGATCTCACCATCCGCCAGCTTCGGGCGCTGGCTGCCGTGCAAAACTCGGGTTCGGTGACGTCTGCGGCCGGCCGTTTGAACCTCACTCAGCCTGCCGTGACCCTGCAGATTCGCAATCTTCAGGAACTCGCCGGGCTGCCGCTGATCCAGCGCACCACCGACGGCATGATCCTGACCGAGGCCGGCCGCAGCGTCCTGGCACTCGCCGAGCGCGTCGAAGCCGCGCTGCAGGACTGCGAGCAGGCGCTCGACATTCTGGCGGGACGCAGCGGCGGCCGCGTGGCGATCGGCGCGGTCAGCACCGCGAAATATTTCGTGCCGTTTGCGATCGCGGAATTTTCGCGGCGCTTCCCCAAGATCGACGTCACCTTGCGGATCGGCAACCGCGACAGCCTGCGCGAGGCGCTGCGCGGCTATGATCTCGACATCGCCATCATGGGCCGGCCACCGGCCGACGTTCCCGTGGATATGCGGCCGTTTGGCAAGCACCCGCACATCATCATCGCCCCAGCCAACCACCGGCTGGCGCGCCGCAAGCGGATCGCGGCCGAGGATCTCGCCGGCGAGGTGTTCATCACCCGGGAGCCGGGATCGGGCACCCGGCTGCTGATGGAGACATTCTTCGAGAAGCATGGTCTGAAGCCGAAGACCAGCATGGAGATGGACAGCAACGAGACCATCAAGCAGGCCGTGATCGCCGGCCTCGGCATCGCCTTCATCTCGCAGCACACCGTCGCCCATGAGCTCGGCGAGGGGCGGCTGGTGACGTTGAAGGTCGCGGGATTGCCGATCATCCGCCAGTGGCACGCGGTGCGGCGCGCCGACAAGCTGCTGCTGCCGCCGGCGCAGGCGATGCTGGACTTCCTCGGCAAGGAAGGAGCGCGGTTTCTGCCGAGCTGAGCGCGACAACCGATGCCATTGCGGTGTCGCGTCTCGCATGGCGCCGTCTCACCAGCCGATCTCGAACCGGCAGGCCTCGTCACCCCGGGCTTCGCAGGCGATCTCGCGCGCATGGGCGTCGGAATGCACGAGCGTTGCGAACAGCGTCTCGAACGTCCCAGCGTAGAAGTCGCAGATGGCGTGATCGCCGTGATGGCCGCGGCACAGCGGACAGTGGCTGATCTGGTAGATGGTGGGCCGACCTGGGCGTGCGGCGAAGGTGCCGGTCCCGGCAAACGTCCAGGCATGCGCGGATATCGCCCGCGTCAGCGCGCGGCTCGCGAGCCGGGCCGGCAGCAGCCGGAGCACGCGCTGCGCCGCGGAGGGGATGCGATGCGCGAGCAGATAGGCCGCCGTCAGCCGCCCTGCCCTGGTGCTGACGGCGCGCGCAGCATCGTCGTCGAGCTCGGTCCGAAGCGCACGATGGAGCCGCGTGACCTCGGCTTCGTCGACCATCGCCGCCGGAGGCGTCGCGAGATAGGTGTCGAGCCGCGCGGCCGCGAATACGCGGCGCGCCGCCTCCTCGCCGTGCAGCAGACGCAAGGCTTCCGCGGTCTGGATGATCGCGTTGGGACCGATGCGGCCGGCGATGTGGCCTTCAGCAACGCCGTCCTGATGGTCAGGCGCGGCGTCAGCGCGCGGCAGCGGAACGTGCCGGGCGCACGTGCCGTGCATCTCAATGCACCCGCGTCTCGGTCTCGTCGCTCATCTGCTCGGCACCGCCGCCACAGGCCATCACCTGGGCCTGCTGCGGTCCGCTCAGCTTGCGATTATGGCTCGTCTTCCATTCGACCTTGCCGGGATCGGCGCGCCTGCGCGACGTATCGAAGCCGAAATCGACCTTGCCCTTGGACTGCGGCCCCCAGTAATTGACGCGGCCAAGATCGTAGAATTTCCGCTCGAAGCCCGACTTCAGGAACGCCTTGAGGCAGCCGAGCAGATAGCGCCGCCGCGCGCCGGAACCGGCCCACGGATAGGAGAACAGCGCCTTGTGCATGTAGAAGCGCCGGTAGTTGTTCATGACGCCGTCGAGCAGCTCGCCGCGCTCCATCGCGTCCGGCTTCATGATCGGGGTGACGAAATTGTACTTCTCGTAGTCGAAGATCTCGACCTTGTCGCCGAGGTCGCGGAACAGATCGGAGAACGGCCAGGGCGTGTACATCGCCCAATTGGCGAGGTCCGGCTTCCAGTCGCGCGCCATCTGGTAGGTCTCTTCCAGCGTCTCGCGGGTCTCGTTCTCGAGGCCAACGATGAACTGGGCCTCGACGACGATGACGGCGCCGCGCAAGAGCTGGATCGCCTTCTTGTTCTGCGCGACCGTGGTCTCCTTGTTGAAGCGGTCGAGCTTCATCTGCGCCGCGGCTTCCGTCCCCAGCGAGACGTGGATCAGGCCGGCCTTGCGGTACAGCGGCAGCAGCGCCTCGTCGCGCAGGATGTCGGTGACGCGGGTGTTGATGCCCCAGAGGATCTTGAGGTCGCGGCGGATCAGCTCCTGGCAGAAGGCTATGAACTTCTTCTTGTTGATGGTCGGCTCCTCGTCGGCGAGGATGAAGAAGCCGACATCGTGCTCGCGCATCAATGTCTCGATCTCATCGACCACCTTCTTCGGGTCGCGGATGCGATAGTCGCGCCAGAATTTCCATTGCGAGCAGAAGCTGCAGGTGAACGGGCAGCCGCGCGCCATGTTGGGGATGGCGACGCGCTTGTTCATCGGGATGTAGATGTACTTGCTCCATTCGAGCACGCTCCAATCCGGCGTG
The DNA here is from genome assembly GCF_051168375.1 of Bradyrhizobium sp. HKCCYLRH1034. Taxonomy (NCBI): domain Bacteria; kingdom Pseudomonadati; phylum Pseudomonadota; class Alphaproteobacteria; order Hyphomicrobiales; family Nitrobacteraceae; genus Bradyrhizobium; species Bradyrhizobium sp. HKCCYLRH1034. The sequence continues at coordinate 296,446 of NZ_JBNPUW010000002.1, read as the reverse complement.
ATCGCATCGAGGTTCTTCACCGTCGGCGCCGCCACCGTCGCCACGACCTCGCTGCCGTCGCGATAGGCGATGCCCTTGATGCTGCGGCGGTCCGTCGCCCAGCGGCCGTCCTCGCGGGCGCGCATCAGGTCGACGATGATCTCCTCGCCCTCGCCGCGCACGATGGCGTCGATCCACGGCGCCTCGGTCAGCACCTGCTGATACATGAAGGTGGCGTGGATGCCGCCGAGCACGGTCAGTGCGTCCGGGTGCTCCTCCCGAGCGATCTCCAGAAGACGCTCGGCCTTGTAGATGGAGGGCGTGATCGCGGTGCACCCGATCACGTCAGGCTTTTCGCTGCGCAGGATGGCGCGGACCTGATCCTCGGAGAGATCGTTGGTCATCGCGTCGATGAAGCGGAGGTCGGTGAAGCCGGCCGCCTTCAGCGCGCCGGAGATATAGGCCGCCCAGGCGGGTGGCCAGTTGCCGGCGATCTCGGCGCCGCCGGAGTGATAATTCGGATGCAGCAACAAGATCCGCACAGCGTCCTCCCCGACTATCAATTTGTCCATATATCTTAACGTTAAGACATATTGACAATTTGATCTGGCTCAAACGCCGCGCGAAAGCGTCACCTCATGCCGCTTGTGCGAGACCCATCTCGGCCCAGATCTCCGAGAGTGCCGCAACGAGATACTCGATATCCGCATCGGAATGATAGGGCGACGGCGTGATGCGCAGCCGTTCGGTGCCGCGCGGCACCGTCGGATAGTTGATCGGCTGCACATAGATGCCATAGCGCTCGAGCAGGATGTCGCTGATCCGCTTGCACAGCACAGGATCCCGCACCATCACCGGCACGATGTGACTGGGATTGTCGAGATGGCTGACGCCGGCCTCGTCGAGCCGGCGGCGCAGCCGAGCGACGCGGTCCTGGTGCCGGGCGCGCTCGGCATTGCTGGCCTTCAGATGCCGGATGCTGGTCAGCGCCCCCGCCGCCACCGCCGGCGGCAGCGAGCTGGAGAAGATGAAGCCGGAGGCAAAGCTGCGAACGAAGTCGCAGACCGTGTTGGAGGCCGTGATATAGCCGCCGATCACGCCGAACGCCTTGGCCAGGGTACCCTCGATCACGGTCAGGCGATCGGCCACGCCGTCGCGCTCCGAGATGCCGCCGCCGCGCGGACCGTACAGGCCGACGGCGTGGACCTCGTCGAGATAGGTCATGGCGTTGAACTCGTCGGCGACGTCGCAGACGTCCGAGATCGGCGAGATGTCGCCGTCCATCGAATAGACGCTCTCGAACGCGATCAGCTTCGGCGCCTTGGGATCGAGACCCGACAGCTTGTCGCGGAGATCGGCGACGTCGTTGTGGCGCCAGATCCGGGTGTCGCAGCGGCTGTGGCGGATGCCCTCGATCATCGAGGCGTGGTTGAGCTCGTCGGACAGGATCACGCAGCCGGGCATGCGCGAAGCCAAGGTCGACAGCGACGTCCAGTTCGAGACATAGCCGGAGTTGAACAAGAGCGCAGCCTGCTTGCCGTGGAGATCGGCGAGTTCCTCCTCCAGCAGGACATGATAGTGGTTGGTGCCGCTGATGTTGCGGGTGCCGCCGGCGCCGGCACCGCAGCGGTCGAGCGCCTCGTGCATCACCTCCAGAACCTTGGGGTGCTGGCCCATGCCGAGATAGTCGTTGGAACACCACACCGCGACATCGCGCTCGCCATGGGGGCCACGATAGGTCGCACGCGGGAAGGCGCCGGCCTTGCGCTCGAGGTCGGCGAACACGCGATAGCGTCCTTCGCGCCTGAGACCGTCGAGCTGGCGGCGGAAATAGTCTTCGTAGTTCATGGTACTCCCCCCTGTGCTGTCGTGTTCGGATCGACCGGCGGCGTGACCGGCACCGCGGCCAGTCCGGTGATGGTTTGCGCCTGCGCGTCAGCGCGGGCCTGGCGATAGGCTTGGCGGAATTGCTCTTCGAGCCGCTGCCGTGCTGCGGCTGCTGCATTCTTCTGAACAGAGACGGGACGCTCGGCCTGCGGCGCAGGAGAGACTACCGCGAGCACCGGCCGGACCAAAGGCGTCGCGGGCACTGGTGCGGGAGCGGCAGCCACGACCGCCATCGCAGGCACGGCAGGCTCGACTGGCGCGCTCCAGCGCCACAGATTGATCACCGGCATCGGCAGCGCCATGAAGCCATGCTCGAGCAGGCCGAGCGCGATCAACGATGCGAGCAGTGACAGCGCGACGCCGTCGAACGATGACGTTGCGCCGATCGCGGCAGCGGCGACCATCACGGTCGCGGTGGTCGCCGCGGCAATCGAGAACGGGAACAACGGGTTGGTGGACTTCTTTGCAAAATAGCTGCGCATGAAGCGGACCTGCTGCGGCAGCAGCTCGTCGTTCAGGGTGCGCACGCCAAGGAACAAATTGATCTTCGCGCTCTGCCTGAGCACCAGCAGCGCGGCGAAGGTCCACCAGCTGAGACGGTTGGGCGCGCCCGATGTCACCGCGAAGACGAGGCCCGCGGTCGCGATCAGCGCCAACTCGTGATAGGCGATCGCCTGCAGCGCGAAACCGACGCGCGAGGCCGGTGTGCAGTCCCGCGGGCACGACTCGGGCCGCGGGCCGGTGATCCAGCCGGCGAGCAGCGACATCTCGACCGTGCCCCACAGGAGAATGGCGCAGGTGAAGGCGCAATAGGCGTTGGCATCCTCCGCCGCCTGGCTCGACACCGCGACGCCCGACAGGGCCGCGACGAACGCCGCGGCCGTGCCCCATTTGAACGCGGCCGGATGGCGGGCGGCGAGCCCGACCAGCGCCAGCACGGCGCCGGTCGAGAACCACCAGACGAACACGACGTAGGGAATGGCAATCGCGGTCGCGCCCATGGCCGGCTCCTTGTCACCAGGCGGGTTGCAGCCTGATCTCCCGTGGCAGCTCGTTGCTCTTGGCCGGCAGCATGTACAGCCGGCCGAAGGTCAGCGCCGCCTTGAGCGGCAGCACGGCGCGCTTCAGCGTGCCCATGATGCCCCCCTGTGCCTTGGCATCGGCAATCGCCTCCGACACCTGGCGCAGCTGCTTCAAGCCGGCCCAGAAGCGCGGATTATCGATGTCCAGCATGACCGGGAAGACCTGACGCGAGATCTCCGAGGTGATCCGGAACACGCGCATGTCGTACTCGTCCACCGGCATGCCGAGCGCCTCGTAGAAGGCGGGGCGCATGTGGTCGCGGACATGCATCGTCGCGAACACCGCGAGCAGGAAGAACTTGATCCACAGCTTGTTGAGGCCGCTGAGCAGCTTCGGATCGGCGCGCATGAGAAGCGCGAACGCCTCGCCGTGCCGGAACTCGTCGTTGCACCACCGCTCGAACCACTTGAAGATCGGGTGGAACTGGCGCTCCGGATGCCGCTCCATCTGGCGATAGATGGTGATGTAGCGGGCGTAGCCGATCTTCTCGGACAGATAGGTCGCGTAGAAGATGAACTTCGGCTTGAAGTAGGTGTACTTCTTCGTCTTGGTGAGGAAGCTGAGGTCGACGCCGATGCCGTGATCCTTGAGGATCTCGTTGATGAAGCCGGCATGGCGCGCCTCGTCGCGGCTCATGAACTGGAACAGCTCGCGGATATCGGGATTGGTGATCCGCTTCTTGATCTCGGCATAGAGCACGCAGCCGGAGAACTCGGCGGTCAAGGACGACACCAGGAAGTCCTTGAACTCCATGCGAAGCGCCTCGGGCAGCTCGTTCAGATCCTTCTCGAATTCCGGCGTGCGCACGAAGTGCTTGCGGTTGTGGTCGGCGCGCAGCTCGGCCATGACCGCATCCCATTCGCGGCGCACCAGGTCGACGTTGAGCCGGTCCATCGCCGCAAAGTCGGTGGTGTAGAAGCGCGGCGTGAGGATCGTGTCCTCCAATGCCATCTTGGTGGAGATGTTGCCGCTTCCGCCTTCCATCGCGATCATCTGACCCTCCCGTCCGAAAAGCTGACGTCGTACAATTCCGTGAGCTCGAGATAGCCCGCGACATGCATCATCAGGCGCTTCAAGGGACCTGCCCGCACCACCGTGGCGGTGCGGCGCAGGTTGAGCTGCTCGCCGAACTTCACCACGATCGGCGCGCCCTGGATCAGCACTTCGTCGCCCGGACGAATGTTGACGTCGCGGTCGAGCGTGACATGGGCATGCAAGGTCTCGGAGGTCTGCTCGATCTCGATGCTGCAGCCGATGTCGAAGCGGCGCGGCCCGGCGGCCCATAATCCTCTCATCGCGGCTCTCCCATCGCCATCAATCCCGTGAACCGGCGCATGTTGTCGGCGCCGAACGGCGCGAGATCGATCCGCCGGCCGGTGGCGGGATCGTCCAGTGTCAGATGGCCGTCGGACCAGCGGTTGATCGTGAACGCCGGGCCCGATCCGATCGCGTGACGCTGGCGGTCGAAGGCCATGCTGCGCAGCACGGTGCGCAGGAAGCCATCGCCGCCGGCCTCGACCACGGTCACGAGCTTGCCGCTGTCGGGCGACACCACCGCAATGCCGCCATCGGCACGGTCCTCGAACCGCAGCGCCGTCGACTGCACCGCCGTGACGTGGTCGTTGCGCACCGTGCCGATACCCGTGACCCGGCCGACGCCGGCCGCGAGCAGGGCAAAGGCGACCAGGGCGAAGGCCGCGCGGAGCGCGCCCCTCGGAATGATGATCTCGGCTTCGGCATGGCTATCGGCGTTGCTCATCGCGCCCTCCTCCCGATCACGCCGCGCTGGCGACCGCCGCCGGCGGTGCGCCTTGCGACTGACCATTGGCTGCCGGCAGCGGCTGCGCGGCGACGGCGCCATCCGAAGCCGCAACCAGCGCCTTGGCGAGAATCTCGGCGACGTTGCGGGCGTCCGAAACGCCGCGCAGCATCGGCTCGACCTCGTTCAGCCGCCACGGCCGCGCATGCGGCCACAGCAGCAGATACGACAGCCGCTGCTGCGCGGTGACGCCGAGCGGCAGATCGCCGGAGCCATCGGAGAACAGCTTCGCATCCGCCCGTGCCACCTGCTTGAACGGCACGTTCAGGGTCATCGGCAACACGGCGCCGAACTGCAGCAGCACGCGACGGCTGGTAATGGTGTAGCGCGTGGTGCGGCTGTAGAGCACCGCGAGCCCGGTGAGCAGCAGCGTCGCCAGTGCCACCGGCGTCACCAGCGACGAGGCGCTGGCGACCGAGGCCGCGAGCGGCTGATGATCGAGCACGCCCGCCACAACGCGCGCGCCGAACAGCGCCGCGAAATAAGCCAGCACCAGGCGCAGGTGGAACACCCGCAGCAGCAGCGCCTTCACCGTGGGCTGTCCCTGCCAAAGCAGCCGCTCGCCCTCCGGCAGCATCAGCGTATCCATCTCCCTGCGCGTACTCACAGCAGCGGCTCCTGCCGTGCAGCAGTCGCGTAGAGATGACCGCCGCCATAGTAGCCGACGATCTTGTCTTCCTCGAGCTTGGTGACCCGGTCGGGGTTGGCAAGGCCCGGCACGCTGGCGAACTGCGAGCCGAGGATGGCATCGACCAGCACCGCCTTGCGCGACCTGTCGACGATGGCCATGGTCATCGGTAGCAGCACGTGACGTCCGACGATGCCGTCGACCTCGACCTCGAGGTATCGGATCAGCATCTCGGCGCGGTCGACCCAGACCTCCCGAACCTTGCCGCCGAGCCTGCCGTCGCAACCCAGCACTGGCATGCCGCGCGGATCCGGATCTTCGGAGGCGATGAAGATGCTGCCGTCGACGCGCAGCGGCACGATCGCAGGGATGTTGTCGATGGTCAGCTCCGGCTCGTCCTTGCGCGCGGCAAAGGAGCCCGGACCGACACCGTCGAGCATCGGATTGCCGGTCGGCAGGTAGGGCGTGCCCGGCCAGGGATACATCGGCGTCACCGGCGCATCGGCGCGGTCGTTGTCCCAGTTCGGCAGGGTCGCGTTGCGGCCGCCATGCATGTGGTAGGTCTTCGGGCTCGGCGGGGTCGGGAAGCCGTGACCGCTCGAGGCGGTCCGGCGGCCGACGCGGCCCTCGAACTGCAGCGGATAGCCTTCGCGCTTGTCCTCGGTGCGCAGGTAGAAGATCAGGGCTGCGAAGAACACCCAGAACCCGTAAAGCACCACCTGGGCGACATCGATGTAGCTCGTGAAAGACGTCTGCATGGTTTCCTCCCCGACCGGGCTAACCTGGAAATTCAGCGATTCCGAATTGTAGTTGCTGCGGCTCCGCCGCTCGCCGCCGCACCAGCGGTCCGATGACCGCAAGCGTGACGAACAGCAGCGCGATTTCGACGTGGTAGACGATGCTGTAGCCGGTCGCGGGACCGGCAAGGGCGACGCCGAGGCGGCCATCCAGCGCGAGCTGCGACATCACATCGCGAATGGCGCCGCCGCCGGCGATCGCGAGCCCCGCCGCCGTCGCCTGCACCGCGCCCCAGGCACCGAGCGCAAGCCCGCTCTCGCCGTTCTGCACCAGTGCCATCGCCGCCGTCAGCGTGCCCACGGCGAACAGCCCGCCGCCGAAACCGATCAGCGTGGTGCCGATCCGGAACAACAAGGGTGAGGCCAGCGGCGCCGAGAAGATGAGGGCGGAGAACGCGAACAGCCCGACAAGGCCGCCCAGCGCCGCGATGCGATACGGATCGGAGCCCTTGCCGAGCCGGCGCGCGGAAAGGCCGAAGCCCGCCAGCGTGCCGGCGGCGAACAGCGCGGTCAGCGCCGTGGTCTCGCCAACCGTGAGATGCAGGATCTCCGCACCATAGGGCTCGAGCAGGATGTCCTGCATCGTGAAGCCGGCGGTGCCGAGCCCGACCGCGACCAGCACGCGCATCGAGCCGCCGGCCTCGCGGAAGCGTCGCCAGGAGTCGCCGAAGCGCGGCGGCTCGCGGGCCGCCGACGTGCGCGACGGATCACGCGCCTCCTGCTTCCACAGCGCGATGACGTTGAGCACCATCTCGGTCAGCGCCGCGCCCTGGATCACCTGGATCAGCCGCATCTCGCTGAACTCGGCGAGCAGCCCACCGAAGGTCAGCGCGCTCGCCATCATGCCGAACATCAGCATCACGTAGAGAAAGGCAACGACGCGCGGACGCGAATGCTCCGGCGCGATGTCGGTCGCGAGTGACAGGCCTGCCGTCTGCGTGGTGTGCAACCCGGCGCCGACCAGCAGGAAGGCGAGCGCCGCACCGAGACGGCCGGCAATCACCTGGCCCGGCGCATCGGCCGACGACAGCAGCAGCAGCGCGAACGGCATGATCGCGAGGCCGCCGAACTGCAGCAGCGTGCCCATCCAGATGTACGGCACGCGGCGCCAGCCCAGCACCGAGCGGTGATGGTCGGACTTGAAGCCGATCAGCACACGCAGCGGCGCGAACACCAGCGGCAGCGCCACCATGGTGGCGACCAGCCAGGAGGGCACACCGAGCTCGACGATCATGACGCGGTTGAGCGTGCCGTTGAGCAGCACCACCGAGATGCCGATCGAGACCTGGAACAGCGACAGCCGCATCAGGCGCGACAGCGGCAGCTCGGTCGAGGCGGCATCCGCAAACGGCAGATAGCGCGACGACAGCCGCATCCACGCCTGCATGATCGATGGTGCGCGTGCGCTCATGACGGGCGGAGCTCCAGCGCCTGCGAGATATAGAAGCCGTTGGCGATGCGGCGGCTGCGGGCGCAGCGCCAGTCGGCGAGATCGTGATGGTCGGCGATCAGGCGATACAGCTTCTGCTCGGCGACCGGCTCGATCGACGGCGCGCGGTTGCCGCGCGGGAACACGCCACCGACGGCATGCATGACGGCGAGCATCGGCGTGCGCGGCGCATAGGTCATCAGGATCGCGTCGGAGGTGCGAGCGGCCAGACCGGCGACAATCCGCACGGCATCCTCGGCGCGGTAGTGGATGAACGAGTCCATCGCGACGACGAAGTTGAAGCCGCCGTGCCTGGGATCGAGCATGTCGCCGGCGACGAACTGAATGGCGTTGCGGCTGATGTCGTCGGGCAGCCGGCGCTGGGCGATCTCGATCAGGGTCGGCGAGATGTCGACGGCGACGACGTCGGCGCCGCGGCGCGCCGCTTCGATCGAGAAGCTGCCGGTGCCGCAGCCGGCATCCAGGATTCGCGCGCCGCGCAGATCGAGCGGCAGCCATGACAGCAGCGTCCGCCGCATCTCGTCACGGCCGGCCCGCACCGTGGCGCGAATGCGGCCCACCGGTGCGTCCGAAGTCAGCCGCGTCCAGGCGGCGACCGCGGTGCGGTCGAAATACGTCTCCACTTCACTGCGGCGGGCGAGATATTCCGCTGTCGTCATCGGCTGGCTCCACTCAATCAAAGCCAAGGAGATCGAAGATGTCGCGGTCCTTGAGCGGCACCGCCTGCATCGGCTCGCTGCCGGCGAGCAGCGAGGCCGCGAGGCGCAGATACTCGTTCTGGGCGCGCTCGACGTCGGGCGAGGCCTCCATCTCGAACAGCGTGCACTTCTTCAGCCGGCTCTTTCTGATGACGTCGAGATCGGGGAAGTGCGCCACCGTCCTCAATCCGGCCCGCTCGTTGAACTTGTCGATCTGGTCCGTCGCGGCGCTACGGTTGGCGATCACGCCGCCGAGCCGCACCGGATAGTTGCGCGACTTGGCCTGGATCGCGGCGACGATGCGGTTCATCGCGAAGATCGAGTCGAAATCATTGGCGGCGACGATCAACGCGCGGTCGGCATGCTGCAGGGGGGCAGCGAAGCCGCCGCAGACGACGTCGCCGAGCACATCGAAGATCACGACGTCGGTGTCTTCGAGCAGATGGTGTTCCTTGAGCAGCTTGACGGTCTGGCCGACGACGTAGCCGCCGCAGCCGGTGCCGGCCGGCGGCCCGCCCGCCTCGACGCACATCACGCCGTTATAACCCTGGTAGACGAAGTCCTCCGGGCGCAGCTCCTCGGCGTGGAAATTGACCTGCTCGAGAATGTCGATGACCGTCGGTACCAGCCGCTTGGTCAAAGTGAAGGTGGAGTCGTGCTTGGGATCGCAGCCGATCTGCAGCACGCGCTTGCCGAGCTTGGACAGCGCGACCGAGAGGTTCGACGACGTCGTGCTCTTGCCGATGCCGCCCTTGCCATACACCGAGAACACCTTCGCGGTGTCGATGACGACGTTCGGATCGAGCTGCACCTGCACGCTGCCGGCCCCGTCAGGGCGTCGCGGCGCGGTCGTCAGCGGCGGTCGTAATGTCACGTTCATGCGGCAACTCCCACGCCTTCGAGGCGATCTTCGAGCTCTTCCCCCGCCTTGCGCAGCACGTCGAGCATGTCAGGGTCCGGGGTCCAGTAATTGCGCTCATGCGCCTCGATCAGACGGTTGGCGATCTTCGCCGACGCGGCCGGATTGAGCGAGGCAAGCCGCTCGCGCATCGCGGGGTCGAGCACGAAGGTCGTCGTGATCTGCTGATAGACCCAGGGCGCGACCTGGCCCGTGGTGGCCGACCAGCCGACGGTGTTGGTCACATGCGACTCGATCTGGCGCACGCCCTCATAGCCGTGGGCGAGCAGCGCCTCGTACCATTTCGGATTGAGCGTGCGGGTACGGGTCTCCAGCGCCACCTGCTCCGACAGCGTGCGCACCGTGCCTTCGCCGCGGGTCTGATCGCCGATATAGACCGGCGCCGCCTCGCCCTTGGCGCGCTTCACCGCGCGGCTGATGCCGCCGAGCGTATCGAAATAATGGTCGATCGTGGTGACGCCGAGCTCGACCGAGTCGACGTTCTGATAGGCCGCATCGACGCCGGCCAGCACATGGCCGAGCAACGCGTCGCGCCGGACAGGGCGTCCGTCGGTGCCGTAGGCAAAGCCCTTGCGCCGTGTGTAGACGTCGGCGAGTTCGTCCTCATCGGTCCAGGCGCCGCAATCGATCAGGTGGTTGACGTTGGCGCCATAGGCGCCCTCGGCATTGCCGAACACACGCAGCGACGCATCCGCCAGCTCGCCGCCATGCGCGGCCTGGAACGCGACCGCGTGCTTGCGCACGTAATTCATGTCGGACGGCTCGTCGGCGGACGCCGCAAGCAGCGCTGCTTCGGCGAGCAACTTGGTCTGCAACGGCATCAGGTCGCGGAAGATGCCCGAGAGAGTGATGACGACATCGATGCGCGGGCGGCCCAACTGCTCCAGCGGGATCAGCTTCGCGCCGCAGAGGCGGCCATAGCTGTCATGGCGTGGCTCGGCGCCCATCAGCCACAGCGCCTGCGCGATCGGCCCGCCCTCGGTCTTGAGATTGTCGGTGCCCCACAGCACCAGCGCGATTGTCTCAGGCAGCTTGTGGCCTTCACCTGCATGGCGGGCGAGCAGCCGCGCGACCTGGCGCTCGGCATCCTTGAGCGCGAAGGCGCTGGGGATGCGGAAGGGATCGAAACCATGCAGGTTGCGCCCGGTGGGCAGCACGTCGGTGTTGCGCAGCAGATCGCCGCCGGGCACCGGACGGATATAGCCGCCGTCGAGCGCGTGCAGGATCGCGGGCGTCTCGCTGTCGGTGGCGAGCATCCTGTCGAGCTCGGCACGCTTGGCCGGATCGGCGATGCCGGCGAGGTCGAGCAGCTCGGTCCGCTGCCCCTCGGGCGGCGGCGCGCCGACGATGTGCAGGCCGTGTGGGATCAGCGAGTATTCCAGCTCCAGCACGCTCGCGGACAGCGCGCCGATGCTGGCATCGCGCTCGTCGCCCCACAGCGGCTCGGCCGCGGCAAGATCGACCGCCGCCGCCTGCGCCTGGATCAGCGCCGCGCTGCCGCCCCTCACCTGCTCGGTCGCGTCCGGCGACAGATTGCGCCAGGCGTCGAGCGAGGATTTCAGATCGGCGAGCCCCTTGTAGAGGCCGGCGCTGGTGATCGAGGGCGTGAGATAGCTGATCAGGGTGGCACCGCCACGCCGCTTCGCCAGAGCGCCCTCGGACGGGTTGTTGGACGCGTAGATGTAGAAGTTCGGCAGGTCGCCGATCAGGCGCTCCGGCCAGCATTCCGCGGACAGCCCGGCCTGCTTGCCCGGCATGAATTCGAGCGCGCCATGGGTGCCGAAATGCAGCACGGCGTGGGCAAGGAAATCCTCGCGCAGCCAGCGATAGAACGCCGCAAACGCATGCGTCGGCGCAAAGCTGCGCTCGAACAGCAGCCGCATCGGATCGCCTTCGTAGCCGAACGCCGGCTGCAGGCCGACGAACAGATTGCCGAACTGCTCGCCCAGCACGAGGAGGCTGGCGCCATCGGTCTGGTGACGGCCGGGCGCCGGCCCCCACTGCTTCTCGATCTCGGCGAGGTGGCGCTCGCGCCGGACATGCTGATCCACCGGGATGCGCGCCGCGACGTTGGCGGCGGTGCCGAAGCGCTCGGCATTGCCCTTGAGCACACGTGCGCGCAGCGCGTCCACGGTGTCGGGGACGTCGATCGTGTAACCTGCCGCGCGCAGCGATGTCATCACATTGTGCAGCGACTCGAACACCGAGAGATAGGCCGCGGTGCCGGCGCTGCCGCCGTTCGGCGGGAAGTTGAACAACACCACGCCGAGCTTGCGCGCGGCGCGCGCGGAGCGGCGCAGCTCCACGAGCCTGGCGACGCGTGCGGCGAGTTGCGTCGCGCGCTCCGGCAGTGAGGCCATGTCACGGCCGGCATCGGCCATCGCCGAGCGCCCGCCGAACACGGTCGGGCCGACGGCGCCGTCGAGCTCGGGGATCGCGACCATCATGGTGGCTTCGACGGGCGTCAGCCCGCGCGCGTCATCGCGCCACTGCTCGACGGTCTGGAATTCGAGCGGATGCGCCGCGATCAGCGGCACGTCGAGGCCGGCCATCACCTCTTCCGCGGCGCGCGCGTCATTGTAGGCGGGGCCGCCGACCAGCGAGAAACCGGTGAGCGAGATCACGGCATCGACGGTGGCGACGCCGTTCTTCTGGAAATAGCGCTCGATCGCAGGGCGCGAGTCCAGCCCGCAGGCGAACACCGGAATGACCGCAAGCCCGCGCGCCTCCAGCGCTGCGATCACGCCGTCATAATGCGCGGTGTTGGCGGCGAGCAGATAGGAGCGCATCAAGATCACGCCGACGCGGCCGGCCGGCTTCGCCAGGGCCGGCAACTGGTCGGCGCGCTCGATGATCCGCGGCGACAGCCGCGGATGATAGAGGCCGACATCCGGATAGGTCACCGGCTCGGCCGCGTTGGTCTTGCCACGCAGCGCGGCGCGCGGGCCGTCGGCGTAGCGGCCGACCAGGAAGCGCACCATGTTCGCAAAATTCTGCTCGGAGCCGGCGAGCCAATATTGCAGCGTGAGGAAGTAGGCGCGCAGGTCCTGTGCGGTGCCGGGGATGTAGCGCAGCAGGCGCGGCATCCGCTGCAGCATCTTCATCTGGCCCTGGCCGCTGGAATTGCCGGAGCGGTTGCTGCCGCGCAGCCGCTTCAAGAGGCCGAGCACGCCGGTGGCGGAGCCCGACATCGTCAGCTTGCCGAGCCGGGTCAGGCGCACCACCTCGCCGGCCGAGAGGCAGCCGATCATGGCGTCGCATTGGTCGCGGCGCGCCTGCAACGCCGGCAGCACCGGCTGGATGTGATCCTCCATGAACAGCATCGTGGCGACGACGATGTCGCCGGTGGCGATATCGGCAAGGCAATGTTCGAGCGCGGTCGGATTGCAGCCCCACTCGTCGGCCGCATGCACCTTCAGATCGAGCCCGGGCAGCTCCGCCTGCAACGCCGTGCGCGCGCGCACGGCAGCCGAGGCGAGATGGCTGTCCATCGTCACGATCACCACCCGGATGGGTGTGACGTCAGCGACCGAAATGCGCTTTGGCATCGTACAAGGTCTCGAGCGTGATCAGGTTGACGTTGCGCTCGCGCGCGAATCGTTCGGTGTTGCGGCGGGCCTTGCCGCGCACGAAGAAGGGGATCTTGGTCAGTTCGCGCTCGGCGTCGGACGCCCAGGCAAGCTCGGTGGTGACGTTGGTTTCGACGACGCGCAGCTGCGGCTGCTGCGGCGGCGCGGCCGGTGCTGCGCCGAGATGCGACGGCGCGTGATCGGCGAATTCATGGTCGTCGCGGAACATGCCGAGCAGATGCTCCTCCAGGCCCATCATCAAAGGATGCACCCAGGTGTCGAACAGCACGTTGGCGCCTTCGAAGCCCATCTGCGGCGAATAGCGCGCGGGAAAATCCTGCACGTGGCACGGCGAGGAGATCACGGCGCAGGGAATGCCGAGCCGCTTGGCGATGTGACGCTCCATCTGCGTGCCAAGCACGAGCTCGGGCCGCAGCTCACCGACGCGGGCCTCGACCTCCAGGTAATCATCCGTGATCAGCGGCTCCACGCCGTAGATCGCGGCGGCTTCGCGGATCTCGCGGGCGAACTCGCGGGCATAGGTGCCGAGGCCGACGACCTCGAAGCCGAGCTCCTGCGTCGCGACGCGCGCCGCGGCGACCGCATGGGTCGCGTCGCCGAAGATGAAGACGCGCTTGCCGGTGAGATAGGTCGAATCGACCGAGCGCGAGTACCACGGCAGCCGGCTCTCGCTGCGCGCCAGCACCGGCGCGGCATCGACGCCGGCGAGGCCTGCGACCTCCGCAATGAAGTCGCGCGTCGCGCCGACGCCGATCGGGATCGTGCGCGTGAAAGGCTGGCCGAACCGGCGATTGAGCCATTGCGCCGTCGTCAGCGCGATCTCGGGATACAGCACGATGTTGAAATCGGCGTCGGGAAGGCGGGCGAGATCGGCCGGCGTCGCGTTCCACGGCGCGACGACGTTGATCTCGATGCCGAGCTCCACAACCTGCCTGGTCACTTCCGCGAGGTCGTCGCGGTGACGGAAGCCGAGCGCCGTCGGACCAAGCAGGTTGCAGACTGGACGGGCGCCTGTCTTCCTTTCACGGCGGGGGGAGCCATCAGCGGAAGACGCAGCCAACGCCCGTACAATCCGGTAGAGCGTTTTCGAGGCGCCCCAATTCTCCTTGCGCTGATAGGCCGGCAGCTCGAGCGGGATCACCGGAATGGGAAGCTTCAAGGCCTGCGCGAGCCCGCCGGGATCATCCTGGATCAGCTCGGCCGTGCAGGACGCGCCGACCAGCATCGCCTGCGGCTGGAAGCGCTCGTAAGCGGCGCGCACCGCGCTCTGAAGCAGATCCGCAGTGTCGCCGCCGAGATCGCGCGCCTGGAACGTGGTGTAGGTGACCGGCGGGCGGCGGTCGCGGCGCTCGATCATCGTGAACAGGAGATCGGCGTAGGTGTCGCCCTGCGGCGCGTGCAGCACGTAGTGCACGTCGCGCATCGCGGTCGCGATGCGCATCGCGCCAATGTGCGGAGGTCCTTCATAGGTCCAGACCGACAGCTGCATCTCACACCGCCAGTCGGGTTTGCCGCAGCAAGGGCCGCGCGAACAGCTCGGCGAGATCGCCGGCCTGCTCAAACCCCTGAATCGGCGTGAAGATCAGCTCGATCGACCATTTGGTCGTGAGACCCTCGGCTTCCAGCGGATTGGCAAGGCCGAGCCCACAGACGACGAGATCGGGCCGCGCGGCGCGGCAACGGTCGAGCTGGCGCTCGACGTCCTGGCCTTCGCTGAGCTGCGTGCCAACGGGCAGCAGCGCCAGCTCGGAGGCGAGATGATCGCGGTGCAGATAGGGCGTGCCGATCTCGACCAGCTCCATGCCGATCTCGCGCGCCAGGAAACGCGCCAGCGGGATCTCGATCTGGGAGTCCGGAAACAGGAAGACGCGCTTGCCGGCGAGCTGCGCGCGGTAGCGCGCCAGCGCGCGCTCGGCCCGCGCCTTCAGCGGCGCGAGGGTCCGCTCGACATGGGGGCGAGAGACACCAAAGGCGTCGGCGGCGGCTGCGAGCCACAGCGCGGTGCCTTCGCCGCCGAGCGGAAATGGCGCAGCGATACGGCGGCAACCGCGCTCCTCGAGCGCACGCGCGGTGTCGCCGAGGAAGGGCTGCGCCAGCAGCACGCGCGTCTCGGGGCCGATCGCGGGCAGCTCCGAGGAGCGGCGCGGCGGCAGGAAGGAGACCTGGTCGATGCCGAGCGCCGCAAAGGTCCGCCTGAACTGATCCTCGACGACATCGGCGAGCGCGCCGACCACCAGCAGCGATGGCCGCGCAGCCCGATCGGCTGCGGGGAGCACCGGCACCAGCGACGCGAGGCAGGCATCCTCGCCTTGCGTGAACGTCGTCTCGATGCCGCTGCCGGAGTAGTTGAGCACGCGCACATCAGGTGAGAAGCGCTGCGACAGCCGCAGCGCCGCGCGTGACAGGTCGAGCTTGATCACTTCCGACGGGCAGGAGCCGACCAGAAACAGCAGCTTGATCTCGGGCCGACGCGCCAGCAGCTGCGCGACGATGCGGTCGAGCTCGTCATTGGCGTCGACGAGGCCGGCGAGATCGCGCTCCTCCATGATGGCGGTGGCGAAGCGCGGCTCGGCGAAGATCATGACGCCGGCGGCCGACTGGATCAGATGCGCGCAGGTGCGCGAGCCGACGACGAGGAAGAACGCGTCCTGGATCTTCCTATGCAGCCAGACGATGCCGGTGAGGCCGCAGAACACCTCGCGCTGTCCGCGCTCGCGCAGCACGCCGTCCGGCGAAGCAGGTGGTTTCACGGCACAGGCTTGCGCGGACATGCTCATGACGCGCGCTCCACGCTGGTGACGGCGGCCGGCGCCATCGCCTCGCCCTGCAGCCGCGCCGCGCGCAGCTTGAGCAGGAATTGCGCGGCGTTGATCGCGTAGGCGGCGTAGGCGGCTAGCACGAGCAGCATCTGCTGCTGGGCGCTGCCGATATGACCGATAATCGCGGCCAGATAGGCCGTATGCAGCGCGATCACCAGCATCGAGAATACGTCCTCCCAGAAGAAGGCCGGTGCGAACAGATAACGCCCGAACACGACCCGCTCCCAGATCGAGCCGGTGATCATGATGGTGTAGAGCAGTGCTGTCTTCAGAACGACCGAGGCGGTCGCGAGCCAGAGTCCCTCGCCGGTCGCGAGATAGCGCGCCACGAGTCCGAGGCTGATCAGGAAGACGAGAAATTGCAGCGGCGCCAGAATGGCCTGCACCAGGGTCCATGGCGTGGCGTCGCGCCGGCGCCTTTCCTCAGGCGTGTAAAGCGCTTGCCGCTTTGCACGCGGCGCCGGTTCAGGCGTGAAGCAGAGCTGGCTCCAGAGCGACGGATCGGTGGCGGATGTGAACTGGGCGTCACACCATGTGTAAAGATGATTTGACAACATCGGTGCCCAGTGATGCGATGACGACAACCACAGGGGGATTTGTGGTGCACCGCACTCGGTCTGATCAGCGCTACGTTGTGCAGTTCGCAGGTGGCGCATCGCAAATCCCCGAGTGCGAGCCCGATGGGGAAACGCTAGACCTGGGCGGGAAGAGTGTCAATCAAAATTGACGTCAAATAATATTGACGCAACGAGTGACGTGCGCTCATATGGAGGGGAGGCGCTTATGACCGAGCTCAATGAGACAGCCCGATTTCCGCGAGCCCGCTTTCGGACGAAGCGTGGGCAGCCCGGCTTTCATGCGCCTGCATCGCCGCGCATCATCGCGCCGCTGCGCAACACACGTCACCCTCAACTCAACGACGCGATCGAAGCCGAGATCATTCCGCGGCTCGTGATGGCCCATGCCTCCGCGCTCGAACGCGTCCCGGCAATCATCACGGCCTCGGCGCAGGAGGCGGCTGATTTCGCCGAACTCGTGCTGGATGCGGACGACGTTGGCGCAGTGGCCTGCATCCAGGCGCATCGCGATCACGGCGAGACCCTGGAGCGCATCTATCTCGACCTCCTGGTCCCCACCGCGAACCATCTGCGCCATCTTTGGGCGGACGACGAGCGCGATTTCGCCGACGTCACGCTCGCGCTGTGGCGGCTGCAGCAGCTGCTGCGGCATTTCAGCTCGGCCTTCTGCGCCGAGCTCTCGGTCGCGCCCGCGGGGCTGCGCGTGCTGCTAACCACGGCGCCGGGCGACAGGCGCGAGCTGGGCCACATGATGTTCGGTCTCGTGCTGGCGGGCGAGTTCTTCCGTCGCGACGGCTTCGAGACCTGGATCGAGCCGGACACGGCCGATCGCGGCTTCGTCGAGACGCTTCGCTCGCAGTGGTTCAACGTCGTCGAGTTCTTCGCCAACAGCGACAAGAAGCTTGACGATCTTGCCTCGAACATAAGGATGGTCCGGCGCGAGTCCTCCAACCAGGATGTCGGCGTGCTGGTCTGCGGTCCTGCTTTTATTGAACGGCCTGAACTCGTTCTCCTGGTCGGCGGCGACGGTGTCGTCTCCGATCCGAGCAGAGAGGCTTCGCAAGCCCGGCACGTCGTGAGTCTTCTGACCGAACGGCGATAGCTGAGGGTGCAGTGAAGATGAATGCTGGAACGAGACTTGCCGCGCGAAGGCTCCTTGACTGGGAGGACAACGGCGTTGGTGAGGGCGTTCAGAGCTCCGAAAGAGTCGCTTGGCGACCTCAATGCGGATGTTGCGGGCATGCTGGTGGCCGCAGCGTCCGACATTGCGCTCGCGCTCGACGCCGACGGCAACATTCAGGACCTGGCTTTTCAACAAGCCGGCCTGCCGCTTGAATTGAGAAACACAGACGCGTGGATCGGCCGATCCTGGCAAGCAACAGTGTCCGAGGAAAGCCAGACCAAGCCAGAGCTGCTGCTCGCCGAAGCCTCCCAGCGCAAGGTGTCGCGCTGGCGCGAGGTGCGTTATCCGGCCGCGCGCGGACCGGACATCCCGATCCTGTTCGCGGTGGTGGCGATCAAGGGCGCGGCGCGCTTCATCGCGGTCGGCCGCGACGTGCGCGCCACCGCCGCGCTCCAGCAGAAGCTGATCGAGGCGCAAGTTGCCATCGAGCGCGACTACTCGCGCATGCGCAACGCCGAATCGCGCTACCGGATCCTGTTTCAGATCACGGCCGAGCCGGTGCTGATCGTCGATGCGGTGAGCCATCGCATCGTCGAGGCCAATCCGGCCGCGGCCGCCCTGCTCGACCATGGCGCCGCCAATCTGATCGGCAAGCTGTTTCCCGACGTGCTGCTGCTCGACGACATGGCGATGTCGCAATCCCTGTCGCTGGCGATCCGCTCGCAGGGCAAGATCGAACGCGCCAAGATCCGGCTCGACGGTGGCCGCGACTATCTGCTCGACGGCACCTTCTTCCGGCAGGACAACTCGTCGCTGTTCCTGCTGCGGTTCTCTCCGCAGACGTCGCAGCCTGCGCTCCCCAGGACGTCCGACGTCAACACCCAGCTCGTGCAGTTCGTCGAATCGGCGCCCGACGGCTTCGTCATCACCGACATGGACGGCCGCCTGCTGCACGCCAACGCCACCTTCCTCCAGCTTGCCCAGATCGAGAACATGCACCAGATCATGGGCGAGACGATCGACCGCTGGATCGGCAAGTCGGCGATCGATTTCTCGGTTATGCTGACCAATCTGCGCCAGCATGGCAGCGTGAAGCTGTTCTCCAGCGTCGTCCGCGGCGAGCACGGCTCGCCGGTCGACGTCGAGATCTCCGCCAGCACGGTCGGGGCGCCCGGCCAGGCCCGGCTCGGCTTCACCATCCGCAACGTCGGCCCGCGCATCTCCGGCGACGGCGGCGACCACGGCTATATTCCGCGCTCCCGCGAGCAGCTCGCCGAGCTCATCGGCCGCGTGCCGCTCAAGGAGCTGGTGCGCGAGACCACCGACGTGATCGAGCGGATGTGCATCGAGACCGCGCTCAAGCTGACCGGCGACAACCGCGCCACCGCCGCCGAGATGCTCGGCCTCAGCCGACAGAGCCTCTACGTCAAGCTGCGGCGCTATGGCCTGGCCGAGCCGAGCGAAGAAGACAGCCAGTTGGAATAGGGGGAACAGTTGCAATGACCGAGATCGCGCCCGTCCCCCTCGCTCCCCGGCTTCATCCCTCGGCCGTTCTCGAGCTGTTGAAGCCGATCACCTGGTTTCCACCGATCTGGGCGTTCGGCTGCGGCGTGGTCTCGTCCGGCGCGCCGCTGGCGCCGCGCTGGCCGGTCGTGATCGCGGGTCTCGTGCTCGCCGGGCCGATGGTGTGCGCCACCAGCCAGGCCGTCAACGACTGGTTCGACCGCCATGTCGATGCGCTCAACGAACCGGACCGGCCGATCCCGTCGGGCCGCATTCCCGGACGCTGGGGTCTCTATATTGCGCTGATCTGGACGGTGCTGTCGCTCGGCGTCGCCACCCTGCTCGGCACCTGGGGCTTTGCCGCTGCGGCGCTTGGCCTCGCGCTGGCCTGGGCCTACAGCGCGCCGCCGATCCGGCTCAAGCAGAACGGCTGGTGGGGCAACAGCGCCGTCGGCCTCTGCTACGAAGGCCTGCCCTGGATCACCGCGGCAGCGATCATGAGCGCGCAGGCGCCGTCCTGGCCCGTGCTCGCGGTCGCCCTGCTGTATAGCGCCGGCGCGCACGGCATCATGACCCTGAACGACTTCAAGTCGATCGGCGGCGACCGCGTCAGCGGCGTCAACTCGCTGCCGGTGCTGCTCGGCGCCGAGCGCGCCGCGCGCCTCGCCTGCATCACGATGGCGCTGGCGCAGGTTGCGGTGTTGACGCTGCTCATTGTCTGGAGCCGCCCGGCCCACGCCATCATCGTGGTTGCGCTGATCGCGGCCCAGCTGGTGCTGATGCGGCGGCTGATGACGAACCCGCGCGAGCTCGCGCCCTGGTACAACGGCACGGGCGTGCTGCTCTACGTGCTGGGCATGCTGGTCACGGCCCTCGCGCTGGCGGGGTTGTCGGCATGAGCAACGCTGCGCCCGCTCCTCTGTCCTGGTTCGGCATCGTCAGGCTCGGCCTGGTGCAGACCGCGCTCGGCGCGGTCGTGGTGCTGACGACCTCGACGCTCAACCGCGTCATGGTCATCGAACTGGCGCTGCCGGCGATGATCCCCGGCCTGCTGGTCGCGATCCACTATGCGATGCAGGTGCTGCGGCCCTGGCTCGGCCACGGCTCCGATGTCGGCGGGCGTCGTTTCGCCTGGATCGTCGGCGGCATGGCGGTGCTCGCGGCTGGCGGCCTGCTGGCCGCAGCCGCCACCGCGCTGATGGCAGCCCACCTCGCCCTCGGCCTGGCGCTCGCAGTGATCGCGTTCATCATGATCGGCATTGGGGTCGGCGCCGCCGGCACGTCGCTCTTGGTGCTGCTCGCCAAGCGGACCGCGCCAGAGCGGCGCAGCGCCGCCGCCTCGATCGCCTGGATCATGATGATCACAGGCTTCATCGTCACCACGGCGGTGGCCGGCAAGGCGCTCGATCCGTTCTCCGGCGAGCGGCTGATGCTGGTGTCGGGCACGGTCTCGGCGATCGCCATGGTGCTGACGCTGCTCGGCGTCTGGGGCATCGAGCAGCCCGACACCTCTGCCGAGACGACCTCCGCCATCGCGGAGCGGTCGGGCTTCATGCAGGACTTCCGCGAGATCTGCCGGGAGCCGCAGGCGCGGCGCTTCGCGATCTTCATCTTCGTCTCGATGCTCGCCTACAGCGCACAGGACCTGATCCTGGAGCCGTTCGCCGGCAGCGTGTTCGGCATGACGCCGGGCCAGACCACGCAGCTCTCATCGGTGCAACACATGGGTGCACTGATCGGCATGATCCTGATGCCGGCGATGGCGAGCCTGCATGCCGATTGGCGGATGCGGCCGCAGCCGTGGATCATCGGCGGCTGCCTCGCCTCGGCGCTGGCGCTGCTCAGCCTGGTCGCGGCCGCAAGCGTCGGTCCCACATGGCCGCTGCGCGGCTCGGTCCTGCTGCTCGGCATCACCAACGGCGTCTACGCCATCGCCGCGATCGGCGCGATGATGAACATGGTCAGCGAAGGTCGCGACAATCGCGAAGGCACGCGGATGGGCCTGTGGGGCGCCTCGCAGGCGATCTCGTTCGGCATCGGCGGCTTCGTCGGTACCGCGGCGGCGGACGCTGCGCGTGCCTTCATGCCGTCGACCGCCTCGGCCTACGCGGCGGTGTTCGCCGCCGAGGCCGCACTGTTCGTCCTCTCCGCCTGGCTCGCGATCTGGATCAAGCGCCCGCGCGAGCCATCACCGACGCTGGCGGCGCAGCCGGCCAATCTGGGAGCCTGACCGATGAGCCCCTCCTCCAGCCCGGAATGCTTTGATGTCGTGGTCGTCGGCGGCGGTCCCGCCGGCGCCACCGCCGCCAATGATCTCGCCCGCAAGGGTCATCATGTGCTGCTGCTCGACAAGGCCGGTCGCATCAAGCCGTGCGGTGGCGCCATTCCGCCGCGGCTGATCGCCGAGTTCGAGATTCCCGACCATCTGCTGGTGGCCCGGATCTCGTCCGCCCGCATGGTGTCGCCGAGCAACCGGGACGTCGACATGCCGATCGACGGCGGCTTCGTCGGCATGGTCGATCGCGAGCACTACGACGAATGGCTGCGCGCGCGCGCCGCCGCAAACGGCGCGATCCGCCGCACCGGGACCTTCAGCCATATCGCGCGCGACGACGACGGCAAGTCGGTGGTGCACTATGTCAGGCGCATGGACGACGGCAGCGTGCCCGAGGACCGTGTGCGGGCCCGAGCCGTGATCGGCGCCGACGGGGCGGTCTCGGCCGTGGCGCGCCAGTGCATCCCCGAAGCCAGCGAGATGCGCTACGTGTTCGCGTATCACGAGATCATCCGCTCGCCGGACCGCAGCCATCCGGTGTTCGATGCCGCGCGGTGCGATGTCGTCTATCGCGGCCGGCTGTCGCCGGACTTCTACAGCTGGGTGTTTCCGCACGGACCGACCACCAGCATCGGCACCGGCAGCGCGCATAAGGGCTTTTCGCTGCGGGGCTCAGTCGCCGAATTCCGCAAGGCCGCCGCGCTCGACGATCTCGAAACCGTCCGCCGCGAAGGCGCGCCGATCCCGCTGAAGCCGCTGTCGCGGTGGGACAATGGCCGCGACGTCGTGCTGGCCGGCGATGCGTCCGGCGTGGTGGCCCCGGCCTCCGGTGAGGGCATCTACTACGCAATGGCCGGCGGCCGCGCGGCTGCCGTCGCCGTTGCCTTGTTCCTCAAGACCGGCGATGCAGCCGCCCTGGCCACCGCCCGCAAATCCTTCATGCGCAAGCATGGCGCCGTGTTCTTCATCCTCGGCATGATGCAGCGCTACTGGTACACGAACGACGCCCGCCGCGAGCGCTTCGTCGCGATCTGCCGTGACAAGGACGTCCAGCAGCTGACCTGGGACGCCTACATGAACAAGGAACTGGTGAAGGCGAAACCGCTGTCGCATGTGCGGATCTTCTTCAAGAACATCGCGCACCTCACCGGACTCGCGAGGGCCGCCTAGCGGCTCGCGCAATGGGTGAGCTGTTTCGCAGCCCGCATCTGGTCGACCTGATCCTCGCGGTGGTCGCCGTGGAGTTCGCCGCCGTGGCGTGGATCTGGCAGCGGCACCGCCGCGGCATCAGCCCGCTTGGACTGCTGCCCAACCTGCTCGCCGGCGTGTTCCTGCTGCTGGCGCTGCGCTGCGCGCTGATCGGGGCGCCTTGGTTCTGGCTCGCAGGCTGTCTGGCGGCCTCGGGTCTCGCCAACGCCGCCGATCTGCGGCAGCGCTGGCGATGAGGGGGCGGCCGATACCGATCACTTCTTCTCGGAGAACGTCTTCAGATACGCGATGACGTCCTTGCGCTGCTGCTCGTTGGCGAGCTTGAACACCATCTTGGTCGATCCAGTGGCCTGATCCGCTTTGCCCTTGTCGGTGAGGAACTTCTTCAGGAAGGCGTTGGGATCTGGGAGGTATGCGAAGATGTTGTCCTCGGTCCAGACCAGCCCGGCCTCGCCGGCATGCTTGTTCAGCTCAGAATAGGCGAAGCCCGGATAGGTCCCGGTAGGCCGGCCGACCACGCCGGTGAGCACGGGACCGACCGCGTTCTTCGCCTCCGGTCCGATCCGATGGCAGGTCATGCACTGCTTGAAGACCTGTTCGCCCTTCGCAGCGTCGCCGCCGTCCAGCGCCAATGCGGCGCCTCCCGACGTTGCAACCACGACTGCCGCAACCAAACCCGCCTTGAGCATGTGCATCCTCCCAATTTGTCGTTCCGTTAGCCCATGTGACCTCATCGTTACATTTATCAGTGTCATGATATCTTGTCATTCTCACCCGAGTGATTAAGTCGCAGCTCGAACATGCAATAAGCGCAGGGATACCAACGAAAGCTGGATGCTCTGAAATAAGCCTTGACAGCGAGCGCCCTGCATGGGCTAACGACATTCTCAAGACTCTCAATACGTTAGCGGGATGGGGCGCAACACCTTCAAAATGCGCGCCAAATGAACTGGCCGCGATCCCCCGAGCGTCTCAAGAGGGTGCCAAGATAACGGGTGCCAAGACCATGGCCGAGTTTCACGGTCCACGACCCGACGTGACATTGCTGCTGGACATGGACGGCGTGATCCGTGAGGCGACGCTGTCGCCGAACATGTCAGCCGAGAATGTCGACATCTGGCTCGGCCGTCCCTGGTCCGAGATCGTCGATGATGCGAGCGAGAAGATCGAGCGCATCATGCAGGACACCAGGCGGACCGGCATTTCCGCGTTCCGACAGATCACGCAGCGATTCCCGAGCGGTCTCGAGCTGCCGATGGAATTCACCACCGTGCTACTCGGTGGCCGGGCCGGCATGCTGGCGATCGGCAAGAATCTGCAGGCGGTCGCGGAGCTCCAGGCCCGGCTGATCTCGGCCCAGCAGACCATCGAGCGCGACTACTGGAAGCTGCGCGAGATCGAGACGCGCTACCGCCTGGTCATCGAGGATTCCAACGAGGCTGTGCTGCTGACGAAGGTGTCAGATCTGCGCATCGTCGAAGCGAATCGGACGGCGGCAGCCGCGCTCGGCGTTTCAAGCCGGCGCCGGGACAATCTGGTGGGCCGCGAGTTCCTGCAGGAGATCCCGCAAAAGGATCGCGAGCCGGTGGAGCTGATGCTGAGGCGCGTCCGCGACCAGGGCAAGGCGCCGGGCATCGTGATTCACCTCGGCCAGGACACCGCCCCCTGGATGCTCCGGGGATCGCTGATGAGCAGCGACACCGCCCCGATGTTCCTGCTGCAGATGGCGCCGATCGGCAAGGCCGCGCAGCCCGGTCCGCTGCCCGACGATCCCGAGGCGCTGATCGACAATCTTCCCGATGCCGTCATCAGCATCGATGGCACCGGTGCCGTCAAGCGCGCCAATCGGGCCTTCCTGGAGCTGGTCGAGGTCGGATCGAAAGAGGCGCTGATCGGCGAGAAGCTCAGCCGGTGGCTGACGCGCCCCGGCGCCGACCTTTCGGTGCTGATCTCCAACGTCGAGCGCCATGGAGCCGTCCGACTGCTGTCGACCACGATCCAGGGCGAGCTCGGAACCGAGACCGAGGTCGAGATCTCGGCCGCCGCCCATGGCCTCGACGGCCAGCGCCGGATCGGCCTGGTGTTGCGCAACATCGCCAGGCGGTTGTCGCCCACGGCGGAGCATGACAATCTGCGGGTCGCCCTCGCGGGCATCAACGAATCGGTCGGCAAAACACCATTGCGCGACCTGGTGAGGAGCACGGTCGAAGTCGTCGAGCAGCATTACGTCCGCGCTGCGCTCGAGCTCGCCAACGGGAACCGGACGTCGGCTGCCGAAATTCTCGGCCTCAGCCGCCAGAGTCTTTACGCCAAGCTCGATCGGTATAATCTGAGCCAGCTCGAAGAAAGCGACGAGGAAACCGAAAAGGGGAGATAGTTGCCCGTTCCGCTGACAACGCCGGCCTTCGGCCACGCTACTCTTGCGGATTGCGAGCGTGAACAGATTCATCTCGCAGGCTCGATCCAGCCGCACGGCATTCTCCTGGCGGTCAAGGAGCCCGACAACATCGTCATCCAGGCCAGCACCAATGCGGCCGCCTTCCTCAACACTGGCTCCGTGGTCGGACGTCCGTTACGCGATCTTGGCGGCGATCTCGCGCTGCAGATCCTGCCGCATCTCAACAGCCCGCTCCATCTGGCTCCGATGACCCTGCGATGCACCGCCGGGGCGCCGCCGCGCCGGGTCGACTGCACGCTTCACCGGCCCTCGAATGGCGGGCTGATCGTCGAGCTGGAGCCGGCGACGAAGACGACCAACATCGCGCCTGCGCTCGACGGCGCCTTCCACCGCATCACCTCAGCCTCATCGCTGCTCGGCCTGTGCGACGAGACGGCGACCATCTTCAGGGAGATCGCCGGCTACGACCGCGTCATGGTCTATCGCTTCGACGAAGATGGCCATGGCGAGGTGTTGTCGGAGCGGCGGCGGCCGGATCTGGAGGCCTTTCTCGGCAACCGCTATCCGGCGTCCGACATTCCGCAGATCGCGCGCCGGCTCTACGAGCGCAACCGGGTGCGCCTCCTGGTCGACGTCAACTACAGGCCTGTGCCGCTGCAGCCGCGCATCTCGCCGCTCAACGGCCGCGATCTCGACATGTCCCTGAGCTGCCTGCGCAGCATGTCGCCGATCCACCAGAAATATCTGCAGAACATGGGTGTCGGCGCGACACTGGTGTGCTCGCTGATGGTCAGCGGAAGGCTGTGGGGACTGATCGCCTGCCATCACTATGAGCCGCGCTTCGTGCCGTTCGACATTCGCGCGGCAGGCGAGGCGCTGGCCGAGACCTGCGCGATCCGGATCGCGGCGCTGGAGAGCTTTGCCCAAAGCCAGTCCGAGCTGGTCGTGCGCCGGCTGGAGCAGCGGCTGGTCGAAGCGGTGTCGCGCGACGGCGAATGGCAGGCCGCGCTGTTCGACGGCTCGCAGTCGCTGCTGCAGCCGCTCGGTGCCAGCGGCGCGGCGCTGCTGTTCGAGGGCCAGGTCACGACCGCCGGCGACGTCCCGTCGACGCAACGCATCCGCGACCTCGCCGCCTGGCTCGATCGCCGGCGCAACACTCCGGGAGCAGCCCCCGAGGGCTTGACGGCGACCAGCTCGCTGACGCTCGATGAGCCGTCCTTTGCCGACATCCGCTCGATCGCCAGCGGCTTGATCGCCGCTCCGCTGTCGGCGAGCGAGGGCGAGTATCTGTTGTGGTTCCGGCCGGAGCAGGTCCGGACGGTGACCTGGGGCGGCGATCCGCTCAAGGCCGTCATCATCGGCGACGATCCGTCGGATCTGTCGCCGCGGCGCTCGTTTGCGAAATGGCATCAGCTGGTCGAAGGCAAGTCCGAGCCGTGGTCGAGCGCCGAGCTCGCCTCCGCCCGCGCGGTGAGCGAAACGGTCGCCGACGTGGCGCTGCAGCTGCGTTCGGTCCGCATGGTGATCGCGCAGGACCAGCTCGCCACGATCAGCGCTCAGGTGCTGCGCTCGGAGCAGCCGGTCATCATCGCCGATGTCGAGGGCCGCATCCTGCTGATGAACGAAGCGTTCGAGCAGCAGCTGCGCGCCCCGCATCCGCACATCCCGCATCTGCGCGATCTCGGCAGCTACTGCACGGCGCCGGCGGAATTCCGCGCCAATCTCGACGACCTCATGCGCAACAAGCGGAGCTGGCGCGGCGAGCTGACACTGACGGGCGGCGCCTCGCCGCAACGGCCGTTGATGGTGCGCGCCGACCCGGTGATCGCACCGTATGATCGCGTGCTCGGCTTCGTGCTGATCTTCTCGGACTTGACCGAGCGCAAGACCGCCGAGGCGGCCCGCGCGCGCTTCCAGGAAGAGATCGACGGCGCCCGCCGGCCGACGCTGCGGCTCGATCAGAGCGCAAGCCTGATCTACAAGGAGCTCGCTGCCTCCACCGTGGAGAACGCGCAGCTCGCGGCGCTCGAGGTGACGCACGGAGCACAGGCCGGCAGCATGCCGGAGATGCTGGAGAGCATCCGCAATTCGACCACGCGGACACTGGAGATCCTCGAGCACCTGGTGTGGTACCGCTCGCAGAGCGAAGAGTGACGGCGGGCCGCAGCTCTCGTCCGGGCGACCTCGACTGCCTTGTCCGTCCTGTCTCCGGAGAGCCAATCTGGATTCGAAAATCGGCCTCTGCGATTCCAAGTTGCGGCTGGGCCGAATTGGAAGGGCATATGCGATTGCCCTGCCGGAAAGGAGGACCGGAGCCCACCGCCCCCGGGGGAGGACGCGGGGTCTCACGCGATCGTATTCGACCAAACCGATGCGAAGGATCAAACAGACCTCCGCACATCACGTTCTCAGCCCGGCCGCCTCCTGCAGCGCTTGCGACAGCGTGATGTTCATCTCGAACGCCAACGCCGCCTCCTCGACGACGGTCTCATGCTCCGCCATCGCCGCGCCGGCCTGCTCCAGCACGTCGCGGTAGTCGTCCTTGAACCGCGGGATATCAGCGATCTCGGGGAATTCGTAGAACGACGTCGCCTCGGGCCGTAGCTCGAGCGAACGCGCGAGAATCTTCTTGATGATCTGGCCGCCGCTGAGATCACCGAGATAGCGCGTATAGGCATGGGCCAGCAGCCGATGGCCGGAGCCGGCTCCCGCTTCCTGGATGACCCGGACATAGGCGATGGCCTCGGGCAGCAGCGGCAGAGGGCTCGCGTCGAACCACGCAAGATCAAGCTTGATCGCAGCACTGCGATGCAGCTCCGGCCGCACGATGCGGCCCATCACCGGCGTTCCCTGATGGCGGAGCAGCTCCGCTTCGAGCGTCTCGTAGACCGGCAGCAGATTGCGCAACAACAACGCGTAGGCCTGCCGCGTGCCGCGCCCCCGCAGCAGCTCGGCGACGATCCCGGTCCGCTCCGCGGTGACGTGCAGCGTCTTGGTACGCTCGCGCATCGCCTGCAAGAGACTGGCCGGGCGCGCACTGCGTCCGGCCGTCTCGATCCGATCCAATTCGACTCTGTCCAACATGCCTCGACCTGCAGGAGTCAGCGCGGCGGCGCCAGCCCGTGTTTCACGCCCCAGTCGAACCAGCTGTCGACGACGGTGCCCGACAGTAGGATACCGATGCCGCCGGTCAAGGGACAAAGCACGGCGAACCACCAGGCCCAGCGATGGATCGATTCGGCCGTGGCATTGAAGCCCATCGTCCAGCGCCAGAACAGCGCACCGCGTTCGAAGGCCGTGCCGCGGTCGACGATCTGCTCCAGCTCACGCTCGCCGCCGTATCGGCTGATCGCGAGCACCGTCGCGCCATGCATCGCGAACAGCAGCGCCGATCCGTACAGGAAGGCGATCGAGAGCATGTGGAATGGGTTGTAGAACAAATTGCCGTGGGTGATGGAGAAGTTGTTGGTCCAGTCGAGATGCGGGAAGATGCCGAACGGCACCGCCTCGCTCCAGCTCCCCATGAAGATCGGCCGGATGAAGCCGAGCACCAGATAGAGCCAGATCGCCGCCGCGAACGCCCACGACACATGCGTGCCGAGGCCGAGCGCCCGGGCGCGGCGATAGGTGCGCGCCCACCACAGCAGGATCGACGTCGTCAGGAAGAAGCCGGCCATCAGCCACCAGCCGCCCTCCTGCAGCGGCGGGAATATCTGCAGGCCGTATTCCGGCGCCGGCGGCTGCAGCGCCAGCCACGGGAACTGTCGAATGAACTCGAGCGGGCTCCAGTTCACCGACGCCAGCATGTTGAGACCGATGATCTCGATCGCGACGAAGCCGGACATCAGCGAGGCGAGGCCGAGGAAGCCGAGATAGACCGGCCCCACCTGGGCGTCGCCGACCTTGCCGAACCAGTAGTTGAAGCTGCCCTTGCCGAGCCGCTCCCAG
Source organism: Bradyrhizobium sp. HKCCYLRH1034 (assembly GCF_051168375.1). Lineage (NCBI taxonomy): Bacteria > Pseudomonadati > Pseudomonadota > Alphaproteobacteria > Hyphomicrobiales > Nitrobacteraceae > Bradyrhizobium > Bradyrhizobium sp. HKCCYLRH1034. The sequence goes on along the minus strand of NZ_JBNPUW010000002.1, from coordinate 267,743 downwards.
ATTCCGGGCTCGATCGGGATGCCCGGGTAGATCGCACTGCGAACTTGGATCTGCGTGAAGATGTTCTGGTATTGGGCCATGGTGACCTCTCCTTGAACTCATTGCGGCGGCGACCAGATCGGGACCCTGCGCCACCACTCCCACCAGTCCGACCAGGCATTGCCTTCCGGCAGCAGCCAGGCGGGACCGGAGATGACGATGCACACCGCGCTGAAGAACACGGCCGACAGCGCCAGGAACAGGCCGACCCGGTGGATGCCGAGCGTGCCGACCGAATAGCCGATCAGATCTCGGAACATCGTGTTCTCGTGCTCCGGCGACTTCATCTCCTCACCCCGGCCCGGATTGCTCGCCGAGAGGATCAGTCCGCCGTGCAGCGCGAGCGCGAGACAGGTCGTGAAGAAGAACGTGATCGCGATCATGTGCGCGGGATTGTAGTGGAAGTTGCCGAACTGATAGCCGGTGTTCGACACCCAATCGAGATGGGTGATGATGCCGTAGGGGAAGGCGTAGCTCCACGAGCCCATCAGCACCGGACGGATCACCTCCAGCGTGAAATAGGCGAAGATCGCAAAGCCGAAGGCGAACGGCACGTGATAGCCGATCGCGAGCTTGCGGCAGATCTCGACCTCCCGCAGCGCCCAGGAGACGAACGCGCCATGCGCGCACACCGTGATGAGCTGCCAGAAGCCGCCCTCGGTGAGGGGCGCGAACGACAGCCCGTATTTGGCATCGGGCGGGTTGATGCTGATCTGCCAGAGATTCCACGTCGGTCCGAGCGCCGTGGCGTAGAGGATCAGCGCCACGCCGACGAAGGTGAAGAAGATCGTCGTCACGCCGAAGAAGCCGACATAAAACGGTCCGACCCAGAAATCGAAGAGGTCACCGCCGATCAACGTGCCGCCGCGGACGCGGTATTTTCGTTCAAAGCTGAGCATTGCCATCGGTCCTGCCTCCGCTGCCCGTCGCTCGATATGCTGCGTGTCGTATCGTCGTGTCGTGAATTCGTGGACAAGAGGATTTGGGAAGCGGGCGAACGGGGTCTGCCGCCGTCGCCCGTCCGCTTCCCTCTGGTCGTCGAGCTGTTAGCTGAGCTTCAGCGGGGTCGCCGGCTCGGAGATCGACGACGTCTTCGCTGCACGCGGTCCCTCCAGCCAGTTGAACCGGTTGGTGCTGAGCAGGATGAAGTGAATCACCAATGCCAGCCCGAACAGGAACACGCCGAGAGCCACGAGAACCCTGCGGGGATCGAACAACAACCACAAGCGCCACATAGTTTTCTCCTTTCGATCAGGTCAGGTAGGAGAGCACGATATTGGCGTAGTGGGTCGCCCCATCCAGCGCCGCCGCCTTGTAGCCAGTCGGCCCGGGCAGCCAGGGACGCCACATCCAGGCGAGAATGTGGGCGACGATCGCAACCGCCGTGAAGACCACAAAGCTCGTCATGAAGATGCTATGGAATTCCCTCGCCTCCGCTTCGGTCAGCCCCGACAGAGAGCCTCCCTTGTTTGGTACGTCCACCATAGTGGTACCTCCTGGTGTTGGCCTTTCGGCCGGATGCCACTCACCGAGATGAGCGGCGTCGAAGCGCCATCCCGTCGCCGGGATGGCATCCATGCGGCGAGCCGCACGAATTCCTTGCAATACTTGGAGAGCGAACTCACAGCTCTCGAACTCAAAGTCCCATGAAGGACGAGGTCGCGCAGTTCGCGGCCTTGATCCTTGCTTCACCGACGATCGCGCCGAGCGGCGCGGGCCGGTGGCCGGTGATGATGGAGCCGATCCGGCGCAGCACGCCCTCGACCATCAGCACGGCGAAGCACACCGCGTAGACCAGGAGATAGTCGATGCGCTCGCGCGATCTCGGCGCGACGTCACGATCCATGCGCTCGTATAACGACATCGTCCTCTCCCTCTCCGCTATCCCCGTGCCTACGCGGCCTGGCCCGTTGCGAGCTGCGACCGCGCATGCGCGAGAACATCCTCCGTCACCTTGTCCAACCCGGCCTGGCGCGCGCCGCGCTCGGCCGCGTCGCGCAGCCGCTTGGCCGCCGAAATCCGCACCAGCACCGGCTGCGTCTCGATGATCTGATCGAGCGCGAGCTTGGCCCCGTCATCCCATGGCAGCTCGCGCTCAAGCCGCGCCGGCGTCGCCGCGATCTGATCGAGCTGGGTGGCGAGCGGCAGGATGTTGAACAGCGCATCGAACAGCGCGTTGCAGACCTCCTGCACGACATAGGTCGCGCCGGAGTAGCCCATGAACGGCGTGCCGGTGTGGCGGCGGATCACCGTCCCCGGGAACGAGGCCGGGATGTAGATCGACCGGCTGCCGGCTTCCGCCGCATACATGCGCTCGTTATAGCTGCCGAACAGCACCAGCGGCGGCCGCTCATGGACGAGCTTGCGGATGGCGTCGTTGTCGGTCTTGGCGCCGGCGCATCGCGAGATCGCGAAGCTGCAGGGCAGCCCGAGCTCGGTCTCCAGGAAATTGCGCAGGCCCCGCGCGTAGGTCTCGGACGCGACGATGCCGAAGCTCGCGGTGCCGAAGAAGTCCTGCGTCACCGAGCGCCACAGGTCCCACAGCGGCTTGATCGTCGTATGCTTCTCCCGGGTGATGAACGGCTCGGGATCGAGGCCGAGCATCTCGCCCAGGGAGCGCAGGAATTTCGTCGTCGAATGCAGCCCGATCGGCGCCTGCAGATAAGGCCGCTCCAAGGTCTCGCACAACAGCCGCCCGAACTCGCGATACATGCAGACGTTGACGTCGGCATCGACCAGCTTTCCGACATCGGCGAGATGGCTGCCGAGCGGAAACACCATGTTGATCTCGGCGCCGATGCCTTCGAGCAGGCGACGGATCTCGGCGACATCCGACGGCGTGTTGAAGGTGCCGTAGATCGGGCCGATGATGTTGACGCGCGGCTTCTCGCCGTCCTTGCGCGGCCTGCGCTCCGGGATCTTGCGCAGGCCGTATTCGCTCCACAGCCAGCTCAACGCGCGGTTGGCGCTCTGCCACTGGTCCTCGTCGATCGTGCGGGGCAGGAAGCGCTTGATGTTGGAGCCTTCCGGCGTGACGCCGCCGCCGATCATCTCGGCGATCGAGCCGGTGACGACCACCGCCGGCAGATCCGGATCGAGCGCCGCGCGGGCGCGCTTCATCGCCTGCTCGGTGCCCTTCTGGCCGAGCTCGTTCTCGCCAAGCCCTGTCACGACGATCGGCAGCTCGTGCGGCGGCAGGCCGTCGGTGTAGTGCAGCACCGAGGTCACCGGCAAATTCTCGCAGCCCACGGGGCCGTCGATGACGACCTGCAGGCCCTTGATCGCGGTGAACGCGTAGACCGCTCCCCAATAGCCGCCGGCGCGATCGTGGTCGAGGATCAGCATCACACCATCTCCCCGGACGTGCGCTTCCTGGCCTGCGCCGCGACCGCTTTGCGGAACTTGTCGCGGAATTCGGGACGTTCGACCGGTGTGCCCTGCCACACGCCCGCATTGTCGCCCTCACCGACACCTTCGAAGAAGTCGCGCATCTCGTCGAAGCGCGCCTTGCCTGCGATCGCCGCGTTGACGACCTGCGCCAGCGAGCCGGCTCCGGACACGCCGAACAGCGGCCGCGCCGAGATCAGATTGGTGAAGTAGAGCGACGGGATCGCGCGCGCCTTGGCCTTCTGCACGACCGGCGTGGTGCCGATGGCGAGATCCGGCGCGAACTCATCGACCGCCGCGAGATCCTGCTCCAGCGAGGCGCGGTACTGCACGCGCACACCGCGGCTCTCGAGCCAGGCGCAATCGGCCTCCGACCAGCGCGTGCGCGGACAGGCGGTGCCGACATAGCGCAGATCGGCGCCGCTCTCGGCCAGCAGACGCCCGACCAGCAGCTCCGATCCCTCATATCCCGACAGCGTGATGCGGCCGCGGATCGGCGTGGCCGCAAGCGCCGCGCGAATTGCCGGCAGCACCGCGGTCTTGGCCGCATCGATCTGCGCGCGCCCGACGCCGCAGGTCTTGCCGACAGCTTCCAGCCAATCCGCGGTGCCATCGCAGCCGACCGGCGCCGAGCCGATGATCGGACGGCCCGCCGTCTCGAACTCGCGGATCGAAGCCGTATAGAACGGGTGGATCGCCGCCACCGCCGCACAATCCAGCGCGCCATAGAGCTCGCGCCATTCGCGCGTCGGCACGGTGGGGCCTGCGGCGAGGCCAAGCGGCGCCAGCATCATGCCGATGCCGACGGGATCGGCGGGGAATATCTCTCCCAGCAGGGTGATGGTCGGCTTGTCGCCGCGTGGCGCCCGCGGCGCCTGCACCGGGCCCTGCTCCGCCTCGCGGCGCGCGTAGTTCAGCATCGCGCCGGCGAGCACATCCTTGGCCTCGGCATGGGTCGGCACACCAAAACCTGGAACGTCGATGCCGATGATGCGGACGCCGTTGATCTCCTTCGGCAGGATCTGCAGCGGCACGCCCGAGGCGGTGGGGACGCAGAGATTGATGATGACGACGCAGTCGTAGTTGGCGGGATCGGCCAGCTTGAAGACCGCCTCACGGATGTCCTCGAACAGTTTTCCGGTGACCAGCGTCTCCGAGTTGAACGGGACGTAGCCGACGCTGCGCCGCGCGCCGTAGAAGTGCGAGGTGAAGGTCAGGCCGTAGACGCAGCAGGCCGAGCCCGACAGCACGGTCGCGGTGCGCCGCATCCGCAGGCCGACGCGCAGCGAGCCGAACGCCGGACACATGCTCTGCGGCTGGTCGTGCGGTCCCGCCGGATAATCCGCGGCATAGCGCGCCAGCACCTCGCTCTTGCCGGCGGCATCCGCCGCCTTCTTGAGCTCGGCTTTGCCGGCATGACAGCCGAGCGCCTCGGGCTGCACCGGCAGGAGGCCTGCCTCTGCGCCGCTCTGCGCGCTCATTGCCTGATGGACCACAGGATCGCTCATTGCATTACATTCCGCTCGCCGGCCGATCCCATCACAAATTGTCGTAGATCACTTCGAGCGACGGCCTGGTCACCGCGGCGCTGCCACACATGTCTTCGAGCGTCGCCTGCTCCAGCACGACGCCGCGTCCCACATCCGAGCCCTTGAACAAACCGAGCAGGCCGTCATGCGTCAGTGGGTGCGGATGCTGCGGCGGCGCCTCGGCGACGTTCTTGGCGAGATGCTCGAACAGCGGCGCCCAGGGCGTTCCAGGCCGGCCGATGATCTGATAGCTCGCGCTCTTGCGGCGGATGTCGTCGTCCGCCGGGATCGAGGCCAGCACCGGAATGCCGGTCGCCTCGGCAAATGCGGCGGCCTCGCCGGTGCCGTCGTCCTTGTTGATGACGATGCCGGCGACGCCGACATTGCCGCCGAGCTTGCGGAAATACTCCACCGCCGAGCAGACATTGTTGGCGACGTAGAGCGATTGCAGATCGTTGGAGCCGACGATGATCACCTTCTGGCACATGTCGCGCGCGATCGGCAGGCCGAAGCCGCCGCAGACGACGTCGCCGAGGAAGTCCAGCAGCACGTAGTCGAAGCCCCAATCGTGGAAGCCGAGCTTCTCGATCAGCTCGAAGCCATGGATGATGCCGCGTCCGCCGCAGCCGCGGCCGACCTCGGGCCCGCCGAGCTCCATCGCGAACACGCCGTCGCGCTTGAAGCAGACGTCCCCGATCTTGACCTCCTCGCCGGCAAGCTTCTTCTTCGAGGAGGTCTCGAGGATGGTCGGGCAGGCCCTGCCGCCGAACAGCAGCGAGGTGGTGTCGCTCTTCGGATCGCAGCCGATGAGGAGCACCTTCTTGCCCTGCTGGGCCATCATGTAGGACAGGTTGGCGAGCGTGAAACTCTTGCCGATGCCGCCCTTGCCGTAGATCGCGATGATCTGCGTGGCCTTCTTCGGTGCAGCCGTCGACGGCGCATCCGGCTCGATCGCCGCTTCGGCGCGCAGGGCATCGGTCATCTCACTAATTTCGGCACTGATCTTGGTCGGGGCATTCATGCTGCAGCTCTCCAGTCCAAGACCATTTTGAGACATGACGGATCGTCGAACGCGGTCCGGTAGGCGCTCTCCGCGGACAGAGCGTCGGCATGGTGCGTGATCAGCCCGTCCAGAGACAGCCTGCCGGTGTCGATGAGATTGCGCACCGCGAGCAGATCCTCGTGCTTCCATTCGGCGGCGACGCGGATCGCCGCCTCGCGCATGAAGGCCGGAGGGTAGGAGAAGGAGAGCGGCGCGCTGTAGAAGCCGGCGAGGATGATCTCGCCACGTGGCGCCAGGCGAGCAATGAGGCTGTCGAGCAGGCCGGCATCGCCGCTGGCATCGAAGATCAGGCGATAGTCGCGTCTGCTGTCCTCTGCGGGATCGATGACGCGATAGCCCGTCGCGCCAACGGCGCGCTCCGGATTGCTCTCCCACACCACGGGCGGATCGCCGCCCATCGCCACGATCAGCCGCGCCAGCAGACGGCCGAGCACGCCATGGCCAACCACGCATTCGGCCTGGCCGTCACCACCGATTGACAATGCATGATAGGCGGTGGCCGCCAGCGCCAGCAGCACGCCGCGCTCGCCGGTCGTTTCATCGATCGCAACAATGCGCTGCGCGGGAACGTTGAGGCGCGAGGCGGCGGCGCCAAACAGGCTCCTGATCTCGCCGAAGCAGCGCGCCGCGCCCGGCACGAACACGCGCTCGCCTTTGCGAAAACCGGAATGCGGGGCGGCGTGCGCGACGCGGCCCACCGCCTCGTAGCCCGGCACGAGCGGATAGCCCATGCCGGGAAACTGCGGCATGCGGCCTTCATACAGCAGCCGTTCGGTGCCGGTGCTGATCGCGCTCCATTCGATGTCGACGGTCAGGCAGTCCGGGACGTCTGCGAGCAGCAGGTGCTGCAGCGACAATTGCCTCGGCCTCCCCAGTACGACGGCGATCGCGTCCATAGCCCAACTCCCCGGCGACGCCCGCTTAGTTACGGGTGTCAGGTTAGCCTGACTGAAAGAAGTGTCAATATTTATTTACAGTCCGGGTGTCAGCTTTTCGCGACAATCACGCTTGCGATCAGCGGAATTCGCGTACGAAGTACTCGCACCTGCGAAAAACCCGCCGCCTGGAGCAGGTCGCGCAAGCGGGCGGCGCTGCGCGGCCGCCCCTGTCCCATCGCGCGGAGATAGATCTCGAAATAGGCGCTGACGCCGTCGGCCCCGCCGGCCGCCTCGCGCATCGGCTCGCCCAGCAGCAGCACGCCATCGTCAGGCAAGGCGGCGCGCACCTTCGCGAGCAACCGCGCCACGGCGTCGTCGTCGTGATCGTGCACGACACGAATCAGCGAGATCACGTCCGCGCCGGTCGGGAGCGCATCATCGTAGAAGCTGCCGGCCGTGGTCGTGACGCGATCGGCCAGGCCGGCCTTGGCGAGACGCTCCTGCGCGATCGCGGCGACCTCCGGCAGATCGAACAGCTTGAGCTGCAGCTGCGGCGCAGCCCGCGCGGCGGCGGCGAGGAAGCTGCCGTCACCACCGCCGACATCGAGCAGGCAACGGTGGCCGCTCAGGGGATAGGCTGCGAGGACGATGTCCGCGATCATCGGCTGCGACGCCGCCATCAGCGCCGTGTAGGGCGCGACGCTGTCGGGTGTCAGCGCATCGCCGGTCTTGTCCAGCGCATACGGCCAGTACTGTGCGAGCCGGCGCTGGCGGTCATGTCCGCGCAGCAGCGCCACGGGATCGGTGAGATCGGCATACAGCGCGGCGTGATGTCGAACCATGGCGGCGATGCCGGGATTGCCGAGCAGCGCCGCGCCGAGCGGCCCGAGCCCGTAGCGCGCCGCACCGCGGCGCTCGAGCAGCTGAAGCGCGGACGCCGCCTCGCACAGGCTGAGCATCGCGTCGGGGGCCATCGCCGCGCGCGACGCCAATGTCGCGACATCGCGGGGGCCGGAACGCAAGCCTTCGAACAGATCGAGCTGCACGCAGGCCGCCAAGGTCTGCGAGTAGACGAAGCCGGCGCAGAGATCGAACAGCTCCGCGGCACGCTTGCGCGCGATCGGCCGCGTCAACGGAAACGCCGCCGCCCAGCGCTGGAACGCCGCACTCGCCAGCAGCCCGTCCCGCCAGCCGCGCCAGCGATCGCCGAAGCTGACCGGCGCCGGCGCGTTGTGGCGGATGGCCCCGGGCATGGCGCTAGGGCTCCAACCACGAAGGTTGCGCTGGCTGACGCAGTTGATTGGTCCGAATGGCTCGACACACGCAGGTGCCCACCCTCCCCTGGAGGGGGAGGGTCGCCGCGCGCGAAGCGCGCGGCGGGGTGGGGTGGGCTCGGAAATTGGTGCTTATGAGTCCCGATGCTCTTCGCTGCGCCTGCCTAAGCCTGCGGGGTATCACCGGCACTGCGCGCGCGGATGGGCTGTCACCCCACCCCGCCGCGCGCTTCGCGCGCGTCGACCCTCCCCCTCCAGGGGAGGGTGAGCAACGCTCGTGTGGTGAGACCGTCGCCATCCCATGCGGCCGAACAATCACGCCGCCGACGCCGCCAGGCGGCGCGGCACGAGGCGCTTGGCTTCCTGCTCCATCAGGACGCGCAGCTCGTGCGCGTGGGCGCAGGGCGGCATGGTGCGGATGCCGTCGGCGACGAGATCGTGCAGATAGCTGACGGCGCCGGTGAGCCCATAGATCAGCACGGCGTTGGGCCGGCCATGCGCGGCGTCCTGGCCAACGGGCTTGCCCGCCTCCTCTTCGTCACTGGCGGCATCGCGAATGTCGTCGGCGACCTGATAGGCCTCGCCAATGGTCTCGCCGAGCGTGCGCCACGCTTCCGGATTCTCATGCCCTGCCGCAGCGGCACCCGACACGGTGGCCGCCGCAAACAGCGCGCCGGTCTTCGAGCGGTGATAGCGCGACAGATCGATCTGCGGCTCGCATTCCCAGGCTTGTCCAGCCGAGATGCCATGCGGTACGCCGACGGCATCGCCGATGGTCGCGATCAGCTGCGCCAGCCGCAGCGGCGAGCAGCGCGACTTGGCCAGCGTCTGGAAGGCGAGCACGATCAGCGCGTCGCCCGCGAGCACCGCGAGCGGCTCGCCGAACGCGGCATGCACCGAGGGCCGCCCGCGTCGCAGCGCCGCGTTGTCGAAACACGGCAGATCGTCATGCACCAGCGAGGCGCAGTGCAGCAGCTCGATCGCCGACCCGGCCGCGTCGGTCGCCGCGGGCTCGTCGTCGCCACAGGCCGCGGCCACGGCATGACAGAGCCGGGGCCGGACCCGCGCGCCCTTGGGAAACACTGCGGCCTGCATTGCCGCCGACAGCCGCGGCGGACATCCGGGCCGGTCGGCCAAAGCGACCGCTGCGACGAGGGATTTCTCGATCCGGGCCACCACATCCATGTCCGCCTCCCCTGCCGCGAGGTCCACCCGGTCCTCGCTTATGTAAATTACAACTTACACCCATAATGTAAATCATGCTAGACATTTCCCGTGTCAGGTCCTGCGGACGGGAGGTGCGAGGAAATGGCCGATCCCCGCCTGATCGTGGTCGGCGCCGGCATCGCCGGGCTGGCCGCTGCGCTCACGCTCGCCGCGCACGGCGCCGAGGTGACGGTGCTGGAGCGCGCGCCCGCGCCCGGCGGCAAGATGCGCCAGATCGCGATCGGACCTGTCAGCATCGACTCCGGTCCTACGGTGTTCACGATGCGCTGGGTGTTCGACGAGCTATTTGCCGAGATCGGCACCGCACTCGACGATCATCTCACCCTGACGCCGCTCGACGTTCTCGCTCGCCACGCCTGGACCGATCGCCGCACGCTCGATCTGTTCGCCGATGAGGAGCAATCGGCCGACGCCATCGGCCATTTCGCCGGACGCAGCGAGGCCGAGGGCTTTCGCGCGTTCTGCCGCGACGCCCGCCGCATCTTCGAGGTCCTGCGCGATCCGTTCATCCGCACGCCGGCGCCGAGCATGACGCATCTGCTGCGCACCGCCGGCTTTCGCGACCTCACCGCGATCCGCCCATTCCAGACGCTGTGGAAGGCGCTCGGCGGCTATTTCCGCGATGCCCGACTGCAGCAATTGTTCGGCCGCTACGCGACCTATTGCGGCTCGTCGCCGTTCCATGCGCCGGCGACGCTGATGCTGGTCGCCCATGTCGAGCAGTCCGGCGTCTGGCTGATCGACGGCGGCATGCACGAGCTCGCCGCGTGCCTCGCGGCGCTGGCGCGGCGCCACGGCGTCACCATCCGCTATGACGCCGAGGTCGCGGGCATCGCGACGAACGCCGGCCGCGCTGCGGGCGTGCGGCTCGCCAATGGCGAGCAGATCGCCGCCGACGCCGTCATCGCCACCGCCGACGTCGCGGCATTGGCGCAGGGCCTGTTCGGACCCGAGGCGGCGCGAGCCCTCCCCGCCATCCCGGAATCGGCGCGCTCGCTCTCGGCGATGACCTGGAGCTGCATGGCGCGCGCCGACGGCTTTCCGCTGTTGCGTCACAACGTGTTCTTCTCGCGCGACTCCCGCGCCGAGTTCGAGCAGTTGATCGACCGTCGCACGATGCCGCAGGAGCCGACCGTCTATGTCTGCGCGCAGGCGCGCGACGACCAGCCGCGCGAGGCTGCGACGAGCGAGCCGCTGTTCGTGCTGATCAACGCCGCCGCCACCGGTGACCATCACAGCTTTGCTTCCTCGGAGATCAGCCAATGTGCCCGCCAGACCTTCGACCTGTTGCAGCGCTGCGGCCTCAGCATCGCGACGACGCCGGAATTGACCCGCGTGACGACGCCGACGGACTTCAACCGGATGTTTCCGGGCACGGGGGGCGCGCTGTACGGCCGCAGCTCGCACGGCTGGATGGCATCGTTCCAGCGGCCGGGCGCGCCGACGAAGCTGCCGGGGCTCTACGTGGCGGGGGGCAGCGCGCATCCGGGACCGGGCGTGCCGATGGCGGCGCTGTCGGGCCGGATGGCCGCTGCACGGGCGATCGCGGACCTCGCTTCGACCGCATTGTCCCGGAAGACGGCTATGCATGGTGGTACGTCGACGCGCTGAGCGATGACGGGCGATTCGGCATCACGCTCATCGCCTTCGTCGGCAGCGTGTTCTCGCCGTACTACGCGTGGGCGCGGCGGCGGCGAGCGGCCGATCCCGAAAATCACTGTGCGCTCAACGTTGCGCTCTACGGCGCGCGTGCGCGGCGCTGGGCCATGACCGAGCGCGGCCGCGGCGCGATCACGCGCGAATCTGCCAGCCTCGGGCTCGGTCCGAGCAGCCTCGCCTGGAACGGCCGCGAGCTCACCATCGAGATCAGCGAGGTCAGCGTGCCCTGGCCGCTGCCACTGCGCGGTCGCGTCCGCGTCGTGCCGACGGCGCTGAACGAGATCGCGTTCACGCTCGATGCGGAGGGACGCCACCGCTGGCAGCCGATCGCGCCCTGCTGCCGCGTGTCGGTCGATTTCGATCATCCGGATCTGCGCTGGCGCGGCGACGGCTATTTCGACATCAACCATGGCGACGCGCCGCTGGAGCGCGACTTCCAGAGCTGGCAATGGTCGCGCGCGGCGACGCGCACCGGCACCGTGATCTCGTATGACACGGTCGCACGCGACGGCGCCAATGCGTCGCTCGCGCTGCACGTCGACCCCGCGGGCCGTCTGGAATCGATCACGCCGCTCACGGAGGCGCCTTTGCCCAAGACGCTGTGGCGCGTCGACCGCAGCGCCCGCGCCGACGCCGACGCACCGGTGCGCGTCGTGAACACACTGGAGGACGCCCCGTTTTACGCGCGCTCCCATCTCGCCGCCCGTCTGCACGGCGAGGATGTCGAGGTGATGCATGAGAGCCTGTCGCTCGACCGCTTCCAGATGCCGATCGTGCAGGCCATGCTGCCGTTCCGGATGCCACGGTGGTGAGGATGGGACAGGGGCGACGTTGGCTGCAGTCGCTGGCGAGCGCAGCGGACCTGCAATGGTCGCGGAACGACGGCGGAATGCAGCGAGACAGATTCCGATAATAATAAATCTCTTGCTATTTATCTGAAATTATGATTGTCTACGCGCATCCCGCCTCACCGCAGAGGGGCGTAGCGCGCGATCGTCACGACACGCGAGGTGGGGATGCGATGGCCGCGAGAGATCGCAGCATTCTCTTCGACGAGGGTGCCGACGAACGATGTCTTGCGGACGTGAAGTCGCAGCGTCCTGATACCCCGACGCTGGTATCAAGCCGCGATGGCGCTCATGTGCCGCGTGGTGATGGTGGCCAACAAGCCCGGCGCACCAGGGAGACTGCGTATAAGCGTGAAGACCGTCGCGCAGGGAATGCCGGTTGAATCGGCTTTGCCTGTGGTACCTGCCGCCTGCATTTTTTCTGCAGGCGGGCCATGGGTGAGGCCTTCACCCGGCATTCCCTGCGCCCTCTGCACTGTTTGCGAGGGACAAGATCATCGCAGACTCGGGCAACCTCTGCCGCGAGAACGCGAAGCCATGTCGATCGCTGTTTGAGACGTGAATCCGCCTCCCCCACCCTACCGCTTCTCCGCCTCGCGCTCCCTGGCCTCGCGCTCGGCGCGCTGGCGGTCGAGGCGGCGGCCTTGCCATTCGAGCACGAGCCAGCCGAGCACACACATGGTGACTACGACGAATTCGAGCAGGCCGCCCATCTCGCTCATGGCGCGTCACTCATCGCGTCTCACCTGGTGTCCAGCTCATGACTTCGCGTGTCATGACATCGCAGCCGAGCCACACTGGTCGCGCCAATGCGATCGTACCGTCGTACGCGAGTCGTCTGATGCCTGATGGCGACGACCTCGCGTCCCTAGGACGACCGCCCCGAGCGCAACAACTGATCGCGTCGCTCCAGGCGCTCGAACAGGTCGAGCACCCACAGCGCGCGATCGTGAACAGTCCGGCGCGGCGGCGCGATGGCGTGCGGGCGCTGCGCATCCGCCGCGACGACCGCCTCGATCAAAATGCGCGCCTCCGGCCGCGCCGGCGCCAGCGACGGCTGCTCCTGCAGCAGCGACATCACCGCCGCCTTGCCGAGAAGCTGCAGCTTGCGCGGCATCGAGACGAATGCGCGCCGCGACAGCGAATCGAATTCGGCACGTGCGACCTCGCGGCCGATCTCGGCATAGATCAGCCGCGCCGCATGGATGCCGGGCCGGGAACTCCACGGCAGATCGGCGATGCCCGCCGAAGCGCGCGCATAGAACACGTCGGCGACCGCGAGCAGTCGCGCGGTGACACGCCCGATGCGGTCGTCGAAGAACGGCGCGGCACGCCAGGTCTCGATATCGAGACCCGCCTCGCGCAGCCATTGCCGCGGCAGATAGAGCCGGCCGGCGCGCGCGTCCTCGCCGACGTCGCGGGCAATGTTGGTGAGCTGCATGGCGATGCCGAGGTCGCAGGCGCGTCCGATCGTCTCGGCCTCGCGCCGATTCATCAGCAGCGACATCATCACGCCGACCGTGCCGGCGACGCGCACGGCATAGGCGAGCACGTCGCTCAGGGTCTCATAGCGGCGGCCCTGCGCATCCCAGGCGAGACCTTCGAGCAGCGCCTCCGGCAGCGCGCGCGGAATCGTGAACTGCGCCACGACGCCGGCCAGCGCGCGATCGACGGGACTGTCGTCCGGCGTGCCATGATAGATCCGGTCGAGCCGTTCGTGCAGCAGCTCGACGGCGTCGACGCGTCGGTCGGGCCCGTCGATCGCATCATCGGCCTCGCGGCAGAACGCGTAGAGCGCGACGGCGGGATCGCCGACCGCGCGAGGCAACACTTTCGAGGCGGCAAAGAACGTCTTCGATCCGCCCCGCAACATCCGCCGACAGATCGCAATGTCCGTTTGCCAGCTCATCGGCGCTCCAGCTCATGCGGCGCGGGCACGAGATCATCGAGCACACGCGCCGAGGACAGCACGCCCGGCAGGCCGGCGCCGGGATGGGTGCCCGCGCCGACCAGATAGAGCCGCTCGACCTCTTCGCTCTTGTTGTGCGGCCGGAACCAGGCGCTCTGCATCAGCACCGGCTCGAGCCCGAACGCCGCGCCGCGATAGGACGACAGGCGATGCTCGAAATCATCCGGCGTCAGCAGCCGCGACGTAACGAGCTGGCCGGCAAGGTCCGGCAGCAGCGTGTCGCTCAGCGCGGCCTCGATCCGCTTGCGGAACGGCTCCGCGGCGGAAGCCCAGTCGATGCCGCTCTGCTGATGCGGCACCGGCGACAGCACGTAGAAAGCATCGCAGCCATCGGGCGCCAGTGACGGATCGGTCGCGGTGGGGCGATGCAGATAAAGGCTGAAATCATCCGCCAGCACCTTGCGGCGGAAGATGTCGTCGAGCAGGCCGCGATAGCGCGGGCCGAGCAGGATGGTGTGATGCTGAACGTCATCATAGCGGCGCTTCGTGCCGAAATACCAGACGAACAGGCTCATCGAGTAGCGCGCACGGTCGATGCGCGCATCGGTCCAGCGCCGGCGCGGCACGCTCGGCAGCAGATGCTTGTAGGTCCAGGCCGCGCAGCCGTTGGAGACGACTGCATCGGCGGCGATCGTCTCACCGGATGCGAGCCGCACGCCGGTCGCAACACCGTTCTTCGTGGTGATCTCGGCCACGGGCGCCGAGCAGCGCACCTGGCCGCCCTGCCCCTCGATCAGGCTGACGAGCCCTGTCACCAGCGCGCCGGTGCCGCCGATCGCAAAGTGCACGCCCCAGCGCCGTTCGAGATAGGCGATCAGGCAATAGATCGACGTGGTCGTGAACGGGTTGCCGCCGATCAGCAGCGGATGGAAGCTGAGGATGACGCGCAGCCGCTCGTCGCGGACGTAGTGCGAGACGAGGCCATAGACCGAGCGAAAGCTCCGCAGCTTGATCATCGCCGGCGCGATCTTTGCCATGTCCATGAACGACAGGAACGGCACGTCGCCAAGCTCCTCAAAACCCTTTCTGAAGATCGCCTCGCTCGCCTTCATGAAGCGCTCGTAGCCATCGACGTCGCCGGGTGCCAGCCGCGCCACCTCGGCGCGCATCTCGGCCGGGTCGCCCGAGCAGTCGAACACGGTGCCGTCGTCGAAGCGGATGCGATAGAATGGGGAGATAGGCTTGAGCGTGACGTCGTCGGACATCTTCCGACCGCACAGCTGCCACAGCTCCTCGAACAGGAACGGCGCGGTGACGATGGTCGGGCCGGCATCGAAGGTGAAGCCATCCTGGCGATGCACATAGGCGCGGCCGCCGGGCGCATCGAGCTGCTCGTAGACCGTGACGCGAAAACCGCGCGCACCGAGCCGGACCGCTGCGGCGAGGCCGCCGAAGCCGGAGCCGATCACGACCGCATGCGGCCGGTCTCCGAGCACAGCCGGGACAGCGGCCTTGATGGTGGAGACGTCGAGCATCGACGAAAGCGTAAATCGAAATTGACGTTTTCGCCAGCCAAAAATGTCAACTTAACTGGACGTTTCCTGTTGCGCTGCAAGGACGCCCGCGCGCTCGGCGGCGTTGACGATCAGGCCCGCGATCCTGGCCGGCTGCTCCTCATGGGCCAAATGACCAAGGCCCTCAATGAGTTCGAGCTGCGCCTGGGGCACCAATCGCTGGACGCGACGCGCGACGTCTGGCGGGATGGCGCGATCATTCGCGGCCGCGACCAGAAGCAGCGCGGTCTTCAACCGCGGCAGCTCGCGGCCAAGCGGATGCAGGTCCCAGTTCGCCATCATCTCGAGCGCGGCGCCGACATGGCCGGGGCTGCCGACCAGCCGCCGATACAGCCGCTCGCCTGTCGCGTCGATCGTCGAGCCAGTGCCCTTCAGCAGCCGATGCACCGCCGCCGGATCGCGGCCCCGCCAGGCGAACAGCCGCGGCACCAGCGGATTGAGCGCCATCATCTTGGCGAGCGGCGACAGGAACTGCGCGGCCGCGCCGCCGAACGGCAGATAGGCGCCATTGAGGCTGACGATCAGCTTCGGCCTGATGAGATTGTCGAGCGTCATGCGCGTCAGGATCGCCGCGCCCGCGGAATGGCCGATCGCGATTTCAGGCGCGATCGCAAGCTTCTCGCAGAGGCCAGCGAGATCGCGCGACATGCCGTCGAGCGACAGCCGCCGCCCATGCGGCGTGGAGGTGAAGCCGTGGCCGGAGAGATCCGGCGCGACGACGGTGAAGTGCCTGGCGAGCAGCGGCGCGAGATCGCGCCAGGAATGGGTCGCGGCTCCCGTGCCATGGGCGAGCAGCGCAACGGGCCCCTCGCCCATGATCTGAACATGCCAGCGCAGGCCCGCGGCCTCGACGAAGCGGCTGGCTGCGCGGTTGGGCCAGTCGCTGCCGTCGACGCTCCAGTTCGGCTTGTCGCTCATGCCGGCCCACGCGGTTGGACGCCGCCGGCATCGTCAACGATCGGCCGCGCGCGTCAGGAAATCATCGTAGCTGGCGACGACTTTATCAAGCTGTTCGAAATGCGGCATCGCGCCGGTCTGCATCACCTCGATCTGCCAGTTGAGCAGAGCCGCGACGGCGTGCTTGCCGTGATAGTCGACGAAATCGCCGCGCACGCCATGCACCATCCAGACCGGCATCGCCAGTGCCTGGTAGAGCTTCAGGGCATTGGTGCTGAACAGATAGCCGGAGACGAACGAATACGGCGCGTTCTCGGCGCCGGGCTGATGGGTCGTGATGTAGTCATACTCCAGCAGCCCCTCGTCGATGTCCTTGCGGCCGAAGGTCTTCTGCAGGAAGAAACGAATGCTGGCGCGCGAGGTCAGCAGGGTGAAGAAGCCGTGCTTCCACAGCGGGACGTTGAGGATGTTGCGGACCCACGGCATGGCGCGGGTCGTGTCCTTGGTGCCCGCCGACTCGGCCGCGGCCTCGGCGCGGCGATCGAAGCCGGTCGGGCTGAGCAGCGCCAAAGTGCGAAACAGGTTCGGCGCCTCGGTGCCGGCGCGCGCGGCGAACTCGCAGCCGAGCGACAACGCGATCGCGTCGATCGCGACGTCGCCATGACGGCGGCGAATTTCGTTCGTGGCGAGCAGAATCGCATCGGTCATGATGCGCGGCGTATAGATGCGGTCGGCGCGGTCCGACAGGCCGAAGCCCGGCAGGTCGAGCGCATAGACCGGACGCGTCTGGCGGTAGTGCTCGAACAGCGGCTTCATCTCGTAGGCCGTCGCCGCGGCGTTGACGCTGTGAATCAAGAGCAGCGGCCGCTGCTCCGCCGGGGCGGCGGGGCCGTCGCCATAGCAGGTGATGCGGCCCGTACGCAGATCGGCGAGTTCGAAGCTTGGCGCTGCAAGCGGCGGCGGCATCGTCACAGCGCGCGTGTCAGCCGCATGATCACTCTGTGTGGTCGAGGCGACCTGCATGGCGTGCTCCTGTGTGACGATATCGGGCGACGGCAGGCAAGCGCTGCCATACGAGTGGGTGAGCATAGCGATGACCGATCCTCTTGTCAGTCGCCGTTGGGAACGCAGCTTGACGCCGGGGGTTCCACCGCCATCAGCCGCGGCCGGCTTGCGCCATGACGGCCTGCGACAACCGTACGGCATCCGCATGAGGCAGCGCGACGTAACGCGCCTGCATCGCACCGGCGAGCTGCGCGGCCTTGTCCTGCGGGCGCGGCGAGGAATCGACCAGCACGACCGGAATGCCGGTCAACGCGAGCTGCCGTGCGGCCACCAGCGCCTCCGCCTCGGCCTCGCTGCGGCCGCCGCCATCGCGCGCGACATTCGCCCGGCCGTCGGTCATCAAAACGATCGTCGGCGTCTGGCCCTTGGCCTTCACGGCGAGCGCGAGCTCGGTTGCGCCCCAGATCGCCGCCGACAGCGGTGTGCCGCCGCCGCCGGGCAGCGCCGCGAGGCTGCGCTTGGCGCGCGTCAGCGAGCGCGTCGGCGGCAGCAGCAGCTCGGCGCCCCTGCCGCGGAACGCGATCAGCGCGACCTCGTCGCGGCGAATGTAGCATTCGGCCAGCAGCAGCTCGACGGCGCCCTTCACTTCCGCAAGCCGCTGCAAGGCCGAGGAGCCGGAAGCATCGACGACGAAGATGGTCGTGGTGCCCGAGCGCTGCTTGAAGCGGGTGATCCGAATGTCGTCCTTGTGCACGATCAGCCGGCCACTCTTGCCGGAATGTTGCGTCCGCCGCCGCAGCGGCTGCCACGGCGCTGCCGCGCGCAAGGTCTCGAGCACGTTGAGCCGCGCGCCGGCGCGCCATTCGCCGCGACGCGCGCCAATCGGACGGCCGCGCTTCGGCACCTTCTGAGCGGTGCCCTGCTTGCTGACGCTGCTGCTGCGGACGCGGGTCGCGCGTTCCTCTTGCAGCCGCTTCAGCAGGTCGACTGGAATGGCCGCCTGCGCCGCTTCGACCACGCGATCCTCGAGCGAACCGTCCTCGCTGCGGTCGTCGTCCTCACTCTCGGCCCACTCATTCTCGGGCTCCGGCGCCTCGCTGTTCTCAGTCTCGTCATCCGCTGCGGGCAGCCGGGTGGCGCGCGGCGCCAGCACCAGCCGCGCGGCGCAGGCGATGTGCGCTTCGGCGACTTCGACCTCACCATCAAGGGCCGCTGCGATGCGCGCGACGCGACAGGCGAGCAGCGGCGCGCGCAGCGAGTCGATGCCGAGCGCGCAGGCCGTCATCGTCAGCGCCGCGATCGCGTCGTCCGACGAACGGACCTGCGGCAGCCGCGCACGCGCTGCTGCGATGTCCGACGATTTGAACAGGCTCTCGCCGAGATCGACGCGCGCAACTTTGCTGAGATCGAGATGGCAGGCCAGGCGGTCGGCCAAGGCAGGCGACACGCGCTCATCACCGATGCCCTCGTCGAGCGCAATCAGTCCGAGCCGAGCCGGTGCGCGCAGCGACATGCCATCGCGCTCGATGCTGATAGCCCCGGTGTCGACGGCAACACAGAGATGTGCGACCGTCGACCGCGACATGCGCTCGGCCATCACGGCGATCAGCCCGCCGCCATCGGCATCGGCGAGCAGCCCACGTTGCAGCACCGGCCGCCCCGCCTGCAACGTCGCGGCGAGATCGAGGCCGCCAAGCAGGCGATCGTCCGAGATCGACGGCGGCAGCTTGCGCAAGGGTGTCGACGGCGGCATCAGCTCGTGCAACAGCTCCAGCCACTGCTCGCGCACCGGACCTGCGCCCGCACGCAGCAGCACCGACGCGGACGGGTCGATCGCGGCCAGAGCGGCCGCGATCATCGCATCGGCCCAGATCGCGGCGCCATCGCTCACGGCGCGAACAGCTCGTCGAGCGCGCGCTCGACCCGCACCGACGAGCCGGAATCGTCGAGCGGATTGCGCCTGAGACGGTGTCGCAACGCCATCGGCGCGACCGTCTTCAGATGGCGGTCATCGACCGCCTTTGCGCCCTCCAGCGCCGCTACCGCGCGCGCCGCCCGCATCAAGGTGAGTTCGCCACGCAGGCCATCGGTGCCGAGCGCCATGCAGAGGCGTGCGGCCTGCTCGAGCTCACGATCGGCGACCTTGACCGCTCCGATGTGCTCACGGCCCGCGAGGATACGCTTGCGCTGCTTCGCCTCCTCCTTCTCCCAATGCGCAACGAAGGCGCTGGGATCGGTCTCGAAGGCATCGCGCCGCTTGACCACCTCGATGCGCGTCGGCAGATCATTGGGCGTCTTGACCTCGACCGAGAGGCCAAAGCGATCGAGCAATTGCGGCCGCAACTCGCCCTCCTCCGGATTGCCGGTGCCGACCAGCACGATGCGGGCGGGATGGCGGATACTGAGACCGTCGCGCTCGACCACGTTCTCGCCTGACGCGGCGACGTCGAGCAGGAGATCGACGAGATGATCCTCCAGCAGATTGACCTCGTCTATATAGAGAAAGCCGCGATTGGCGCGCGCGAGCAGCCCCGGCTCGAACGATTTCTCGCCATGAGCCAGCGCACGCTCGAGATCGAGCGCGCCGACGACGCGGTCCTCGGTGGCGCCGAGCGGCAGGTCGATGACCGGAACCGGCACCTGGTGCGCCTTCAACGCCGCCGGCTTCTTTGTCTTGCCGCTCGGCTTGGAGCGCGCGCGACACGCGGCACATTGCGCAGCGACGTCGGCCGGATCGCATTGATAGGGACAGCCGATCACGGCGCTCATCGGCGGCAAGAGCGCGGCGAGCGCCCGCACCGCGGTGGATTTTCCGGCGCCGCGATCGCCAAAGGCCAGCACGCCACCGACCTTGGGATCGACAGCAGCGATCATCAGCGCCAGCTTCATCTCGTCCTGGCCGACGATGGCCGAGAACGGAAAGGCGATTCCCATGAGCGTCCCCTGCGCCGCGACGCGTTCCCGCCGCGTTGCCAGCATGAGACCACAATCAGGGGTCGCTCTTCAACCCATCAGCGCTTAACGGACGAGGCTCGGCAGATCGAGACCATTGGCCTCGGCGCAGGCGATGGCGTCCTCATAGCCGGCATCGGCGTGGCGCATCACGCCGGTCGCCGGGTCGTTCCACAGCACGCGTTCCAGCCGCCGCGCAGCGTCCGCCGTGCCGTCGGCGACGATCACCATGCCGGCATGCTGCGAATAGCCGATGCCGACGCCGCCGCCATGATGCAACGACACCCATGTGGCGCCGCTCGCACAATTGAGCAGTGCGTTGAGCAGCGGCCAGTCCGACACCGCATCCGAGCCGTCCTTCATCGCCTCGGTCTCGCGGTTCGGGCTCGCCACCGAGCCCGAATCGAGATGGTCGCGGCCGATCACGATCGGCGCCTTGACTTCGCCGCGCGCCACCATCTCGTTGAAGGCGAGGCCGAGGCGATGGCGATCGCCGAGCCCGACCCAGCAGATCCGTGCGGGGAGGCCCTGGAACTTGATGCGCTGCCGCGCCATGTCGAGCCAGTTGTGCAGGTGCTTGTTGTCGGGCAGCAGCTCCTTCACCTTGGCGTCAGTCTTGTAGATATCCTCGGGATCGCCGGACAGCGCCGCCCAGCGGAACGGGCCGACGCCGCGGCAGAACAACGGGCGAATATAGGCCGGCACGAAACCCGGGAAGTCGAAGGCATTGGCGAGGCCCATGTCCTTCGCCATCTGGCGGATGTTGTTGCCGTAGTCGAGCGTCGGGATGCCCATGGCGTGGAAATCGAGCATGGCCTGGACGTGGCCGACCATCGACGTCTTCGACGCCTGCTCGACCGCCTTCGGCTCCGAAGCACGCTTGGCTTCCCACTCTGCGAGAGTCCAGCCCTTCGGCAGATAGCCGTTGATCGGATCATGCGCGCTGGTCTGGTCGGTGACGATATCCGGCCGCACGCCACGACGCACGAGCTCGGGGAAGATCTCGGCGGCATTGCCGAGCAGGCCGACCGACACCGCCTTCTTGGTCGTCGCGGCGTCGGCCATCAACGCCAGCGCCTCGTCGAGCGTCGTGGCCTGGCGATCGAGATAGCCGGTGCGCAGCCGCATCTCGATGCGGCTCGGCTGGCATTCGACGGCGAGCATCGAGGCGCCGGCCATGGTCGCCGCAAGCGGCTGTGCGCCGCCCATGCCGCCGAGGCCCGCGGTCAGAATCCACTTGCCGGAGAGATCACCGTTGTAGTGACGGCGGCCGACTTCGACGAATGTCTCATAGGTGCCCTGGACGATGCCCTGGCTGCCGATATAGATCCAGGAGCCGGCCGTCATCTGGCCGTACATCATCAGGCCCATTCTATCGAGCGCATTGAAGTGATCGAGCGTCGCCCAATGCGGCACGATGTTGGAGTTGGCGATCAAGACGCGCGGCGCATCCGGATGGGTGCGGAAGATGCCGACCGGCTTGCCCGACTGCACGACCAGGGTCTGATCCGCCTCGAGCTTGCGCAAGGAAGCGACGATGCGATCAAAGCTGTCCCAGTCGCGCGCGGCGCGGCCGATGCCGCCATAGACGATCAGTTCGCTCGGCTTCTCCGCCACATCAGGATCGAGATTGTTCATCAGCATGCGCAAGGGCGCTTCGGTGAGCCAGCTCTTGGCGCTGATGTCGCTGCCAATGGGGGCGCGGATCACCCGTTCGTTGTCCAGGCGTCGGTTCATGGGTCCCTCTCATCCAAGCTTGGGAAACGGATCGCGTCCGAGTGCATGCGTTGCAACCGTGGCCAACACACCGCCACCGACGAGCGCGGCCGCCTTGGCGAGATCGTCGGCCATGTAGCGGTCGTGCACCAGCGCCGGCACATGCGCGCGAAGCGCGGCAATGACGGCAGACAGCGCCGCGCTGGTGCCGTGCGGCGCTCGCAGCTCGATGCCTTGGGCGGCGACGAGCAGCTCGATGCCGATGATAGCAGCGAGATTGTCGGCCATGTCGTACAGTCGGCGCGCCGCATGTGCAGCCATCGAGACGTGGTCTTCCTGGTTGGCGCTGGTCGGCGTCGAGTCGATCGAGCACGGCAGCGCGCGCTGCTTGTTCTCGGCGAACAGCGCCGCGGCCGTCACCTCGGCGATCATGAAGCCGGAGTTCAGGCCCGGCTCCGGCGTCAGGAACGGCGGCAGGCCGAAGTTCAGCGCGGGATCGACCAGCGTCGCGATGCGCCGCTCGCTGATCGCGCCGAGCTCGGACAATGCCAGCGCGATCTGGTCGGCGGCAAACGCCACCGGCTCGGCGTGGAAATTGCCACCAGAGATGATCTCGCCGGTGTCGGCCAGCACCAGCGGATTGTCGGTAACGGCATTAGCCTCGGTGACGAGCGTACGCGCGGCCTGCGTCAGCAGATCGAGCGCGGCGCCGGCGACCTGCGGCTGGCAGCGCAGACAATAGGGATCCTGCACGCGCTCGTCGCCTTCGAGATGCGACAGCCGTATGGCGCTGCCGTCGAGCAGTTCGGTGAGCACGCGGCCGGCTGCGATCTGGCCGGGATGACCGCGCAGCGCCTGAATTTCGGGCCGGAACGGCGCCGTCGAAGCCATCGCCGCATCGACCGACAGTGCGCCCATCACCAGGGCAGCGTTGAGCAGATCATGCGCGCGGAACAGGCCGGCGAGCGCATAGGCCGTCGAGAACTGCGTGCCGTTGATCAGCGCCAGCCCTTCCTTCGGCCCGAGCGTAACCGGCGTGAGGCCGGCGCGCGCCAGCGCCTCGCGGCCCGGCACGAGCCGGCCGTCGACGAAGGCCTGGCCTTCGCCGATCATGACGGCGGTCATATGCGCGAGCGGCGCGAGATCGCCGGAGGCGCCGACCGAGCCCTGCTGCGGCACAAAGGGCGATACGCCGCGCGCCAGCATCGCCTGCAACTGTTCGATGATCTCACAGCGCACGCCGGAGGCGCCGCGACCGAGCGAGATGATCTTCAACGCCATCATCAGCCGCACCACCGGCTCAGGCGTCGCGGGGCCGACGCCGCAGCAATGCGAGAGAATGAGATTGCGCTGGAGCTGGGCCGTCTGGTCAGGCGGGATGCGCTTGGAAGCCAGCTTTCCGAAGCCGGTGTTGATGCCATAGACCGGCTCGGCGCCCTGCGCCGCCTTCGCCACGATCCCTGCTGCCGCTTCGACACGCGGCCAATACGCCGAATCCAGCATGAGCGACGCGCCGGTGTAGACGCGCACAAGATCATCGAGGCTGACGTGGCCGGGCTCTGCGATGATCGCGCTCATTGGCCCCTCCACACGCGCCGGTGCAGCGGGTTGAAGCCCATGCGGTAGACCAACTCCGCGGGACGGCCGATGTCCCAGATCGCAAGATCGCACCACTTGCCGGCCTCCAGCGTGCCGGTCTCGGCCAGCAAGCCCAAGGCCCGGGCGCCTTCGCGCGTGACGCCGGCGATGCATTCATCGACCGTCATCCGGAACAAGGTCGCCGCCATGTTCATGGTCAGCAGCAACGAGGTCAGCGGCGACGAGCCCGGATTGCAGTCGGTCGCCAGCGCGAGCTTTACGCCGTGCTTGCGAAACAGCTCGACCGGCGGCTTCTGCGTCTCGCGGATGAAGTAGAACGCTCCGGGAAGCAGCACGGCGACCGTCCCGGCCCGAGCCATCGCCGCGGCACCAGCCTCGTCGGTATGCTCGAGATGATCGGCGGACAGCGCGCCGAACTCGGCCGCGAGCGCGGCGCCGCCGAGGTTCGACAACTGATCGGCATGCAGCTTGACCCGCAGGCCGAGCGCCTTGGCCGCCGCGAACACGCGCGATGTCTGCGCAGCGGAGAAAGCGATATTTTCCATGAATGCGTCGACCGCATCGGCGAGGCCTGACCTGGCAACCGCCGGCAGCATCTCGTTGCAGACGAGGTCGATGTAGCGGTCCTTGTCGCCACCGGCTTCGACCGGCAACGCATGCGCGCCGAGAAAGCTGGTGCGCACGCTGACCGGCCGCTGGCTGCCGAGCGCGCGGGCTGCGGACAATTGTCGCAGCTCTGTCGCGGCCTCCAGGCCATAGCCGGATTTGATCTCGATCGTCGTGACGCCTTCGGCGAGTAGCGCATCGAGCCGCGGCAGCGCGCGGGCGATCAATTCCTGTTCGCTGGCGGCGCGCGTCGCCGCGACGGTGGACACGATGCCACCGCCGGCACGCGCGATCTCCTCATAGCTCGCGCCGGCGAGCCGCAGCTCGAACTCGTGCGCACGGTCGCCTCCAAAGACAAGATGGGTGTGGCAGTCGACGAGACCCGGCGTGATCCAGCGTCCCTCGCAATCGATGCGCTCGAGCGCATCTCCATCTGCCGGAAACTCCGATTGCGGACCGGCAAAGGCGATGCGGCCATCGCGTGCAGCGATCACGCCCTGCTCGATCACGCCGAGGCCCGGCTGCCCCTCGCACAAGGTCGCGATCCGCGCATTCTGCCAGATCCGGTCGAAACGCTGGGCCATGCTGCCTCCCCCTTCACGAAAGCTTGACGGGCGATATGTCTATACATAAACTTAGCTCCGCCGTCCTGTCCAGCGGGCTTATCGATCATGGCGTCACTGCACTTCGCATCCGCGCTTCTGCCCAGGGGGTGGGCCGAGGACGTGCAGGTCGTCATCAGCAATGGCGCAATCGAGTCGGTATCCGCCGGCGTGCCTCCGACCTCCGACGACGAGCAACATGAGGTCGCGATCCCCGGCATCGCCAGCCTGCACAGCCACGCGTTCCAGCGCGGCATGGCCGGGCTTGCCGAGATCAGCGGCCACTCGACGGATACGTTCTGGACCTGGCGCGAGACGATGTACCGTTTCGCCCTGTCGATGCGCCCCGAGGATGTCGAGGCGGTCGCGGTCCTGCTCTATGTCGAGATGCTGGAGCGCGGCTTCACGCGGGTCGGTGAATTCCATTATCTGCACCACGATCGCGACGGTACGCCTTACGCCGATGTCTCCGAGATGGCGGGGCGCATCGCCGCGGCGGCCCAGACATCCGGCATCGGCCTGACCCTGCTACCGAGCTTCTACGCGCATGGCGGCTTTGGCGGCGCGGCGCCGCATGACGGCCAGCGGCGCTTCATCTGCGATATCGATCAGTTCGCCAAACTGCTGACGGCCTCCCGCAAGGCGATCAGCTCGCTTCATGGCGCCAATCTCGGCATCGCGCCACACAGCCTGCGGGCGGTCGCGCCGGATGAACTGGCCGCGCTGCTGCCGCTCGCCGAGGGTGGCCCGATCCACATTCACGCCGCCGAACAGGTGAAGGAGGTCGAGGACTGCCTCGCCTGGTCCGGCCAGCGCCCGGTGCAATGGCTGCTGGATCATCACGACGTCGATGACCGCTGGTGCCTGATCCACGCGACGCATATGACGGCGGACGAAACCGCGGCGCTTGCGAGGAGCGGCGCGACGGCGGGCCTTTGCCCGGTCACCGAAGCCAGCCTCGGCGACGGCATCTTCCCGGCACGCGACTATCTGCGCGCGCGTGGGCGCATCGGCGTCGGGACCGACTCGAACGTGCTGGTCGGCGTGAGCGACGAGTTGCGCCAGCTCGAATACGGCCAGCGGCTGACGCATCGTGAGCGCAACGTGCTGACGTCAGGTCCGGATGCGTCGACAGGCCGCACGCTCTTGGATGCCGCTCTCGCTGGCGGTGCACAGGCGCTGGCGCAACCGCTCGCCGGCCTGCAGGTCGGCGGCCGCGCCGACATCCTCACGCTCGATCTGTCGCATCCGTCGCTCGCAGGGCGAACGCGCGATGCGCTGCTCGACGGCTGGATCTTCGCGACGTCGCACGGCGCCATCGATTGTGTCTGGGCCGGCGGCGCCAAGGTCGTGCAGGGAGGCCATCATCGGTCGCGCGAGGCGGCAAGGCGCGGCTTTAACACGGCGGTGCGGAGGCTGCTCGCATGAGCCTCGCCGATGACAGCGCCAAGCCGGGAGCCGGCACGCTCTACAAGACGATCCGGCAGGACATCGAGCGCCGCATCCTCACCGGCGAATGGCCGCCCGGCCACCGCATCCCGTTCGAGCACGAGATCATGGAGCATTACGGCTGCTCACGCATGACCGTGAACAAGGCACTATCGGAGCTCGCCCAGGCCGACCTGATCGAGCGGCGTCGCCGTGCCGGAACGTTCGTGCGGCGTCCGCAGTTCCTGTCGGCGGTGCTGAAGATCCCCGACATCCGCGCCGAGATCAGCGCGCTCGGCCGCGCCTATGGCTATGAACTGATCTCATCGACGCGCCGCACCGCCAACGCCGCCGATCGTGAGCGCCTCGGCGTCAAGACACCGTGCAAGGTCATCGCGATCCGCTGCCGGCACAGCGCCGACAACGTCCCGTTCGCGATCGAGGACCGGCTGATCGATCTCGACGCCGTACCCGATGCCGCGAAGGCCAATTTCAAGATCGATCCACCGGGCTCCTGGCTGCTGCATCACGTGCCCTGGACCGAGGCGGAGCACGCGATCAGCGCCATCGTCGCCGACGACGCAATCGCCGAAGGCCTCGACATCGCGGTCGGCGCACCCTGCCTCGTGATCGAGCGCCACACCTGGCGCAAGGGGCAGCCGCTCACGGCTGTCAGGCTGATCTATCCCGGCGAGCAGCATCGCCTCGTGGCGCGGTTCAGGGGCAGCGAATGAGACAGCTCACCCGCGCCCGAACTGAGCATGGGATTTGCAAGCACGCTTGCAGAGATGAGCGGAGATCGCAGCCATCACGGCTGCGAGCCGCACGAAGGGCTTTCTTCTCACAGCAAAGGACGATGACGATGCGCAGATTTGGGCTACTCGCAGTAACTGCCGCGCTCCTGGCCTCGACGACCGCCTATGCCGACGACGTCAAGGTCGGTATCGGCATTTCCGGCTGGACCGGTTTTGCGCCGCTGACCTTGGCGAAGGAAGCCGGCATCTTCAAGAAGAACGGCCTCGACGTCACCATCAAGAAGATCCCGCAGAAGGATCGCCACCTCGCCATCGCCGCTGGAGACGTGCAGTGCGCGGCGACCACGGTCGAGACCTGGATCTCCTGGAACGCCAACGGCGTCGCCACCAAGCAGATCTTCCAGCTCGACAAGAGCTACGGCGCCGACGGCATGGCCGTGCGCAACGACATCGCCTCCATCAAGGACCTCAAGGGCAAGACCGTCGCAGCATCCGCGCCCGGCACCTCGCCCTATTTCGGGCTGGCCTGGATGCTCAAGAAGAACGGCCTCACGGTGAAGGACGTCACCATCGTGAACCTGGAGCCGGCCGCCGCTGCGCAGGCCTTCGTCTCCGGCCAGAACGATGCGGCGATGACCTACGAGCCGTATCTGTCGACCGTCCGAGCTGCCCCTGACAAGGGCAAGATCATCGCCACCACCCTGGATTATCCGATGGTGATGGACACCTTCGGCTGCACGCCGAAATTCCTCGCCGAGAACCCCAAGGCCGCCAAGGCGCTCGCCGACAGCTACTACGAGGCGCTCGACATGATCGCCAAGGACCAAGCCAAGGCCTATGAGATCATGGGTGCCGACGTGAAGCAGACGGCTGAGCAGTTCGGCAACTCCGCGAAGTATCTGCGCTGGCAGGACAAGGCCGCGAGCCAGAAGTTCTTTGAGACGGAGTTCAAGACCTTCAACAAGGAGGCGGCCGAGCTCCTGCTCGAGGTCGGCATCATCAAGCAGATCCCGAAGATCGAGGATCTGTATGATGCGAGCTTCATCAAGTAGGCGCTGAAGCGTGCCCCGCACGATCCGTCATTGCGAGCGAAGCGAAGCAATCCAGGGCCCAGCGTGAGACTCTGGATTGCTTCGTCGCTTCGCTCCTCGCAATGACGGTGTTGAGGCATCCTGCCCGATATTGAGCAGCGTATTCCGAAGCCAACTCAACATGAGCGGCCCACCCCCTCGCGAGCCGCACCCAACACGAAAGCCCGATCCGTGATCCGACCTCTCGAACCCGTCAGCGCCAGATCGAGAACCGCGCTCGGCCTTGCCTTCTTCGTCGTGTTCGTCGCGGCGTGGTCGCTGGCGACGGTTGGCGGCTATGTGCCGAAGACGTTCCTGGCAGATCCCTTGACCATGCTGCGCGAGGGCTGGGACCTGCTGGTCAAGTTCGGCTTCCTCACCGACATCGGCATGACCGTCTGGCGCGTCGTCGGCGGTTTCGTGCTCGCGGCCATCATCGCCGTTCCGCTCGGCCTCCTGATGGGTGCCTACAAGCCGATCGAGGCGTTCCTCGAGCCGTTCGTCTCGTTCGCGCGTTATCTGCCCGCCTCCGCTTTCATCCCGCTCCTGATCCTGTGGGCCGGCATCGGCGAGTTGCAGAAGCTGCTGATCATCTTCATCGGCTCGGTGTTCCAGATCATCCTGATGATCACGGTCACCGTCGGCAACACGCGGCGCGATCTCGTCGAGGCCGCCTATACGCTCGGCGCCAGCGATCGCGGCATCATCGGCCGCGTGCTGCTACCCTCGGCGGCGCCCGACATAGCCGAGATCCTGCGGCTGGTGCTCGGCTGGGCCTGGACCTACGTCATCGTCGCCGAGCTGATCGGCTCGTCCTCCGGCATCGGCCACATGATCACCGACAGCCAGGCGCTACTCAACACCGGGCAAATCATCTTCGGCATCATCATCATCGGCCTGATCGGGCTGATCTCGGATTTCCTGTTCAAGGCATTCAACGCCTGGCTGTTCCCGTGGAAGCTCGCATGACCACGCTCGTCATCGACAAGGTCTCACGCACGTTCCCGGCCCGCCAGGGCCGCGCGCCGACGCGCGCGCTGGAGCCGGTCGAGCTCACCATCGGCAACAACGATTTCGTCACCATCCTCGGCCCCTCCGGCTGCGGCAAGTCGACCCTGCTGCGCATCGTCGCCGGGCTCGATCATCCGACCAGCGGCAAGGTGCTGCTCGATGGCCGCGAGGTGACCGGACCCGGCGCCGATCGCGGCATGGTGTTCCAGTCCTACACGCTGTTTCCCTGGCTCACCGTGCGTGAGAACATCGCCTTCGGCCTGCGCGAGCGCGGCGTGCCTGAGGACAAGCGCAACGCCGTCGCCGACCGCTTCATCCAACAGATCGGCCTCAAGGGTTTCGAGAACCATTGGCCCAAGCAGCTCTCCGGCGGCATGCAGCAGCGCTGCGCGATCGCGCGGGCGCTCGCCAATGATCCCAAAATCCTGCTGCTCGACGAGCCGTTCGGCGCGCTCGACAACCAGACCCGCGTGCTGATGCAGGAGATGCTGCTCGGCATCTGGGAGCGCGACCAAAAGACGGTGCTGTTCGTCACCCACGACATCGAGGAGGCGATCTTCCTCGGCAGCCGCGTGCTGGTCATGAGCGCCCGCCCCGGCCGCGTCAAGGCCGACATCAAGATCGAGCTGCCGCATCCCCGCTCCTACAAGATCAAGACGTCGCCGGAGTTCGTCGCGCTGAAGGAGCGGCTGGTGGAGGAGATCCGGGCCGAGGCGCTGAAGGTGGCCGCGGAGGCGTGACGCCGCGCTGTCGCGGTGCGCGGTGTTTAACTGTGCGCTCAAACTGGCGGTGATGCTTGCGGAAACATACCCCTCACCCAAGTGAGTGTGCCGCGCTGTCTTACATGCCCTCTCCCACAAGGGGAGAGGGCGCAGTAACTGGCCCTGCGCTGGCTCGAATGGCGAGCAGTACTTTCCCAACGATCGCCGCGACAAGACTGCCCGATACAGCGCCCTCGCCCCTTGTAGGAGAGGGCATCGCCGGCCCACCCGCGGGCTCGCTCAGGTGAGGGGTCTCTCTCGGCAACCAACGCTGGTCGACGCCGAACTAACTCAAAGGCTGCTGCGATCGAGCCCCGGCGGACCTCGCCCTCGGCCGGCTCCGCCGCATCCGCTTCAGCCACGGCACCAAGTGAAACGCGCTCATCAGCAGATACATGACCGTCATGTCGCCGAGCGGCGCGCCCGCCGGCATCGCCGAGCAGATCATATCTGCCCGGCCGTCGCGGGCCATGGCGTTCAGCACCGCCATCAACGCGAAGGTCGGCGCCGCAGCAAAGCGGAGTGCCTCAGCGAGGTCCGGCATCACGCGCCGCTTGGACGGGACGAACGCCATGGCTTCACTCCCTGCTCTCAGCGCGCCGCGTATTCGTCGCGGCGGCGCCACCACACGCCCTGCTCGTTGCGGCCCTTCGGCGCGCGGTCGAGCCACTGATAGGCGCCCCACAGCCCATCGAGGCCACGGGCGTAGCTCGAATAGGTGTGGTAGACGACGCCGCCTTCGACAATGAAGGCACTCATGCCCGGGCGGTCGCGCATGAAGGTGGCGCCGTCCGTGCCGGTGCCGGCGGCGACTTCCGCCACCATGGCCGGGACGTCGGACGGCTTCATCGGCGGGCTGGTGCGGTAGTTGTACTCGGTGCCCCCCTGGCGCTGCTGCTCCTCGGTGATCGCGACATTGAAGTCGAAGTTGAAATCGCTGCTCGCCGACGACGCCCAGGGGAAGCTCCAGCCCATGCGGCTCTTGTAGGCCCTGAGCTTCGCCAGCGGCGCGCGCGACACCGCCCACAGCATCACGTCGTGATTGGCGAGATGGACCTGGAAGCCGTTGAAGCCGTCGGCGATCATCGAGCAGGACGGGCAGCCGGCCTGGAAGTCGGGGCCGAACATGAAGTGATAGACGAGGAGCTGCGAGCGGCCCTGGAACAGATCGGGCAAGCTGGCAGGCCCCTCCTCGGTATCGAAGCGATAGGCCTTATCGACGCGCACCCAGGGCAAGGCCTGGCGACGCTGCGCCAGTTCATCGCCGCGGCGGGTGAACTCCTTCTCGGCCTGCAGCAAATCGAGGCGTGCCTTGAGCCAGTCTTCGCGAGTTCCGGTGAGATGCATGGTCATGTCGGTGTTCCTTTTGCGTGTTGACCGCATCTGAGACTAGGATCGCCGCGGGAGGAATGCGGAGTGACAAGTGTGGCGGGATTTGCATGGACTCGCTGATCTCGGCGGCGGCACAGGCGCTGGCCGCGGGTGATCCGCTCGGCGCGCTCAATCGCGTCGCGCTGCGCGACGATCCGCCGGCGCTGGCGCTGCGCGGCATCGCGATGGCCAGGCTCGGCGATGTCATCAGGGCGAAGGCGCTGCTGCGCCAGGCCGCGCGCAGCTTCGGCCCGAAGGCGGCCATGGCGCGCGCCCGCTGCGCCGTGGCGGAGGCCGAGATCGCGCTGGCGGCGCGCGATCTGTCATGGCCGACGAAAGCGCTGGCCGAGGCGCGCGCAACGCTGGAGCAGCACGGCGACCGCACCAATGCCGCCTATGCGCGGAGCCTCGAAATCCGGCGCATGGTCCTCATCGGCCACCTCGATGACGCCGAGCGGGGACTCGCCGATCTCGATCCCTCGCCGCTGCAGCCGGCGGCGCGCACCATCTATGAACTGATCGTCGCCGGCCTGGCGCTGCGCCGCCTGCAGACCAAGGCGGCGCAGGCGGCGCTCGAGCGGGCCGGAGCCATGGCCTGGCGGACGCGGAGTTCGGAGCTGCAAGCCGAGGTCGAGCGGCTCGCGGCCACGCTGTCCGCGCCGGCCGCTCGCTTGATCCGAGGAGGCGAGCAACGGCTGCTGCAGCTCGATGAGGTCGAAGCGCTCTTCCGATCCGACGGCCTGATCGTCGATGCCTGCCGGCTCGTGGTGCGCCAGGGCAGCCTCGTCGTGCCGTTGGTGCGGCGTCCGGTGTTGTTTGCTCTCGCCCGCAGGCTGGCGGAGGCGACGCCCGATGATGTCTCGCGATCGGAGCTGATCGCCGCGGCTTTCCGCGGCAAGGAAGCCGATGAGTCGCATCGCGCCCGCTTGCGTGTCGAGATCGGACGCTTGCGCCGGCTCTTGAAAGACATGGCCGACGTCAATGCGACGCGCGACGGCTTTGCCCTGCTGCCGCGCGATGGCCGCCGCGTCGTCGAGCTGGCACAGCCGATCGAGGACGAGAATGCGCCCGTGCTCGCCTGCCTCGCCGACGGCGAGGCGTGGTCGAGCTCCGGCCTTGCGCTGGCGCTCGGCGCCAGCCAGCGCACGATGCAGCGCGCGCTCGACGCGCTCGCTCTGTCCGGCAAGGTCCAGTCGTTCGGCCGCGGCCGCGCGCAGCGCTGGACCTGTCCGGTGGTGCCGGCATTCGCGACCAGCTTGTTACTCCCGGCGTGGTCGTCGCTCGATTAGCGTGCTGCCGTCAGCAATGGAGAAGGTCATGACACGCGCACCTGCAGAGATCATCCGCGAATACGGCCCGTTCGACGGCACCGACCGAGTCAACGGCGTCAGCTATGACGGCAAGCAGGTGTGGATTGCGACCGGCGCCAGCATCAAGGCGTTCGATCCTGCCGACGGCGCGGTCCGCAAGTCGCTCGACGTGCCCTCGCATGCCGGGACCGCCTTCGATGGCAAGCATCTCTATCAGATCGCCGAAGATCGCATCCACAAGGTCGATCCCGACAGTGGCCGCGTGCTCGCGACGATCCCGGCGCCCTCGGGCGGTGGCGATTCCGGGCTGGCCTGGGCTGAAGGGTCGCTCTGGGTCGGCGCCTATCGCGACCGCAAGATCCACCAGATCGACCCGGCAACTGGGCAGATCCTGCGCAGCATTTCCTGCACGCGCTTCGTCACCGGCGTCACCTGGGTGGATGGCGAGCTCTGGCACGGCACCTGGGAGGACGATGTCAGCGACATCAGGCGCATCGATCCCGCGACCGGCGAGGTCCTCGATCAGCTCGACATGCCGGTCGGCACCGGCGTCTCCGGCATGGAGTCCGACGGGAGCGAGACGCTGTATTGCGGCGGCGGCGGCAGCGGCAAGGTGCGTGCGGTCAGGCGACCGAAGCAGGCACGGGGGTAACACGCAAATGAGCCACGGCAGGCTCAGCGAGCGGAGGCAGCCTACTTCGCGATGGACGTGAACGCCGCCTTGCGAAAGTTGGCGTTGGCTTCCTCGCGCGTCTGCAACTGCTGGCCGCCGCCGCCGACCGGCTTGGTCGGCGTGATCACGGAGAACAGGACGAAGCCGCCCGCCTTGCGCGGGAAGATGAAGTACTCGGCGATGTCCGACTTCTCGCTGTCCTCGCAGGACGACATGCCGCGGAACACCACCGCGCTGTCGACCAGCTCGCTGTTGCGGGCGGAGATGAACTTGCCTTTGCAGTCGCGCGCGTCGTTGCCGATGATCGTGGCAGCGACTTCCAGGCCGTCCAGGTTGCGCTGCGGCGGCACGATCCGGACGAAGCCGGTGGCATTGTCCGCCTTCCAGGCGACGCCGCCTGCGGTCAGCCACACTGGCCGTTCGCCGCCGCCGAGGATTGCCGGATGCGACAGCGCCGCCTTCAGAATGAAGTTGGAGGCGATCTGCATCGCCTCGAGCTGCAGCTCGGGCGAATCCTCGGACGCGCGTGCCGGCTGCACGCTCGCCGTCGCGGCCGGCGTGGTCGCGACGGGGGGCGCGGCCTGACGCTGCGCCGAAGCGGCGCCGGGCTGCACCGTGAAGTTCGTCGCCGCGGCCATCCCACCGGCATTGATCATGCGCACACAGTTCGCCAGCGAGGGCAACAGCACGGAGGTGCCGTTGAGATCGAACTGGAACAGGTTGCCCTGTGCGAAGGCGGACATCGTCCGCGCCGCCCGGAACGCCTTGATCAGGCTGGAATCGTTCGGCATCGGAACCACGACCATGTTGGCCGACCAGACCGAGCCCTCGACGTTGTACGAATTGCGGCCGTCGAAGCTGAGCACGATGGGAAACTTCTGCCCCTGCGACAGCGACCAGCTCGGATGAATGAAGGCGAGCGCCCAATTGTAGGTCGGCAGCGCGAGCACGCCGAAATTGATGCCGCTCTTGTAGCTCGCCGAGGCAATGCAGCTGGAGAACTTGCCGGTGTTGTCGTCAGTATAGGCGCCGCCCGACCATCCGGCGACCGAGATCGTGCCATACGGTCCCTTCGCGTAAGCAGCCGCTATCAAGGACGCCTCGATCAGCGCCACTGAGGTCAGTATCAGGACCGACAGCATCGCGCCAAGGATTGCCCGCCGCACCGTCATCGCACATCCCCGTTTTTGCCGCATTGTTGCAATTCCCGCGGCTACGTCAAGTAGATCCCGAGCGCGTTCGTCTACCCCAGGAATAGAACGACTGCGGCCTGCCGCGGGCTCAACCACACAAGATGTCGCGGTCGCCATCCACAGCCCTTCATGGGGGCGTCATCGAACTCCGCTAGCGCTCACGAGGTCTCAAGAAGGGATCTCGCCAAATGTCCGCCACGCTGCCTGTCCTGGGCGCCGCCCTCTCCGTCAAATCGATTCCGGCCCACACCGACTGGCTGCTCGAGCGCCAGCGGGATCTCGAGATCCAGGACTTCTTCCGCGCCGACCTGCTCGACAGCGACTGGCGCGGCACCGCGCGCGAGATCAAGTCGATGCTGTCGGGCCATACCGGCCGCCTCGGCATCCACGGCCCGTTCTGGGGCTTCACCATCGCCAGCCACGACCCGATGATCCGCCGCGCGGTGACCAAGCGGCTGCTGCAGGGCCTGGAAGTCGCACAGTTCCTCGGCGCCACCCAGATGGTGATCCACTCGCCCTACACGACCTGGGACTACAACAACATCGACATGCTGCCGGACAATCGCGAGCAGCTGATCGAGCGTGTCCGTGCGACGCTGTCCGACGTCATCGCCTCGGCCGAGCAGGCCAATTGCGAGCTGGTGATCGAGAACATCGAGGACAAGGATCCGCTGGATCGCGTCACGCTTGCCAAGGCGCTGGACAGCAGAAAAGTGCGCGTGTCGCTCGACACCGGCCATGCCAACTACGCGCATCATTCCACCGGCGCGCCGCCGGTCGACTACTATGTCGATGCCGCCGGCGACATGCTGACCCATGTGCATCTGCAGGACACCGACGGCTATGCCGACCGACACTGGGCGCCCGGCGAAGGCAACATTCGCTGGATCGCCGTGTTCCGCGCTTTGGCGAAGCTCAGCTCCAATCCGCGCCTGATCCTCGAATTGCGCAACCACGATCACGTCAAGGCCGGCGCAGCGCACCTCGCCGCGCTCGGCCTCGCTCAGTAAGCCAACGACCGTCATTTCCTGACAACCTCGCACCCTAGAGAGATTGCCATGACCAAGCTCACCCGCCGCGGCCTGCTCGGCGCCGGCGCCGCGATCGGCGGCAGCTTCATCCTGCCGCGCGTGTCGATCGCGCAGGGAGACAACCGTCCCTCGGTCACCATCGCCGTGCAGAAGGTGACCAATTCGAACGTGCTCGACGTGCTGCGCGAGCAGTCCAATGTCGGCGAGCGCGTGTTCTACTCGTCGCTGTGGGAAAGCCTGATCTCGAAGAACTTCCGCGGCAATCTCGAAGCCGTCCCCGGCCTCGCCACCGAGTGGAAGCGCATCGACGACCAGACCGTCGAA
The DNA here is from genome assembly GCF_051168375.1 of Bradyrhizobium sp. HKCCYLRH1034. Classification (NCBI taxonomy): domain Bacteria; kingdom Pseudomonadati; phylum Pseudomonadota; class Alphaproteobacteria; order Hyphomicrobiales; family Nitrobacteraceae; genus Bradyrhizobium; species Bradyrhizobium sp. HKCCYLRH1034. The sequence continues at coordinate 232,052 of NZ_JBNPUW010000002.1, read as the reverse complement.
TTGAAGCTGCGCCAGGGCGTCAAGTTCCACAATGGTGACGAGATGACGTCCGAGGACGTCGTGTTCTCGTTCAGCCGCGAGCGCATGTTCGGCGACAGCGAGGCCAAGAGCCGCACCACCATCAAGGCGTTCGAGAAGATCCCGACGCCGCGCCCGGGCAAGGAGCTGCCGCCGGACGTGATTGGCGTCGCGCGCCGGATGTGGCCGGACCTGGTTCGCGTCGACGCCGTCGACAAATACACCGTGCGCTTCGTCAACGCGACGCCCGACGTCACCATCGAAGGCCGCCTGATGCGCTATGGCTCCGACATCATGAGCCGGCGCGGCTGGGAGGAAGCGGCGAGCTATCTCGACTGGGCGCGCAAGCCGATCACGACGGGTCCCTACAAGATCGTCGAGTTCAAGCCGGACGTGTCGCTGACGCTCGAAGCCCATGACGAATATTGGGGCGGCCGTCCGCCGCTGAAGCGCATCCGATTCCTGGAAGTGCCGGAGGTCGCGAGCCGCATCAACGGGCTCCTGTCTGGCGAATATCAGTTCGCCTGCGACATCCCGCCGGACCAGATCGCCGGCATCGAGAAGAACGCGGCGTTCGAGGTCCAGGGCGGCACCATCCTCAATCACCGTCTCACCGTGTTCGACAAGAACCACCCGCAGCTCGCCAATCCGCTGGTGCGCCGCGCCTTCACCCATGCGATCGACCGCCAGGCCATCGTCGACAGCCTGTGGGCCGGCCGCACCCGGGTGCCGAAGGGCCTGCAGTGGGAATTCTACGGCGACATGTTCATCGCCGACTGGAGCGTGCCGGCATTCGATCCGAAGCTGGCACAGGACCTGCTCAAGCAGGCCGGCTACAAGGGTGACCCGATCCCGTATCGACTGCTCAACAACTACTACACCAACCAGGTCGCGACCGCGCAGGTGCTGGTCGAGATGTGGCAGGCGGTCGGCCTCAACGTTCAGATCGAGACCAAGGAGAACTGGTCCCAGATTCTCGAGCGCGCTCCGACCCGCGCGGTGCGCGACTGGTCCAACTCGGCCGCGTTCAACGATCCCGTCTCCTCGCTCGTCGCCCAGCATGGCCCCAACGGCCAGCAGCAGCAGGTCGGCGAATGGAGCAATGACGAGCTCAATCGTCTTTCCGAATTCCTGGAGACCTCGACCGATCGCGAGGCGCGCAAGAAGGCGTTCCGCCGCATGCTGGAGATCGCCGAGCGCGAGGACCCCGCCTACACGGTGCTGCACCAGAACGCGACCTTCACCGCCAAGCCGAAGTCGATCAAGTGGAAGGCCTCGCCGGCCTTCGCGATGGACTTCCGCACCGGCAACTACGGTGCGTGACGCCGTGGCGCCGCTGGTCAGCATCTCCGAACTGAAGGTCGCCTTCGACGGCACGCCCGTGCTGCACGGCATCGATCTTGACATCGGTAGGGGCGAGGCCATCGGCCTCGTCGGCGAGTCCGGATCCGGCAAGTCGGTGACGTGGCTCGCGGCGCTGGGTCTCCTGCCCGGCAAGGCGAAAGTATCAGGCTCGGCCAGGCTCGAAGGCCGCGAGCTGCTCGGCGCTGACGGCAAGGTGCTCGACCAGGTGCGCGGCCGCCGCATCGCGATGATCTTCCAGGATCCCGCCAGCGCGCTCAATCCGGTGCTCACGATCCGGCGCCAGTTGTGCGAAAGCCTCGCGCTGCATCGCGGGCTGCGCGGCGAGGCTGCGCGGGCCGAGGCGCTCAGGCTGCTCGATCTCGTCGGCATCCCCGATGCGGCACGCCGGCTGTCCGCCTATCCGCACGAGTTCTCCGGCGGCCAAGTCCAGCGCATCATGATCGCAATGGCACTGGCCGGACAGCCCGAGCTGCTGATCGCCGACGAGCCCACCACCGCGCTCGACGCCACCATCCAGGCGCAGATCCTCGATCTGCTGTCGGCCATCCGGCGCGAGTTCAACATGGCGATGGTCCTGATCAGCCATGACCTCGGCGTCGTCGCGGAGAATTGCGACCGCGTCTGCGTGATGTATGCCGGCCGCATCGTCGAGCGCGCGCCCGCGGCGCGGCTGTTCGATGATCCCTGGCACCCTTATGCGCAGGGCCTGATCGGCGCGCTGCCGCCGCTCGATGGCATCAGGCGGCGGCTGCAGGCCATTCCCGGAACAGTGCCTGATCCGCGCGCACTGCCCAGCGGCTGCGCCTTCGCGCCGCGCTGCACGTTTGCCGGCGACGGCTGCCATGCCGGCGTGCCGCCACTGGCGGCGGTCGAGCCGGTGGAGCCGGACCGCGCGGTGGCCTGCCTGCGGCCGCAGCGCCTGCCGATGGAGCTCGCCGCCGAATGACAGCGCCGCTGGTCGAGGTCCAGGCGATCTCGCGCACCTATCGGATGAGGACCGGCCTGTTCGGGCGCGCCGCATCCGTCCACGCCGTCGACGGCCTGAGCTTCTCGATCCAAAAGGGCGAGACGCTCGGCATCGTCGGCGAGTCCGGCTCCGGCAAGTCCACCACCGGCCGCATGGTGCTCGGTCTCGAGCCGCCCGACCGCGGCAGTGTGCGCTTCGACGGCGCCCCGATCGCAGCGCCAGGCTCGGCGGCGTGGCGCGCCCAGCGCGCGCGCATGCAGATGATCTTCCAGGATCCGCTCGGCGCGCTCGATCGACGACTTCCCGTTGCCGCGCAGATCCGCGAGCCGCTCGACATCCACGACATCGGCACGGCCGCCGAGCGCGACGCGCGCGTGCATGAGCTGCTCCAGGCTGTCGATCTCAACGACGGCCATGGCGCCCGCTATCCCGGCGCGCTGTCGGGCGGTCAGCGCCAGCGCATCGTGCTCGCCCGTGCGCTCGCGACCAAGCCCGACTTCCTCGTCTGCGACGAACCGGTCAGCGCGCTCGACGTCTCGATCCAGGCGCAGGTGGTGAACCTGCTGGTCGATCTCCAGGCCCGGCTCGGTCTGACGATGCTGTTCATCAGCCATGATCTGCGCGTCGTCCGGCAGATCAGCAGCAAGGTGGCCGTGATGTATCTCGGCCGCATCGTCGAATATGGCGATGCCGACGACCTGTTCGCGCGGCCGCAACATCCCTACACGCAGGCGCTGGTGTCCGCTTCCCCTGCTCCGGGACGCCGCAGCACCAGCCGCATCGTACTGACGGGCGACCCACCGAATCCGGCGGCGCGCCCCGCCGGCTGTGCCTTCCACCCGCGCTGCAGCCACGCGACCGCCCGCTGCGCCAACGAGGTGCCCGCGCTCACCGCGCTGGATCGGCAGCGCCAGGTGGCCTGTCATCTCGCTTCGGGGCCGCAGTCGCAGACCGAGGTCGCCGCGTGATGCTGCGCTATCTCGCCATCCGCCTGGCGCGCGCGCTGCTGACCATCGCGCTCGTCGTCACCTTTGCCTTCATCGTGCTGCGGCTGTCGGGCGATCCCGCGCTGATGATCATGGGGCCCGAGGCGCCGCCCGAGGTCATCGCCGCCTTCCGCAAGGCGTGGGGTCTCGATCATCCGATCTGGATGCAGTATCTCGACTACTTCAAGGCGATCGGCCAGGGCGAGCTCGGACGCTCGATGCGCGACGGCCGGCCCGCGATCCAGCTCGTCATTGAGCGCATCCCCGCGACCTTGGCGCTGACCATTCCGGCGTTCCTGCTGAAAGTGCTGCTCGGCATTCCCGCCGGCATCTACGCCGCGCTGCACCGCGGATCGGCGATCGACCGCGCCGTGATGATCACGGCGGTGGCGGGCTTCACGGTGCCGAGCTTCGTGCTGGCCCTGATCCTGGTGCTGATCTTCGCCGTGCAGCTCGGCTGGCTGCCGTCGGGCGGACAGGACTCGTGGCGGCACGCCATCCTGCCGATCGTGACGCTCGGCTTCGGCGGCGCCGCGGTGCTGGCGCGGTTCACGCGCAGCGCCATGCTGGAAATTCTCGGCCAGCCCTACATCAGAACGGCGTCGGCCAAGGGCGTGCCGTGGCGCCGGGTGATCACGGATCACGCGCTGCCCAACGCGGCGATCCCCACCGTCACCATTCTCGGCTTCATGGTCGGCAGCCTGATCGCCGGCGCGGTCGTCGTCGAGAGCGTGTTCTCCTGGCCCGGCGTCGGCCGTCTCCTGGTCGTCGCCGTCGCCAACCGCGACCTCGCGGTCGTGCAATGCATCCTGCTGCTGGTGGCGATGACCATGGTCACGTCGAACCTGATGGTGGATTTCCTCTACGGCCTGCTGGATCCGCGGCTGCGTAGCAAGGGAGCCGAGGCATGACCGACCTTGCATTGAAATCGCCTGCCGCGCGGCGGCTGTGCTGGCCGAACATTCCCGTCTCCGTGACCATCGCAGTCGGCTGGATCGTCGCGATGCTGCTGCTGGCGATCTTCGCCGATCAGCTCGCGCCGCATGGCTTCACCAAATTCGATCTGCGCAATCGCCTGTCGCTGCCGGGCAACCCGGCGCATTGGCTCGGCACCGACGAGCTCGGTCGCGACGTGCTGTCGCGTCTGATCGTGTCGATCCGGATTTCGCTCTTGATCGCGTTCGGCGCGACCGCGATCTCCGCCATCGCCGGCACCACGCTCGGCTTTCTCGCCGCGCATTTCCGCGGCCTGGTCGAGCAGGCCGTGCTGATGCTGGCGGACTTCCAGGCCAGCATGCCGTTCCTGATTCTGGCGCTCGCCGTGCTCGCCTTCTTCGGCAACTCGCTGCCGCTCTTGATCGGGTTGATGGGCCTGTTCGGCTGGGAGCGCTATGCGCGCATCGCGCGCGGCCTCGCCATCTCCGCCAATGCACAAGGCTATGCCGCCGCCGTCCGACAGCTCGGCGCAACGCCGCAGCGCGTCTATCTCAGGCACATCTTGCCGAACATCGCCTCGACCCTCATCGTGTCGATGACGCTGGTGTTTCCCGAAGTCATCCTGCTGGAGTCCGGTCTCTCCTTCCTCGGCCTCGGCGTGCAGCCGCCGATGACGAGCCTTGGCAACATGGTCGGCTATGGCCGCGAATATCTGACGCGCGCACCATGGATCATGCTGGCACCGGCGATCACCATCGTGGTGACGACGCTCGCCGTCTCGGTGATCGGCGACTGGCTGCGCGACCGGCTCGATCCGACGCTGCAATAGCCTCGATCAGCGGCGAGCCTCGTGACTCGCCGCGGCACTATGCTCGCAGATGATCTGGGCATTCCCCGCTTGCTCGCCCGCCAGCGCCATCCATCTCGACGCCTGCTGCAACCACTGATCGCGGCGAGCCGGATCGCGTTCGGCCTCCTCGCGACAGCTCAATGCCGCAGTCATGCACGCCGATCTTCTGTCCATGAATCATGGTCCGACACATCAACGTAAACGGCACTTACATATGATATCGCGACTTCAGATTGCGATCAATTCGATGCTGCCTTGCCGCTACGCTTCCGCATGACGCATCGGCAATGAATGATGCGCGTGACAGGCGGCGACCGCGGCATGGCCAAATGCCACCGCGATCTGATGCAGGTCGGTGACGACGTCGCCGATGCCATAGAGTCCCGCGACGCCGCAGCGCTGCTTGGCATCGACCTCGAGAAAGCCATCGGATGTATGCCGCGCGCCGAGCTTGATGGCGAGCTCGGAGCGAACATCGGCGCCCATCGCAGGATACACGATCTCGAACCGTTCGCTGCTGCCGTCGACGAATGACGCCTCGATCGCACCGTCTTGGCGCTGCAACGCATGAAGTTGTGGCGTCACCCGAACGCCGGCGGCGGCGAGCTCCTGCCGCTTCGCCGCATCCTGCTCATCATCGATCGGGATCAAGGTGACGTCCGAACTGTAGACGCGCATGAACAGCGCCTTGCCAGCGGCGTGACCGAGCGCGCCCACGATGGCGATCTTGTGGTCGATGGTTTCAAAGCCGTCGCAGACCGGACAATAGCGCAGCTCGCCGTCACGGACCGCCGCTCTCCAATCGGCGAGCGACGTCTGCTTGTCGACGATACCCGTCGCGAGGATGACGCGCTGTGCCGCGACCGCACCGCGCTCGTGAGTCGCGACCAGATCTCCGTCATGCGTCTCGAGAGCGCTCACCGTCCTCCGGACGATAGGAACGTGAAGTTCCTCGACCTGCCGCTGCATTCGTGCGAGCAGCTCGCTTCCGGGCATGCCGTTCGGGAACCCCGGCAGGTTGTGGCTCCGCGGAATCAGCGCTGCCCGCGATGCGCCGCCATCGACGACCACGACCCCACGCCGGAACCGGGCCAGGTAAATCGCGGCCATCAGTCCAGCTGGCCCGCCGCCTATGACGAGGACTTCGGTGCGCATTGCCGCCCTGCTCCAGTCCTGGCTCAAGCTGCATCGGAGCAGAAAGTTCTCGCGCGGAAAACATTTCGGCAAACGTGTCGATGAAATCGACCCGGAACTCTCTGGAACACAAGTGGAACTTTTGCCACTGAGGGACGTTAACCTATGTCACTGCCGCGGCGGAAAAGCCGTGCAAACTTGGCAGCGAGGGGATTTGTTGCGAGGGCGCGTGGATGCGATTTGTAAATTCGACTGATGAAAGCTTGATGGCGTACTACGAAAGTGTCCGAAAGCAGGTGGCCGCCGACAGCCGGATCGGGGGCCCCTACCGTTTGATCGGCGATCGGGCCAAGCAGTATGCGCAGGAGCTCCAGGCCGAGATGCGGCGGCGGCAGTTGCGCTTCACGCCGATCGATTGGCCGAACTGATTGGGCAAGGGATCGTGGGGCTCACCTCAGCGCTCAAGTTGAAGTATTGCGTTCGACCAGACAGCGCGGCGGTCGTTATTGCGCCCTCTCCCCTTGTGGGAGGCAAGTAGGACAGAGTTTGCGGACAGGCTTGCGATGCCCTCTCCCACAAGGGGAGAGGGCGCTGTATTCTGCAGTGTCACCGCAAAGCCGCGCGAAGCGGGGTCGTCATCCTTCCCACGACCAGCTCGAGAAATCATTCTCGAACTGCGGCACGTCCTTCCAGACACCCTTGAGCTTCTTGTTGATGATTGTGATCCACTGCGGCTGGAACAGGAAGCCCGCAGCGGCATCGGTCGCCAGCATGCGCTGGGCATCGCCGAGCAGCTTGGCGCGCTCGGTCTCGTTCGGCGTATCGACAATCGACTGGTAGAGCTTGTCGAAGGCCTCGGACTGATAGCCGAAGTAGTAATTCTTGTCGGTGAACTTCACGAGATCGAACGGCTCGACATGCGAGACGATGGTCAGGTCGAAATCATGCGGTCCGTTGAAGACCTGTGACAGCCACGCCGCCCATTCGAGATTCTCGATCTTGGCGACGATGCCGACCTTGGCCAATTGAGCCGCGAGCACCTCGCCGCCCTGGCGCGCATAGGCCGGCGGCGGCAGCCGCAGCGACAGTTGCAGCGGCGTGCTCACGCCGGCTTCGGCGAGCAGCTTCTTGGCCTTCTCCGGATCGTAGGGATTGATGTCGGTGGTGTCGACATAGCCGAGCGAGCCCGGCACGTAGAAGCTGCCGATCGGCGTACCCAGGCCGTCGACGGCGCCTTCGACCATCGCCTTGCGATCGATCGCGGCAAGGATCGCGCGGCGGACGCGGACGTCGTCGAGCGGCTTCTTCTTGTTGTTGATGGTGACGATCGTCTTCGCCTTTGAGCCGCCGATCAGCACGGTGAAGCGCGGGTCGGACTTGAACTGCGCGATGGTGCGCGCCGTGGTGCCGCGCGGGAAGGCATCGACGTCACCCGACAACAGCGCAGCGACCTGCGCCGCCGGATCGGAGATGAAGCGGATCGTCACCTTGGACAGCTTCACGGCTGCGGCGTTGCGATAGTCGGGCCATTTGTTCAAGGTCAGGGACGAGCCCTTGGCCCAGCTACCCAGCGTGTACGGTCCAGTACCGACCGGCTGCGTCGCGTTGGTCGGCGCGCTCTTCGGCTCGACGATCGAGGCGGTGGCCTGTCCGAGCAGGAACGGCAGGTTGGGCTCAGAATATTTCAGCTTGACGACGATGGTCTCCGCGTCGGGAGCCGTCACGGACTCCATCGCCTGGAACAGCGCCTTGTCCTTGTTGGTGCTGTTGGCGGCGCCGGCGCGCTCGAACGAGAACTTCACCGCGGCGGAATCGAACGCCTCGCCGTTCTGGAATTTCACGCCCTTGGCGAGCTTGAACGTGTAGCTCTTCAGATCGGACGAGGCCTGCCAGCTCAAGGCCAGCAGCGGCGAGACCGAGCCGTCCTCGTTGATCTTGGTCAGCGTCTCATAGACGTTGTAGAGCGTCACCTCGGCGATGGCCGCCGCGGCCGCGCTGGTCGGATCGAGCCCCGGCGGCTCCAAGGTCATGCCGACAACGACGCTATCCTTCTTGCTCTGCGCGAGAGCCGGCGCGACGGCCGCAACGAGCGCGGCCATGGCGATGATCGATAGTTTCTTGAACATTGTTGTTTCTCCCTGAGGAAGCCAAATTACGCGTCAAAGCGGCTTCGAGACAAGTGGCTGCAGTTCCGTTGCGACGAGCGCCGGCAGCGCCATTACGCTTTCCGCCCGATGGCAGGCAGCGGAATGCTGTCCGGTGAGCGCTCGCAACGCGGGGGCCGTCGCGCGGCACCGGGCATCGGCGAGCGGACAGCGCGGCACGTAGGCGCATCCGGCCGCGCCGAGGGATTGCGAAGCGATCGCAACGCTCTCGCGACGGCGCCGGACCGCGCCGGCCTGGGCCCGCGGCACGGCGTCGAGGAGCGCCCGCGTGTAGGGATGCGCGCAACTTCCGAACAAGTCCTCCGGCCGCCCGCGCTCGACGATGCGGCCGAGATACATCACCGCAACCTCGTCGCAGAGATAGTCGACGACCGCGAGATCATGACTGATCAGCACGTAGCTCAGGCCGAACTGCTCCTGCAGATCCTGCATCAGGTTGAGAACCTGCGCCTGCACGGAAACATCCAGCGCCGACACCGGCTCGTCGGCGACGATCAGCTTCGGCTGGGTGATCAGGGCCCGCGCGATCGCGATGCGCTGGCGCTGCCCCCCGGAAAATTCATGCGGATATTTGTCGATGTCGGCATCGCGCAATCCGACCTGCCGCAGCACGCTCGCGACGCGCCTGCGGAGAGAATCGCGATCCGGGTGTTCGAGAGCCGTCAGCGGCTCGGCGACGATGCGCGCAATGGTCTGGCGCGGATCGAGTGATCCGTAGGGATCCTGAAATACCATCTGGAAATCGCGGCGCGCCCGCCGCAGCTCATCCACCGGGAGGCGGTTGAGATCGCGGCCCACCATCAGCACCGATCCCGCTGACGGCCGCTCCAGCGCCATGATCAGCCGCGCCAGGGTCGACTTGCCAGAGCCGGACTCGCCGACGATGCCGAGGCTCTTGCCCGCCTTCAACGACAGCGACACGCCGTTCAGCGCGAGCACCTCGCCGGGCGGCCGCAGCAGACTCTCTCGCGGCAGCGTGTAGCGCTGTACGAGATCCCTGACCTCGAGCAGCGGCGTCTCTGCAACTCCTTGCGCGGCGGTACTCAAGCGACCACTCCCGCCGGATCACACGCGAGCGCGACGCCGGTCCGGATGCACCGGACGCCGTGCCCGGCGCCGATCTCGATCGACGGCGGCAGCGCCGTGCGACAGGCGTCGATCGCCAGCCCGCAGCGGTCTGCGAACGGACAACCGGCCGGCAGATCGGCGAGCTCCGGCACGGTACCGGCGATGGTCGCAAGGCGCGTGCCCTTGCGGGCCCCGAGCCGCGGCCGCGCGCGGAACAGGCCCTGCGTGTAGGGATGCCCCATGCGCGAGAACACGGCGTCCGTGGTGCCGCTCTCGACCACCGTGCCGCCATACATCACGATCATGCGCTGGACGTTCTCGGCGATGACGCCAAGATCATGCGAGATCAAGATCATCGCCATGCCGCGCTCGGCGACCAGATCGGCGATGAGATCGAGGATCTGACGCTGGATGGTGACGTCGAGCGCAGTGGTCGGCTCGTCGGCGATCAGCACGTCGGGCTTGCAGGCGAGCGCCATCGCGATGGTGATGCGCTGGCGCTGGCCGCCGGAGAACTGGTGCGGATAGGCGCCGTAGCGTCGGGCGGGATCCGGCAGACCGACGCGGTCGAGGAGCGCGATCGCCTGTCGTTTCGCCTCGGTCGCCGTGCAGCCGATATGCCGCAGCAGCGGCTCGGCCACCTGATGACCGATCGTATGCATCGGGTTGAGCGCGGTCATCGGCTCCTGGAAGATCATGCTGATGCGGTTGCCGCGCAGCTTGCAGTAATCGGCATCACCGAGACCGACCAGCTCGCGGCCATCGAGCGTGATGCTGCCGCTGACGACGGCGCTGTCAGGCAGAAGGCCAAGCAGAGCGAGCGCCGTGATCGACTTGCCGCAACCGGACTCGCCGACGATGCCGAGCGTCTCGCCGCGCCGGAGCGTGAAGGAGACCTCGCGCACGGCTTGCGCCGAGCCGCGGCTGGTATTGAGGCGGATGCCGAGACCCGACACATCGAGCAGAGGCTGATCGCCTACCGTCATCGCTGCCTCGCCAGCCGTGGGTCGAGCAGATCGCGCAGGCCGTCGCCGAGCAGGTTGAGGCCGAGCACCGCGAGCGCGATGGCGGCACCGGGATACACGGCGAGGCTCGGCGACTGGAACAACAGGGTCTGCGCATCGTTCAGCATGCGTCCCCAGGACGGCTGCGGCGGCTGCGTGCCGAGGCCCAGATAGGACAGCGCCGCTTCCGCCAGGATCGCCAGCGCGAACTGGATCGTCGCCTGCACGATCAGAATCGACAAGATGTTCGGCAGCACGTGCTCGATGGTGATGCGGAAGCGGCCCTTGCCGGCGGCGCGCGCAGCCAGGATGAACTCGCGCGCCCAGACCGCACCGGCGGAGCCGCGGGTGACGCGCACGAACACCGGGATCTGGAAGATGCCGATCGCGGTGATCGACGTCACCATGCCCGGCCCGATCACCGCCGCCAGCATGATCGCCGACAGCACCGCGGGAAAGGCGAAGGTGAAGTCGCTGAAGCGCATGATCAGTTCCTCGGTCCAGCCGCGCTGCGCGGCTGCGACCAGGCCAAGGCAGACGCCGCAGGTGAGACCGATGCCGACGGCGATGATGCCGACCAGAATGGTCGCGCGCGCACCCACCAGCAATAGCGAGACGATGTCGCGGCCGAGCACGTCGGTGCCCAGCCAATGCGCTGCTGATGGCGGCCGCAATTTGGACGCGACATCGATCTCATAGGCCGACCATGGCGTCCAGAGCAGCGACAGCAGCGCGGCGCCGAGCACCAGCAGACAGAGCAGCGCGCCGACCGTGAAGCTGCGATGGCGCAGCGCGCGGCGCCAGAACGCGTTGGACGCAGGCGCAGCGCCCGTTTGAACGACCACGGCGGAACTCACAGCTCGTGCACCTTGATGCGCGGATCGATCACCGCATACAGGACATCGACCACGAAGTTGACGATGATCACCATGGCCGCCAGCAGCATCACGCAGTTGCGCACCACGATCAGGTCGCGATTGGCGATCGACTGGAAGATGAGGCGCCCCAGGCCCGGGAGATAGAACACGTTCTCGATCACGATGGTGCCGGCGAGCAGGTTGGCGAATTGCAGCCCCATCACGGTGAGCACCGGGATCATGGCGTTGCGCAGCACGTGCTGCCACAGCACCTCGCGCTTCGTCAGGCCCTTGGCGCGCGCGGTGCGGACGAAATCCTCGCGCAGAACGTCGAGCACGGCCGAGCGCGTCACCCGCGCCAGGATCGCGGCCTGCACCACTGCCAGCGCCACAGCCGGCAACAGCAGCGCGCGCAGACCCGGCCAGATGCCGTCCTCCCAGCCGGGAAAGCCGCCGGCCGACAGCCATTGCAGCTTCACCGCAAACAGGAGGATCAGCAGGATCGCGAACCAGAAGTTCGGCAAGGCGATGCCGATCTGGGTCAGCGACATGACGCCGACATCGCCGAGACGGTTGTGATTGGCGGCCGTGTAGATGCCGGCCGTGAGCGCCAGCACGGTCGTGAGCCCCATGGCCAGGATCGCGAGCGGAATGGTCATCGCCAGCCGCTCGCGGATCAGTTCGGCCACCGGCGTGCCATAGGCGTAGCTGTTGCCGAGATCGCCGCTCAGCAGGCCGCCGATCCAGTGCAGGTAACGCAACGCCAGCGGCTGATCCAGCCCGAGCTTGACGGTCAGCGCCCTGACCGCATCCGGCGAGGCATCCGCGCCCATCAGCATCTGGGCGGCATTGCCCGGCAGCGCGTCGAGCACCAGGAATATGATCAGTGACGCGCCGACGAGGGTCGCCAGCAAGGTCAGGAAGCGCCGCAGCAGAAAAACGCTCATTCGCGCCGGGACTCCAGTTTTCGGCGGCCGCACGTTCCACAGCTTTCGGCTCCGATGCAAGCCCGTTGCCTGCATGATTGCCATTGCCGGGCGGAGGCACCTTCACACACCGCATCCGCCGGGGTATCGCCGGCTTGATCCCGGTCAACGGCGGAGCGCCGGCGACCGCCATCATGCGGCTGATCGCAACAACGCAAGGGCCCATCTCGATCATGACCATCCGTCCGAGCTTTCTCTGGGGCGCCTCGACCTCGGCCTTCCAGATCGAGGGCGCGGCGCACCTCGACGGCCGCGCCGACAGCATCTGGGATGTCTATCTGCGCGCCCCCGGCCGGGTGAGCCACAACGACACCGCCGAGACCGCCTGCGATCACTATCATCGCTACGCGGAGGACGTGGCGCTGATGCGCGATCTCGGCCTCAATGCCTATCGGTTCTCGATCGCCTGGCCGCGGCTGCTACCGCAAGGCCGCGGCGCGGCCAACGAAGCCGGCCTCGCCTTCTACGACCGCCTCATCGACGCCCTGCTTGCCGCTGAGATAGAGCCGTGGCTCTGTCTCTACCACTGGGACCTGCCGCAGGCGCTGGAGGCGCTCGGCGGCTGGCAGAACCGCGACATCGTCGGCTGGTTCGCCGACTATGCCGCGCTGGTCGCGCGGCGCTATGGCGACCGGGTCAAGCGCTTCGCCACCTTCAACGAGCCCTGCGTGTTCACGCTGTTCGGCTACGGCCTCGGCTGGCACGCGCCGGGGATCGCCGACGGAGCGGCCCTGCACAAGGCCATTCATCACGTCAATCTCAGCCACGGCCGCGCCGTCGACGTGCTGCGCAGGGACGTGGCCGGCGCCTCGATCGGCGCCATCCACAATCGGCAGCCCTGCTACCCTGCGAGCGACAGTGCGGAGGACGCCGCGGCCGCCTTGCGGCTCGCCGCCTATTGGAACGATGCCTTCCCGTTTCCGCAGGCCTTTGCCTGCTACCCGCCGGAGCTCCAGGACGCCGTCGCGCCCTATATCGCACCCGGCGACATGGCGCAGATCGCCCGCCCCGTCGACTGGTTCGGGCTCAATCACTATTCGCCGCATTACATCAAGGCGGGCAGCAACCTGATGGGCGCCAGCTTCGGAGCGCCTCCCGCGGCAGTGCCGCGCAGCGCAATCGGCTGGCCCGTCGTGCCCGAGGCGTTCCGCGATACGCTCCTGGACATCCACAGCCGGTTCCGGCTTCCGATCTACGTGCTGGAGAACGGAACGGCGGCCAATGACACCGTCGATGCATCCGGCTGCATCCAGGACGACGGCAGGATCGGCTATCTCAAGGCCTATACGACCGCGATGGAACAGGCGATCGCGGCGGGCGCCGACGTGCGCGGCTATTTCGTCTGGTCGCTCCTGGATAATTTTGAATGGGGAGCGGGCTATTCGCAGCGCTTCGGCATTGTCTATGTCGATCGCGCCACCCAGCGCCGCATTCCCAAGGCGTCGGCGCGGTGGTATTCGAACATGATTGCCGCTCACCGGGTATCCGACGATCCCGCCGGGCGGCACAACCGGGCGGAAGAGTGAGGATGAGCGAACGCGTTCTTCTGGGCGACATCGGCGGCACCAATGCGCGGTTCGCGCTGCTTGACGGCCACGTCATCGGCGAGGTCGCGCATCTCAAGGTCGCCGACTTCCCGACCATCACGGACGCGATCACCGACTTCCTGTTGCGACACGCCGCCGGCGGCCCGCCCACCGCGGCCGTGCTCGACATCGCCGGCCCGATCGAGCGCAATCGCGGCATGCTCACCAACTCGACCTGGGTGATCGACGGCGCCGAGCTGGCGGAGCGGTTCAAGCTGCGCTCGGCCAAGCTCCTGAACGATTTCGAGGCGGTCGGCTGGTCGCTGCCGGTGCTGCATCCCGACGACCTGTTTCCGCTTGGCGGAAGCGCCGCGGTCGACGGCGCGCCGATGCTGGTGATCGGCCCCGGCACCGGCTTCGGCGCCGCGTGCTATCTCCCGGCAGAAGGCCGTCCCACGGTTGCCGTGACCGAGGCCGGCCATGCCACGCTGCCGGCGACGACGGCGCGCGAGGCCGCCGTGCTCGCCAAGATGCGCGAGCGCTTCGGCCATGTCTCGATCGAGCGTGCGCTGTCGGGCATGGGCCTTGCGAACGTCTATCAGGCCATTGCCGCGGTCGACGGGGTCACGGTGCCGCCGCGCGATGCCGCAGCGATCACTCACGCCGCGCTGGACGGCAGTTGCGCCACCAGCCGCGCGACTCTCGACATGTTCTGCGCCTGGCTCGGCGCCGTCGCCGGCAACCTCGCGCTCACCTTCTGCGCCCGCGGCGGTGTCTACATCGCCGGCGGCATCCCGCCGCGGTTTCCGGACTACTTTGCCAGATCCGATTTCCGCCGGCAGTTCGAGGGCAAGGGGCGCTATGACAGCTATCTGCGTCCGATCCCGGTTCATCTCGTTATCAAGCCCGACATCAGCTTCCTCGGTCTCAAATCGTTCTTCGAGGCCGGCATCACCGCGAGCGGCGGCTCCCCGACCCACTGAGATCGAATGAGCGACATCGTCACGATCACGCCGAACCCGGCCGTCGACATCTCGACGACCGTCGAGAAAATCGTGCCGGTGGCCAAGCTGCGCGGCACGACGCAACAGCGAGATCCCGGCGGCGGCGGCATCAACGTCGCCCGTGTCATCGCCCGCCTCGGCGGCGACGTCACCGCGCTCTATCCGGTCGGCGGTCCGACCGGCCTGCTGCTGAAGCAACTCGTCGAGAAGGAAGGCGTCGCCAGCCGCACCTGGGCGACGGCCGAGGACACGCGCGAGGACTTCTTCGTCCAGGAGCGCGTCAGCGGCCAGCCCTATCGCTTCATCCTGCCGGGTCCGACGCTGACCGAGGCCGAATGGCAGGCCGGCCTTGCCTTGCTCGCAGCCCAGGATCCGTTTCCCCGCTTCGTCGTCGGCAGCGGCAGCCTGCCGCGCGGCGTGCCGACCGACTTCTATGCGCGCGTTGCGACGCTTGCACGGTCACGCGGCGCGCAATTCGTGCTCGACACCTCGGGGCCAGCTTTGGCCGCGGCGGTAGCCGGCGGCATCGACCTGATGAAGCCGTCGCTGCACGAGATGCAAGAGCTGGTCGGCGGCCCGCTGCCCGATGCCACGGCGTGGGAGAAAGCCGCCCACGCGCTGGTCGCGAGCGGCAAGGCCGGCACCGTCGCGCTGACCATGGGTCATCTCGGCGCCCTGCTGGTCACCCGCGACCGCGTGCTGCGCGCTCAGCCGCTGACGATGGTGCCGGTCAATGCGGTCGGCGCCGGTGACAGTTTTCTCGGCGCATTGGTCGCGAAGCTCGCCGCGGGCGAGTTGCTGGACGACGCGTTTCGCTTTGCGGTCGCCGCAGGTGCCGCGGCGCTGCTGCGCACCGGCACCGCGCTGTCCGATCCCGCCGACGTCAGCCGTCTGCAGGCTGACGTGCGGCTCGAGACGGCGTGACATCGCCCGCCGCATCACCGTTGAGCCGATCGAGCGAGAGCAGCAACCCGCCGACGCGCTCCAGCGACGACATCCACTCGGCGAGGCGGTTGAAATTGTCCACCATCCAATTGAACGACCCCTGCACCAGCGTGAACGCAGCGGCTGCCTGGGTGAGTTCGCCCAGGGTCATCTGATCGCCGAGGAACTTCGGCGCGCACAGCACGAGGCCGATGATCGGCGCGAGCAGCGTATTCAGATGAGACACCAGGGTGTTGCGCATCAGCTGCCAGCACAGCCGCTTCCATTGCTGGATCGTGCGGTCGAGCGCCATCCACAGCCCGGCAACGACGCTGCGTTCTTCCTGCTTGGGCGCGATGCCTTCGCCGATGTCGCGCAAGTGATGGGCTGCGGTGATCAGCTCCGACTCGGCCTGGTTCTTGGTCTGAATGACGCGCGTGAGTGGCGAACCGACCCACAGCATGGCCCCGGTCACCAGCCCGGAATAGATGACGACGCTGACCACCAGGTAGCCTGGAATCCACAATTGGTGCCCGGCCACGGCAAAGCCGATGGATCCGCCGACCTGCCACAGCACCTGGACGAACACGACCGCCGTCAGCAGCGAGGAGATCACACTGACCACGAAGTCGATCGGTGCATCGGTGGCGATGCGGACATCCTCGGCAATACGATACTCCGGAATCTTCAGATCGCCCTGCACCGTCGCGAGCCGCGCATAGCGATCGTTCTCGACCCAGTAGTTGATCACCTTGGCGCTCAACCATTGCCGCCAGTTGCGTTGCATCACCATGCGGCCCCACACCGAGACGATCGCCAGCACGACGCTCGCCAGACAAAGCGGAATGAGCAGAACGGCCTGCTGCCGCAGCCGCGTCGGATCGCGGCCCTCCAATGCGTCGAAGAAATCCCTGTTCCAGTAATTGAACCGAAATTGCACGTAGAGCTGAAGCACCACGAGGACGATCAGGGCGACGCAGAGCAGCCAGACCCGCCATGCCGTCGATCCGAGCCAGAATTGCCGCGCCGTGAGCCAGAACCGCGACCATTCGCGATTGCCGTCCTCGTTCTCGTCGTCGGAGATCATTGGTGATCCGGATGGGTACGATTGATGGGTCTTAACAAACATCCTCGCCTATGGTGGAACCGTTGTCATCCCGCGATTTAAGGGGCTCGCGGAGCGCCTTGCTTGATCTTGCGCAAGGCAGTCGCCGCCCGCCGCGACAAACTGAAGTTCGCGCTGCGATGCGGGAGATCACCGATGACGGCACCCGGCTACATCCGCTGGTTCAAGGACCTTCGTATCGAGGACGTGCCCGGCGTCGGCGGCAAGACGGCCTCGCTCGGAGAGCTGTATTCGGCGCTGGCGTCGCAAGGCGTGCGCGTACCCAACGGCTTCGCACTGACGGCCGCCGCCTATCGCGACGCCTTGCGCGCGACCGGCGCCGACGACGCGCTGCGCAAGCTGCTCGCCGGCCTCGACAAGCGCCGCATCGCCGATCTCGCCAAACGCGCGGCGAAGGCGCGCGCGATCGTGTTCGCGGCGACCGACCGTGACGATCTACGCCACGAGGTCGCAGAGGCTTACAAGCAGCTGGAGCAGGAGTATGGCCGCGGCGTCGCGGTTGCCGTGCGCAGCTCGGCCACCGCCGAGGACCTGCCGAATGCGAGCTTCGCAGGCCAGCACGAGAGCTTTCTCAACATTCGCGGCGCCAAGGACCTGTTCGAGGCGTGCCGCCGCTGCTTCGCCTCGCTCTATACGGACCGCGCGATCTCCTACCGCATCGACAACGGCTTCGACCACGACAAGGTCGCGCTGTCGGTGGCCGTGATGAAGATGGTACGCTCGGACCGCGCCGCGAGCGGCGTGATGTTCTCGTTGGACACCGAGAGCGGCTTTCGCGACGTCGCCTTCATCACCGGGGTCTACGGCCTCGGCGAGACCATCGTGCAGGGCACGGTCGATCCGGACGAGTTCTACGTCCACAAGCCGACCTTCGCGGCCGGCTTCCGCAGCGTGCTGTCGCGCCGGCTCGGCGCCAAGGACAAGCGGATGGTCTATGCCAAAGCCAGCGCAAAGGCCGGCGCGCGCAGCCGTGGCCCGACGACGCGCACCGAGGCGACGCCGCCGGCTGACAGGGCGAAATTCTGCATCAGCGATGCCGACGTGCTGGAGCTCGCGCAGGCCACCATCGTAGTCGAGGAGCACTACTCGCAGAAGGCCGGCAGGCCGACGCCGATGGACATCGAATGGGCCAAGGACGGTCGCGACGGTGCGCTCTACATCATCCAGGCGCGGCCGGAGACGGTGGCCTCGCAGCGGCGGCCCGAGGCGATCGAGACCTACGTTCTGAAGAAGACCGGCAGAACGCTGGCAACCGGCCGCGCCGTGGGCGAAAAGATCGCCACCGGCAAGATCCGCTTGATCCGCACTCCCAAGGATCTGAACGCGTTCCGCCCCGGCGAGGTGCTGGTCGCCGCGTCGACCAGTCCGGACTGGGAGCCGGTGATGAAGACCGCGGCGGCGATCGTCACCGATCATGGCGGCCGCACCTGCCATGCCGCGATCGTCGCTCGCGAGCTCGGCGTGCCGGCCGTGGTCGGCACGGAGGATTTCAGCAAGCGCGCGAAGACCGGAACGACGGTCACTGTCTGCTGCGCGGAGGGCGACGCCGGCCATGTCTACGACGGCGCACTGCCGTTCGATGTCGAGCGCCTGGCGATCGACAGATTGGAGAAGCCGCGCACCGAGATCATGGTCAATCTCGGCAATCCCGAACTGGCCTTCAAGACCGCGCTGCTGCCGAACGATGGCGTCGGCCTCGCCCGCATGGAGTTCATCATCAACCAGGCGATCGGCATCCACCCGATGGCGCTGGCGACGCCCGCAAAGGTGACCGCGGCAAAGGACCGCGCGACGATCAAGCGCCTGACCGCGCGCTACAAGAAGCCCGCCGACTTCTTCGTCGAGCGGCTGTCGGAAGGCGTCGGCACCATCGCCGCGGCATTCCACCCGCGGCCGGTGATCGTGCGCCTCTCGGACTTCAAGACCAACGAATATGCCAGCCTGATCGGCGGCTCCGATTTCGAGCCGAAGGAAGAGAACCCCATGCTCGGCTTCCGCGGCGCCTCGCGCTATGCGCATCCCGCCTACGCCGCCGGTTTCGCGCTGGAATGCGCGGCGATGAAGCGCGTGCGCGACACGATGGGGCTCTCCAATCTGAAGATCATGATCCCGTTCTGCCGCCGGGTCGAGGAGGCACGCAAGGTGATCGCGGCGATGGCCGGGCATGGCCTCGTCAGAGGCGAAAACGGGCTCGAAATCTACATGATGTGCGAGATCCCGAACAACGTGATCCTGATCGATGAGTTCGCCAAACATTTCGACGGCTTCTCGATCGGCTCCAACGATCTCACCCAGCTCACGCTCGGCGTCGACCGCGACTCCGACATCGTCGCGTTCGATTTCGACGAGCGCGATCCCGGCCTGCTGGCGATGCTGCGGATGGCGGTGGAGGGCGCGCACCGCAACCATCGCCATGTCGGCATCTGCGGCGAGGCGCCGGCAAACTATCCGGAAGTCGCGCGCTATCTGGCCGAACTCGGCATCGATTCGATCAGCGTCAATCCGGCGAGCATCGTGCGCACCATGGAGATCGTCCGTACCGCTGAGCGGGAGCTCGCCTCGCGCACGCCGCAGGCGCTGGCGAGCTGATCATGGCCGAAGCTCAAGAGCTGGCCTTGAAGAAGTCCAGCACGGTCGAAGCGCCGCCGGTGACGTCGCCGCCGCCATACAGGCTTGCCAGGAACGTGCCGCGATGGCTGGCGCCGGTGACCGCGATGCCTTGCGCAAAGCGGCCGTCGGCCGCCAGCGGCATCTTGACGAGGCTCGGCGGCAGCGCCTCGTCGAGAAGACCGTAATAGAACCGCATCGGGGCGTCATAGTCCCAATAGGTCGAGCTATTGCCGGCCAGACGACGGAGGAAGCGGCTGTTGGTCTCGTGGGTGAAGCGCTCGAAGAAGCCGTCGACCAGCAGGTCCGAGGGCTGCGGCACCGACTTGCTGAACGCCTCGTCCATGCTGTAGTCGGCCCAGTATTTCTCGGCCAGCGCGAGGTGCTGCGGCTTGATCGCAGTCTTGAACAGGTCGCCGAGCCGGTAATACTGGCGATAGCTGCCCAGGAGGACGATGACGCAGGGCGTTATCCAGATCGGCTGCTTCGGATAGGTGCTGTCGGTCGACGCGCTGCCCGGTTGGGCCGACACCCAATAGCGCATCGAATCCGCAAGATTGTTGAACGGACTCTGCGTGGCGCTCGCCGCCACCGCGACGCGCCGCCGCTGCAGTTCCTGGCGCAGCCATTGCGTGTTCAAGGCACCCTGCGACCAGCCGTTCAGGAACAGCCCGGACTTTCGCAGGCGGAGATGATCGAGTGCGAGCAGACCCGCGCTCAGCACGTCCAGGCAGCACTGCACGGTCGCGTCCTTCACCGCATAGGCCTCGCCTCGCCCCTGGCGATACGGTCCCTTGCCGAGATAGTCGGCCGCGATCAACGCAAAGCCGTTGCCGACAAGGCGCTGGACGTTGAACAGCGTCTCGATCGAATCGACATTGTCGCGCGGCTCGTAGTTCGGATCGGCCAGCTTGACGAGATTGGACGGGACCTGGTCGAACGACAGGATGGTGCCGTGCTGCCACGACACGACCGGCAGTGCGCCCTTGTGATCGGCGGGCAGCGCGAGCAGGCCGCTGACCTTGACGCGCTCACCGGTGCCGGGAATGCGCGTGTAGGTCGTCAGCCGACGCAGTTCGACGTCGACCCGCGCCCCGTGCTTGTCGGCCGAGAATGGCGGCAAGATATTGTGCTCATTGAAGACGGCGTGGAGCTTCGCTGCGAGCGCATCGAGCCGATCCTTGCTGACGCGCACCGGCTGGCCGAGGCTTGCGCCGTCACGTGGCTGCGCGACAGCCGGGCCGGCGGAGAACGACAATGCCGCAGCGCCGAAGCCAAGGCCGGCTGAGGCCAGCAGCCTTCGGCGGGATGGCCGGCCGGCCGAGGCTGCAGAGCCGAGCTCCGGCCCGGTCGGCTTGGACTTCGGCGGAGCCAACGCCTCTTCGGATCCCGTGACCAGGGTCTCCAGGCCGATCATTCGCCGCTTCATCACGTCCCTCCGAGCCGCCTACAGCCGAGGGTAGTTCACAAAGCCTAGCACTTGCTAAATGGTGCAGCATTTGGAGCCGGATGTTTCGACGGTCGCCTGCACCGTCGAGCCTCGAGTGGTCGCGTCGCGGCTCGCCTCCACACGTCAGATGCCGCCATGCGAATGATTTGCGATGGCGTTCTGGGCACACACCAGGAAGAGATCGCGAGGAAGAGATGATGGCCTACCGCGCGGCCTCGAAACCTCCGAGCACTGCGGTCAGGTTCTGCCCAAGAATGTCCGAGAGATAGCCGCCCTCCTGCACGAACACCGTGGGAAGGCCGAGCCGCGCGATCGCGCCGCCGATGCGACGGAAACCCGGCGTCGTCACGGAGAGCCCCTTGAGCGGATCGTGCTCGGAGGCATCGAGACCGAGCGCCACCACGAGCGCGCCGGGCGCGAACGCATGAATCGTCTTGGCCGCGGTCTCGAACGCCTTGAGATAGGTGTCGTCGCCGCTCTTCAGCGGCAGCGGAATGTTGAGGTTGGCGCCAAGCCCCGCGCCTGCGCCACGCTCATGCGCATAGCCCCAGACGAACGGGTAGTAATGCGTGGGGTCGGCGTGGATCGAGATGGTGAGCACGTCGGGCCGCTCGTAGAAGATGCCCTGCGTGCCGTTGCCGTGATGGACGTCGACGTCGAGGATGGCGACGCGCTCGTAGCGCTGACGCAGATGCGCGGCCGCGATGGCGGAGTTGTTCAAGAAGCAGAAGCCCGAGGCCATGTCTCGATAGGCATGGTGGCCCGGCGGCCGGCACAGCGCGTACACCGCATCCTCGCCATCGAGCAGCAGTTGCGCCGCGGTCGCAGCCACGTCGGTCGCGGCGCAGGCGCCTTCCCACGTCCCCGGCCCGATCGGCGCCGAGGTATCGGTCGTGTGCCAGCCCAGCCGCCCGACGATGTGCGTCGGATAGGTGGCGGCATTGCGAACGGGATGGATGTTCGGGATCATCTCCGCACCGGCATCGCCGAGCGCGGCCCAAGCGTCCCATGCCTCTTCCAGGAAACTGAGGTATTCCGGACTGTGCACGCGCGCGCGGGCGTCCTGGCCGAAATGAAGCGGCGCCACCAGCTCGTGATGGCCGGCCTTCAATCCCGCAAGCAGACGATCCGCCCGCTCGGGCTGCTCGGTGGTGCGCTTGACGACGCCGCGCACCAGATAGAATTGCGGATCATGGCTGCGATGCAGCTCGGTGTAGACGGCCTTCACGCGCAGTGGCTCCTGTTCGCTTGTGCCGACGATTGTGCACGCAGTCGCAGCCGATACAAGCACAGATGGTTCGCACGTCCGTTGGTCCGTGCCCGCAGCTTCCAACCGGCGGAACGGAACGCTGCGCCTCGCATCTTGCCGGCAGCGGGTTCGCCGGGATCCGGGCGATCTGGCGCGAAGCGCGGTGGACGTGAGGAGAGATCCGCATGCTGGCGATTGCCGCGACGGCCGTCGGAATGCGCGACGAAATCTGCAAAACCTCGACGTGCAAGCCTGATCGGCTCATGCGTCGCACGCCGCGGCTGCTCAGGAAAGAGCGCCTTTGTCCGGCATGGAGACCCCGGGATTGATCCAAAATTTGGATCGATCGATACAGGCTTCGGTTTGGACCCCGGCCCTCCCTCTCCTCTAGGACAGTCATCGAGGAACGTGACAAGAGAGGTGGAGCGCATGAGCGCAATCGTAACCACGGCCGAATTGCGCCGATCGCGCGTGCGGCTATTCATCGTGACCATGCTGTTCCTGGTCACGACCGTGAACTACGCCGACCGGGCGACCTTGTCGATCGCAGGACCTTCGCTGTCCAAGGAGCTGCATCTCGATCCCGTCGCGATGGGCTATGTGTTCTCCGCCTTCGGCTGGTCCTATGTGCTCGCGCAGGTGCCGGGCGGCTGGCTGCTCGACCGCTTCGGTTCGCGCTGGGTCTATGCCTGCAGCATCGTGATCTGGTCGATCTTCACCATGATGCAGGGCTGGATCGGCTTCTTCTCCGGCGCCGCCGCGGTCACCGCGCTGTTCGCGCTGCGCTTCCTGGTCGGTCTCGCCGAAGCGCCGAGCTTCCCGGCCAATGCCCGCATCGTCGCCGCCTGGTTTCCGAGCAACGAGCGCGGCACGGCGTCGGCGTTCTTCAACTCGGGCCAGTATTTCGCGACAGTGATCTTCGCACCGCTGATGGGCTGGATCGCGCATGAATTCGGCTGGCGCCACGTCTTCACCGTGATGGGCGCGCTCGGCATTCTCATGGGCCTAATGTGGATCAGGACCATGTACGGACCGAAGGAGCACGCGAGCGTCAACCAGGCCGAGCTCGACTACATCAAGGACGGCGGCGCGCTGGTCGACATGGAAGGCGCGAAAGACGCCAAGGCCAGCTCCGGTGGTCCGACCTGGTCGCATATCGGGCAGTTGCTGTCGAACCGCATGATGCTCGGCGTCTATATCGGCCAGTACTGCATCAACACGCTGACCTATTTCTTCCTGACCTGGTTCCCGGTCTATCTCGTCAAGGAGCGCGGCCTCTCGATCCTGCAGGCCGGCTTCGTCGCCACCCTGCCGGCGCTGTGCGGCTTCATCGGCGGCGTGCTCGGCGGTTTCATCTCCGACGCCATCCTGCGCAAGACGGGATCGCTGACGCTCGCCCGCAAGATCCCGATTGTCGGCGGCATGCTGCTGTCGATGGCGATCATCGGCTGCAACTATGTCGACGGCCAGGCGCTGGTGGTCGGCCTGATGGCGCTGGCGTTCTTCGGCAAGGGCATCGGCGCGCTCGGCTGGGCGGTCGTCTCCGACACCTCGCCGAAGGAAGCCGGCGGCGTCTCCGGCGGCCTGTTCAACACCTTCGGCAACCTCTCCAGCATCACGACGCCGATCGTGATCGGCTACATCCTGTCGGCCACCGGCTCCTTCAACGGCGCGCTGGTGTTCGTCGGCCTCAACGCCCTGGTCGCGGCGTGCGCCTACTTGCTGATCGTCGGCAAGATCCAGCGCGTCCAGCTCCGAACCTCCTGAGCACCACGCTTAGCGTCGCGTGGTCTCGACTCCAACGGCGGCCCCCCGGCCGCCGTTTTTTTGTCGGCGCCTCGCCGCCATTCCAGGGCGACGCGCGACAGCCATCAGAAGCAACCCGGACCCGTGGAAACGGACACGGTCTCACCATCTCAACCCGCCGATCAGCGGACAGACATGTCGAGCCCAGCAAAAAGGGAACGCGGGGAACATTGATAGCAGGGGTCCGCTACATCGCTAGACCCACTATTTCGGAATCCCTGTTTTCTATCGGCGGGTAGCCCAAATGCCGATGAACAAGTCCAAATCCCGGGGCCCGCGACACCAATTCTTGCCATCGGTGGAACGGATTCCCGGGCTCGTCGGAGCGTCACGCTTGGTTAAGGCAAATGCATGAGGCCGCCGCCTCAAGGCGTTCACATCGCCTTGGCGAGCGCGAACAACCGGAAATCCTCGAGCGCCGCGCGCCGATGCGGAGCGACTTCGCGCTGGTAGGTCTCGGTGTCGACGATCGAGCGGAAGGCGGCGAAATCGCCGTATTCATTGATCGCCGCTTCGTCCCAGCGTTCGCCTTGCGGGCCGACCAGGCTCGCCAGAACCGGCCCGGAAAACATCCGCACCAGCGGCTTACCGGCTGCGAGACGCCGGAAGGCCGGTCTATAGCGTTCGTTAAAGGCTTCGCGGCCCGAACAGGGCGCGGCGTCGAAGCCGTCCTCGTAACGCGCATACGCGCGGTAGCGCAACAGATTGAGCATGTAGACCGGCTGGCCGGGGCGAATCGCGCGCTCGGCGACGTCGAGGGCTTGCAGCGTGATTTCGATGGGGTGCATGGGACTTCTCGCGGTTTCTAGCGGCGCAGCATGCGCGCTGACGCTCCCCATTTGGCCCATCGGAACGGCCTCTTGTAGCGACCACGCCGCCATGACTATGTGGACTGGATGTCCACAACGGCCTTGCCTCCCGACCTCTCGCGCCTCCTCGCCTTCGTCCGCGTCGTCGAGGCGGGCTCCTTCGCCGAAGCCGCGCGGCGAGCGGGGACGACCACCTCGGCGATGTCCAAGGCGGTCGCCCGCCTCGAACAGGCTCGCGGAATACGGCTTTTGCACCGCACGACCCATTCGCTGGCGCTGACCGAAGAGGGCGAGCGGCTGATGGCGGCGGGACGCGCGCTGGCCGACAGTCTCGATCGCGTCCAATCCGCGCTCAGCGAAGCCGCGCGTAACGATGGCGGACGGGTGCGAGTGACCGCCCCCGCCTCGTTCGCGCGTGCCTGCATCCTGCCGCGACTGCCTGCGTTCCTGCGGGAGCGGCCCGAAATCGAGATCGAGATCAAATTCCGCAACGAGATTCTTGATCTCGCGGCGGAAGGCGTCGACATCGCCATCCGCTCAGGACCCCTCGATCGCGCGCCCGGTCATCTGGCGCGGCGGCTTTGCACGTTCTCCTGGATCGCTTGCGCCTCGCCCGCCTATCTGAACGCGCGCGGTGCGCCGGCGACTCCATACGAGCTTTCCGAACATGGCCACGTCGGCTTCCGCAATCCCGCGAGCGGGCAGATCCTGACCTGGCGCTTCACCGACCCACGCGGCAAAAAACTCGTTCGCGTCGCGCCCAAGCCCAAGCACATTTGCGACGACGCGCACGCTTCGGTCGCTTTGATCGCGAATGGGTTCGGCATTGGCTGGGGCCCGGCATGGCTCGTCCACGACGACTTGCGCACAGGTCGGCTCGTCGAAGTGCTTGAGCCGTGGCGCGCGCCGGCGGAGCCCCTATGGATGCTGCGCACCTCGGACCGCCGGCCGCCGCTGCGCACGCAGCGCGTCATGGCGTTCCTCGCTACGCTTCCCGCCGCGTTCAGCGACAAATCGGGATGAGGCGTCGGCCGTCAGTTGGGCTCAGCGGTCGGCGCGTAGGACGCCAGCCGGCTTGGGAGGGGAAATCGGGGACAGACCACGATTTCCCCGGCTTCCTGGGCTTCCGCCTTGGCGCGGTCAGCAATCTGCAGCACGCCGGCAAGAACGGCTGCGCGCCGTCTCTCAACGTCGTCCATCCGTGGTCAGTCAATTTGAGATGGGTCGACATGCACACTGAGCATATCCGAGTTCACCTCGACAGAAGGACACGGCAGTACCTACCCCGAGACGTAGGAGGCACCGGGGGCGCCGTGCAAGAAGCCGTTGGCGAATGGAACGTCCGGATAGATCTCGCGCAAGCGGTCCCTGGCGGCCCCAGCTTCCACGCGGCCCGCCAGGACCGCCTGAAATTGCTCGGACACCGCGACCATGTCGCAGGCCTGAGGTGACAGCCGCAGCGATCTCACGCCGCTCTGCGTCAGACGATCGAGATCGCCGAGCAGATTGGAGCAACCATGCGACAACGTCTGCACGCCATTCATGGTGAGGAACGCTTCATTGTCCAGCGTCGTCACGACGAGGCCGTCCGGATCCTGCTCGCACACGAAGCGGCAATTGTCCTTGGCGAGCTTGTGCAGGCGGGCGTGATAGCAGCGCGCGGAGATCGCGAGCGGCACACGGCCGAAGGCGAACACTTCGATCGCCACCTGCGGCACGGCGCCGGCGATCGCGGCAACCGAGGACAGCGGCAGCTCCGGCGGGAGGCAGATCCGGGAAGCGCCCTGGGCGGCATGAAACGCGGCGCTGGCCTCGTTGTAGATGTTGACGAATGGCCCGATGGCATGCGGCCGACCGGCGATCGATTTGAGGCAGGTGAGGTCGTTGACCTCCACCAGACCGTGGCCATACTCGGCGAGGCTTGCCGTCTGCCGGCGCTCGCGTCGCAACGACACCAGGACCAGCGAACCCAGCAGCACCTGCTTGCCGGCAGCCATAAGCCGCTCGATGACTTCAGGCAAATGGGGTTCGAAGAACGGCGCGCGCTTCGAGCAGACGACCTCGCCGACCACGACGCGGTCGAGCGGGGCCTCGTCGGCCATGCGAAAGTAAAAATCACGCCAGCGCTCGGGCTGCCAATTGTAGAGCACGGGCCCCAGAGTGAGCTGCATTCGGCCTGCGCCTTGTTCCGCCATTGTCATGTGGTCCTAGCGCCAGGTCTTGCGGTAGGCGCCCTGCGTGGTGGCCTGCCCTTCAGTGAACGCCGTGAGGTCGGACGCGTCGGCGGACCGGCCGGCATCGAGCGCTGCCAGCACGCTGCGGAAATGCCGCACGACCCCGTCGACATAGGCGCGGCCGCGCTGGCGACCCTCGATCTTGAGCGCGGTGACGCCGGCTTCGCGCAAGCCTGCGAGCAGGGTCGTGGCATCGAGGCTGACCGGATCCTCAAAGATGTAGCCAGAGCCCTGTGCGGTCGAGAAACGCCCCTTGCACAGCGTTGGATAGCCGGCAGGTTCGTTGCGTCCGAATCGGTTGATTGTGAAAGCACCAAGCCGCGAGGTCGTGCCCAGTATCGTCTCCTGATAGACGACATGACTGGCCGGCGAGCATACCCCCTGCATGTTCGGCGACTTGCCGGTGGCGTAGGAGGACAGCGAGCAGCGCCCCTCGGCCATAACGCATAGTCCGCCAAACACGAACACTTCGGTCTCGCATGCCGTCTCACGGGTGATCTCGGCGATCTCGGGTACGCTCAGCACGCGCGGCAGCACCACGCGGCGGGCGCCGAAATTCTCGACATAGAACGCGATCGCGTCGACATTCGCCGCCGCCGCCTGCACCGAGACATGCAGTCGCTGTTCGGGATGGCGCCGCGCGGCATAGTGCATCAGCCCGACATCGGCAAGGATCAGCGCGTCGGCCCCGGCCTCGACGGCATCGTCGACCGCGCGACGCCACAGTTCGACGGCGCCGGCGCGCGGGAAGGTGTTGATCGCAACCAGCACCTTGGCGCCGCGCCGATGCGCGAACGTTACTCCTTCGCGCATCTGCTCGCGGCTGAAATTCAGCCCGGGAAAGTTGCGGGCATTGGTCTCGTCGGCGAAGCCGCAATAGACGGCATCGGCACCGGCTTCGACCGCGCTCTTCAGCGCCGCCGGCGTCCCTGCCGGACAGATCAGCTCCATCGTCGCATCCCGCTTTCGTTCGTCGTTGATCTCAGCAGCGAGTCACGCGCGGCCGCCAGCAGGCGTTGCGCGGGCACGCCGAACGGCCCCGAAAGCGCCGCGATCTCGCCGACCAGATCCAGACCGGCATCATCGATCGCGTTGCGCAGCGCCAGCACCGCCTCGATATCGCCTTCGATCACGAGCTGACGCGAAAACATCAGCGCATCGCCATCGAGCCGGCCCTCGACCAGCGCCAGCAGGCTCACGATCGACGCAGAGATGGAGGCATCGAGGCCGGTGGGCAGCTCGCGCACCGCCGCGAGTTGCGGCTGCTGTGGACCCGCCTGAATCACGAATGCGAACGGCAGATCGGTCGGCTTGATGCCAAAGCGCTTTCCGCGATGCGACCCGAGCCGGTCGAGCAGATGCGGATGCCGGCGCAAGAGCCCACGCAGGAAAGCGCCGAGCGCGATCTGCAGGGGCAGCAACGGCAACGGACGCAGCACCTGCCTGAGCAGTGGCGGCAACAGGGGCAGTGAGGTCGAAGACGCGTCCTGAAGAGAGCTCATGGCACAAGCTCTGGCCGGATCGGCGGCGGAAGTATTTGACCCGGAACAAAGATCACACTGATTGTTCCAGCTACGAGGCGTTTTTTGAACGGAGCCTATCGTTGCGACGTGATGTCCCTCGCTTCCGCGAGCTGTCGGATTTCCTGCGCTTTCTCGACGAGCGGGGACAGCTGCGACGCATTCGCGACAACGTCTCGGTCGTCCACGAGATCACCGAGATCCATCGCCGCGTCATCTCCGCCGAAGGGCCCGTGCTGCTGTTCGAACGGCCGATCAAGGCATGCGGATCGCTCTCGGCAATGCCGCTCGTCACCAATCTTTTCGGCACCGTGGAGCGGGTGGCCTGGGGCATGGGCGTGCAGCCGGAACGATTGGCGGAGCTCGGCGAGATGATGGCGGAGTTGCGCGCCCCGCAGCCGCCGCGCGACATCAGGGAAGCGCTGCAGAAGCTGCCGCTGGCACGCGCAGCACTGTCGACCCGGCCGAGGCTGCGATCAGCCGCGCCGGTGCATGAACGTGTCACGATGGGCGATGACATCGACCTGACCACCTTGCCGGCCCAGATCTGCTGGCCGGGCGAGCCGGCGCCGCTGTTGACGTGGCCGCTCGTCATCACCGTGCCGCCGGACGCGTCCGCCGGCGAGCAGGAAAATGTCGGCGTCTACCGCATGCAGGTGCTCGGCCGCGATCGCGCCATCATGCGCTGGCTCGCCCATCGCGGCGGCGCCCGCCACCACCAGCAGTGGCAGGCGCAGGGGCGCGACATGCCGATTGCGATCGTGATCGGGGCCGATCCCGCCACCATCCTCAGCGCCGTGTTGCCATTGCCCGAAACTATCTCCGAGCTGCGCTTCGCTGGCATCCTGCGCGGCGACCGTCCCGAGCTGGTCGAATGCCTGACCGTGCCCCTGACGGTGCCGGCGGCCGCCGAGATCGTGATCGAGGGCATCGTGTCGGCCACGGAGACCGCGCCGGAGGGGCCCTACGGCGATCACACCGGCTACTACAACGCCGTCGAGAGCTTTCCGGTGCTTCAGGTCACCGCGATCGCCACGCGTCGAAGTCCGCTCTATCTGTCGACGTTCACGGGACGCGCGCCGGACGAGCCGTCTCGAATTGGCGAGGCGCTGAACACGCTGTTCGTCCCCTTGATCCGACGACAATTCCCGGAGGTCGTCGACTGCTATCTGCCGCCGGAGGCCTGTTCCTACAGGATCGCCGTGGTGGCGATCAAAAAGCGCTATCCGGGCCAGGCAAGGCGCATCATGCTCGGCCTGTGGTCGATGCTGCCGCAGTTCAGCTACACCAAGCTCCTCATCGTGGTCGACCAAGACATCGACGTCCGCGACTGGCGCGCGGTGATGTGGGCCGTCGCGACGCGCAGCGACTCCTCGCGCGACCTCGTGCCGCTTGCCGACACGCCGATCGACTATCTCGACTTCGCCTCGCCAAAATCCGGCCTCGGCGGGAAGCTCGGCATCGACGCCACAACCAAGCTCGGGGTCGAGACCGAACGCCCCTGGGGCGAGGTGCTGGCGATGGACCCTGCTGTAGCCGCGCGCATCGACGCGATGTGGCCGAGCCTCGGCCTCGGCGACGCCATGGCCGACCGAACGGCCTCGACATGAACGGGCGGCATCACGTCATCGTCGGCATCAGCGGCGCCTCGGGCGCCGCGATCGGTGCGCGCATCGTCGAACGGCTCGCGGAGCAGCCGCAATGCGCGGTCCATCTCGTGGTGTCCGGCGCTGCCGTGCGCACCTTGCACGAGGAGGTCGGCCAGGGCGGCCTCGCGCGGCTGCGTGATCTGGCGGCGCATGCTCATGATGTCGCCGACATCGGTGCGAGCATCGCCAGCGGCTCGTTTTCTGCAGCCGGCATGATCGTGGCGCCCTGCTCGATCCGCACCCTCTCGGCGATCGCCTGGGGCCAGCTCGACAACCTGCTGGTCCGCGCCGCCGACGTTCAACTCAAGGAGCGCCGCCGGCTGATACTGTTGGTGCGGGAGAGCCCGCTGCATCTCGGTCATCTCCGAGCGATGACGCAGGCCACCGAGATCGGCGCGATCATCGCGCCGCCAATGCCGGCGTTCTACCTGAAGCCCCAGTCGCTCGATGACGTCATCGAGCAGATCGCCTGTCGCGCGATCAACCTGCTCGGCGTCCCCGGGCTCCGCGCCAACGCGCGGGAGTGGCTTTCGGACCGGACGACCGAAGCAGGCAACCTTGTTGAGATAGGGAAGCAAGACAGGCAATAGGATTTGAAGACAGAACACGACAGACGCACTCGGGCGATGGGCCGAAGGCGTCCACGACGGTTGACGTGTTCTTCGACGAGCGGGAGTAACGACGCCGCCTCTCCGGCCGAGCCGCTGCCAGCTTTTCGCTTTCGTTCAGTCAATTGACGTTGTCGAAACCCAGCGCAGCACGAACGGCCGGATCAATTCTGGATGGGGTCCACGGCGGATCGAATGTCATGGTCACGTCCACGGCTTCGACGCCCGCAATCTCCGCGATGCTGCTTGCGACCCCTTCCTTGAGAAAAACTGTTGCGGGGCACCCGGGCGTTGTGGCCGTCATCGTGACATGCACGACGCCATCCGTCGCCGTGATCTCATAGATGAAGCCGAGATCGACCACGTTTTCCCCCAGTTCCGGATCGATGACCACGCGCATTGCGTCGCGGATGCGGTCGATGACATCGCGGCTCATAGCGGAGCCCTCACCGACAGTTCGTAGGTCGATCCATCCGCCGTAAACCCGCCGAGCCAGCGAAAGCCGCGCTTCTCAAGTTCAGGGAACAGGAAGACCGGCTCACGTCCCAGAAGTGCCGACAAGGTCTCTCCAGGGCCCAGCTCCTCCGCGGCCGCGAGGATGCGCACCATCGGCTCGGGTGGGTCGAGCTCTCGGTTGTCGAGCGTGACTACGGGATCTGGCCATTGCTCGAAGGCGAGGCCGGCACCAGCGTCTTCCTGACCGGCGTCCTCGGCAGCCAGCGGCGAAAACAGCACTTCCCAATCGCCATCGTCGAGCGGTCGATCGGTGTGGGCGAAGCCCTTTCTTGCCATGACGGAGAGCAGCGGAACCGGCCTGAAGCTCGCGATCAGCCGCACACCCTGGCCTGGCGCCAGCCGGTCGACCGCGTCCATGATGATGGAGAACGGTTCGCCTCCGGCCCTGAGAATCGGTCGGACGTCGACGTCAATGTACGCGGTCATGGCTCTCCTCCTAGTTTCTGGCGAACAACAGGCTTGGCGCGATGGCTCCGGCCGGAAGCCTACGGGAGCCCGCAACATCGGAAAGACGTCGGACTCGCACAAGCTCGTGTATGATTCCAATACTGCCCACGGCCATGACCGCCGCGGCGCCGCGAAACGCCTGGCCCTCGCCCATCATCAACATGATGGTCGCCGCCCAGACGCCTAGAAAATAGATGATGAACCACTTCTCGGACCGACGTTCCACCGCCAGGTCCTGAACCCGTGGCGTCTGGGCGCGCCCCATCACGGGACCGTAGGTTTCGAGCCAGGTCAGAAAGGCGACAATCTTGTAGAGCTTTGCGAATATGAGACCAGACAGCCAGCCGAACACGGCCAAGAACGCGAACGCGCCGACATGAACGCCGACCTTTCCGCTGACGATGATGACGGTGCCGAGCGTCACCGTCGCCGCCAGGTTGGCGAAAGACACGGTTGCCATCCGCATGTTCAACTCGAGCTGGCGCCGTTTGCGCGAGCGATAGATCGTCGCGATGTCCCGTCCATAGAGCGCAAGCGAGATCACCCCAAGAACGGCGGCGACGATGAGCACGGCTCCGAGCCCGGCCTCGAGGCCGATCGCGAACAATCCGCCCACGACAGCGACCGATAGCGCGAGCGCACCAAATTTCAGCGCGGATGTGCTCTGTCGCTCGCCGAGGTCCGCCGAGAGCATGAACATGGCCAGCAGGCGATAGCTCACCCCCATGGCGGTCAGGGTCAGCCAGCCTCCCAGCCCGGCAATCGCATGGATCGGAATCGCCGCGGCCAGGAGCGCGTCGCCGTAGGCGCCCGCCGATCCGGCGAGAGCAAACGCGAACGCGACGCCGAGCGCGACAGTTGCGCATAACGCGCCAAGTCCGGCGATGACAAAGAGAGCAGATCCCTTCGGCTGGCTGAAGAGGGTCAGGCCCAGATCGAGCGCGACCATCGCCAGACCCGCGCCGAGCACCACGCTGCCGGCCGGCAGAAGCCAAACGGCTGGAGCAATTCGTCCGGCCAGCGAGAGGAAGCCCAATATCAAGCAGACCAGACCGACGTTGATGAGGAACAAGGCCGGCAAGGCCCATTTGTCGAAGGGGAGCGGCCTTGCGACGAGAACGGGAACGAACTGGAACAAGGCGCCGCATACCGAGAGACTGAGCCAACCGATACAGACCGCATGCACAACGACAAGCGTATCGGGAGCGCCGAGCTCTGCGGCGGGGTAACCGAGTCCGCCGACCAGCATTGCCAAGGCAACGAGCAGCCACCCCAGCGCTGCCGCGAAATAGCTCATCGTCCAGCGCGAGATCTTCGCCCCAATCATGAGCGGCTCCAGTTGTTGATCGCGGACGCAGCACTCGCCACGACGATGCGCCATTCGGCAGTTGCCGTGGCGCCCGGAGGAACGCAGCCAAGGGGGCGCGAACAATGAGCTTGCGCCATACAATCCCCGGCGATCGGAAAG
This sequence comes from Bradyrhizobium sp. HKCCYLRH1034, assembly GCF_051168375.1. Lineage (NCBI taxonomy): Bacteria > Pseudomonadati > Pseudomonadota > Alphaproteobacteria > Hyphomicrobiales > Nitrobacteraceae > Bradyrhizobium > Bradyrhizobium sp. HKCCYLRH1034. The sequence goes on along the minus strand of NZ_JBNPUW010000002.1, from coordinate 198,773 downwards.
ATGCTAAACTGGCGCGACCGGCCATTCTTTGTCGGAGCGCAACATTCCGTGTCATCAGCGTCGTGATGACCACTCCAGATCGACCGGCGGGTTTCGTGTCTCGTCGAGGAACATCCATGTCAGCCGGCAGACATCTTCGACGGTCTGGCTTGGCAGTTCTGTGTCCCCGACCCCTCGATTGCTCGCAATCGCAATCAGCGCAGCTGGCTGGCTGAGTCTATGGTTCGATCCTGCCGAACACTTTCCAGCCACCGCTCCACGTCTCCGCGGGCTTCGAGCTCAACCCCCATATCTCCGGCGAAACCTCTCCAGGCATCGATATTGCTGCGCGGCACGCCGACAATCGTCGGTATCGCAAGGTCCAACGCGCGGGCGATCAGATCAAGCGTTCCGCCTCCCCCGCACTCTGCCTTACCAAATTTGTTCAACACCAGGATGTTTGGACGCGCATCCAAGCTGGCGAGGACCCGAACTGTCACCTCTGCAAGCGCCGATTCATCCAGCCGGCAACCTCTCGCTCCCGATCCACGATCCTCGAAGATCGGGGTTTGATTTGCCGTGTCGATCTCCTCGAGCAGGACGTCGCACCTGCGATTTTCGTCGAGGAACAGCCTTCGCTGCAGTGCGCCGGCGACCTTCAATCGCGCTCGACGCGAGTGATCCACGAGGTGATCGAACGTCTCGTAGGGATATTTCCCGTCGTCGTATACGAGCGCCACGAGCGGCGCGGCCGCAACGCCGACTTTCTCTACCATCACATCGTGCATGCGAATCCCAACATCAATTTGACGCTTCGACATTTTTGACCCGCCCCTCCAGCACGGATAGCCTGCGGTGGATCCGTTCTAGGAGAGCTCGATTTCATCCCTCTGCAGCGACCACTTGATCATGGACGTCAGACAGACGATCGCGGGGTCGGCGGCGCGGTCGATAGCGCTCATCAACCCGAGCCAATCCTCATTCTCTGCGAGATTTGCAAAGCGCCGGACAGCAGCCGACGCATACTCACCGACATCCTCGCCGAGGCGATCCGCGACAGAGCTGATGCGCACCAGGAGCGTGAGGTCGCCGCACCCCTGCAACACCGCACTCGACTTCGCGTCGTCACTGAGATCGTGAATGAGATCCCCGAGCAGCATGATCGCCCCCCTACTGCGGCAGTACCGATTGCGGCGCCGGCAACGTCACGCCAACGATCTCCGCGCGGTCTGCCAGATTGGCTACATATTGCGCGAGCGCCTGATGCCGCACACGCTCGGTGAGATATTGCGAAATGCGCGCCCTTGCCATGTCGAACGGCAGGACTTGTCCGAGGGCCCGTCGGTCGAGGCGCACGACATGGATACCAAAGCGTGTCTCAATCAGACCGACCTCTCCAACCGACATCCGGGCCAGCGCGGCGTCGAACTCTGCGGTCGTCTGCCCACGCGACAGCTGCCCGAGCCTGCCACCATTCTCCGCCGAGACCCTGCAATCGGAGCGATCGCGCGCGATGGTCTCGAACAGTTCCGGGCTTCTCTGCACGGCCTCCACGATCGTCCGCCCCTCGTCTCGCGCAGCCGACCGAGCCAGCGAATCGCTGCTCGGCGCGATCAGCAGGATGTGAGACGCTTCGTAGAGTTCTCCGACCAGGAACCGCTGCCTGTTCTGATCGTAGAAGCGACGGCACGTCGATTCGTCCGGCTCGTGTATCAGAACCTCACGCGCGATCAGCGCCCGCATCGCCGCCTCTTCCTCGGTTTCGCTTCGACCTTCGGCATCGCGCAGAGGAGCGGCCGTTATGCCGAGCCGCATGACCTCCTGTCTCAGCAATTCGCGCACCGCAAGCGCGCGCGCCGCCGCTTGCCAGGCGAGGATCGGCTTGTCCGACGGATGGTTCTGAACTTCCCGGGCAATGACGTCGCGTTCGATCACGACCCCGTTCACACTGACCGGCTTCGGCTTTGGAAGCGCCGCGCCCAATGAACAGTCCATCGGCTACTCCGCGGGCTGAATTGGTTGCACAAGATGACGGCGCCCGTCGCGGCTGCGCACCACCTGATAGCCGCGGCGGCCGAGATACCACACCGGCGCACTCCAGATGTGGACAAGGCGGGTGAAGGGGAAGAGCAGGAAGATAGTCATTCCCAGGACCAGATGCGCCTTGAAGATCGGATGGACGTCGACAATGTTGGCGGCGATTCCGGGCTGCAACGTGAGAATGCCCTGCGCCCAGGCCATGAACTTGACCATTTCATGACCATCGAGATGACCGAGCGACACGGGGATGGTCGCCAAGCCAAGCAGCAGCTGGACGAACAGCACCAGAAGGATACCCGTGTCAGCAAAAGACGACGTCGCGCGAATCCTGGGATCGAAAAGCCTGCGATGCGCGAGGAGTGAAATGCCGACCAGGCACATCAGTCCGGCGCCGCCACCGGCGACGATCGCGAGCATCTGCTTGAAGCCGTGGGACACGCCGAGCATGTCAAACACCCAGATCGGCGTCAGCAGCCCGACGAAATGACCCGCAAAAATGAAGAGGATCCCAACATGGAAAAGGTTCGAGCCCCAGATCAATTGGCGCCGCCGAAGCAGCTGACTCGAGCCTGAGCGCCACGTGTATTGCTCACGGTCAAATCGAATCAGACTGCCGACCAGAAAGACTGTCAGGCAGAGATAGGGATACCAGCCGAAGACGATGGCATTGAGTGTTTGCATGGCCAATCCCTCATTGCAACTGTGACGGCGGCGCGTTGACCGCACGTTTGGCGTGGCGCAGTTTTGCGATCAGATTGTCGTGCCCACAGGCTGCCTGGTCGCCCCCTCCCGGGCCGAACCTGACCTCTTCATCCTCCCAGGCCGCGTCGAGCGCGTGCAGGTCCATCGGATCCACGTCCGCCGCCTTCAGCAGCTCATCGACGATCTCCGCGCGGGGCTGATCCGCGGCGATCTGGAGCAGCGCATCGAACGCCGCCCGATAGCTCGACTGCCGACGCCCCAATCGTTCCGCGAGCGCGGCGATGATGTGGCTGGTCTGGCCAAGCAACTCGCGCGCGTCCGCAAGCTCCCGGGTGGCGAGAAATTCGAGGAACAGCGGCAGATAATCCGGCAGCTCGTTGCCGGCGATGACGAGGTTCGCACGGTCATACATGGCCCGCAGGTCGACCATGGCCTGGCCGCGGTCGCGGCCTTCGCCATGAACGTGCTCGAACAGATGCAGCGCCAGGGTCTTGCTGCGGTCGAACAGCAGGCCGTAGCGCTCCTGCAGGTCGTAGACGTCGCCCGTGGCGATCTCCTGCAGCAGCACATCGAGCTCCCGGCGAATGCCAGGCTGGACGAGGCCTTCCTGGTCGAGCACCCGCGCGAGCTCCGGGATGGCCGTGATCAATTCCCCGCTCGGATAGTTCAGCAATGCCGACAGCACCTTGAACGTCTTCATCAGGCGACCTCCATCGGGTTCTTGGCCTTACGCGGCGATCCGAACAGGTTGACTTCGCTTTCGCCCCCGGAGCAGCCGTTGCCGAACGAGAAGCCGCAGGAGCCGCGGATATCAAACGCGTCGGCACCGAGCTCGCGGTGCGCGGTCGGGATCACGAAGCGGTCCTCGTAGTTGGCGATCGCCATGATGTGGTACATGTCGTCGATCTGCGGGCCGCTCAGGCCGACGCGCCTTGCGATCGCCTCGTCGACCACGCCGTCGATGGTCTTGGCCCGCATATAGGCACGCATGGCCAGCATTCGCTCGAGCGCCAGCGTCACCGGCTTCTCGTCGCCCGCAGTCAGCAGATTGGCGAGGTACCGCATCGGAATGCGCAAGGATTTGACGTCGGGCATCTCGCCATCGTGCCCGATCTTGCCGGACGAGGCCGCCGACGTGATCGGCGACAGCGGCGGCACATACCAGACCATCGGCAGGGTCCGATATTCCGGGTGCAAGGGGAAGGCGACCTTCCATTCCATCGCCATCTTCCAGATCGGCGACCGTATCGCCGCCTCCAGCCATGCATGAGGGATGCCCTGGCGCTCGGCTTCCGCAAGCACGTTCGGATCGCTCGGATCGAGAAAGATGTCGAGCTGGGCCTGGTAGAGATCGCCCTCGTCGGGCTTGGCCGCGGCCTCTGCGATACGGTCCGCGTCATACAACACGACACCGAGATAGCGAATGCGCCCGACACAGGTCTCGGAGCACACGGTCGGCTGCCCCGCCTCGATCCGAGGATAGCAGAAGATGCACTTCTCCGATTTTCCCGAGGACCAGTTATAATAGATCTTCTTGTATGGACAGCCGGAGACGCACATTCTCCAGCCGCGGCACTTGTCCTGATCGATGAGGACGATGCCGTCCTCCTCACGCTTGTAGATCGCGCCGGACGGGCAGGATGCGACGCATGCCGGATTGAGGCAATGCTCGCACAGCCGCGGCAGATACATCATGAAGGTGTTCTCGAACTGGCCGTAGATCTCCTTCTGCACGCCGTCGAAATTGATGTCATGAGAGCGCTTGGCGAATTCGCCGCCCAGGATCTCTTCCCAGTTCGGTCCCCACTCGATCTTTTCCATCCGCTCTCCAGACACCAGCGAGCGCGGCCGTGCCGTCGGCATCGCAGATGCCTCGGGCGCACTTTGCAGGTGCTGATAGTCGAAGGTGAACGGCTCGTAGTAGTCATCGATCTCGGGGAGGTCGGGATTGGCGAAGATATTCGCCAGAACCCGCCACTTGCCGCCGATCCGCGGCTGGATCGACCCGTCGCGATTGCGCGACCAGCCTCCCTTCCAGCGGGACTGGTTCTCCCAATCCTTGGGATAGCCAACGCCCGGTTTGGTCTCGACATTGTTGAACCACGCGTATTCCATCCCCTCGCGGCTGGTCCAGACGTTCTTGCAGGTCACGCTGCAGGTGTGGCAGCCGATGCACTTGTCGAGATTGAGCACCATTGCGATCTGAGCACGGATCTTCATTCTGCAGCCTCCGAGGGGGTCGTGGCCGACCGGTCAGCAGTCGGCTGGTCCAGCCAATCAATCTTCGACATCTTCCGGACGATGACGAACTCGTCGCGGTTGGCGCCGACCGTGCCGTAGTAGTTGAAGCCATAGGCCTGCTGAGCGTAGCCCCCGATCATGTGCGTCGGCTTCGGAACGACACGCGTGACCGAATTGTGGATGCCGCCGCGCTGCCCCGTCTGCTCGGAGCCCGGCACGTTCACGATCTTCTCCTGAGCATGATACATCATGCACATGCCCTGCTTGACCCGCTGCGAGACCACTGCGCGCGCAACCAGCGCGCCATTGGTGTTGTAGGCCTCGATCCAGTCATTGTCGGCGATACCGGCACCCTTTGCGTCGATCTCGCTGATCCACACGATGGGACCGCCGCGCGACAGGGTCAGCATCAGGAGGTTGTCAGTATAGGTGGAGTGGATGCCCCACTTCTGGTGGGGCGTAATGAAGTTCAGGATGACGGACGCATTGCCGTTCGGCTTGCGATCGATCACCGGCTTGACGGTCTTGGTATCGATCGGCGGCCGATAGACGCAGAAGCCCTCGCCGAAGGCCCTCATCCATAGGTGATCCTGATAGAGCTGCTGCCTGCCGGTCAGTGTCCGCCAGGGGATCAGCTCGTGGACATTGGTGTAGCCGGCGTTGTAGCAGACCTTCTCCGACTCGAGCCCCGACCAGATCGGCGACGAGATGATCTTGCGCGGCTGCGCGACGACGTCGCGGAATCGGATCTTCTCGTCCTCCTTCGGAATGGCGAGATGAGCATGGTCGCGGCCGGTGAATTGCTCCAGGGACGACCACGCCTTGACCGCGACCTCGCCATTGGTTTCCGGCGCCAGGCTGAGGATCACCTCGCAAGCGTCGACCGCACTGTCGATGCGAGCCAGCCCCCGGGTCGGCCCGTCGTCGGCGACGACGCCGTTGAGACGCTTCAGGAGCTCGACCTCATGGTCGGTGTTCCAGGTCATCCCCTTGCCGCCATTGCCGAGCTTGTTCATCAACGGTCCAAGCGAGGTGAAGCGCTTGTAGAGATTCGGATAATCACGTTCGACCACGGTGACTGCTGGCATGGTCTTGCCGGGGATCGGATCGATCTCGCCCTGCTTCCAGTCCTTGACGTCGAACGCCTGCGCGATTTCGCCCGGACTGTCATGCATGATCGGCGTCAGCACGACGTCCTTCTCGACCCCGAGCACTTCGGGCGCGACCCTGGAGAAGGCCTCGGCGATCCCCTTGTAGATGTCCCAATCGCTGCGCGATTCCCACACCGGATCGATCGCCGCCGAGAGCGGATGGATGAATGGATGCATGTCGGACGTATTGAGGTCGTTCTTCTCGTACCAAGTGGCCGTCGGCAGCACGACGTCCGAATACATGCACGTGGTCGACATCCGGAAGTCGAGCGTGACCAGCAGATCGAGCTTTCCTTCCGGGGCCTCTTCGTGCCAAGCGACCTCGACCGGTCTATTGTGGCCCTGGTCGCCGAGATCCTTGCCGATCACGCCATGCTTGGTGCCGAGCAGATGCTTGAGGAAGTATTCGTGGCCCTTGCCTGAGGCGCCGAGCAGATTGGAGCGCCAGACGAACAGGTTGCGGGGCCAGTTCTTCGGATGGTCGGGATCCTCGCAGGCGAGCTTCAGCTCGCCCGACTTCAAGGCCTTCGCGACGTAGTCCTTCGGCTCCAGGCCCGCGGCGGCGGAGCGCTTCGATACCTCGATCGGATTGGCCTGCAGTTGCGGCGCGGACGGCAGCCATCCCATGCGCTCCGCGCGGACATTGTAGTCGATCAGCGCTCCCTCCCAAGAACCGGCCGGTGCGGTCGGTGAGAGAATCTCGCTGACATTGACCGTCTCGTAGCGCCATTGGTCGGTGTGAGCGTAGAACGCCGAAGTCGAATTCATCTGCCTCGGCGGGCGCCCCCAATCGAGCGCAAAGGCGAGCGGCGTCCAGCCCGACTGCGGCCGCAGCTTTTCCTGCCCCACATAATGCGACCAGCCACCGCCGGACTGGCCGACACAGCCGCACATCACCAGCATGTTGATGATGCCGCGATAGTTCATGTCCATGTGGTACCAGTGGTTCAGACCGGCCCCGACGATGACCATCGAGCGCCCCCGGGTCTTGGACGCGTTCGAGGCAAACTCGCGGGCAACCGCGATGATCTGGCCGCGCGGCACGCCGCAGATCGCCTCGGCCCATGCCGGAGTGTACGGTTCCAGATCGTCGTAGCTCCTGCCGAGGTGGTCGCCGCCGAAGCCGCGATCGACGCCATAATTGGCGGCGAACAGATCGAACACAGTGGCCACGACCGCCTCGCCATCGGCAAGACGAAGTCGCTTCACCGGCACGTTGCGGGTCAGCACATCCGGATGATTGGTGCCGCTGAAGTGATCGTGCTGACGGTTGCCGAAATAGGGGAATCCCACCGGTGCGATGTCGTCCTCGATGCCGGCCAGAGACAGCCGCAGCCGGGTGTCGTTGTTCGCCGAGCTCTTCTCTTCCAGGCTCCACTTGCCTTTTTCGCCCCAGCGGAAGCCGACCGATCCCTTGGGCACGACAATGGCCCCGCTGATCTCATCATAGGCGGCGGTCTTCCATTCGGGATTGTTGGCCTCGTCGAGAGATGTGGCGAAATCCGAGGCGCGCACGAACCGCTCAGGAACGAGCCGTCCCTCGGATTTCACCAGCCGCACCAGAAATGGCATATCCGTATACTGGCGCACATAGTCGTTGAAGTACGGCGTCTGCCGGTCGATGTGAAACTCCTTGAGGATCACGTGACCCATCGCCATCGCGAGCGCCGCGTCGGTGCCCTGCTTCGGCGACAGCCAGAGATCGGCGAATTTCGCAGCCTCGGAATAATCCGGGCAGACAACGACGCTCTTGGTCCCCTTGTAGCGTACCTCCGTGTAGAAGTGCGCATCCGGCGTACGCGTCTGTGGCACGTTGGAGCCCCACAGCATCAGGAAGCCTGAATTGTACCAGTCCGCGCTTTCAGGTACGTCGGTCTGCTCGCCCCAGGTCTGTGGCGAGGCCGGCGGCAGGTCGCAATACCAATCGTAGAACGACATGCAGACGCCGCCGAGCAGCGACAGATAGCGCGCGCCGGCCGCGTAGCTCACCATGGACATCGCCGGGATAGGCGAAAATCCGAACACGCGGTCCGGACCATGGGCTCTGACCGTATAGGCATTGGCTGCCGCGATCAGCTCATTGACCTCGGCCCAACTCGCCCGCACGAAGCCGCCCAGTCCGCGCTTCTGCACATAGTCCGAGCGCTTGCCCGGATTCTCGACGATCGACTTCCAGGCTGCGACCGGCGTCATCCGCGCTCGCGCCTCGCGCCACAGCCTGAGCAGCCGCGAGCGCACCAGCGGATATTTCACCCGGTTTCCGGAATAGAGGTACCAGCTGTAGCTCGCGCCGCGGGCGCAGCCGCGCGGCTCATGATTGGGAAGATCAGGGCGCGTCCGGGGGTAGTCGGTCTGCTGGGTCTCCCAGGTGACGATGCCGCCCTTGACGTAGACCTTCCACGAGCAGGAGCCGGTGCAGTTCACGCCGTGCGTCGAGCGCACGATCTTGTCGTGCTGCCAGCGCTTGCGATAGCCCTCCTCCCAGGAACGGTCCTCGGTCGTCGTCACGCCGTGTCCGCCTGCGAACTCCTCCTTGGCCCGGGTGAAGAAGGTCAGCCTATCGAGAAAATGGCTCATCTTTTACGTCCTCATTCAGCGGGTTGGGCAGCGGCCGCGATCGCCCGGCGCCGTTCGACATCGTGCAGGACGCCGCCCTTGCGGGTGTAGACGGCCCAGGTGATCAGCACGCAGGTGACGTAGAAGCCGAAGAAGCCCCATAGGGCGGCTTGCACGCCGCCGGTGAGGTCGATCGAGGTGCCGTAGGATTTGGGAATGAAGAATGCGCCGAAGGCGGCAATCGCGGAGGTGAAGCCGGTGATGGCGGCGGATTCCTTTTCGGCCTGGCGCAGCCGCGTCTCCGCGTCCGCGGTCGGCATGAGCCGGGTCATTTCCTGGCGCATGATGTTGGGGATCATCTGGAAGGTCGACGCATTGCCGACGCCGGTCGCGAAGAACAGCAGCAGGAACATCGCGAAGAAGCCCCAGAATGCACCGGGCTGATCCTTGATGCCGAGGAAGTAGAGCACCCCGAGCACGCCGGCCATCATCAGCAGGAACACCCCGACGGTCACGCGCCCGCCGCCCCATTTGTCGGCCATCCAGCCCGTCGCGGACCGCGACAAGGCACCCACCAGCGGCCCGAGGAATGCGAACTGCAACGCGTCGACGGCCGGGAACTGGGTCTTCGCCAGCAGCGGGAAGCCCGCAGAATAGCCGATGAACGAGCCGAACGTGCCGGTGTAGAGCCAGCACATGATCCAGTTGTGCCGCCGCTGGAAGATGACGGCCTGATCAGCGAAGGACGCTTTCGCGGAGGCGATGTCGTTCATCCCGAACCAGGCGGCGAAAGCACTGGCGACGATGAACGGCACCCAGACGAAGCCGGCGTTCTGAAGCCAGATCGGCATCGGCTGCGACCCGCTCGTTGCCATCGCCGGATCTCCGCCGAACCAGCCGAACACGCCGACCGTGATGACGATTGGCACCACGAACTGGACCACGCTGACGCCGAGATTGCCGAGGCCGGCATTGAGCGCGAGCGCGTTGCCCTTCTCGGCGCGGGGAAAGAAGAAGGAGATGTTGGCCATCGACGAGGCGAAATTGCCGCCGCCAAAGCCGCACAACAGCGCCAGTATCAGGAACACCGGATAGGGCGTTGCGGGATTCTGCACCGCATAGCCGATTCCGATCGCGGGTATCAGCAGCGACCACGTGGCCAGCGTGGTCCACAGCCGGCCGCCGAAGATCGGCACCATGAAGGAGTAGAAGATGCGCAGAACTGCACCGGAGATCCCAGGCAGCGACGCCAGCCAGAACAGCTCATCGGTCGTGAACTTGAAGCCGACCGAAGGCAGCTTCGCAACCACGACAGACCAGACCTGCCAGACCGCGAAGGACAACAGCAGCGCCGGAATGGAGATCCAGAGATTGCGTCGCGCGATGGCTCGGCCCTGCTCCCTCCAGAACGTGTCGTCCTCAGGCCGCCAGTCGGTGAGAACCGCGCCGGACAGGGCTCCGATGTGCTCGGGCCGGTGGATCTCCTCCATTTCGGGCAGCTCCGGCAGCCGCTTCAGCGCCTCGCCGGCAACGCCGCGCTCCATCTGCCGGATCGAGAGATGCATCCAGACCAGCGCGACCCCGACGAGCAGGAAGAGCAGCATGAAGCAGCTGGTTCGCAGACCGGTGAGATCGACCAGCGCGCCGAACGCGATCGGGAGCACGAATCCGCCGAGCCCGCCGATCATGCCGACCAGGCCGCCGACGGCTCCGACATTGTTCGGATAGTAGACGGGGATGTGCTTGTAGACGGCGGCCTTGCCGAGCGCCATGAAGAAGCCGAGCACGAAGACGATGACGACGAACGGGACGAGCCCCATCTCCAGATGAAAGCCGACCTTTCCGTTGACGGTCGTCACGACGTAGTCCGTCGGCGGGTAGGACAACAGGAAGGTCGCCGCGACACCGACCAGAAATGTCCAGTACATCACGCGACGGGCACCGAAGCGATCGGACAAGTGTCCGCCATAGGCGCGAAACACGCTGGCCGGAAACGAGAACATGGCGGCCATCATGCCGGCCGACTGGATTCCGACGCCGTAGACCTTGATCAGGTATTGCGGCAGCCACAGCGACAGCGCGACGAAGGCGCCGAAAACGAAGAAGTAGTACAGCGCGAAGCGCCAGACCTGGATGTTCTTGAGCGGCGCGAGCTCGAGCCAGGCGCTGCCGGCCTTCTGCTTGCGCTGCCTTCGCGAGCGGACCACCGGGTCCTCCTCGGAGAACAGCCAGAAGACGATCGCCATGACGCCGATCGCGAGCGCCCATATCTGGGCCACGGTCTGCCAGCCATAGGCGACCAGCACGAACGGCGCGACGAACTTGGTGACGGCGGCGCCCACATTGCCGGCGCCAAAGATTCCCAGCGCAGTGCCCTGCTTGGCCGTCGGATAGAACCGCGACACATAGGCGACGCCGACCGCGAACGAGCCACCGGCGATTCCTACGAAGAGCGCGGCGACGAGAAATTGCGGATAGGTATGCGCCCAGGTCAGGAGATAGGTCGCGACCGCCGCGGCGAGCATCACGACGGTGTAGACGCGGCGCCCGCCATACTGATCGGTCCAGATGCCGAGCATCAGCCGGATCAGCGAGCCGCTCAGGATCGGGGTGCCGATCAGGAGACCGAACTCGGTTTCGTTCAGATCCAGCTCTTGCTTGATCCGGATGCCGATGATCGAGAAGATCGTCCACACCGCAAAGCAGATCGTGAACGAGATTGTTGAGAGCCAGAGTGCTCGCGTTCGGTGCTCAGGGCTGAAATCTACGGCGTCCATGGTGGCCTCGACGTATGGCTTCGACGCCGCAGCAGTTATTCGGGGGACCAGGAAAAGGTTTTGCGATGCATCAACCGGACGGTCCGGTCGGCCACAATCTGCCAAATGTCCCAGATCGAATTGTCAGACTGCACGTATGCAATTGACTTTTGTCACAGTTCGGCGCGATAGCGGGTGAGTGACTCTTGGAGCTTCGCTTGCGCCCCGACGAACTCGCCCAGTTGAAGACGCTGCCGCTGTTTGCGGACCTCAGCGAGGAGAACCTGAAGCGGTTGCTCGGCGCGGCTCTGCTGCAGCAATTTCCGCCCGGGGTGCGGTTGGCTCGCGAGGGAGATCAGGCCGACTTCCTGCATGTGCTGATTGGCGGGTTGGTGGAAATCTACACCGAGCTCGACGAGGCCGAGTGGGGCATCTCACTGCTGCGTCCCGTGTCGACCTTCATACTTGCTGCAGTCGTCGTCGATCAGGCGTATCTCAATTCAGCCCGCACGCTGACGGAGTCGCGGGTGCTGCTGATCCCCGCCCGCGATGTAAGGGCGCTCTTCGACGAAGACATCGCATTCGCACGGATTGTTGCTCAGGAGCTGGCGTATGCCTATCGCGCTTCTGTCAAGAAGCTGAAGGGCACCCTGGCCCGGTCGAGCATCGAGCGCCTCGCCAACTGGATCCTCGCCGAGGCCCAGCGCGAGCCGGGGCATGCGAATATCGTCATCCCATTCGACCGCGGCACGCTGGCCTCCCACATCGGCACGACGCGCGAAAACCTGTCACGCAGTCTCGCCCAACTTACGAGCCATGGGGTTCGCGTCCGCGGACGAGAGATCGTCATCGACCACAAGGAGCGGTTGGAGCTGTTTGCCCGGCCAAAGCCCCTGATCGACGATCCCGGCTCGTAGGCTTCTTTTGCGATCGGTCCTGCCCCTCTGTTGGGAACGGCAAATCAGCAGAGTACGGAAACGGAGCCGTCGATATAGTTCTTCTCCGCCGCACACCCACCCCGCGTGGCAGTCGCTGGGACGCCCCGAAACCGATGGGCCCTGGAACGTGCGGCCGGCAAAGCCGTGATCGCGGGCGATGCCGAGGAAAGCAAACCGGACCCGGTGGAAACGGTCACAGCCTCACCGCTTGGCGGAGAGGCGTATCCGAGCCGAATGAAGCGAGTGCAGGGAAAGGTGGTCGCGGGGGAGCGCTACCGCCTTTCCCCACAGCCGGCGGACCTACGATACTTCCTGCAATCCTACGCATAACGAGGCTCCTTGGTGCTGGCTCGGTCAGCACCTCATGCTGGACCATCGCTTCCGGCCTCGGACCCGCGTTCCAGGCGAGGCTCGGGCCGCCGTTGGATTTCTGCGCTAAGCGGTCCATGAAGCGTTCCGACATCGGCAGAGGTGATTGCGATGCGCACAGAAAGGTTTGGCGCCTACTAGGCGGGAGCACCTTCAGGACCGTCTTTTGGCGATCTTCGGCGTTGCGCCCTCTTCGAGCACGTATCGAATTGACCGCCCGCTTCGCCAGCGAGGATCTGCGCGACGGCTTTGGACAGGCGACTATGACCGCACTTTGGGAATTCCAGCTCTCAGGGCTCCGCGCCGAGGAACGCGCGGGTCGCCCGTAGGATTTCGTCCGACAGTTCTTCTGAATCGGAGATGCGCGCGAGCAACATCGCCCCAATCATCGCTGCCCAACTGCCGATCGCCGCGACACGCTTCTGTTGCGGATCGTCACCTGGCGCCGAGGCCATGAATTGTTCGATCTGCCGGCGCATCTCCTCGGTCAGGACGCGGCGTGTGGGCGCCGGCGCCCGCGACATCTCGGGCCCGAGCGCCGCGAAGACGCATCCCGCCCCCGCCGCATCCCGATGTTCTGGCCGCAGATACGCGCGGGCGAAGCCGCGGACATCCGTCGGCAGCAGGGGTTGACGCCTGCTGGCCTCGAAAACGTCCGCCAGGGCCTCGGTCACGAGCTCCTGTTTGCTCGCAAAGTGCCTTGGAAAGCCGCCGTGCGTCAGCCCCGCTGCGTCCATGATCTCCGCGACGGTAACACCGTCAATTCCCTTTTCCCGGAACAACTTAGCGGCCGAGTTCACGATCGCCCGCCTGCTCTCCGCCTTCTGCTCCCGGCTTCTTGCCAAAATAAATCTCCCTCAGTTCAAAAATGTAGATGACAAACATCATCTTTGCAAGTAGATGATGATTGTCATCTACATTTTGGGAACAGATTGGCCCCTCCCACGGAGAAGAAGACATGTCCACTGCACTCATTACTGGCGCCTCCAGCGGCATCGGCGCCGTCTATGCGCGGCGCCTCGCCGCGCGCGGCCATGACCTCGTCCTCGTCGCTCGCGCGACGGAGCGAATGGCGGCCCTGGCCGCGGAACTGCGCAAGGCGCACGGGATTGCCGTCGAAGTCCTGACAGCGGATTTGACGGATGCCGCGCAGCTGCAAATGGTGGCGAACCGGCTCCGTTCGGGCAGCCCAGTCGAGATTCTGGTCAACAACGCTGGCGCGGCGCTGCTCGGCCCGTTCGAGGCGGCGGATCCCGCCGCCATGGAGCAACTGCTCAAGCTCAATGTGACTGCGCCGACCCTGCTGGCTTCGGCGGCGATCGGGGGCATGGTGAAACGCGGAAGCGGCGCCATCATCAATCTCGGTTCGGTCGTGTCGTTCATGCCCGCGTTTTTCCCGGGCATCTATTCGGCGACCAAGTCTTACGTGCTCACGTTCTCGCAGGGGCTGGCGGCCGAGGTCGGGCCCAAGGGCGTCTACGTCCAGGCCGTGGTACCGGCGGCAACCAGGACCGAAATCTGGGAACGGGCGGGTGCCGATCTCTCGAAAATTCCCAATCTCATGGGCGTCGAGGACCTGGTCGACGCGGCGCTGGTCGGCTTCGATCGCCGCGAAGCCGTGACGATACCGCCCCTTTCGGACCTGGGCCTCTGGGAGGCGTTCGAGGGCGCACGCGCGGTTCTGCCCTCAGGTTTGGGGGCGCAGCCCGCCGAGCGCTACCGCGCGCGCGCCAGCGCCTAGTCCCAATGCTCCGATCGGCCGGCGATACCGGCCGATCGGTACTCCCGCTCCTCATCTCGAAACGCGTAGCCATCCCTTCGATCCAGCGTGCAGCCTCAATGCTGCCTCATCAGGAATTGCGGACATGAACTCTCAATCTCGTCGCACGATGATCACCGCCGGAGCGCTGGGCGCTGCGGCACTTGCGCTACCGCTGAAGGCGCAGGCCGCCGCCAGTTCGGCGACCGCCTCCACCCAGCTCGTCGACGTTGGCGGACGCCGCCTCGCCTATCGATCCGTCGGCACGGGCAAGCCGCTGGTCCTGTGCAACCGTTTTCGAGGCGTCCTCGATCTTTGGGATCCCGCCTTCATCGACGGATTGGCCGCACAGGGCTTTCAGGTCGTAACCTTCGACTATTCAGGCCTTGGTCAGTCGACTGGCGAAAAATCCTACAATCCGATGTCGCTCGCGAAGGATGGCAAGGATCTCATCGAGGCACTCGGCCTCAAGGAGGTCGCGATCGGTGGATGGTCGATCGGTGGGATCGCCGCGCAGATCTTGCTGGCAATGACCGGGCCGATGGCAACTCATGTGGTTCTGTTGGCTACGACACCTCCGGGCCCGCTGGTCAAGACGGGCGAACAACTCTTCTATGATACCGCGGCAATCCCCGGCATCGCATTGGAGCAGTTCACGACTGTGTTCTTCGAACCTGCGGACGCAGGCAGCCGGGCGGCTTCAAAGCGCTCGTTCGATCGCATCATGGCGCGAAAGAAAGACCGCAGCCCCGACGTTCCGGCCGACTGGGCCATGGCGCAGATCGGCAACACGCCGCGTAACCCGGTGTTTCCATCAGACCAGATTTTGCAGCTCTTGAAGACGACGTCGGTTCCGATCCTGCACCTGGGAGCCGACCACGACATCGTGTTCCCGATCGAAAACTGGTATGCGTTGAATCGACAGCTGCCGACCCTTCATCTGATCACCTATGCGCGAGCCGGGCACGGGCCGCATCATCAATATCCGGACGAGGCTTCCGCCCAAATCGGCGCTTTCATCAAGGCCGCCAGCAAGGGCTGAACATTTTCGAGGCCGCGGAGCGAGGGGCAGTTGGACACAAGAGATAACCGCTAACTGCTCCCTCTCTTCCGCGGCAGACCTTGCGAGCAGAGCATAATGTTCGCGGCTCTTCTTCGCTATGTCGACCGGACGCAGATGGAAAGTATCCGCGGCGAATTAGATGACGACTGCTTCGGCGAAATAGGCCACTCCGAGCCATTCGGCGATCAACGCGGGTTTTTGCGCCCCCTCGATCTCAACAGTGACCTCCAACTTGGTGGCCACCTCCTTCGGATTGCGAGCCGTCATATCCAGAAGTTTGAATCTGGCCCGCACCCGACCTCCGGATCGTACGGCGGACACAAATCGTATCCTGTCGAAACCATAGTTGACCGCCATGACTCTCCCCGAAAGCTTCGGAAGCGCGTCAAACGCCATCGGCGCAAGCAAAGAAAGCGTCAGGAAGCCGTGAGCGACGGTTCCGGCAAACGGCGTCTCGGCGGCCTTCACCGGATCTATGTGGATGAATTGCCAATCCTCCGTAATGTCGGCGAATTGGTCGATGCGAGATTGGTCAATCTCGAACCAGCGTGACACGCCGACCTCCTTGCCCACCATTGCCGCATATTCCTTCGGCGAAATGTCAGGCAGGCTCGATCCTTTCATTGCCCTCTTCCTCGTTAGAGACCGATGATTTATTCCGCGTGAGCCGAGTCTGCGCCGCACCGACCATCGGCTCTCCTCTGATGAGGTCGACTGTCAGGCGCCGACGAGCGTCTCAACTTCAGCCGATGGCTTCGCCGCGATGACAACGTCTGAGATGGATGGACCTTGCTCAGAGCCGGTTCAGCGCCACCTCGGACCTTCACTTCCAGAAGCACTCCTTGCGAAGTCGGGGCACTCAGATGAAGGTCACATCTTCAGCAGGTGACCCGGCATACAATTCCTCAACGCTATGCGCTCGGTGGCCGAGTACAGCCCGCTGATTTACATAGGCCTTGTCGGTGATTTCACCAGCGGCAAGCGACGGAAGCTCCTTCAGCAACTTGAATGAGCGGATTCGTTCGCTGCTTCCGACTGTTTCGTTGTGTGCCCGAAAGCACTCTCTCAGGAATGCCAGCACGCCTGGATCTCGCTCGAGATCGCCAACGGGCGCGGAGGCGTGTTGTTTGGCTTGGCTGGGATTTAGCCAGGCAAGAACCGCGCATTGGTCCCGGCTTTCGCCCGCAATGACGACGTCCTGAAGAACGCCACGCGTTGCGCCCAGGATGGCCGCCCTGAGGTTCCCGACAACCACCCAGGTCCCGTTCGTGAGCTTGAAGTTTTCGGAAAGACGGCCCGTGAATCTCAATCCGAGATGCGGCTGCTCCGGGTCGAGGAAAGCCACGGTGTCTCCAACCCGGTAGTAGCCCTCCTCGTCGAATGCACTTTCCGTGAGATCGGATCTGCCGAAGTATCCCGGCGTGACGTTCGGCCCCTTTACGCGAACCTCGTAACTGTTTCCCGCAGGCAGCAGCTTGAGCCTGAGACCAGGTCCAGGAAGGCCGACCTCTCCCGGTTCCTCGGTGGCCCAGTGCGTCGTGCTAATCGTTGGCGCCGTTTCGGTCGTGCCGTACCCAGACATGACGGGAATGCGGCGGCCGGTCGCACGCAATGACAGGTCATAGAGCTTGTCCAGTGTGGACTGCGGAATTGCCGCTCCGGCGTAGGTCATTCGCTCCATGCGGTTGAAGAAGGTATTTCTGAAATGCTCGTCCGCTTCGAGAACATCACACAGGAGCGTGTAGCCGCCGGGCACGTTGAACATCGCTGTGGGGGAAATTTCCCTCAGGTTGGCGATGGTCTTATGGAAGAGTTGTGGGACGGGGCGTCCGTCGTCGATGTAGAGCGTCCCCCCATTCTTCAGGGTGCCCTGCAGAATGACATTGCCCCCCATCGTGTGATGCCAGGGCAACCACTCGACCTGAACCGGAGCTTGGTTTGCCGGCGCCAGCAGACTGCCCATTTCGAGGGCGCATGCCATCATGCGATGCGTGTTGATGACGCCCTTCGGCAGGCCGGTCGAGCCCGACGTGAACAGAATTTTTGCGATGGCGTCACGATCGAGGTTTCCGAACCGCCGCTGAAACTCCGAGGTTGGTCGTCCCTCGTACAGGGCCTCAAGCGGCAGAAGCCCGTCGGATCCACCGCATGCGATCCAAGTCGCCTCCTCCAGCCCACTAACTGATCGGGCTGCCGCAAAGGCGCTGCCGTCCTGGACGAATACAAATGATGGCCTGAGCAGCCGAGCGATGTCCGTCAAGCGGGACAGCCCGCCCGGCATCAATGTATAGTTGGGCGAAATGGGAGCGACGGCCATCCCGATCGACATGGCCGCGAACATGACGATTGCATGCTCGATCGAATTCCCGGAGAGAATTGCAATCCTGTCGCCCGGCTGAGCTCCGCGATCGATCAACCCCTGACCTACGGACTGAGTCCGTAGCCACATCTGCCGATACGAGATCTTTTGCCACCCGGCAGCTTCGCGTTGCGCCAGAAAGACGCGATCGGGCTCCTGCATCGCCCATACGGGTAGAAAGTCGGTGATCGACCAGCCCGGCTCGACGAAGTTGATCGGCGACCTCAGGATGAGGCTTCCATCGGGATGCGCTTCGATACTGACCTCGCGTGGAGCGAAGTTGACGTCAGACGTGGCGCGCGCGGCAACATTCGTCGTCATGGATTTCCTCCGCTCCCATTCACGAGCGACTTGAACACTCTGCAATTTGCTCGCCTTCCGTTCGGCCGGTCTATCCGATTGAAATAGACGAGCTTTGTACCGACCGTACGGCCCACCGCATCCCCTGGCCGCCGGGCTGACACGCGCTAAGCGGCCATCCGGAGAATCTTAACGATGTCTTCGGGGCCTTTGATCGGACGCGGGTTTGCGCGCGTGAAAACCGAAAGCATCGCGTTCCGTCCGATCAGATCGAATTTGTCCTCGGTCACGCCAACTTCAGACAATCGACGCGGGAGCTCCAACTGTCGTATAAATTCGGCGAAGGTCTCGCTTGCTTTCGCCCCCGGCACTCCCCAAGCTTCGGCGAGCTTGTCTTGTGCTCCAGCCGTATCCGGGCGATTGAACTCCAGCACGCTGGGCATCATGACCGCGGTGCAAAAGTAATGCGGCACATCGCATGTACCGCCAAGCACGTGTCCGATAGCATGGCTCGCCCCCATCGGAACCCGACACTGCAGCCCGAAGGCGGACAGCCACGACCCGAGTTGGCAGGATTGCCGGGCCTCAAGATCGTCCGGATTCATTTTTGTCGCGAGCAGCCCGTCATAGAGATAGCGCAGTCCTCGCAGGCAAACGCTTTCGACGAGGGGATCGCCTCTCGGCGAGCAGACGGCTTCGATCCCGTGGTCCATCGCGCGCGTTCCGGAGCCGAGCCACAAGTTTTGGGGCGTGTGAACCGTAATCGCGGGATCGAGGATGATCGAACGAGGCATCATCAAGGGATGGTGAAAGATCTGCTTCAGTTTCCGCCGTGTATCGGTAACGAGGCTACCGGCGTTGTATTCGCCGCCGGACAATGTACTCGGGATGGCGACCATCCTGACGCTCGGGGCTCGAAACGGACCAGGGCGCGGGCCCTCCGGGGTCGAGACTACTTCAAACCCGTCGAGGCCGCCCTCATCGGTGATCTTGTGCTCAATGCACATCAGAACGATTTTTGCCGCGTCGACGACAGAACCGCCGCCGACGGCCACGATCAGGTCGGCGCCCGCCCCGACCGCCCTTGCGGCTGCAGCTACGGCAGACGTACGGGTGGTGTGCTGCGGGACCCCATCAAACGTCCCCGCATACCTAGAACCTAATGCTTTGCGGATCTTTTCGATCTCGTCGGTTTTCGTATTCAACGTATGGCTGGCAATCAGAAACACCCTGTGCGCGTTGAGCCGCTCCGCCTCCTCGGCCAGCGCTTGCCCGGCAGGCTTTCCGAAGATCACCTGATCCATCGGGGGATATTGATGAAGTCCAACCTTGATCATGGGCTCTCTCCTAAAAAGAGGTTGTCGTCGCACCAACCGGGAGTTGGCTGTTTCCTCCCGATCAGTCAGGCGGGCTGCCCGATGACGGTTAAGATGTGGAGCGCGGCGCCAACACCGCGAACGACGACGGACCGCTCGCCCCGGGTCTACCAGGGTTCGCGGTACGGTCGCACTTCCGCGAGGAAAGACCACGCCGAGCGGTCCTGATGCGCGATGTGGTAGATTTCCTCGGCGATCGCCGCGGGTTTGATGAAGAAATCGTCGGGCGCGTCCTTCATTCGCTCCCGCTGCCACGGCACGTCAATGACCGCATCGATGACCAGATAAGCCACGTGAATCCCCTGCGGGCCGAGGTCGCGCGCGATCGACTCGGCGAGGATACGCTGAGCTGCCTTCGTCGGCGCAAAACCCGCGAAGTTCGCCTTTCCTCGCAGAGCCGACGTGTTGCCCGTTACGAGGAGCGCTCCGCCGCCAGCCGCTATCATTGGGGGCGCGACGTGCCGCGCGAGATGGAGCAGTGCCATCACGTTTGTCTCGAAATTGGCTCGGAGAACCTCGGGACCTACCTCCTGAAACTTTCCGAACGCCCCGCCAACCGCATTATGGACAACGACCTTCGGCGGGCCGGACCGCCGGTCGATCTCGTCGAGCACCCGCGCGAGCGCTGCCGAGTCCGAGACGTCACACGCCATCGGAATACTCGACGGAATCTCCGCCGATAGCGCGTCCAGGCGCGCCTTGTCGCGCGCGAGCATCGCGACGCGATACCCTCCGGCCGCGAACCGCCTGACGATAGCAGAGCCGGTACCAGGTCCGACTCCGGTGACAATTGCCAGCGGCTGCGCATCAATCTTGCTCATGCTGCCCTCAGTGCTTCGCGAATGAATTCAAGGCGGTCATTGTCGAAAAACATTTCGTCGTTCACGATGAAGGTCGGCGCGCCGGTGATGCCACGCGCTCCCGCCGCTTCACTTCTCTGCGTCAACCGATCATCCAATTCTCTGCCTATCGGCTCTGGAAGCAACTTGGGGGTCACGTATTCCGGAAGCTTCAAGGATCCGCACCAGATCCCCGGCTGTGCTCCGCGGCAAGCCATGTCGCCAGAACGCCGGAAAGATCGCCGCAACGACCTCCTTGGCGAGACCGCAATCTTCCGCCGCGAGCACCGCGCGCTGCAGCCTGCGGCCGTCGATCGATTTTATGTCCTTATGCCGGCTCAGCGGTACGCCGTATCTCTTCGCCCAGCGCTGTAGATCTGCGCCGGCGTATTTGCCTTTGGCCGGACAGGTCAAGGTCGTCGGCGTGTTACCGCCCTGCTTCATGGCTGCGACGATATCTACAGGATGGTAGCTCAGCTCAGCATCCAGCGTGCCGAGCTGAGAGTGGGCGAGATAGGAATAAGGACTGCGAAAGTCGAAATAGAAGTCGATGCTGGTCATTGCGCTCGTCATCCAACTCCCCGGCAGAAGCAGCGGAGCCTGCCAAGACGGAATGTTAAGACGCCTTGAGTCTGGGCCAGACGAATTCGACCGCCCCGGTCGCCTTGAGCTTGCCGCCCCCTGATGCGCGGACAACCTCCAAATTCCAAAAATTGGGGTCGAGCGCCCATTTTCCCTCCTGAAACAGTGGCTTCGGCGCAGACGACAGCCATCAGTCTCTTCTTGTGATTGACCCGACTTTAGCTGCCACAGAACGCTCGTCAATTCCTTTTTAGAATTGATATTCGATCCAATCGAGCGCCCGGTCGTTCTAATCCCTCCAAGCGATGGTCGACTGTCCGATCGACCGGCATCCTTCGTGGACTCTGCGGAAAATAATAGCTGCCGCGCCTTAGCGCGAGGCCGGCCAAGCAGGCTTCAAAGCAACTTCGCTCTTTTCTGGCCCGACCATTAAGTGCTAAATTCGAACTGATGCGACGGACAGATGGAGAGACCAACATGAGCGTTGCGCAGTTCATTCGCAGTGAGGTGGAGTCCAACGAGATCGTCCTGTTCATGAAAGGTACGCCCTCGTCGCCGGCCTGCGGGTTCTCAGCGCAGGTAGTTCGCATCCTCGATCATCTGGGAGTTTCGTTCAAATCGCACAACATCTACGAGTCGGAGGAGTTGCGGCAGGGTATCAAGGACTACTCGGACTGGCCGACCATTCCACAGCTGTATGTACGGGGCGAATTCGTGGGTGGCTGCGATATCGTGACGGAGATGTTCCGGTCTGGAGAGCTGCAGGCCATTCTCTCGGAGCCGCAGGAAGCGGCGCGATCATGAACCACGGCTGGGCTCTCTGTCGATGGCCTACCCCGTCATCAGAGGGCGCCGATGTCGCGAAAACACATGAGCGTCCGCGCAATGTTTGGTCATTTGCCGTGTGATGTGCAGGGCCAAGCGCTATCGAGGATGGGGCAGCGCCTGGTGGCAGTCTCAGCATTCTTTCGTTGCATCAATCGCCGGTCGCTTCGCAGTCGGAATGACACTCGACGCATCTGAGGAGACGAAAATTGACCATTGAGGATCATCCGACGGTAAAGGCCTTTCGGTCGCGCAGCCTGGCCCGGACCGGCGCGGCGCCGCTGTCGGCGGAGCTCGTCAAGAGGATCGCGATAAGCTGTGGAGCGGACGATGTCGGGCTGGTCGAGATTGGCCGTCCGGCAATCAGTCCCCAAGTCGACTACATCCGAAAGGTCTATGGCCGCACAAAGTCCTTGATGGCGATCGCATGTCATATGAATCGCGAGCCGGTACGCTCTCCCACTCGCTCGGTGGCTAATGAGGAATTTCATGGAACCTATGACCATGTGAACGAGACTTCGCGCGCAATTGTCCGCGCCCTGGCGGAGCACGGCATCACGGCCTGCAATTCGGTTGCCGCATTTCCCATGGAGATGGACCAGGCACGCATCATGATGGTGCAGCACAAGCCGGTCGCCGTCGAGGCCGGGCTGGGTCGCATGGGAATTCATCGCAACATCATCCACCCGAAATTTGGCAGCTTCATCCTGCTTGGAACGATCTTGCTGGCGGACGAGATCGATGCCTATGACCAGCCGATCGACTATAATCCTTGCTTGGAATGCCGACTATGTGTCGGAGCTTGCCCCGTCGGCGCGATAAAGCACGATGGGTACTTCGATTTTCAGACCTGCTTCACGCACAACTACCACGATTTTCTCGGAAACTTTACCAAATGGATCGAAGAGGTTGCGGACTCGCGTGACGCAAAGGACTACAGGTCCCGCGTGAGCCCTTCCGAGACTCAGAGCATTTGGCAATCTCTCTCATTCAAGCCCGGGTACAAGGCTGCATATTGCATATCGGTCTGCCCGGCTGGCGAGGATGTAATCGGACCATATCTTGATGACCGGGTGTCCTATGTGAATGATGTGGTCAAACCTCTGCTCGAGAAAGAAGAGACGCTGTTCGTGATTCCTGGATCGGACGCCGAGGAGAGTGCGCCACGACGGTTCCCGAATAAGACGATCCGGCATGTGCGCGCAGGACGTCCGATCGGAAGCGTTCAGGCGTACCTCTTTACACTGAGGCTCGGCTTCCAGCGTGGAAAGGCAAAGAAGCTCGATCTGGTCACTCATTGGACCTTTACGGGAAAAACTCCGTTCCAAGGGACAGTGCGCATCAACGACAAGATTCTGGATGTAACGTCCGGAACCCATGCCGGCGACGCCCGGCTTTCGATCACGGCCGATAGCGAGGCATGGCTCCGAGTGCTTAGCCGCGATCTTGAGCTTGCGGAGGCGATCGAGTCGCGGCTCATCGTTCCAAGCGATGCAGATCTGTTCGCGGCCTATATGCGCTGCTTTCCATTCTAGGGCTTTCAGGTCCGGAGTTTTGAGCGAGGCAAAGCCGCTACGCCTGCAAGACACGGGTCGGGTTCAGATCCTTCACTTCGCGGTGCTGCAGATGGTTTGGCGTCCCCCTCTCGAAGCGCCACGCCTCCTTTTCAATGACCTTCCTGAATGTGGTGGCCGGCCGGCCGAGCAGCTTCTCGACGTCCTGCGTTACCTCGGCAATATACCGATCACCGCCATTTTGCATGCACAGGTTTTCCAGATGCAACGCAGGATGCTCAGCGATATGAGGCATGAGCTTACGCATACGTTGCCGAAACTCTTCCATCGTCGTCGGCAGGTATTCGATCTTTCGACCGAGCGCCGCCGAGTAATCCTCGGCAAACCCGTACATGTCCTTTCGTTCCGGCCCCGTCAACTCGTAGGACTTCCCAGCGTGGCCGGCTGGGTCAGCTAACACCTCAATACAGACATCAGCGACGTCGGCCGTTGCCACCGGCGCGGTCTTTCCCAGGCCGAATGGCAGACGGATCGTGCCGTCCTCCTTGATGGTCATAGCCGGCACCCACAGTGTGATTGGGTTCTCGACGAACATCGCCGCCTGGATATGAACGATCGGCAGGCCTGACCAATCGAGGGCTCGCTCGCCCGCCCAATGCGCCCTTTGCTGGGGCGACCACTGGACGTCCACGCCCAGCACGGCGATGCGCTCCGCGTCCGGCGCGGACATGGTCTCGAGCGTCATGTAACATTGCTCATAGTCCGACATGTTGACGAATATCTCGGTGCCTCCTTCCTTCTTGGCCGCTGCGGCCATTAAGATGGTGGCATCGGCGTAGGACGGGTTCAGGCTCATGCTGAAATAGATGCGCCGCACACCCTTGACGGCCTGCGTGACGTCACGCGGATTTAGGAGATCGCCCACGAACACCTCGGCTCCCATGTCGCGCAAACTCTGCGCCCGCTCGTCATTTTTCCGCACGAACGCACGGACGGGAAGGCCGCGCTGCAGCAGGCCGCGAACAATGGTTCGGCCAACCGAGCCGGTTTGTCCACCGGCGCTCGTCACCAGAATTGGCGCCTTGCTCTTCATACTCGTGTCCTCCCTGATCTCGATCGTTTACTTGGTCTGATTATCTGAAAGCCGGACGAGACAAGCTCAGCGCTCTTGTTGAGGTACGAGCGCGAGCGCATTTGCTGCATGAATGCCAGCCGCAAGTATCGCATCCGACATCGACGAGTCTTCGGCGGCACGAGCAAGCTGGAGAGAGCCGACGAGTACAGCGAAAATTCCGATTGCGGCCTCTTGCGCGGCGCGGCTGGACGTTTTCCGCGGCAATCGCCTCTTTAGCTGCTCGAATATTTCGCGCAATCTAGCGGTGTAGGCCTTTCGGACGGATCGAGGTTGGCGACCGATCTCTGGAAGCAGTGCAGCCGAGGCGCATCCAACGTCCGGCCGATCGCGATGCTCCGCAGACAGGTAAGACCGGATCAGCGTGCTCAGTTCCCCGGGGACAACGTCGGCTTCACTCAGTCGCCGCAACTGCTCGTCCAGCGCCCGCTCAAGCCCTTCCCGAACGAGATCGCTTTTCGAGCCGAAGTGAGAATAGAAGCCGCCATTCGTAAGGCCCGCCTCGGACATAATTCCCGTCATTCCAGTCGCCGCAATGCCTTGGCGCCGGAATTTCCTTGCGGCGACCTTCAGTATCCGTTCGTGCGAACTATCCTTGTGCCCCTTGGCATACCGCATGCAGGCCCTCCGAACGAACAGCCTATTGTATGATGTAAATCATGTGATATGTATATCTTAATCTAATCTAGGGTTCAACTGCGTCAACGGAGAGCTTCTGTGCGACAGGACGGAAAAGTGGCGATCGTGACCGGGGCTTCGACGGGAATCGGGCTGTCCTCCGCAAGAGCATTGCGCGAGGCGGGATTCCGGGTGTTCGGGACCAGCCGACGAGCTGCCGCGAGCGATCCTGAGATGCTAAGCTGCGATGTGACGGACGACGCCTCGGTGAAAGCGGCCGTCGACAAGGTACTGGCTGCGACCGGCAGGATCGATGTTCTGGTGAACAACGCAGGCTTCGGCTTGCTGGGCGGGGCCGAAGAATCCTCGGCCGATCAGGCCAAGGCCTTGTTCGACGTGAACGTCTTCGGAGTGATGCGCATGACAAATGCGGTCCTCCCGACCATGCGAGATCGAAAAGCCGGACGGATCATCAACATTAGTTCTGTCCTGGGATTGATACCTGCGCCGTTTTCCGCCCTCTATTCTTCTACGAAGCATGCCATCGAGGGTTACTCCGAATCTCTCGACCACGAAGTGCGGATCTTTGGCGTTCGCGTTTGCCTGCTTGAGCCGGCCTATACCCGCACCTCGTTTGAGCAGAACATGGTGCTTCCGGACCGGAACCTGAAGGAATATGTGTCGGCGCGAACCCGAGCCAGCGCGCTGCTACGCGATGTGATGAATACAGCCGAGAGTCCCGAGGTTGTTGCCGAGAAGGTGATTTTGGCCGCGACAACGCCATCACCTCGTCGGCGATACACCTGCGGAAAGGTTGCGCGCCAGGTAAGCATCCTTCGTCGTTTTGTGCCTGAAGGAATGTTCGACAAAAGCCTTCGCAAGCAGCTGGGGCTGCCGGGGTGATCCCGTCGAAACAGTCGATCGCGAGCGATTTCCACGATCGCCGCGACAGGATGTTTGAACCTCCCGATCAACAACTTCGCGCGAACGCCTTGCAACCGTATTCCGGAGGCTAAATGCCGTCGCTGTTTGACCCCGTAACTATTGGCGATCTGCATCTGCCGAACCGGGTCATCATGGCCCCGCTGACCAGGCTACGCGCAGGCCAGAGCCGGATCCCCAATGCGATCATGGCGGAGTATTACGCGCAGAGGGCTTCGGCGGGTCTGATCATCACAGAAGGTGTTCCTGTTTCGCCTCAGGCAGTGGGCTATGCCGGCGTTCCCGGCATTTGGTCGGCAGACCACGTCGAGGGCTGGAAAGCCGTTACACGCGCGGTGAAGGCACGTGGGGGGCGGATTTTCATGCAGATCTGGCACGTCGGCCGGATCTCCGATCCAATATTCCTGGATGGTCAGGCGCCGATCGGCCCCAGCCCCATCGCCGCGAAAGGCAACGTCAGCCTTGTCCGTCCGGAACGGGCTTTCAGCGTGCCGCGCCCGCTTACGACAGAAGAAGTCTTGGAGGTTGTCGAAGCATTTCGCAATGCTGCCAAGTTTGCCCAGATAGCTGGCTTCGATGGCGTGGAGCTCCACGGCGCGAATGGGTATTTGCTGGACCAATTCCTCCAAGATAGCTCCAACCAAAGGACGGATCGGTACGGAGGCTCAATCGAAAGCCGCGCCAGGCTCTTGCTCGAGGCCACAGATGCTGCAGTGTCGGTATGGGGACCCGACCGGGTGGGAATGCATCTTGCGCCTCGGGCTGACGTGCATTCCATGGGCGACTCCGATCGTACCTCGACGTTCGGATACGTGGCAGCTGAACTCGGGCGTCGCGGCATCGCCTTCATCTGCGCTCGCGAGCGCTTGGGACCCGACAGCTTGGGACCGTCTCTCAAGGCCGCCTTCGGCGGAAAGTATATTGCAAATGAAGGTTTCACTGCGGAAACCGCCCAGGCGGTCCTCGATGCGGGTTGGGCCGATGCGGTTGCCTTCGGAAAGGCATTCATTGCCAATCCGGATCTACCTAAGCGCTTGGCGCTCGGCGCGCCGCTCAATCAGCCCCGCCCCGAAACTTTCTACGGTCCGGATGCCCACGGTTATACCGACTATCCTACACTGCCAAAATCTCCGGAGAACGTGGGGCGCGAAGATCCGGCGAAAACATAGGAGCGGGCCTCACCGAACACCTCGGTGTGGAACAGAAGCGCCATCACGATCATTTTTTCGAACTAAGCTGCTGGCCGCGCGGTCGGACCGTCGAGCACCAAGTTCACCAACGATCTCTCGACCGGCCCCAAGAATATGGTCAGAAGCTGCTTTGCTGTTGACAGCACGGGCGAGCAGAATTGAACCTACCATGGTCGAGATGATGCCTGTGGCGATCTGGCGTGCCTCTTGAGAAGAACCGCCGGAATTTAGCTCAGCTAGGACGTCGATCATTTGATCCAGCTTACGCTCAAAGCTCCGGCGTGCCCGCGCTTCTGATCGCCCGATGTCGGCGGCGAGCGCCGGAAGCGCGCAACCGTGCGTGGGATCGTCACGGTGGCGAGGACTAAGGTAATCGGCAACGATCGCATCAACGCACGTCGGGACAGCGCTCCCATTCGTCAGCCGTTTCCAGCGCTCGATAGTCTGATCCATTGCAAAGCCAGTTGCTTCAGCAACGAGAGCCGCACGGGACGCGAAATAGTTATAGAAGCCGCCATGTGTCAGACCGACGAGCTGCATAAAATCGACAACGCTGAGCGCTTCGGCACCTTTCTTGCGCAGACCGTAGGAGGCATTCTCGACGATCCGGTCGCGGGTCTGACGCTTATGATCTTTCACGTAACGCATCGTGCTTCATCCGATTTGCAGAAGATCTGCTGGGCGGCTCATCAGACACCAAACGCCCCATGGCCGGCCGCTCCGATTCCAGCCGACATCTAAGCATCGGCGCCGGCGTTTCAGTCCTGGATTTTGCGCCATGCCTCCCCGCAACATTTCATTGCAAGATGAGCCAAGTTATATGATTATCGTCATACAAACAACACCGCTTGTCGGGGAGATTTCATCATGTCCGCAGTCACCGATCCCGTTGTCATTCTTTCGGCCGTACGCACGCCTTTGGGACGTTTCATGGGTGAGTTGTCGCCGCTCTCGGCACATAAGCTCGGCTCTCACGCGATCGCGGCAGCGCTGGAGCGTGCCAAGCTCGCGCCGGAGCGGATCGACGAGGTCTTCATGGGTAACGTGCTGCCGGCCGGCCAGGGTCAGGCGCCGGCCCGCCAGGCTGCGCGCGGTGCCAGGCTGCCTGATGCGACCGGGGCCACCACGATCAACAAGGTTTGCGGCTCCGGCATGAAGGCGACCATGCTCGGCCACGACATCATCAATGCGGGCTCTGCCGCCATCGTGCTGTCCGGTGGCATGGAGAGCATGAGCAACGCGCCATATCTGCTGGCAAAGGCGCGTGCCGGCTATCGGGCCGGCCACGACCGGATCATCGACCACATGTTGATGGACGGCCTGGAAGATGCCTATGAGACCGGCCGTTCGATGGGCGACTTCGGCGAGGCCACGGCCGAAGCCTATCAGTTCACCCGCAAGGACCAAGACGCCTATGCGATGGAGACGCTGATCCGAGCCCGCAAGGCCGTGGAAAGCGGCGCGTTCAAGGCCGAGATCGCACCGATCACTCTGACCGAAAAAGCAGGGCCGCGCGTCATCGCCAATGACGAACATCCGCTGAAGGTCGACCCTGCCAAGATCCCAGGCTTGAAGGCGGCGTTCCGCGCCAACGGCACCATCACGCCTGCCGCCTCCTCGGCGAACGCAGACGGAGCCGCCGCCCTGATCCTGGCGAAGCGCTCGCTCGTCGATCGCGAGGGACTGCCGGCACTGGCGGAAATCAGGGGCCATGCCACCCATAGCCAAGAACCGCAATGGTTCACCACCGCGCCGATCCCGGCGATCCGCAAGCTCCTGGACAAGGTCGGCTGGAGCGTTGGCGACGTCGACCTGTTTGAAATCAACGAAGCCTTTGCGGTGGTGGCGATGGCCGCGCAGAAGGACCTCGGCATTCCCCGCGAAAAGCTCAACGTCCATGGTGGCGCCTGCGCGCTCGGCCACCCGATCGGCGCCACCGGCGCGCGATTGATCGTGACGCTGCTGCATGCGCTGGAAGCGCAGAACCTCAAACGCGGCGTCGCCGCACTCTGCATCGGCGGCGGTGAAGCCACTGCAATCGCCGTCCAGCGTATCGTTCGCTAGTCGAGGCCAGCTCGCAAAAAGCACTTGGCAAGCGGCCCAAATGGTGTCGCTTGCCGATTTTCCATCGGGAAGTTCGCCCCCGGCCCACCTTCTGCAATCCGAATCATCGCTGGTCGAACTTGGCGAGCCGCCACCGAACAAGGTCGTCAGCCCCTGGTCCGGCCAGCGGCCGGACATCCCTCATGCGTACCAATTCGCCCGACTTGTCATCGACAAGAGCGAGCTTAACCGGACGTCCGCTGTTCTTGTTGATGAATTTGAGCGGCGGACCCGCATCCCCCGTAATCGCCCACTTGTCCCCGACCTGGGCAAGCGCCTGGATCACCAGGATAATGTCCCTGCCCTTTCGGGTCAGAAGGTAATCGTAGCGTTCAGGGCCGGTCTGATACCGACGCCGCTCGAGCAGTTCATTTTCTTCGAGATGCTTGAGCCGATCGGACAGGGTGGCATGTGTGACGCCGGTCGACTTCCTCAACTCCTCATATCTGCTCAATCCCAGTGACAGATCGCGCAGGATGAGCATGGCCCAGCGGTCACCGACAGCGTT
Source organism: Bradyrhizobium sp. HKCCYLRH1034 (assembly GCF_051168375.1). Classification (NCBI taxonomy): domain Bacteria; kingdom Pseudomonadati; phylum Pseudomonadota; class Alphaproteobacteria; order Hyphomicrobiales; family Nitrobacteraceae; genus Bradyrhizobium; species Bradyrhizobium sp. HKCCYLRH1034. The sequence goes on along the minus strand of NZ_JBNPUW010000002.1, from coordinate 168,931 downwards.
CAATACGCCGGCGATCGAGCACGCCATTCCTTCAAAGCCCTTCGAGCGCATCATCCCTCCTAACAACACTTCTCAGCAGAATAATCATGCTCGGGACGCCATCCAAGCGCCAAGCCGCGAACATCGACAAGAAATGTCTTGCATTTCTTTCACTCTTATTATTAGAGTGACTGTTGGATAACAAAAAACCGCGTGCCGATCCCAGGAGGATAAATGCCCGACCCCCACAGCCGGCACTTGGTGACATTCGAGATAAACGGATCGCGCAAGACGGTTTTCGTTGAAGCGCGAAAGTTGCTGGTCCATCTGATCCGGGAGGATCTTGGCCTCACCGGCACCCATGTCGGCTGCGACACCTCCCAATGCGGTGCCTGCACCGTCGAAATCGATGGACTGGCGGTCAAATCCTGCACGGTACTGGCCGTGACGGCGGACGGCGCGTCGATCACCACAGTCGAGGGATTGACCGATACCGGTGGCGAACTAAGCGCTGTTCAGGCCGCCTTTCACGAACATCACGCGCTGCAATGCGGCTTCTGTACGCCGGGCATGGTGATGAGCGTACGGCAGCTCCTGAGGGATCATCCCAATCCCGGCGAGCACGACATACGCCATGGACTTGCCGGCAATATCTGCCGCTGCACCGGCTATCACAACATTGTCCGCGCTGTCGAAAGCCTCGCAGCGAAGGAGCAGCAGCCTTGAACGACACGCCTGCGATCCGCCATATCGGTCGGCCCTTAAAGCGGCGCGAAGATTTCAAGCTGCTCGCTGGCAAGGGCCGCTACGTCGATGACGTCAGGCTGCCGGGCATGCTGCACATGGCGGTACTGCGATCGCCGCACGCCCACGCCGAGATTAGAAGCGTCGATCTCTCTGCAGCAAAAGCCGCACCAGGGGTTCGCTTGGTCCTTTCCGGGATGGCGCTCGCCGGCAAAATTGGCCCGATTGTTCCGAACTGGGTTCTTCCGGGCAGCAAGGTGCCGTTCCGCCCTGTAGTCGCGACCGACCGCGTCCGCTTTGTCGGCGAATGCGTAGCGCTGGTAGTGGCGGAAACGTTGGCCGAAGCCTACGACGCCGTCGGGCTGATCGACGTCGATTACGAAGTGCTGCCTGCCGTGGTCGACGAAGAGACCGCAATCCGGCAGGACGTGCCGCAACTTCATGACAACGTTCCCGGCAACGTCACTACGATCTACAAGGTGCGCGGCGGCGACTACCAGAAGGCCGCCCACGAGGCCGATCAGGTCATCGGACTGCGCGTCGTCAACAACCGTCTGATCCCGACCTGCATGGAAACGCGCGCGATCGTTGCCACGCCGGAGCCAGACGGGACGCTGACGGTCTATATTGGCAGCCAAGTTCCGCACATGCACCGGCGCTGGATCGCCGAGACGGTTCGCATTCCCGAGCATCAGTTGCGGGTGATCGCACCTGATATCGGAGGTGGGTTTGGCGCCAAAATGCACCTCTACCCCGAAGACTTGCTCTGCCCCTATCTCGCACGCGAGCTCGGCGTGCCAGTCAAATGGTGGGAAAGCCGCTCCGAAAGCCATCAATCGACCAGCCACGGTCGCGCGCACACGGAAAATATCGAGATCGCGTTCAAAAACGACGGCAAGATCCTGGGCCTGAAAGTCGAGACGCTTGGTAATGTCGGCGCCTATCTATCGAACATGGCGAGCGGCGGTCCCACCGTGAACACCGTCAACTTCGGTACCGGAACCTATAAGATCGATAACTACGAGGCGATATCCCGAGTCGTTGTCACCAATACGGTGCCGGTGGATGCCTATCGCGGCTATGGACGGCCAGAGGGCGCCTATATCGCCGAGCGGGCGATCGATGCGGTCGCGCGTCACCTTCATCTCGACCAGGTCGAGGTGCGGCGGAAGAATTTCGTTCAAGCAGCGGAATTTCCGTATCGACCGTATGGCAGCACGGGCGTGATGTACGACAGCGGTAATTATCAGGGACTGCTGGACAAGGCGCTTGCCGCCTTCGACTACGAAGGGCGCCGAAAGGAATGTGATGCCTTGCGGGCCAGCGGTGTCTATCGCGGCGTCGGCATCGCCGCTTATACGCATATGTGTGGCATGGCGCCGTCGCGGCGGCTGGCGCTCAGCGGATTTGATCGCGGCGGCTGGGAAAGTGCGCGGGTCAGCATCGATTCCAGCGGCCGGGCTACGATCTATTCAGGCTCGATGAACCAGGGTCAGGGCCATATCACGTCGCTGTCGCAGATTGCCGCGGACGTGCTGCAGATTCCCGTTGAGGACATCGACATCGTGCAGGGGGACACGCGGCAAGTGCAGGCCGGCCACGGCACGTTCAATTCCCGCTCGATGGCGGTCGGCGGATCCAGTGTGCATGTGTGCTCGCAGCGCGTCGTGGCCAAAGCAAAGAAGATTGCGGCGAGCATGCTGGAAGTGGATGAGAAGGACGTTTCCTATTCCGCCGGTGCGTTCAGCGTGCCTGGCACGGATATCGCGCCGTTAACGTTCTCGAAGGTGGCCCGCATGGCTTATGTCGGCCACAAGCTGCCGGATGGCGTTACACCGGGCCTGGACGAAACGGAGTTTTACGACCCGACCGGTATGGGCTCGCCGTCAGGCGTCCACCTCACCTACGTCGAGGTCGATCCTGAGACTGGCATCGTCGACATTCTCGACTATGTCGCGGTTGACGACGTCGGCACCCTGATCAATCCACGTCTCGCGGCGGGCCAGATTCATGGCGGCGTCGTGCAGGGCATCGCGCAGGCGCTCTATGAAGAGGTCAGCTACGATCCGGACAATGGACAACTCCTGACCGGCTCGCTGCTCGACTATGCCGTTCCGCGCGCCGAGCACGTGCCGAACATCCGCTCGCAGTTCCAGGAGACGCCCTCGCCGACCAATCCGATTGGCGTCAAAGGCATCGGCGAGAGTGGCTCGATCGCGGCGCCGCCCTGCATGGTCCACGCCGTACTCGATGCGTTGTCACCGTTCGGTATCAAACATCTCGATATGCCGCTGACGCCGCCGCGAATCTGGAAGGCGGTACAAGAGGCGCGCTCGGGAGAACTCCAATGATCCCGGCAGCCTTCAACTATGTCCGCGCGGCTTCGCTCGCCCAGGCCATCGATCTGCTGCGGGAAGATCCCGACGGAACGAAGCTCCTGGCCGGTGGCCATACCTTGCTTCCGGCCCTGAAGCTGCGGCTGGCGTCGCCCGAACTTCTGATCGATATCGGAGGCATCACCGAGCTCAAGGGCATCGAGATCGGCAAAACCGGAGTCAGGATCGGCGCGCTGACGCGGCACGCCGACCTGCTTGCATCAGAGACGCTGTTCGAGGAATTGCCCATCTTTCGCCAGGCGGCGAGTCTGATAGCCGATCCCCAGGTGCGCAACCGTGGCACGATCGGCGGCTCGCTTGCGAATGCCGATCCGGCGGCTGACTGGCCGGCGGTCGTCGTCGCGCTGAAGGCAGAGATCGAGATCGCCGGCGCGAACGGCCACAGACGGGTCGCGGCGCAGGATTTCTTTGTCGATATCTTTTCTACCGTGCTGGAACCGGACGAGGTTCTCACCAGCATTCATATCCCGCGGCCGACAACCGGCATGCGCTTCATATACCGAAAGATCCGGCATCCCGCGAGCGGCTTTGCTGTCGTGGGCATTGCGGTCGGCGTGCGCATGCGAGACGGCGTGGTGGCCGAGGTTTCCCTCGGCGTGACAGGCGCGGCGAACCACGCTTTCGCCGGCCAGGCCGCTGCCGATTTCCTGAACGGAAAGACGTTGTCGCGGGAGAATATCGACCAGGCGGCCACATTGCTGAGCGAGACCACCGAATGCCTCTCGGATCGCTACGCTTCGGCGGAGTATCGGGCGAATCTGATCCGGACCGAGACCAGACGCGCGCTACTTGCGCTTTCCTCGTGAGACGGAATCCGTGATGCGCCGAGTCGTCGTTACGGGATTGGGATTGGTATCGCCGGTGGGTTGCGGCAGCGAGCTGGCGTGGTCACGGCTGCTCGCGGCCCGTTCGGGGCTTGCCGCCCTTCCCGAGTGGGCGGCGGCCCTGCCGGCGCGGGTCGCAGGAATGGTGCCGACAAGGGCCAAAGATCAAGAGGGTGGATTCGATCCGGATCTGACCGTCGCGCCTAAGGATCAGCGAAGGATGGATCGCTTCATCCTGTTCGCGCTTGCCGCCGCGGCCGAGGCCATTGCCCAGGCGGAATGGACTCCGTCCGATGCGCATTCGCTCGAGCGCACGGCAACAGTGATCGCTTCCGGCATCGGAGGCTTTCCGGCGATCGTGGAAGCGGTCCGCACCACAGACCAGCGCGGGGTCCGGCGTCTCTCGCCTTTCACCGTGCCGTCCTTTCTCGCAAATCTCGCGGCTGGCCACATCTCGATCCGCTACGGCTTCAAGGGTCCCATCGGCGCGCCGGTCACCGCCTGCGCCGCGAGCGTGCAGGCAATCGGCGATGCCGCACGCCTGATCCGATCTGGAGAAGCCGACGCCGCGGTTTGCGGCGGTTCGGAAGCCTGCATCGATCTCGTGAGCCTGGGCGGGTTCGCCGCTGCGCGTGCGCTTTCGACCGGCTTCAATGAAACGCCCGCCCGCGCTTCCCGTCCCTTCGACCGTGATCGCGATGGCTTTGTCATGGGCGAAGGCGCGGGCGTCCTGGTCATAGAAGAGCTGGAGCATGCGATCCGCCGCGGCGCAAAGCCGATTGCGGAAATCGTCGGCTACGGAACGACGGCAGATGCGTACCACATCACGTCAGGGCCCGAGGACGGCGACGGTGCGCGCCGCGCCATGGAAGGCGCATTGCGGCAGGCCGGCCTCAAACCCGGTGACGTCCAGCACCTCAACGCGCATTCCACGTCAACGCCAGTTGGCGATGTTTCCGAACTGGAGGCGATCAAGGCGGTCTTCGGCCGCGAGGGGCAGATTGCCGTGAGTGCCACCAAATCCGCAACTGGCCATCTGCTCGGAGCGGCCGGCGGAGCGGAAGCAATCTTCACGATTCTGGCGCTGCGCGATCAGGTCGCGCCACCTACTCTCAATCTCGAAACTTGCGATGCCGCCGCGGCAGGTGTCGACCTTGTCGCCGGTCATGCCCGACCCATGACGATGGAGCATGCGATCTCCAACGGTTTCGGCTTTGGAGGCGTCAACGCGAGCATCATCTTTCGGCGCTGGCAGTAGCGGGGCTCAGCTCCGGTAAAAGCGGAGCGGGCCACGGCTGCTGCGTTCCGCCGGCCGCCTTAGCCACATCTTGGCAAGCCGCTACTTCCGCTTTCGTCTTTGGGCGCTTGCCCTCACACCAGCCGAGGCTTCCGCAGAAGCCGTGCCACCAAATCGCTTGCGATTGAAGGGAACGGCGCCCGAGCCCGGCACCACTTCGACGTCCTCGAGCCGCAGAGGCTTGCCGCTGGACGTCCGCAGTACGGGAAATTCAATCGGGCGCCCAGCGACACGATCGCGGAAGACGACCTGCGGTCCCTCAGGCTCTGCGAGCCAATCATCGCCCCACTTCTTGAGAGCCAGGTAGGCCGGAAAGAAAGCGCGCCCCTTCTCGGTCAGCACGTACTCGTATCGTCCGGAATGTTCGGGCAGCGGCACGCGCGTCATCACACCAGCATCGACGAACTTCCTCAAGCGATTGCTCAAGATATTGGGAGCAATGCCAATGTAGTGTTCGAACTCATCGAACCGCTTCACGCCATAATAGGCTTCACGGAGAATCAGGATGGACCAGCGGTCGCCGACCACCTCCATGGCACGGGCCATGGAGCATTCCTTATTGGCAAGACGGCTCTGCTTCGCACCGGACATCGTTTTCCTGAGCTTCGAATTCAGCTCATACCATATTGAGCGGAATCCCAGTATGTCCAGTGCCGGCTAGGGGGTTGCAAACCTTCGCAGCCGAATGGTTCTCTCGTATCTCAGGCCGCACGGCCCGACTCGGCCGGCGGCTTGACGCCAATCTCGGGCTCCAGAGCGCGGGGATGCGTGACCAGCACACCCGCTTCGCTCAAGCGTCTCAGTTCCTCCTGGCTCACGCCCAGTTCGCTGAACACCTCGAAATTGTGCTCTCCCTGGAACGCAGGTGCTCCGATCGGCTTCAACTCCTCCGCCGAGAACCGCCACGGCCGACCCGGCAGTCGATATTCGCCGCCGCTGCGGTCCGGCACGTGCTGCACTGCGCCCCAATAATCGCTCCATTCCGACGCGCTTAGTTCCTTGATCGAGCGGATCTCGCCCATCGCGATCTTGGCTTCGTCGAATTGGGCATCGAGCGTCGCCATGTCGGGGAAGGTCAAGATCCACGACTGGATGATCTGGTGCAGCACACCGAAATTCAAGCGACGCGCGGCCGCGCTCGCAAAGCGCGGGTCGTCCATCAAATCCACGCGACGCATCGCGCGCAGCCAGGATGGGAAGGTCCGGCTGCCGATAATGCTCGTCGCAACCGTGAAATGCTCTCCATTAGGTCCGGTAAAGAATGAGCAGTCCGTCGCGCCGAGCACGGCGGGCTCGGCTCCAATATCATCGTCGGAAAGATCGACATGTGCACGTTCGTTGACCGCGAGCAGTGTCGCAGCCATCGCGACATCGATATATTGGCCCTGACCTGTCCTTTGGCGGCTATTCAGCGCGCCAAGAATCGCGATGGTGGCCTGCAGGCCGGCGTAGACGTCCGCGTGCGAGAGGCTGTCCGTGCGCGGTTCAGTCAACGCCTCTCCATAGTGACGAATGCTGTTTTCGGTGAAGCCGGCCTCGGCCTGCACGGTCGGCGCATAGGCCATCCGGCTGCGCCAGGGTCCGCCCTGGCCATAGCCGGTGATCGAGGCATATACCAATCGCGGATTGCGCTTGGACAGGGTTTCATAATCAAGGCCGAAGAAGCCAAGCGTGCCCGCGCGGAAGTTTTCCACGACGACATCGGCGGTATCGCAGAGCTTCAGTGCGAGTTCATAAGCACCGGGAACATTGAGATTGATGCTGACGTTGCGTTTACCGGCGTTCTGCTGCGCGTAATAGCCCGACATCCCGTCGGTTGAGGGAAACGCGAAGCGTGAGACGTCCGGGCTTGGCGGCTCCACCTTGATGACCTCGGCACCGAGATCCTGCAAGGTTCGCGCGCATAAGGGGCCTGCCAACACACGGGAGAAGTCGACGACACGGATTCCGTTGAGAGGACCGCCCATGTCAGCGCCCCGCGAACTTGGCGAGACCCGGGCCGTTCTTGCGGAATGACGCAAGACCGGTTTTCAGATCTTCCGATGCCCAGATCGGCGCCTGCACTCTTGCCATCGCTTCGTCTGCCGCCACCACACCGTCGTTGACCGCAATATGCACAAGCTCCTTGGTCGCCGCGTGCGCTACCGTCGGCCCCTGCGCGAACTCCTCCGCGATAGACATCGTCGCCTTTTCCAAGGATTCCTCGGGCACGGTAAGATTAATCAGGCCCCACTTCTCCAATGTCGGCGCATCGTAGCGCCGTGCCAGCATCGACATCTCTTTGGCTCGCTGTGCCCCGATCCGCTGAACTTGCCGCTGGATTCCGCCAAGTAGCGGATGCAACCCAAGCGTCGCCTCGACCGAGCCGATCTTTGCTGACGAAGCCGCGATGACATAGTCGCATGACAGCGCGAGCTCGAGCCCGCCGCCGAGGCAAACGCCATGAACGCTGGCGATCAACGGAATCGGCAATAATTCCATGAAGCGGAGGAACTCGACGCCGCTCAGCAGCCGATTTTCACCGCTCTGATCAGATGTGCCCGCCGCTACGCGCTTGTCAAAGATGTCCAGGTCGGCGCCGGCAGAAAAGTGGCGCAATCCGCTTCTGATCACGATGGCACGGCTACCCGCCTTTCGCGATGCTTCCACCTGCTCCACGATAGCGTTGATGAGCTTCGGGCCGAGCAGATTGTACGGCCGGTAAACCATCGTCAAAACGGAGATATTGCCACGCTCCTCGCGCGCAACCATCGCTTCCTCGGACAAAGTTGCCTCCTGTTTTCCGGCCCCGCACCTGCAGATGCACACTCCGGCCCTTGCAGGCACAATACATGATGACTTGCGTTTTGCCAGTCGTCATCGATATCAACCAGTCCGGCGTTCCACGCGGTTCTTCAGGATGCCGATCTTCTCGACTTCGAGCTCAATGCTCTCTCCATGCTCGAGGTACCAGCCGAGTTCGAGGCCGCAGCCATTGCCAACCGTGCCGGACTCGATGAACTCGCCGGGCATCAACGTCTCATCCAGGGTGACGTGTGCAATGATTTCCTCGAACGAGAAAAGCACGCCTTCGCTGGTACCTTGAGAACGAAGTTCTCAGTTCACGCGAGCTTCCATCCTGAGTTTGTAGGAGTCGTCAATTTCGTCAGGCGTGACGATCCAGGGTCCCAGCACATTGCCCCCATCAAAGCTTTTACCCTTGGCCGGCCCGAGCCGGCCTGCCATCTCTATGAGCTGGACATCTCGCGTGGAAAAATCATTGAAAATCGTGTAGCCAAATATGTGATCGCGCGCCTTCGCAGCCATGTTCGCGCCTTTACGCTTAGTGACGAATCCGAACGCCAGTTCGTAGTCCATCACCTTCCTGCACCGTGAAGCGGAGCATAGGCCACGGCTTGCAATTGCACGTCATGACGCTGAGAAATTTCAGGTGCCCACGGGCCCGCCTCCCATGAATGAGGCACCGGCTTGACGGCGATCACCACCTTTCCTGGGAGGTACGGACATCAACTTCAAACGACCATGCTCGCGGTGATTGCCGGTAGAGGAACGCAAATGCGTCGACTATGCCCTCGATACTGACCAGGCTGTTCTCCCGCTGGGCTGCGTCGGGTATGCGCTTGAAGATCTTGTCACCGGCGATGGCTCCGTCGACAACGACGTGCCCTACATGGATCCCTTCGCTGGCATATTCCTTTGCCATGGCCTGCGCGAGAATCCGCAGGCCAGCTTTCGCCGAATTGAACGCGCCATACCCCGCTTTTCCGCGCAGCGAAGCACTGGCGCCGGTAAACAAAAGCGTGCCGGCCTTGTTCGGCAGCATGCGGCGAACGGCCTCGCGGCCAAACAGGAACCCACCGAAGCAGACGACACGCCAGCTTTGCTCGAAGTACCCCGCTTCCATCTCCAGAATACGTCCGGGTGTGTTGTTGCCCGCATTATAGATCGCCAGATCGAGTTCATCGCCGGCTCTGTCGAACATTGCTACTACATCGGCTTCGTTCGTCGCATCCGCCACTATCGGGAGAGCCTGTCCGCCCGATGAGGTAATGTCATTTGCGATCGTCTCGAGCGCGAGTTTCGTACGGCCGGCGACTATCACCCTCAAACCTTCAGCGGCGAATCTCTTGCACAACTGGGCCCCCAGTCCCCGCTCTGGGCCCACTCCGATGACAATTGCTGTCTTCATGGAATGCCTCGAAAATCAGGCGCGCGCTTCTCGATGAACGCCTTTACGGCTTCAGCATGCTGTGCAGTCTCCGCCGCCATGACCATGTTTTTGGCTTCATGGTCCAGCGATGTCACAAAATCTGTCGACAGCGCCAGATCGAGATTGTCTTTGATCGCTGCATACGCATGGGCCGGACCATTCGCGAGTGTTCTTGCGATGACAAACGCTTCGCTTAGCAGATCTGCATCGGGTACTACGCGGTTGACAAGGCCCAACGCCTCGCAGCGGCGGGCATCGATCCGTTCTGACAAATACATCAGCTCTCGCGCGCGCGCCGTTCCGGCCAACCGGGTCAGCAGCCAGGAAATTCCGTAGTCTCCGGTCAATGCAATCTTGGCATAACCAGTAGTCATTAAGGCAGATTCGGAGGCAATCCGGATATCGCAAGCAAGCGCGATGGCAAGGCCGGCGCCGGCGGCCGGCCCCGGAAGCGCCGCGATCGTTGGCTTGCGGACAGAAACAAGCGCCCCGGTCAGCGTCCGCTGCCCTTCCAGCAGGCGTACGACCTTGTCTCCATAGGCCATGGGCCTCGTGGACGACTTTGTGCCCATACCCTTGACATCACCGCCGGAGCAAAACGCGGTGCCGGCGCCGGTGATCAGCAGAGCGCCGACATCAGGATCGCTGCCAGTTTGCCTGATCATCCGGCGCAGCGCCGGCGTCAAGTGGTCCGATAGTGAATTCCGCGCTTCGGGCCGGTTCAGCGTGATAATGGCAACGCGATCTCGGACCGAACAGAGTAGTTCGTTCGTTCCAGTGTCGATCGAAATTGATCCATCGGTCATGATACGCAGCCTCCCGGCCCAGGACCATCAGCAATCCGCCACCTCGTTAGCGGACGTCTGTCGCCTCAAGCCCCCTTTCGGACGGAATTTTCGTCGGCGTCGAGGAAGCCGGTTAGTCGCTGACGGATGATCGCATCCGCATCGGTCATGATGCGATCGATCAGTTCCTTCACCGTTGGAATGTCATGGATGAGGCCGACGACCATGCCGCAGCTCCAGGCCCCGGCATCCATGTCGCCATCGATCATGACCCTGGGGTAGACGCCCGCGACCTGGTCGAGGATGTCCTCGATCTTCAGGCTCTTGCCCTTTTCACGCTCGATCTCCAGCAGGCGATCGACGCCCTTGTTCTTCAACACACGCTCGGTGTTGCGCAAGTTGCGCATTACAAGGCGGGTGTCGAGTTCGGTAGCTTCCAACAGCGCGTTCTTGACGTTGTCGTGCACCGGCGCTTCCTTGGTAGCGATGAAACGCGTGCCCATATTGATGCCTGCCGCGCCCATCGCCAGCGCCGCGACCAGGCTGCGGGCATCCGCCATGCCGCCCGAGGCCACGAATGGGATCGACAACTCATCGGCGGCGCGCGGCAACAGGATCATGTTGGGCATGTCGTCTTCGCCGGGATGACCGCCGCATTCGAAACCGTCGACGCTGACGGCGTCGCACCCGATTTCCTGGGCTTTGAGCGAATGCCGGACGGACGTGCACTTGTGGATCACCTTGATGCCAGCCGCCTTGAGCGCTGGCATGTATTGCTCGGGACTGCGGCCCGCGGTCTCGACGGCCCTGACGCCGCCTTCGGCGATGGCTTGAATGTATTCGGGATAGGGTGGCGCCGAAAAGGTCGGCAGGAAGGTGAGGTTTACGCCGAACGGCTTGTCCGTCATATCGCGGCAGCGCGCGATCTCCTTGGCCAACAGCTCCGGCGTCTTCTGCGTCAAGCCGGTGATGATGCCAAGGCCGCCGGCGTTGGACACCGCTGCAGCCAGTTCGGCAAAGCCGACATAATGCATGCCGCCCTGAATAATCGGATGCTGGATGCCAAATAGTTCAGTGATAGCTGTCTTCACGTAAGCCTCCAGTTTCCGATCAGTGCACGATCTCGAAAAGTCCGGCCGCGCCCATACCGCCGCCGATGCACATCGTCACCACGCCGAATTTCGCTTTGCGGCGCCGGCCCTCGATCAGGATATGGCCGGCCAGTCGCGAGCCCGTCATGCCATAGGGGTGGCCGATGGCGATCGCCCCACCATTGACGTTCAATTTGTCCGGATCAATGCCCAGCTTGTCGCGGCAGTAGATCACCTGAACCGCATAGGCCTCGTTCAGCTCCCACAGATCGATATCGTCGATTCGCAAGCCGTGCCGTTTCAGCAAGCGAGGGATCGCGGCCACCGGCCCGACACCCATCTCGTCGGGCTCGACACCCGCGGCGACGAAGCCGCGGAAAATGCCAAGCGGTTGGATTCCCTTCTTTGCAGCAATCTTGTCGCTCATGATTACGCAAGCCGACGCGCCATCGGAGAGCTGGCTGGCATTGCCGGCGCTGATGGTCTTGCCTTCGAACACCGGCTTGATCTTGGCCAAGCCCTCGGCCGTGGTCTCCGGGCGCGGACCTTCGTCTTGTGCCAGGGTAACCTCGTGGTAGGAGATCTCCTTGGTGTCCTTGTCGACGACAGCCATTTTCGTCGTGATCGGAACGATCTCGTCACTGAAGCGCCCACCCTGCAGCGCGGCTCCGACGCGACGCTGGCATTCGAGCGAATATTCATCCTGGCGGTCGCGCCCGATCTTGTAGCGCTCGGCGACCACTTCGGCGGTCTCCAGCATCGACATGTACATTTCCGGCTTCATCGCCATCAAATCGGCGTCGACAGCGTGAAACTTGTTCATATACTCGTTCTGGACGAGGCTGATGGATTCGATGCCGCCTCCGATGGCGACATCGACGCCGTCAAGCATGATCGAGCGCGCGGCGACCGCGATGGCCTGCAAGCCGGATGCGCATTGCCGATCAATGGTCGTGCCGGCAACCGTCACCGGCAATCCGGCACGGATCGCGCCTTTGCGAGCGACGTTCATAACCATGGTACCCTGCTGCATCGCGCAACCCATCACGATGTCCTCGACTTCGCCGGGCTCGATCTTGGCGCGCCTGACGGCTTCCGCGATCACATGGCCCGCCATGGTCGGTCCGTCGGTGTTGTTCAACGCCCCGCGGTAGGCCTTCCCGACCCCGGTGCGCGCGGTCGATACGATGACTGCTTCTGTCATATTTTGCCTCTGATTTAAGCGGCCGCATCGGTCTGCGCATAGCGCAGAACATGGAATGCGGGATCGCCGTACTGGATGTTGATGGAAGAAATCCGCTTGAAGTAGTGGCCGACATTGAGCTCGTCGCTCATGCCCATGCCGCCATGCAGTTGCACGGCCTGATCGGCCACGAATCTAGCGGCGTAGCCGACCTTTGCCTTGGCTCCCGACGCCAGTCTCGATAGGCCCGATTCGTTTGCCGCCAGACCTAAGTTGAGATGCTGCATCAGGGACACCGCTTCCTGATGCGCGATGAACATGTCTACCATCCGATGCTGCAAAACCTGGAAGGTGCCGAGCGCCACGCCGAACTGCTTTCGCGTCTTGGTGTATTCCAGCGTCGCCGAGTTCAATTCGGCCATCGCGCCGACGGCCTCGGCACACAGCGCGCCAATGACGCGTTCGGAAATCGCCTCTAGCGCGCCAGCGCCCCCTCCTTCTTCGCCTAGCAAGCTATCGTTGCCGACGCGCACGTCCTTGAGGCTGACCTCGGCCGCTCGGCGGCCGTCGATCGTCTTGAAGCCTTGCAGGTGAAGATTGGCGGCGCGACGATCAACGATGAACAGACTGACGCCTTCCGAATCGAGACGGTGGCCCGAGGTGCGTGCTGAGACGATCAGGTAATCCGCCCAGGGGGCCGCGATCGCGACCGCCTTTTCGCCGTTCAGGACATAGTCACTACCTTCGCGGCGCGCCGTTGTGGTGACGTCAGCGAAATCGTAGCGCGAGCCCTTTTCGGCCCAGGCCAGCGCCCAGATTGATTTCCCGGAGATGATGTTGGGAATGAACTGATCCCTCTGTGCAGGCGAGGCTTCACTCTCGATCAGGCCGCCGGCCAGAACGACCGTCTCCAAAAATGGCTCGACCACGAGGTGACGGCCGAATTCCTGCATCACGATCATGGTCGCCAGGGGGCCACCGCCGAGGCCGCCCGCATCCTCCGAAAAAGGTGCGGCAAGCAGGCCGAGTTCGGCGAACGAGGCCCAGTGCTTGCGACTGAAGCCTTCTTCGCTGGCTACGATCTTGCGACGCGCTTCGAAGTCGTATCGATCCCGCAGAAGCCGCTGCACGCTGGACCGCAATAGTTCCTGCTCTTCCGTGAACTGAATATCCATCCGATCCCCCGTACTCCGCTCGGCCTAAAGTCCGAGCACGGCCTTGGCGATGATGTTGCGCTGGATCTCGTTCGATCCGCCGTAGATCGAGAGCTTGCGTGAATTCAGGTACTTCTCGGACGCAGTATGACCGTAGGCCGGGCCCGGCATGAAGTGGTTGGCACTGACGGGATGCTCCCGGATCGCCAGACCGTAATTACCGATTGCCCGGTGCGTCAGCTCGGTGATGTTCTGGAAGATCTCGGTACCCCGAATCTTGAACAACGACGCGGCGGCGCCTGGATCGATCCCGCGGGCCATTTGTGCCACCACGCGAAGCTCGGTTGCTTCCAAGGCCAACACGTCCAGCTCGATCCGTGCGATATCCCGCACGAATTCGAGATACGTCGGATCTTCTTCGGGAATCTCGGTCTTCACGATTTGCTTCAGCCGATCCAGGTAGCGCGTCGAACGGCCGATGCCGGCCATACTGGTGCGCTCGTTTCCGAGCAGGAATTTTGCGTAGGTCCAGCCCTTATTCTCCTCACCGATCAGGTTTTCGATCGGAACGCGGACATTTTCCAGGAAGACGTCATTGACCTCGTGGCTGCCGTCGATGGTGATGATCGGGCGCACGGTCACGCCGGGCGATTTCATATCGATCAGGAGAAAGGATATGCCGGCCTGCGGTTTAGCCGCCGGGTCGGTCCGCACCAGGCAAAAGATCCAGTCGGCGTGCTGCGCCAGCGTCGTCCAGGTCTTGTGGCCGTTGACGACGTAATGGTCGCCATCACGTACGGCCTTGGTTCTGACCGACGCAAGGTCCGATCCTGAGCCGGGCTCCGAATAACCCTGACACCACCAGTCCTCGCCGGAGAGAATGCGCGGCAGGAATTTCTCCTTCTGCGCCTTGCTACCGAAAGTGTAGATGACGGGCCCGACCATGGTGACGCTGAATGCCAAAGGCGGCAGCGTCCCGGCTCGGCTGGTTTCCTGCTCGAAGATGAAGCGCTGCGTGATCGACCAGCCGGGCCCACCATATTCCTTCGGCCACAGCGGCGCGATCCAGCCCTTCTTGTAGAGGATGCGATGCCAAAGGAGCGTCTGCTCCTTGGTCAGGTCGGTCTCCGGGTTCGGCACCCGCATTTCCTGCGGATAGTGCTCCACGATGAATGCACGCACTTCATCGCGGAAAGCAGCATCCTCTTTCGAAAGCTTAAGCTCCATCGAAAGGCCTCGTTACCACTTTTCGCCGAACGGTCGAATTTCCATCTCGAACGTCCACGCGCTGCGGGGCTGTTGATAGAGCTGCCAATACGATTCTGCGACGGAAGCTGGGGGCATCAGCAGGTCGGGATTGTCCAGTGCATTCGGCCCAAGCGCCTCGATCCGTCTCTGGCGAACCCATTCGGTATCGACGCCGGAATCGATGACGAGGTGCGCGACGTGGATGTTCTTGGGGCCCAATTCGCGCGCGATCGCCTGCGCAACCGCGCGAAGGCCAAACTTTGCGCTGGCGAACGCCGCATAGCCCGTTCCGCCGCGGAGACTGGCGGTCGCGCCTGTGAAGAAGATGTTGCCCTTGCCGCGGGGCAGCATCAGCCGCGCGGCTTCGCGCCCCGCGAGAAAACCGGAATAGCACGCCATTTCCCAAACTTTGCGGAACACCCGTTCAGTGGTGTCGAGAATGGGAAAATTGACATTGGCGCCGATGTTGAAGATGCAGACCTCGAGCGGAGCGTGCTTGTCGGCATCGCCGAGGAATGAAACGATCTCATCTTCCTTGCGCGCGTCGAGCGAACGCGCATGAATCTCGCCCCCTGCCTTCTCGATTTCCTTGACCAAGGGCTCCAGCTTGTCGCCGTTGCGGCGACCTGCGAAGACCGTGAAGCCTTCCGAAGCAAATTTCTTCGCGATCTCCGCACCGATATAGTCACCGGCGCCGATCACAGCGACGGTCGCGCTCCGCTTTTGCATGGCTCTTCCTCCGATCAGGCTAGATCTGGCGTCTTTGGCTTAGCGCCGGCAGCCCGCTCAGTCACCGCATCTAACGAGGATTGAACGTTCTTTTTTAGAACTAGTCAATCGACATTTTCAGATTGATTTACCTGGCCTGTGCATCGAAACTAGTTCTTTCACTCGCAGACGCCGTTTACAGCATCGTCGACACAGTCTATTTACACAGTTTCAAATACGAACTTATGGGGGAGGAATTGAGATGGCGAGAGCCCGCGGAGTGGCGATACTTGTCGGCGCTGGCGACGCGATCGGGGCGGCCGTCGCCCGCCGCTTTGCGAAGGGCGGATATACCGTTTGTATCTGCAGGCGAGAGGCAGCAAAATCGCAGGCGCTTGTGGCGGAGCTGAGAGCGGCGGGTCACAGGATTCACGCCTTTAGTGTCGATGCTCGCCAGGAATCCGGGGTTCAGGAAATATTCGCGCGCATCGAGAAGGAGATCGGGCCAATCGAGGTCTGCCTTTTCAACGCCGGATCGAACGTCAACAAGCCTTTACTGGAGACAACCGAGAAGCTGTTCTCTAAAGCGTGGGAACTCGCCTGTTACGCCGGATTTCTGGTCGGCCGCGAGGCCGCACGCTACATGGTATCGCGCGGTCGGGGCAGCATCCTGTTCACCGGCGCGACCGCCAGCCTCCGCGGCGGAGCGGGCTATGCGGCCTTCGCCAGCGCGAAATTCGGTCTACGCGCTGTCGCGCAGTCAATGGCCCGGGAATTGGGCCCAAAAAATATCCACGTGGTGCACCTCATTATCGATGCCGGCGTCGACAGCCCGGCGATCCATGCCCGCATGAAGGCGGCTAAAGGCATGGAGGCGAGCGAGATTCCACCGGACAGCCTGACGAAAACATCATCGATCGCGGAAGCCTATTGGTTCGCGCACGAGCAGACCCGAGATGGCTGGACCCATGAACTCGACCTCCGTCCTTCCGCGGAGAAATGGTGAGATGGACACCATGCCGAATCTGACGCTGTGGGGAGCAGGCACCAGCCGGACCGTACGGGCGCACTGGGCGATGTACGAGCTCGGTCTCGCCTACACGAGCAAGCCGATCGGGCCGCGTACTGGGGAAACCAAGACGGCGGAATATACCGCGCTCAATCCGCGGCAGAAGGTCCCGCTGCTACAGGACGGCGATTTCTGCATCGGCGAGAGTGCCGCTATCGTCGCGTACCTGTCACGCACTTACTCCACGCGGGACCGGGCGCTGATCCCAGAAAAGCAGCGCGACTATGCTGCCTGGCTGGAATGGTGCTTCTTCATCGTTGCAGAGCTTGATTCCACTAGCCTCTATGTAATGCGGCGCCATCGGGCAGATGGGCTTGGCACCATCTACGGCATTGCTCCCGAAGTCGTCGCCAGGGCAGGCGAGTATTTCCGCGAGCAATTGCGCCATGTGGAGGTCGCGCTTGCCGATGGACGCCGATACCTGATGGGCGATCAGTTCACCAGCGCCGATATCCTGCTGACCACGTGTCTCGAATGGGCGATCACCTATGAGGTGGGCGTCTGCGATAACGCCCTGCCCTATCTGGAGCGCATCCACGCCCGGCCTGCCTATCGGCTCGGCCAGGAAGCTAACATTCCGCTCGTTCCAATTACGCCGGTGCTGCCAAAAGCTCCGCCGGCTTAACCCAAGATCCGGACCGATTTTTCGGTCGCCATCTTCTCGATCGCGGCATTGTCATAGCCGAGCGCACCCAGGATCTCGCGCGAATGCTCGCCGATTCGGGGGGCAGGGCCACCGATCGCAGCCGGATTGACTTCGAAGCGAGCGGCCGGCTTGGGCTGTCGAATGCGACCAACACTGGGCTGGTCCAACTCGGCAATGAGATCGCGCGCAATCACCTGCTCGTTGTGAATGATCTCCCCACGGCGCAGGATCGGCGCGCAGGGGACGTCCGCTGCATCGAGCCGTTCCAGCCATTCGGCGGTGTTGTGCTGCGCGATGTATTCAGCCATCTTGTTGATGCGAGCAGTCGCATTGACGGAACGCGCCGCCGGCGTCGCAAAACGTGGGTCGGTGCCAAGCTCCGGATCACCTGTCGCCCGACAAAAGCCCTGCCATTCCGAGTCCGAGATGGTACCGCAAGTGATGTAGCCGTCGCTGGTCTTGAACACGAGGTCGGGGCGATCATTGGGATCGGCCGCAGCAGCCTCGGCGCCCACCACAGTGTATTGCATCATACCTTCTGGCCAGAGGTAGGAGATCATTGCATCCAGCATCGCGACCTGGATGTGATCCCCTTGTCCGCTCTTCTCTCGCGCATAGAGCGCTGCTGCAACCGCTTGTGCCGTCATGACGGCCGTGGTCTTGTCGCAAACGATGGTTCTGATCATCTGTGGCCGGTTGGTCACGGGCTGCGACTGGATGTCGGCGAACCCCGAGAGACCCTGAATGATCGGATCGTAGACGCGCTTCTTGACATAAGGGCCGGTTTCGCCGACGCCGCTGATGGAAACGTAAATCAGCCGCGGATAGCGGCCGCGCAACTCGGCGGCCCCGAGCCCGAGGCGTTCCATCGTGCCGGGCCGAAAATTCTGCACCAGCACGTCGGATTGCGCGACAAGTTTGGCAAGCACCTCGCGACCGGCCTCGCTCTTGACGTCGAGCGCAAGCGAACGCTTGCCACGGTTTGATGAGATGAACAACGCCGAGAACTCACCGCGCTTGTCGATGGTGGCGCGGCTGCGGCGGGTGATGTCGCCACCAATGGGCTCGATCTTGATCACGTCGGCGCCCTGATCGGCCAAAAACATCGTCGCGAACGGACCTGATACCACACCGGTCAGATCGAGCACACGAACTCCGCTAAGCGGCCCTGGCATGACGTTTCCCCTCTCCTGGCTGGTTCTTCCGGCCTTTACGCCAACTCCTTCGGCCAGGCGCATTATCTCGTGCTGCGTTTCGAGTCACGCAATGCTGGCGGCAGGCTGTCGCATCTGCTCGACGATCGATTCCTCGACGTCCCGGAGCTGGTCCTTGCCGAAGAACATCTCCTTGCCGACGAAGAACGTCGGCGAACCGAATGCTCCGCGGTTGACCGCATCCGTGGTCAGGTCGATGAGCCTCTTCTTGACGTCGTCCTGTTGAGCTCGTGCCATCAGCCTGTCGATGTCGAGCCCTGAGGATTTGAAAGCCGCGCGGAACACCTCGACGTCGTCCATCTTCTTCGGATCCTCCCACATGTGATGGTAAGCGGCCCGGAAATACGGCTCGAACATACCCTCGAACTGAGCGGCGACCGCACCGCGCATCAGCATCAGCGTATTCACCGGGAAAAACGGATTTTGCCGAAATGTCGTGATGTTGTGGCGACGGATGAAGCGCTGCGTCTCGAGCGCCATGTATTCGGGCTTGTTCTTGATGCCGTGCAGCGACTCCGCCGGGGACATGTTGCCGGTCGCCTTGTAGATGCCGCCGAGAAGTATCGGCACATAATCAAACTTCACGCCTGTCCGTCGCTCGACGCCAGGTATTGCGCGTTCCGCCAGATAGGCGTTGGGACTGCCGAAATCGAACTGGAATTCAACCTTCAGAGCTGTCACGCCGGCCTCTCCCGCATAGGCATTGTTGAAGTGGTCATGTTTGGTCCGCACGAACCCTATCGCCAACTCTCATACAGTTCTAAAAACGAACTGTCAATAAACTGGCAGTTTCTGCTATTTTGGCCCAGATCGGTTAGAGGTTGTTTGGAACGTAGTCCCTATCTAGAATGGTTCTTGAAAAGACGGTTGCGTCGGCGATTCGAGCGACCCGTCGCTGGAAGAGTGGAGAAGTACGAATGAAGTGGGATGCCCTCGAGGAAGAGCCATGTTCACTGGCGCGAACCATAGGTGTAATTGGCGACCGTTGGACCCTTCTGATTTTACGCGAATGCTTTCTGCGCACCCGACGATTTGAAGGCTTCCAGTCTGCGCTCGGGATCACGCGCCATCTGCTTGCCGAGCGGCTGAAGAAGCTGGTGCGGAACGGCGTGTTGCGGCGAATTCCTTATCAGGATTCACCCAAGCGCCATGAGTACATCCTGACGCAAAAGGGCCTCGATCTCTATCCGATCATGATGGCGCTCGTCCATTGGGGCGACACGCACATGGTCGACGAACGCGGGCGACCTCTGCTGCATGAGCATAAGAAATGCGGCAAGGTCTTCGATCCCGTAATGGTGTGCTCGGAATGCGGCGAACCGCTGTCGGCGAAGGAAGTTCATACCCATCCGGGCCCCGGCGCGCGCGGGAAGCTCGAGAAGGCCTCTCCCGAACAGAAGCCGAGCAAGGCAAGGACGCGCAGACAAGCAGCGTGATCCCGGGCGTTTGCCTTTCGGCGGGGACTGGCGACGGCTCGATGAGGTTCGCATCACGATGCGTTGCTCTGCGCTGAAGTGCCCTGTGGCACTCTTGCACTGTCCCCTCGCGCTGGCGCGGAATAATGCCCTGAGAAGCGTTGGCGTAGCTCCATCTTCTGGATCTTGCCCGTCGCGCCATAGCTGAGCGCGTCAACGAAGACGATATCGTCAGGCATCCACCATTTGGCGATTTTGTTGTCCAGATAGGCCCTGATCGATTGCGCCGTTACGGTCGCTCCGGATGTCGGCACGACGATAAGCAGCGGTCGCTCCTCCCATCTCGGATGAGGAACGCCGATCACGGCCGCCTCCGTGACTCCCGGGCATCCCTTCGCCAGGTTTTCCAGGTCGATGGACGAAATCCATTCACCGCCTGACTTCACAACGTCTTTGGCGCGATCGGTCAGCTGGATGTAATTATCATCATCCATCACAGCGAGATCCCCGGTATTGAACCAGCCGTCCTCCAGCAGGGGCTTGTCCTCCCCGTAGTAACCGCTGATGATCCACGGTCCACGCACCATCAATCGGCCGCTGGATTTTCCGTCGCGTGGCATCTCACTGCCCCGCTCGTCAGCGATCTTGATGTCGACGCCGTAGATCGGCTGCCCCTGGCTGGTCTTGCGTCGAAGCCGATCCTGCGGGGAAAGGCTCGCCGTGCGTCGCGACGGCTGCGAAGACGTACCGCAAGGACTCGTCTCAGTCATGCCCCACAGATGGTTGACCGAGACGCCCAGGCGCTCAAGACCCTCGATCAGGCTAGGCGCGGGCGCCGAACCGGCAACTATGATGCGCTCGAGCGTCCCAGCACCGGTACCCCTGGACTCTAAGTACTGGAGCAGGTTTGAATAGAGTGTCGGGACCCCGGCGGCCATGGTCACGCCTTCCCCGTCGATCAACTCCGCAATGGCGGCGCCGTCCATTTTGGGTCCTGGCAGGACCATCTTGGCACCGACCATGGGAGCTGCATGGGTCAAGCCCCAGGCCCCGTTGGCGTGAAACATCGGGGTCATCGGCAGAAGCGTGTCGCGCGGCGCAATGCCCATTGCGTACGCACCGCAGATGCAGAGGCAATGCAGGATATCCGATCGATGCGAGTAGAGAACGCCCTTGGGATTGCCTGTGGTCCCCGACGTGTAGAACAGGGAGGAGGCCGAAAGTTCGTCGAATACCGGCCATTCAAACTCCTCCTTTCCCAAGTCCACGAATTCCTCGTAGCACAGCAAATTCGGCAGCGTCGTCCTTGGCATGCCGGCTCGATCCGCCATCAGGACAAACATCTTCACGGAGGAAAGCCCGGCCGCCAGCTTCTCCACGAGGGGAAGAAACGAGCTGTCGAAGAACAGGATTTTGTCTTCGGCGTGATTAGCAATGTAGCTGATCTGATCCGGGATAAGCCTCGGGTTGATCGCATGCCATACTGCACCGATTCCCGTGACGCCATGCTCGATCTCGAAATGCCTGAACGTGTTCCAGGCAAGAGTTGCGACACGATCGCCCTGCAAGATGCCATGGCGGGTCAAAGCATCGGCAAGCTTTCTGGTGCGACGCGCCGCATCCCCATACGTATAGCGATGAATCGAGCCCTCCCCGGTGCGCGAAACGATCTCCGTCCGCGAATGGAAGCGCTCCGCATGCTTCAAGAGCGAGGACAGTAGCAAAGGCTGATTCTGCATCAATCCCTTCACGATAACCTCATTTCAGCTGCAGCGATTGACGCCACCGGCGTTAGCGAAACACCACCAACCTCATCACTCCGAGCTGGCATCGAGAACCTCGCTGAATTGATCCCACCGCGTTCCGGTCCAGCGCTGTAGCCTCATTTGCGTGAAATTCATGTTGATCTTGTCGCTTGTATTGACCGTGATCCCAGGCAGCAGCGTGGGAAGCGCGACGTTCTTGAGGTTCTTGGCCTGCCCGATGATGTTTTCGCGCGACAGATCGTCCCCACACTGCTTGAGCAGGCGTTCGAGCAGCATGCCTTGCGTATACCCGAACAGATAGTTCGTGTCGGCGATATCGATTCCGGGCAAATACCGCGCGACAAATGCTCGAAAGTTCTTCATTCCGTCGTTGTTATCCCACTGCGAGTCGGTCGGGTCCATCGCCACCGTTCCAACGATGACGCCTATTGAATTATCGAGACCTGCGGGCTTCAGCGTGGCGCCAACCGAGCTTGATGGGTAGTTCAGTACGATCATCGGTTTCCAACCGATTTCCGCAGCTTTGCGGATTGCCTGCGCCGCGAACTTCGGGGTACCAGCCACCAACAATGCCTCGGCGCCCGAACTCTTGAGACTCACCACCTGCGAATCCACCGTCGGCTCGCTGACCTCGTAGGCAATTGCGACGACCTTCTTGTCGAACTCGTCTTTAAGGACCCCCTTGAAAGCGTTGAGGTAGTCTTTTCCGAGATCATCGTTCTGATACAGGATCGCGTACTTCGCGTTCGGCAGCGTCTTGGTCAGGAACCTGGCGTAGATTTTCCCTTCGGTGTCGAAGCTGACCAGACTGGTCGTCGTCAGCGGAAACTCCGCCACATTCGTGAACTTGTTCGATCCCGAGACGATACCGATCGCCGGCACGCCCCTCGACTTCAGATACTTTGCAGTGGCCGAGTTGCCGGGCGTGCCGAGCTGGCTGAACATGAAGGCCACTTCATCGCTTTCGACGAGCCTTCGTGCATGCTCAACCGCTTTTGGTGGGCTATAGGCATCGTCATACGCAATGTAGTTGACCTTTCGGCCGTTTACTCCGCCGCGGTCGTTAATCGACTGGACATACGCGAGAAGCCCTCGACCAACGAGACCGATCGACGAAGCAGGACCGCTAAAGGGAAAGATGCCCCCGATCCTGATCTCCGTTGGCGTGATCCCCGGCATATCAGCAGCAGAAGCCGATGACCCGAACGCCAGAAGCAGCACCGCGAAAGCAGACCTGAAGAGCCCCAGCATCACTTCCTCCCAAAAATGAGGATTGCATGCCCGAGTGGCACGATCCAACAAAGCGCGGCCTTGATCGACCGTCGTTCCTCGCCGATCTAACGTTCTTTTTTGGAACTAGTCAAGCCACTCGAGTCTTCCCCTCGATCGCCAGAGCGGGACGCATCTGCTCAAGCTCACGACCACCTAGGCGCACGCTCGCTTCGGCTGAAAAAGCACAAAATGAGGTCATTTTTGAACTATTTACTTGTTGCAGCCCGCGACTATGCGTGCGCTGCCCCCTGACCCACCGTACCTCCTGGAGGCTCGCCTTCGAAAGCTGATTTCAATTCTTTTATAGAACTAATTCGGGTCCGACCGGTGGCGAGCAGACGTTCACGCTTTACGCGCCGCAGCCAAGCCACATCTCTCGATCTTGATCGTCCATACCGACTTCGGTTGGCTACTTCGGACGACTAAAGTCGCCGCCGAAAAGCTCGCCCACGATATGAGTTCCCCTCAACGACCATGCGAGGGCTCGGCTCAACTACTACGGACGGGCCGGCGCCGCGCGTTCATCTCCGATCGTGCACGCAACGACCGCCGGCTCTGCTGCTGGGACCTACTGCCGCCGAACGGTTTCGACGCAATATTCGATCCTGTCAGTCCGCCGTCGCATGAATGACAGCCTTGGTCTCGAGGAATTCACTGAAGGCGAGTTCGCCCCATTCACGACCGTTACCGGACATTTTGTATCCGCCGAAAGGAGCTTCGGTATCTTCTGACGCGCCATTAATATAGACCATGCCCGCTTGAAGTCGGTCAGCGACAGCCCGGGCCTTTTCAATGCTCGCCGATTGCACATAAGCGCCGAGCCCGTACACGGTATCGTTGGCGATTGTTACTGCGTCGTCGACGTCCGTGTAGCCGATGATGGCGAGAACAGGTCCGAAAATTTCCTCACGCGCGATGGCCATGGTGTTTTCAACGTCCGCAAACACCGTGGGCTTGACGTAGTATCCGACCTTCATATTTTCCGGGCGCCCCATACCGCCTGTAACGAGCGTGGCGCCCTCATCGATCCCCGTCTTGATCAACCGCTGGATTCGATCCCACTGGCGTTCGGAAACGACGGGACCCATGTACACGTCCGTTTTTGGGTCGCCATAAGTGATCGACGCCACGACCTGTTTTGCAATTTGCTTGGCTCCTTCCATCTGGTTCTGGGGAACCAGCATCCGGGTCGGCGCATGACACGTCTGCCCCGAGTTGAGCATCAGTCGATAAATATTCTCTGTGATCGCGGTTGCGAAATTGGCGTCATCCAAGATGATGTTGGGCGACTTGCCGCCCAACTCCTGATGCACACGCTTCACGGTGTCAGCCGCGCGTTTCGCAACATCAATCCCCGCCGCAGTCGATCCAGTGAAAGAAACCATGTCGACACCGGGATGCGCGGATATGGCGGCTCCGACGGTCGGCCCATCACCGTCGACCAGATTATAGACGCCCTTCGGAACGCCGGCTTCGTGGAAGATCTCCGCGAGGACATGAGCAGTGAACGGGGCAACCTCGGAAGGCTTATGCACGGCGGTGCACCCAGTGGCCAGGGCCGGAACGACCTTGACCATGATTTGGTTGATCGGCCAGTTCCAAGGCGTGATCATTCCGACCACCCCAATAGGCTCACGGCGCACCACTGTGCGCGGTCCCTGCGGATGCTCGAACTCGTAATTCTTCAGGGCATTGATTGCGGTCTGGAGATGCGCAAGGCCAACGCCGGCCTGCAATTCCATCGCGAACTTCGTGGGTGCGCCGAGTTCTTCGGTAAGAGCGGCGCCGAGATCGGCATGGCGCTTCGCGTACACGTTCAAAATGCTGGAAAGGATATCGATCCGCTCCTGGCGGCTGCTGCGGGAGAAGCTGGCAAATGCCGTTCGCGCGGCCTTCACAGCGCGATCGACGTCCGCAGCTGTTCCTAGAGTGATTAATCCTGC
Organism: Bradyrhizobium sp. HKCCYLRH1034; assembly: GCF_051168375.1. Classification (NCBI taxonomy): domain Bacteria; kingdom Pseudomonadati; phylum Pseudomonadota; class Alphaproteobacteria; order Hyphomicrobiales; family Nitrobacteraceae; genus Bradyrhizobium; species Bradyrhizobium sp. HKCCYLRH1034. Next base: position 143,987 of record NZ_JBNPUW010000002.1, on the reverse strand, counting down.
CGGCTGCTCGTTGGCGGGATTGATCACGTGGATCGCGTTGCCACCGAGTGGTTCCACCCAGTCACCGTCGATGTAGAATCGGGTATAGTTGCGCATTGAAGACCTTCCCTGATTGACATTTTCGCGTATCGAATCGCCAGCCTCTTGCAGGCAGTCCGAGCGCTATTTGCCGACGGGCTAACCGCGGCACGGGCGTTGCCGCCCTTCTTTCAGTTGCCCTTTGTCTGCGGTCCCACGGATTGCATGAAATCGCGATCCGCTGCCGGCAGATTGGCTGTCCACGCCGGTTCATCGCCGGCCTCTGGCAGTACGCGACCAAATTCGATCATCTGCCGCGCTGGAAGCTCGCCGACATATACCCATACGCTGCGGTGATCCGCGGCAGAGGCGGCAACCGCGACGGCCTCTGCCATCAATTTGATCATTCGTGTCTTGTCGATCGCAGCGCGCCCGCCTCGGATGTGACCGTAGACAAACACCTGGTCATGCGTCAGTGGCGCGCCGCCCATAAAGTAGTTCTCAGCTTTCACGTCTTCGAAAATGACTTGCGCGAAGTAGGTCGGCGCTCCCGTCACCTCCGCATGGATCCGCGTGATCTCAGCCGCAATCGCACTCTTCTGCCTGCCCGAAAGGCGTCCCTCGATGCTGGAGCAATAATAGGTTGGCATTGACATCACTCCTTTTTGTAGGTGGCCTCTCCCATCAGGAGAAACCCTCTGGTTATCGCACCAGTTGGACTCGTGGGGTCGGGCTCCGCACGTCACGGCGCGTGGGCGAGGAGGACTCGTCCCCGCCCTTGATGGCCACCGCGGCTCCGGTTTCAGCGAGCCAGTCTACTTTGGGTTGCTTGTCCATAGGCCGCGTAGATGAAGGCGCCCATTATCGCCACCAACCATTGGCCAGCGAGGGCCAGGCGGAAGATGTGGCCCTCCCTCGCCCACTGCGCGTCAAATCCGGACGCGCCCATAACGGGCAGTAGAAAGTAGAAGGTGGGCGTAGCCGCGATGCAGGCGAGGACGAATACGCCCCATTCCTTGACCCAGGCCACCTCTCCGCGGCGCAAGGCGAAGGCAAGCAGAACCGCGAACAACAGAGTGGCGGCTCCTCCAATCATGTGCATCGAACCGCCTGCAAGGGTAGCGAAGCTCGGCATACCCATCCGCAGGCCCCAGTACATCAATACAATTCCCGCGACGGCGCCGGAGAACGCCAACGCCCAGGACGACGCAACCAGAACACCGTCCGGTTGCCGTCGGACGAAGGCGATCCACAGCAGATGCGCTCCGCTCAACAAACCAACTAACGTCGCCAGAGCAAACGTCGCGCGGCTTACGACATCGCTTGCAATCACGGTGTCATGAAGGTGGATGACACCCGCCGGGACCAGTTCTCGGGCGCTGAAAGCCTGCTCCAGCGCGGGGGTCACCATGTAGTATTGAACAACAATGGCGGCGGCTGCGACGAGGGCGGGGAAACTCACGAGCGCGAGGTTGCGTGCAAGACGCGCGCGCTTTTCGGAAGCCGCAGTCATGCTTGCGGACTCGGCCCGTCGAACCGGCTGCACCCAGCGGTTGATCGTAAACAGAAGGTAGCCGACCGTCAAAGAAAGGGGGATCAGCACCCCTGTGACGGCATAATTTGCTTCGGTAAAGCGGATACCCGGATCCAGCGCGCCAAAAAGCAGCCAGCCGTAACGCTGGATGGGTGTGCTCAGCAAGAGCCCGTAGCTTATGCACATCCAGGCTTGGTGGTTAGCAATCTGCTTGCGCCACAACGCATGTACGGCCATCCAGAGGCTGAACGATATGCCCAGGGCCAGCCCCCACAGTCCCACGTAGAAAAACAGATGATCCAGCGTGTCGGCAACCGACGTGCGCACAAGATGGATCATGGCGGTGATCATCGTGCCCTGCAGTACGACGATATAGATGCCACCGGATATGCGGTGCCACTTGGGAAAGCGGCGGCGAAAAGCGGGCCAGAATTGCAGGCCGCCGAAAAGCATGCATACGCCGCCCAGCAAGGAATGGACCATGAGCATTGCGGCCTTTTCCTTGCTCATGACATTGTAGACGAGGAGATGCTCGGCGATGCTCTCCTTGCCATAAGCATAAGTGGACGAACTGACCGATCCCACCAGCGCGACCGTGCTGCCAGCGTACTCCTCGACTTTTGAGGGAGTATCCACGGCTTGGCCGGCTTCGGCGGCGTTCAGCAGCGCGATGCGCTTTGCAGCAATCTCAGAATTCCCGGCTCCTTTGTAATACGCGATCCCCGCCATAATCGCCGCGAACCCATCAAGGGACGCAGCCAGGAGGAGCGCCAGCGCGATGGCGCGGAGCAGCCAGATGCGCAACGGAATTGCTGGTAGCCGAACAAGCGGCGTCGACCGGCCCTGAGGCGAATCAGGCAGAACTGATACAGCCATACAAATCCTCCCTCTGTTACGAGCGCCAGTTCAGATGCTGGCGTCACTGCTTGAGCAGCTATAACGATGTTATTAACCGACAATAACATCGTTATAGTGCAGACGCAAGGAGTGCTGAATGTCCCTATTCGTTTCAGGGAACGGGCGTAAGGATCAACAGAGAGCGGATGCCCTCACCTGACGCATGGCGTCATGGAGGTGACGGCGCGTTCCGGCGTGTCGCCGAGGCCAACCAACATATTTATTGCCATCGGGAAAAGGATCTGTTCGACGCTGTCATCAAAGCGAGCCAAGAGGCCAGCCAATTCGAGGGTAATGAACCCGTGAACGAAGCCCCACAGCTGTACCGCGATGACATTCGGATCATCGTCGCGGATCCGGCGAGCCTCGATAAGACGAGTCGCGGCTCGAACCACATGGCCAAAGGCTTCTTGAAATGCAGGGGATTCCGAGCGAGACAGCGGAGTAGGATCATACTCGATCGCCCGATAGGCGCCTCGAGTTGATAGCCCGAACATGAGATCGTAGAGGTGCGGGTTCTGCCGGGCCACGTCGCGGTAACACAACGCCAAACGGAAGACGTCTGTAACGGGATCATCGGTCTTCGGCGTCCCCTCAAAGGCAGAGGCCAGATATCGGAACCCTTGATCGGCAACTGCGCGCAATAGCTCCGGCATGCCTCCGAAATGGCTGTAAACAGCCATCGTAGAGACGCCAGCCTCATTGGCCACGGACCGAGCTTGAACGGCCGCCGGACCTTGCTCGGCCAGCAGCTTGATCGTGGTATGAATCAACTTGGTGCGGAGATCAGGAAACGCCGTGCCGGTAGCCATAATTGACAGTATTACCACTATCGTTGCGCGCTACAGAAGCTCAAAAGAAAAACCTCAAAAGTGTTATTCGGCGTGCATCACAACGAACTTCTGGCACACTTCAATCTGTCCCCTCGTATGTCGTCGGGTCCGCCTCGAACGCTTGCTTCCCCTTTGCGGCCCATAGCCGGCTGTTGCTCCTTCCAGGGATCGCAATCGAACGGCTCAGAAGTTGCTACTTGCTGTTCCGCTCTCCGACTACATGCCGCGGAGCCAAAACGCTCAAGGCAAGCGCGATGATAGCGGACGCTGAAGGTGACTGCGCATCAGCTCGGCGGCATCTAGATTACGTCCTGCTTCGAGCAGATTAAGCAGGCGCAAATGCTCCTCGACGTGCCGGCGCATGCCATCTCGATCGGCGAAGCTGCGATAGGCGAACAGGCGGCGGATCGAGTTCACGCGTCGCAGCGACTCGACGAAGAACGGATTGCGGGCGCCGCGCGCGATCTCCTCGTGAAACTCGCAGCCCGACTGATAGACCTCGCCGATCGTCATCTTGTCGAGCTCGCCACCAAGTACGCGCTGCTGATGCTGGCGAAGCTTCGCGATGACGTCCTGCTGAAGCCCGAAGCCGGGCTGCAGAATCGCTGCCGGCTCGATCACGGCCCGGAAGGCCGCAGCCTGGTCCTGGGCTTCTGGGCTCGACAGCGTCTCGGCGAAGCGCCAGCCATAGCCGGGCAGGCGGGCGATCCAGCCCTCGGCCGCGATGCGATCGAGCAGGCGCTGCAGCTCGGTGCGGCTCAGCGCGTAGCGGCGCATCAGCTCGGCCTCGGTGACGTCGGCCTCGATGCGCCGGTCGAGAACGTCGGCCGCGATGTCCACATAGGCCTGCTCGGCGCGGCTCACCGCGGCGAGCGTCGGGCGTGCCGCACCGCTCGTCGGGCTCTGGGTCAGCACGAAGCCGCGATGGGGCTCGCCCCGCGCCAGCCCCGCCGCCTCCAGGGCCTTCAGCCCGAGCCGGATCGGCGCACGCGACACGTCGAGCGCATCGGCCAGCCTTTGCTCGATCAGGCGGTCCCCGGCCTTCATGCCTTCGCGGCGTGCGAACGCCAGGATCAGGCCGGCGAGCTGCTCGGCGCGGTCGGTCGTGCCCGTCCGTGCAGCGGAGGGCGATGCGTCCCAATCGGTCATGATGCCGAGGAAACCTCTTTCAGCTTGACAGATCGTCGATCAGATTGTTCTTTATATGAAAAATATACAATCGAGAAGCGAGCGACGGGGAAGCAACGCCAATGATCCGTGAGCCGGACGTCCATATCTGCGAGGTCGCGCCGCGCGACGGTCTGCAGAACCTCGACATGTTCGTGCCGACCGAAGCGAAGTGCGCGCTGATCGACGCCATCGCGGCCGCAGGGGTGCGCGAGATCGATGCCGGCTCCTTCGTGCCGCCGAAGGTCGTGCCGCAATTCGCTGATGTCGATGCGGTGATGGCCCATGCGCTGTCTCATCAGGCGACGAGGATCGGCGCGTTGGTCCCCAATTTCAAGGGCGCGGAGCGCGCCATCGCCGCAGGCGTGGACACTATCTATTTCGTGATCTCGGCCAGCGAGACCCATAACCGCGCCAATGTCCGCCGCACCGTGGCCGAGCAGGTCGAAGCCTTCCATGCCGTGCGCGCCGCGATCGATGCCCGGCCGGCCGCCGAGCGGCCGCAATTGATGGGCGCGATCTCCACCTCGTTCGGCTGCTCGCTCGAAGGCGATGTCAGCGAGGCGGCGGTCTGTGATCTGGCGCGCCGTTTCGCCGAGGCGGGCGCCGACGAGATCGGGCTCGCCGATACCGTCGGCTACGCGACGCCCATGCTCGTCAAGCAGATCGTTGCGGCCGTCCGGCGCGAGGTCGGGCCGGATGTCACGCTGCGCCTGCACCTGCACGACACGCTCGGCGCCGGCCTCGCCAACGCGGTCGCCGGCCTCGAGGCCGGCATCCGCCGCTTCGATGCCGCGGTCTCCGGGCTCGGCGGCTGTCCGTTCGCGCCGGGCGCACGCGGCAACATCGTCACCGAGGATCTCGTGTTCATGCTCGAGCGTATGGGATTGTCGACCGGGATCGATCTGGACCGGCTGATGCTCACGCGCGAGATCCTGGCCCGTCACATCGCGCCGAAGCACCTCACCGGCCATCTGCACGAGGCCGGCATCCCCAAGGTGCTGCGGAGGGCAGCGTGATGGGCGCGGCCCGAGAGCACGACGCTCCGCTTCGGCCGCTCGAGGGCGTGCGCGTCGTCGAGTTCAGCCAGATGGTGATGGGTCCGAGCTGCGGGCTCATCCTCGCCGATCTCGGCGCCGACGTGATCAAGGTCGAGCCGATCAAGGGCGATCGCACCCGCTCCTTCAAGGGACCGGCGGCCGGCTTTTTCGCCACCTATTGCCGCAACAAGCGCAGCATCGCGCTCGATACCTCGACGGCGCAGGGCCAGAATGTTGCGCGCAGGCTGATCGCGCGCAGCGACGTGCTGATCGAGAATTTCCGCCCCGGGCTGATGAAGCGAATCGGACTCGACTACGAGTCCGTGGCGGCGTTTGCCCCGCAGCTGATCTACTGCTCGCTGAAAGGCTATCTGCCCGGACCTTACGAGAACCGCCTCGCGCTCGACGAGGTCGTGCAGATGATGGGGGGCCTTGCCTACATGACCGGCCTGCCTGATCGTCCGATGCGCGCCGGAGCATCGGTCAACGACATCATGGGCGGCATGTTCGGGGTGATCGCGATCCAGGCCGCGCTGGCCGAGCGTCAGCGCACCGGACGTGGCCGTTACGTGCAGAGCGCGCTGTATGAGAACAACGTGTTCCTGATGGCGCAGGCCATGATGTGCGAGGTCGTCACCGGCCAGCCCTCGATCCCCTATTCGATCAAGGACAGCCCGTGGCCGGTCTACGACCTGTTCGACACCAAGGACGGCTCGAAGCTGTTCGTGACCATCGTCGGCGAGGAGCAATGGGTGGCGTTCTGTCGCGCCTTCGAGCGCACGGAATGGCTGGACGATCCGCGCTTCGCCACCGCGCAGGGCCGGGTCGATCATCGCGGCTGGCTGATCCCCGAGATCGCCGCGATCTTCAGGACGTGGGCGAGGGACGATCTCGCCGCGGTGCTGGAGCGGCTCGAACTGCCCTACGCGCCGGTCAACAAGCCCGGCGACCTGTTCGACGATCCGCATCTCAACGCATCGGGCGGCCTGACCGAGATCCGCATGCCCGACGGCCGTCGCGCCAAGACGCCGGTGCTGCCGGTGTCGCTGGACGGGCAGCGGCTGCCGAACCGCTACGATCCGCCTGATATCGGCGAGCACACGCGCGACGTCCTGGCCGAAATCGGGCTGCTGCCCGACGAGATTGGCGTGCTGGAAGCGGACGGAACGATTTCGCCTACGAAGCCGCCAGGTTGAGCGGTCACGTCGCACATCGTCGAGAACATAAGAACTGCGGGAGGATTCCATGACGATCACACGGCGCCGCGCGCTCGCGTCCGGCGCGGCCTTCGCGGGCGCTTCGCTGCTGCCAGGACGGCTGCTGGCCGAGACGCGGCCTGCGTCGATCGCGTTCGGACCGGTGTCGCCGGTCTACGCGATTGCAATGATCGCGGAGCTGAAGGGCTACTTCAAGGACGAGGGCCTCGATCCCAAGCTCCTCACCGGCAATTCCGGCACCTTCGGCCGCCAGACGCTCGCCGCCGATCAAGCGCTGTTCGCGCATGGCGACGCCAGCCACCCGCTGCAGCTCACGGCACGCGGCAAGCCGTGCAAGATCCTGCTGGCAACCGAGATGGTGTGCTCCTACGCCAACATCGTGGTGCGCCGGGATCTCTACGACAGCGGCATCACCTCGGTCGAGGCGCTCGCCGCCTCCAAGCGCGCCGACGGTGCGAAGCCGATCGTCGCCGCCACGGCGATCGGATCGGGCACCTGGGTCTACGGCACCTATGTGTTCGAGTCGCGCGGCCTGGGCGACAAGGTGAACTGGGTCGCAGGCGGCGGACCGAACACGATGTTTCCATCGCTGCAGACCAAGCAGTTCGACGCCATCATGGCGCCGCCGAGCTGGATCGTCGAGGTCGAGAAGAAGGGTTTTGGCAAGGTGATCTACGACACCTCCAAGCCCGGACTGTTCGAGAAGGATTTCGGCGGCACGGTCCCGGTGCTCGTCATCTACGCCTTGAAGGACACGATCGAGCAGGACAAGGCGCTGGTGCAGGCCTTCGTCAATGCGATCACCCGCGCCATGGCCTGGGTCAAGGCCACGCCGCTCGCCGAGGTGCAGGCGCTGGTGACGCCGAAGTACTTCTCCGGCATCGATCCCGAAGCGGTCAGCGCCGAGCTCGGCTTCGACACTTCAACCTGGGCCTATGATGGCTTTATCGACCAGGCGTCCTATGCGCGCGGCGCCAAGCCCTGGTACCGCAAGGGGACGGACATTCCCGAGATCAAATATGAGGACATCGTCGATCCCAGCTTCCTCGCGGCTGCAAAGGCGAAGACCAAATGATGCCGCCCTCCAATGCAGGCTACGCCACGGTGCGCGGCGCCGAGAGCCCTGCCGCGGAACGCACCCGGATCGCGGTGCAGGGCTTGATGAAGACCTACAGCACCGGCGGAAGCGAATTCGTCGCCGTCGACAACGTGTCCTTCGATGTGCGGGAGGGCGAATTCGTTGCCCTCCTGGGTCCGTCCGGTTGCGGCAAGAGCACGATCCTCAACATGGTCGCCGGGCTGCTGCCGCGCTCGGGCGGGCGCATCCTGATCGACGGCGACACGGTCGAGACCGGCAAGGTGAATCCCAGGGTCGGCTACGTGTTCCAGCGCGACACGCTGTTTCCGTGGCGGACGGTGGAGCAGAACATCGGCTACGGCCTGGAGATCGCCGGCGTGCCGAAGCCGGAGCGCGCGCAGCGCGTCACCGAGGCCATCGGCAAGGCCGGGCTGACCGGCTTCGGCCGCAGCTTTCCGCGCATGCTGTCCGGCGGCATGCGGCAGCGCGTGGCGCTGATGCGCACGCTGATCCTCGCGCCGGAGATCCTGCTGATGGACGAGCCGTTCGGCGCGCTCGATACCCACACCAAGCTCGAGATGCACAAGACCCTGCTCGAGATCTGGGAGCGCGAGCGGCAGACCGTGCTGTTCGTGACCCACGATCTCGGCGAGGCGCTGACGCTCGCCAGCCGCATCATCCTGCTGTCGGCCCGGCCCGGGCGCCTCAAGGACGATTTCGAAGTGTCATTCCCCAGGCCGCGCGATCCCGTGAGCCTGCGTGAGACCGCCGAGTTCGGCCGGCTCTATTCCCATATCTGGCATTCGCTCGGCGAGGAATTCCGCCGCACCAAGGCTGACTGAGAAGGCTGACCGATCATGTCGACCCGTCGCGCCGCCATCCTATTCTGGCAGATCGCCATCCTGGTCATTGTGCTCGTGGTCTGGCAATGGGGCTTCGAGTGGAGCAAGGCGCTGCTGCCGAAGGCCTACGTGCCGAAGATCCTCGATCCCTACTTCGTCGCAAAGCCCTCGCTGATCTGGCAGAGCTTCCTGCGCCTCGGCTGCTTCAGCGATCCCGCCGGAGTCGTCGCCTGCATCGGAGCCACCGACAACAATCTGTGGACCGCGACCCTCGTCACGCTCAAGAACACCTGGTGGGGTTTTCTGTTCGGCGCGCTGACCGGCATCGCCGCCGGCGTGGTGCTCGGGCGGTCGGACTTTCTCGCCCGCGTGTTCGGTCCCTACATCATCGCGCTCAACTCGATCCCGCGCATCGCGCTGGTGCCGCTCGTCATCCTGATCTTCGGTCTCGGCGATCTCTCCAAGATCGCGACCGCATGGCTCGTCGTGTTCTTCGTCGTCTTCTTCAACACCTTCGAGGGCACCCGCGCGGTCGACCGCGACCAGATCGCCGCGGCCCGGCTGATGGGCGCGAGCGAGCTGACCGTGCTGCGCACCGTCGTCGTCCCGTCCGCGCTGGCCTGGGTGTTCGCCTCGCTTCTCCCGGCGGTCTCCTTCGCGCTCGTCGGCGTCATCGTCGGCGAGTTCATCGGCGCCGAGCGCGGGCTCGGCAAGCTGATCATCGAGGCCGAGGCCCGCGCCAATGCGAGCGAGATGATGGTGGCGATCTTCATCATGATGTTCGTCGGCATCCTGCTGGCGCTCGCCGTCCAGTCGCTGCAATCCTACTTGCTCCGCTGGCAGCCGCAGTTCGAGCGCGCGGCCTGACCAAGACGACTGTCCATAGCTCGTCTCGGACTGCTGATCCCGCTCAGCGCACAACCCGAAGGTCAATGAGCTCGCGGCAGAACGTAAGCGCGTAGAGGCCGAGCTTGCACAGATCGCGGCCGGTTCCGACATCGTCACCGTGCACCCGGCGGCGATCGAGCCGGCCGATCATGTCAAGATCTGAGGCCATGTGCAGCGGCCGGACGCTTACATCGGGCGTCTCTCCGCCTTCATCTTCGACGTGATCGTCTCCTCTGTTCGATACTACACGGCTGCACACGAGCGGTCGACAACATAGCATTGGTCCGGCTTCCGTCGTGATCTCGCGGCGATGACATCTGGTGGTCCATCCAGGAGTCCGTGCTCAGCCCCGCCTGGCAAGCGGGCGCACATGTCCTCGTCAGGATCACGGGGCAACACAGACAATTAGCGCGCTCGACGTCTCAATCGAGTTGTCGTCGCCGACAAGATAGCGTGCTCTCCGCATCCGCTTCGATCCACCAAACGTCTCTCCGCCGATCAGCAGAAACTCAGCCAATCTTCTGTCGTCGCACTGTCTGCGAGACGGCGCTCGCCAGAGCGGCGAGCGCCGTCGGGTTGTTCATATTCTGGTCAGCCGCGGGCTCGTCGCTCCGTGCGTCGCAGAAACCTCGCGCGGCGGATCCACCCGCATCGCCACGCCCTTGGGAATCGGGGAGGTCTTCACGACAGCCATTCTCGGCCGAAATCGAACACCCCACCCTTTGCAGATCAATTACTTAGCTCGCCAAAAAATCGCAAAATCCCGATTTGCGAGCGCGCGCCTCTCGCCCGCTCTGCCAAATCTTCGTTGTTCATCGCCGGCCGCGGCCGCCGCCCAGGCCAGGAGGACTGCCGCCGCCCAGGCCGGGAGGACCGCCACCGCCAAGGCCGGGAGGACCGCCACCGCCAAGACCGGGAGGACCACCACCGCCAAGACCGGGAGGACCACCACCGCCAAGGCCGGGAGGACCGCCACCGCCCAGCCCGGGAGGACCGCCGCCGCCCAGCCCGGGAGGACCGCCGCCCGGCACAGTAGCGCCACCGCCCGGGACGTCCGAGCCGCCGGGCGTCGCGCCCGGAGTTTGCTCGGATCTCGTACCTTGGATCGAGTCACCCGGAAATTTGTTGACGGATTGGATGGATTCAACCCGCAAGCCACGGGAACTGTCAAAGGTGGCGTTCACGACCACGCGGGCATTGCCTGAGGATGCGAAGCGACTATCGTCATGCGCGACATAGCCCGAGCCGAATTGCAGATAGCTGCCGATGCGGCGGACATAGCCTTCGATCGACAGACGATTCGCGCCGAAGAAATCAGAAAGGTTGTCAGCCCTTATGCGCGAGATCTGCATCACCCCTTGCGTAACGCGGCCCTCAGCCTGAACACGTTGTCCGACGAGTGCGGCATCGGCGCCGTTGAGTCGCAGCCCGCCTATTCGCAGGCCGCCGCGATCGCGTTCGAGTGGTCCGGAAACCCGCGTTGTCGCGTTAAGGCGTTGCTCGACCAGGCTTGAGACGATCACGCCGTCGATGCGGCGCACCCCGAAGACCGCGACATTGGCGCCCGGATGGCGCCAGCTTTCGTGGCCGGCCGCTATGATCCGCTGGCCCAGCACGGTCATCTCGCCGTCCCTGACGCTTTCGATCGGCCCCATCACCTCACTGACCACGTTGACGCCGCGGGTGATCAGCGAACCGTTCGCCTGCGGCAGCGCCAGCACACGGGCCAGATGTCCGATCTTGAGCGCCTTCGCCGATACCGGTTCGCCATCGATCCGCACCGGAACGTTCGGCGCATAGCTGATGCGTTGGCCGTTGACGAAAATGCTGCCGAAACGCTGAATGACGCCAACAATGCCGGTGCCGCCGATGCCCTGATCGTGGCCACGGGTGATACCGGTGCCGCCGATACCCTGATCGCTGCCGCGGCGCACCTGTGCCCAGGCGGAGGACGATCCGGCAAGCCAGAGTCCCATAAGCAACGAGCGGCGCGAGATGACGGGCTGCCTGGTCATGACGAGCCGCCTTCGTCAGCATCACCATTCGCCGCGTCGTCCGGACCTTCGCTGTAAATGTAGATGCCGAAATTCCAGCGGTGGTCGCCGCCCTTGTCCCTGGCGAGCGCGCGGTTTGCTTCCCGGTTGGCGATCTTCAGGGCGTCCATGGCCAGTTCGCGCGAACGCCCTTCGAGACGTTTTGCGAGCTTGGCCGAAAGACCGTCATAGTGCACCGCGCGTTCGAGGAAACGGGGTGCTGGCCCGGATACGTTTTCGGCGGCTGCCGCGATATGATCATGCAGATTACGGCCGAGATAGTGCCATTTGCGCTCGTCGTCGCCGCGCGGAACGAAGCCGGTGTCCACCAACACGATCTCTTCATCGCCGTTGATGGTCACGAGTTCGCGGTCCAGCCATTCATCCAGCACTGCGCGCGGGCGGACATCCTTCGTGATCGAACTGACGAGCTGCTCGAACGAGGGCGCATCGCCACTGGCCACGCGCGGCAAGGGGAGCGGATCGCCCTTCCCGTCCGTGAACTCCGGAGCGGCGAGCCAGCGTGCCATGATCGCGCTGGTCAGCGACAGAGTGGCAGGCGTTTCATTGACCGGCGCACCGGCGCCGCGCAGCCGCGCAACCTCCTTGCGGTGAATTCCGGTGAGCAGACTCACGCGGCTGTCGGTCTGCTCCTTTCCCTCCAGGGCAAAGTCGTGCTCGGCAACATTGACGAAGAGTTCTCGCAACAGCTGAGCCAGCTCAGGAAATGTCATTCCGCCGCGGATGCATAGCCGAACGAGCGGGCGCAGCAGGCGCGCCAAGGGCGCGCGCAGGCTCGCCGCCGCAATCGGCTGATGTGAAGCCGACTTCGATCTCCGGGATTTGGCGTTCATGGCGAAATTGTAGCGGCGAGTCCCGTGGGATACAATCCCACTTTTCCGTCGAGATCAATTGACGTGTGAAATTTTCCCACATATACAGGAGGCGCTCAGTCATGGAGAGTTCGGCTATGCTCGCTCCCTCTCGGCGCCTCTCGGTGCTTCACATCTTCAATGACTGCTATCCCGACCTGTTCGGCGGAGCCCCGTCGGTGATCCGCGACATATGCGCAGGACTGAAAAACGCGTTCACCGCCTGCGTGCTGGTCTGCTCCAAGTCGAACGGGCAACGGCGCATCGTCGTGAACGGCGTAACGATCGAGCGCGTGCGCTCGTTCGGCGATGTATGTTCGCTTCCGGCCGCGCCGACTTATCCGCTGCGGTTGTGGCGCCAGGTCGCCGATCACGATCTACTCGCGCTTCATGCACCGTTTCCGCTCGCCGATCTCATGCTCGCCCTGGGGTTGGGCCGCGATCGACCTTTGGTCGTGCACTACCATGCGGACATCGCTTCGCATGCTGGACTGAGGTGGTTTGTGAAGCAGCTGTTGCGCCGGACGCTGCGGCGGGCGAACGCAATCATCGTGTCCAATGCCATTCTGCTGTACAACAGCCCGCTGCTGCAGGAATTCGCTGAGAAATGTCACGTCGTTCCGTTCGGCGTCGATGCCTCGAAGTACGATTGGCCAGAGCCGCGCGACAATGACGCTGCCGAACGCGATCGTGGACGGCTCGTGCTGGCTTGCGGGCAACTCGTCCCCTACAAGGGCTTCGATGTGCTGGTGCGAGCGGCGGTCGGCCACCGCTTTGAGGTCTGGATCATCGGCGAGGGTCCAGAACGGGCACGGCTTGAACGAATGATTCATAGCCTCGGCGTCGCGGATCGCGTCCGCCTGCTCGGCTCCGCTCCGAAGGCCAAACTCGCCAGTCTCATGTGTACAGCGGACGTCTTTGTCCTGCCGTCCCTGACCAATGCGGAAACATTTGGCATCGCTCAACTGGAAGCGATGGCGGCGGGACGGCCGATCATCAATACATGGCTTGACACGGCCGTTCCACGCGTGGCGCGCCACGGCATCGAGGCCATTACCGTTCCACCCGGCAATCATGTTCGGTTGGCGGAAGCGATCGAAACATTGCTCCGCGATCCGGAGCGGCGCTGGCGCATGGGCCATGCCGCCCGGCTTCGCGCAACGACGCAATATTCCGTCGACGCCTTCGGGAAAGGAATCGAAACTGTCTATCGCCATGCCGTGACGACTAAGGCATCAAGCCGGTCGACCCTGGCTTCGCGTCCCGGAACAATCGGAACGGGTCCGGAAAATCGATATTGCTGAGACTGATTGTGCTGAAACTCGTCGAGCAGGCTCAGCTCGCGATCACGATCCGTGAATAGTCAGGAAGGAGCTACTTATGTACTCGCAAAGCATACCTCTCGTAGAGAATGCGTGGGACGGGCCTGCGCGCGATCCAAACGCCCGATTCGATCCGCGGATTGGACGGCCCATGAAACCGCCTGGCCGTTCTCCTCGCCCCTCCGGCGTCAACGACGACAATATCGCGAGCGACCGGCCGTCGATTGGCAGGCGAACACTCCACACCCTTGCCCGGTTTGTTATTGCAGTTCTCATCGGTATCGGCGCCACCCTTGCCTGGCAGTCCTACGGTGACGCAGCAAGGGACAAGGTAGTGGCCCGGGTTCCATCGCTGGGCTGGTTGTTATCCGTCTCGACGACGAAGTCGCCAGCCGTTGCTTCAACTGCCCCGGACCCGATGCAGCAGCTTGAGCCCCTGGCGTTCAATCTCGATGTCGTGCGGCGCAGCGTAGAGCAACTCACCGCCAAGCAAGAGCTGATGGCCCAGAACATTGCGACACTGCAAGCTGTCGCAGACGACATCAGACAGAGAATGTCAACAACCCCGCCTTCGTCGCTGTCCCAGCAGCTAGCGGCCCCGATCTCGCAGCATAAACCCTCGCAACCCAGGGCGCAGTCATCGGCTGTGCAGTCGTCAGTGCCTCGTCCGCTGCCCTCTGCCGGACCACCCCTGCTCCCGCGCTGATGGCCCAGATTGCCGGCGGGCTTCTTATTGATGGGACGTAGACGCGCGCGGCATGACGGTGCGTAAGCTGCGCCTCAAGTCGTGTATCGTGAATTTGTCGATACCCGCTTCCCAGCTCTCGGAAAATGCATTGTGTACCAATGATGGCTTCCGGACAACACGAGGTGGCCCCCTGATTGCCAAGTGATCTTAAGGTTTCCTGGAATCGCCCTCTGTTTCAGCCTAGAGAGGATGTTGCCCCCAACGGGCCGCACCAGTCTCGCACCAGAACGATCCGAACAAACCGCAACGAACTCAATCGAAAACGAACGAGAACGCAGCAAAATCAACGAAGCCGATCGATACCTTGCCGCCCATAACGGCCCGGTCGCAGCCCTAGCGTGATAAGGTCTCACGGACGATCAACGCGTTAGCGGGATCAGTACTTACTTCAAATCCTCACGCACCAATATCGAGGCAGTCTGTGAAGCTCCGGCAAACCTGTTCCCGCAATCATACTGGATAATTGAGCTTCTTTTTCTTCGCTGCGGCATCCAGCTCTACGGCTCGAACTTGGCAACCATTCCTCTCTTTTACTCCCGCAGCATAACCATGGGGCATGATCAGCACGATCGATATTTGCGAGGTGTGCTCCGCCGAAAACGACGGAGCTCCTTACGCGTGCAACGTCCTGGAGCACGACCGTGCGGACCCCTGATCGCAAATGGTCCTTGCCGGCGAGTCCAGATAGAGCGATCTTACGTCTCGCACGTGCACTTGCTCGGATAGCAGCGAGGGAAGATCATGAACGCGAGATCGCTTCCCGACGGGAAGAGGAAGACGGCGGCGATTTACGCTCGCTTCTCCACCGACCTGCAAAACGAACGATCGATTGAAGATCAAGTCTCGCTCTGTCAAAGCTACGCGGAGCGCGAGGGCCTCGAGGTCGTCAACATTCACGAAGATCGCGCGCGGTCTGGCGGTTCGGTCATGGGACGCGACGGCCTTCTGCGGTTGCTTGATCAGGCAAGGGACAGATGTTTTGAAGTCGTTATCGTGGAGGCGCTCGATCGCTTGTCACGCGACATGGAGGATCTCGCAGGCATCCACAAGCGCCTCTCGTTTCTCGGTATTGAAATCAGAGCCGTTCATGAGGGTGTCGTGAACACTGTGCTTGTCGGACTGTGGGGATTGGTTGGCCAGCTCCACCGTGAGGACAATGCGCACAAGGTGCGACGCGGTCAGGCTGGCGGAGTTAGTCAAGGTCTCGCCGGCGGCGGCGGAACCTATGGCTACGCGCCTATCGCCGGCAAGAACGGAGAGCGGGCAATCGTGGAGGCCGAAAGCCGAGATCGTGCGGCGGATCTTCCAAGACTATGTCAACGGCCGAACGCCACGCGACATCGCACACGACCTAAACGGAGAACAGGTACCGCCTCCGCGTGGGCGATCATGGAACGCCTCGACTATCAACGGAAACCGCATGCGCTGCTCGGGCATCTTGCAGAACGAGCTCTATGTGGGGGCGTCTCGTCTGGAACAAGGTGCGTATGGTGAAGGATCCGGACACTGGCAGGCGCCTCTTCCGACCAAACCAAAAAGAGCGATTGGAGAACCGTCGAGGTGCCACACCTTGCCATCGTGAGCGCCGACGTGTTTGAGGCGGCACAAAGACGCAAGGGCGAACGCAGTTCCACCCATCCGAGCCATCAGCGCCGTCCCCGCAGGATGCTGTCCGGCCTTCTGCGCTGCGGAGCCTGTGGGTCGGGCCTGTCAACGAATGGCTGCGACAAGTCTGGACGGGTTCGTGTTCGATGCTCGGCAGCCAAGGAAAGCGGTACCTGTCCTGATGCGAAGACTTTCTACCTCGACTCGATCGAGCGGGCGGTTCTTGGCGGTCTGCGTGCCGAAATGCGCTCGCCGAAGGTGATTGCGGAGTATGTGACAACTTACCTGGAGGAAAGGAAGCGGCTAGCAGCCAGCCCTCCGCTCCGCAGCCGATTGCGCTCCACCCCGTCATTCTTAGACGATACGAAGAGCAATTGGCGCGGCTCGAAAATGCGCTCGGCAAAGGTGTGAGCGCAGGCGACGAGGAGGCTGCCGAAGCAATTCGAGATCTTGTGGAGACGGTGACGGTGTCGAGAGATGACAGGCGCCCGGGCGGGGTCTGTGTTGAAATTGCTGGTCGTCTCAACTCGCCGATTGGCGGGGAGGCATACCCAAGCAGAGTAAAGGGAGTGTGAGGAAAGGTGGTAGCGGGGGTCCGCTACATCGTGAAGCCCACTATCGCAGAAGCCCTATTTTGTTACAGGAGAGCAGCCTAATTCGGAAGGTCGGATCTCGAAGACCCGCCCAAAAACCGCCGTTCGTGAGCGATCAGTGGCCGCCAAATGGTCGGCCGGCAAGTCGAGTAGGATAGCGGCCTTAGTCTCCTGGCCAATTGACGGCATGGACCTCGGCCGCAGGACCAAGCGCCGCAGCACCCGATAGGCCGTGAACCGGCTCAAGGCCTTAGCCGTCCGGGGCCTATCGCATTATCAAACATCGATCTTTGCCGCGCCAAGCGGCGAGACCGAGGGTGGCGAGGTAGGCCCTTGGTGAGGATCCGGAGGCGACTTCGGGTGGACGCTAGGGCGCCAGAAGGGTCGCGCTTCGGTCACGACGGAGAAGACGCACAGATTTCCTATCGCGGTACGGAGGCGGTTCAGGTGAAGCCCGTCAGGGCCACGCGTATCAGTTGCCCGAGGTTGTGCAGACGAGATTTACTCTGCATGAGACTTCCGCCCGCGACCCAGAGCCGTCGTTGCGCTTGTCCGGGTTGCCGCTTTGCGATACTTTTAAGGGCGGTGTTCCCGGGCGTGGTGTAACTTGGTAGAGCAAAGCCGTCCGCCCGCGCGCTCTCCCATAGCGCCGTAGCGGGCGGACGGCTTTGCGGTGGTCACCGGTGATTGCCCGGTAGGGTCGGGTTGCTGACACCAACTCGATTCGAGGAACCACCGATGACCGACGAGATGATGAACCTTCGCGCGCTCGTCGAGGAGGCCCCGGACGCGGATCTTCTGCGCGAGATGATCGGCTTTGCCGCCCAGCGGTTGATGGAGATGGAGGTCGCCGGGCTGACTGGAGCCGCCTATGGCGAGAAGAGCAGCTCGCGCGCGCGTGCGACGTTGTCGGTGCAGGCGCCTCGCGCCAGCAGGCCGTAGTGGCGGATGCGGCGGAGGCGAGCACGTGGATGAGGAAGCGGCGAATGAACTCGTCCGTCGCGAGCGTCATCCGCTTTTGACGGTCGCGGCCCTTCGACGCGGTAATCCTTCCATCTGAAGGTGACGCCTTGCTGGCCGCAGGCGAGCAGGCGGCTGTTGGCGATAGCGACGCGGTGGGAATAGCGCGACAGATAGGCCAGCGCTGCCTCGGGGCCACCGAACGGACGCTTGGCATAAACGACCCATTCCATCTTGCCCGACGCTGCCAGCAACGTTGCTAATGATTGTTCTCCGGCGAGGTGGGCGTCGTTGCCGAAGATCAGGCGCCCGGCCTGGTGGAGGGTGGCCAGGCGCTCCAGGAACAGCCGACGGAACAGGCGTGAAAGCGCCCGCACTGGCAGGGAAGAATCCTGGCCGCCAGGACACCCAGCGCTGGCCGTCGGGCGAGATGCCGCCGCCCGGTACGATCATGTGCACGTGCGGGTGGGGTGGGTCATGGCCGCTGGTGGCTGACATCCAACGCTCGGCAAGTTCTCCATGAACCAGCCAATATTGTCGCTGACGGCAATCGTAATGAACACGGAATGTCCTCAGCAATCGCCGAATAACAATGCGCTTGTGGAGACCTCTTCCGCAGGGGCTACAACACGTGCAACGCTCCGGTCTGTCCGCTCGTGCAACAAACTTCGGTGCAGCGGCACAATCAATTGGACTTTTTTGAGAGTACCCGGTTTTCTACCCGGAACAGTTTCCTCTCAATGCTCGCTCATGGTGGGTTTCCTCTCATCGCATCCTTAGAAAACGCTATGGTGCATCTCTACGAGTGTAGATTGCAGCAGCGAGGACAATGACGACGCCCTTGATGATCAATTGGACCTGGACCGGCACGCCGAGCAGCACCACTTCGTTGGCGAGGATGACGATGATGGCGGCTCCCGTGAGGGCGCCAAGGATCGAGCCGCGGCCGCCCCGCAGCGACACCCGTCCGACGACACAGGCTACGATCGAGTCGAGCTCGTACCCCTGCCCGACCCAGTTGTCGACGAGCCCGACATAACCGCTCAGGATCAGCCCGGCGAGCGCCGCAAGGCAGCTCGAGATCAGGTAGCAGCCGATCATGACCGCGTCGGAGCGGATGCCAAACA
Organism: Bradyrhizobium sp. HKCCYLRH1034; assembly: GCF_051168375.1. Taxonomy (NCBI): domain Bacteria; kingdom Pseudomonadati; phylum Pseudomonadota; class Alphaproteobacteria; order Hyphomicrobiales; family Nitrobacteraceae; genus Bradyrhizobium; species Bradyrhizobium sp. HKCCYLRH1034. The sequence goes on along the minus strand of NZ_JBNPUW010000002.1, from coordinate 125,213 downwards.
GGCGCCCCGTCACTGGATTGCCGCCGACAATGAAAATCCTCCTTCCGAAAGCGGAACGGTGCAGGACCCCAGCCAGCAAGACCGCTACGAACAGCAGAACGAGTACGTTATAGGGCACGCCGTGAAATTTTCCGGAGCCGAGCAGCCGCAGTACCGGCGGCACGTTGCCGGACGGCGCGCCCTGCGTGTAGGCGAACCTGAATCCCTGGAGCAGGATCATCGTGGCGAGCGTTGCCAGGAACGGGGACACCTGACGCTTGGTGACGAGAAAGCCGTTGAGCAGGCCAACGCTGACAGCGACCACCAAGGCCGTCGCGACGATGGCGGGGACATTCTGGTCGAGGCCCGAGAAACCGGTCGCGATCACGGCGGCGGTCGCCATCATCGAGGCGACAGAGAGATCGAGGCCGCGAACGATCATCACCAGGCTTTGCCCCATGGCTGCGATCGCGAGCGGCGCGACTTGTAGCAGCAGGTTGGACAAATTACCGGGACTGACGAAGGCCGGTGAGATCACGCCACCAAGCGCGAGCAGCAGCGGCAGAGCGAGGGCTGTGCCATAGCTTTCCATGACGCTGCGGACCGACCAGGACGGGGTGACGGAGCCGGCGATTTCTACGGAGCCTGACATCCTGCTCACCCGATCCTGCGGCGTTCGACATAGATGGAGACGGCAAGGATGATGATGACCGCCTGCGCGACCAATTGATAGTGCTTCGACACGTCCATGAAGTTGAGCAGGTTGTTCAGGAGCGTGATCAGAAAGGCGCCGAACAGCGTGCCGATCACGCCGCCTTTGCCACCGCTCAGCAAGGTACCGCCGAGCACGACCGGAGTGATCGAAGCCAAGGTGTAGTTGACGCCGGTGTAGGGCTGTCCAACGCCGAACCTCGCGGCGAGATAAAGCCCGGTCGCCCCGCAGCAGAAGCCCGAGATGCCGTAGACCAGCATCAGGATGCGCGTCCGCCGCAATCCCACGAGACGCGCGGAATTCGCATCATCGCCAAGGGCGTAGATCTGGCGGCCGAGCGGCAAATATCGCAGCAGCAGCGCGACCAGGATGCCAAGGACGACTGCAAGCGTCGCTCCGATGGGGATGCCCGAGATGCGTCCATAGGCGAGCACGGTGAAGCTGCGCGGCACCCGACCGACCGGTCCCAGTGCGTAGAGCAAGGTCACGCCTTGCAGGACCGCGCCCATGCCGAGCGTCACGATCAGCGGATGAACGCGCAAGGTGACGACCAGGCCGGCGTTGAGCACGCCGACGAATGTCCCGAGCGCGAGCACGCCGAGCACGACCGGAACGACCCGATCCGGATTGCCGTTGATCAGGCCTGATGTCAGGCAGGAGGTGAGGCTGATCAGCGAGCCGACCGAGAGGTCGATGCCGCCGCTGAGAATGGTCAGGGTTTGCCCGATACTGACCAGCGCAAGGTCGGTGGTCTGCTCATAGACATTGAGCAGGTTGCCCAGCGTCAGGAATCGGTCGGAGACCGTTGCGCCAACAAGATATACCGCGCAGATCAGGACGAGCACGCCGGCAAGCCCCGCATTGCTGCGCAGCCACCAAGGCATCGCGAGACGGGCGGCGATCGCGGTCATGCGGCGCGCTCGCTCGTGGCCAGGTACATGATGCTTTCCTCCGTGGCGTCGCATCCCGGCAGCTCGCCGGCGATCCGTCCCTCGCGCATGACAATCACGCGATCGGCCATGCCGATGACCTCGGTCATTTCCGAGCTGATCATCAGGATTGCGAGGCCTGAATCGGCAAGTTCGCGCATGATCCGGTAAATATCGGCCTTGGCGCCGACGTCGACGCCGCGTGTCGGTTCATCGAGGATCAGTATCGACCTGCACAGGCGTGCCCAGCGCGCGATGATCACCTTCTGCTGATTTCCGCCCGACATGGTTGCGACCGGCGTTGCCGGTCCGCGGCAGGCGATGCGGTATCGTTCGATTTCGTGGGCGGCGATCGCCAGTTCGCCCTCGCGATCAATCACTCCGTAGCGGGTGACCTCGCCGAGTGCTGGCCCAGTGATGTTCGCAGCAATGTCGAGCAGCATCGCAAGCCCCTGCGACTTGCGATCCTCGGTGACGAGGCCCATGCCGAGCCCGATCGCCTTGGCGGGCGTCATTGCCGTAAAGCGCTCGCCGGCGATGTGGAGAGTGCCCTTCGAGATAGGAGCTGCGCCGAACAGACCGAGCGCCAGATCGGTGCGTCCGGCGCCGACCATGCCCGCCAGCGCGACGACCTCGCCTGCATGCAGTTCTATCGAGACGTCACGGACCCGGTCGCCGACGCAGATGCCGTCGGTGCGTAGCACGGGTTGATCCGGTCGCGACGCGGTCGAGCGCGGGGGAAACAGCTCGCCGAGATCGCGCCCCACCATCATCGAGATCAGCCGTTCGCGCGTGACGGCGACGGTATCCGTCGTGCCGACCAGACGGCCGTCCTTCAGGATCGTGGCACGATCGCACAGCGCGAAGACTTCGTCGAGCCGATGCGAAATGAAGAGAATGGACACACCGGCCTCGCGCAGCCGGCGCAGGCGCTCGAACAACAGTTCGACCTCGCGCCCGGCAATGACGGCGGTGGGCTCGTCGAGGATCAACAGGCGGACATTGTGCGTCATCGCGCGCGCGATCTCGACCATCTGCTGGTCGGCGACCGAGAGAGAGGCCACCGTCTCGCGAGGGTCAAGGGTGATGCCAAGCTTGCGCATCAGCTCAGCGGCCTCTTTCCGTGTCCGTCCGTGATCGACCAGGCCGAGCGCGTTGCGCCGCTCGTTGCCGAGGAAGATGTTCTCGGCGACGGACAACTGCGAAAACAGCGCGAACTCCTGATAGACGACGTGGACTCCGGCGAGCTTCGCCTCGCGCGGTGACGACCATCTCACGCGTTGACCGGCGAGGGTGATCTCGCCTTCGTCGGGCGCAACCGCGCCGGCGATGATCTTGATCAGGGTGGATTTGCCGGCGCCGTTCTCGCCGAGCAAGCCGTGGATTTCGCCAGGTTTGACGTCTAAGTTTACGCCGTGGAGGGCGCGCACGCCGGGAAAACTCTTGGAAATGGCCTTGAGTGTGAGCATTCGGTCCGTCTTGCCCCTTTGGCGTGCCGGCCTCGCCGGTACGCCATTGTTCCGGGTTCAGTGCGGATAGTCGATCTTGAACGTGCTCGGATTGTAGGTCGGGCCCATGCCGCCGGACACGAGCATGTCGTCGGGACCGTCGGGCACGATGTGCTGCTCCGCATACATGTCAGGCTTCGGAATGGAAGGCGTCTCGTCACCGTGGGTCAGAACGATATTGCTGTTGATGGTATAGACGCAGGGCACCGCGGCGCCGGACAGCACCTTGAGCGCGACGTCGAGCGCCGTGCCCATCATCGCGGGCGGATAGTCGATGTCGAGCAGCGGGAACTTGTTCTTGATAGCCATCTTCATCGGTCCGTTCATGTCGGCCGAGGTGATCGGCGGAATTTCGCTTCCCTTCCAGCCGGCATCGAGAAAGGCCTCGATCGCACCGGGCACCTGCAATCCGTGCGGCGAGAACACGGCATTGATGCTATGGCCGTACTTGGCGATCATGGCCTGCATCACCTGCTTGCCCTTCACCGGGCTCCAGTCGGAGTAGACGGTCTCCAGGATCTTGATACCGGGATAGGCCGAGAACACCTGCATCGCTGGTTTGACACGGTTCTCGTTCGGGCTGGAGCCGGCCTGGCCTCCGAGGATGATCACGTTGCCCTTGCCGTTCAGCTTCTCGACGATCCATTGCGCGAACAGGCGCCCCATCATCGCGTCGGACGCTGTGACGAAGGTGACGAAATTGTCAGAATCCACCCGGCGGTCCACCATCACGACGGGGATGCCGCGTTCGGTCGCCTGGGTGACGGCGGGATCGAGCGCCTGCGACGTGTTGGCGCTGACGATCAGGAGATCGACGCCGCGGGAGACCAGATCCTGGATGTCGGCGACCTGCTTGGCATCGTCATGGCCCGCATCGGTGATCAGCAGCTTCTTCACGACGTCGGCATGGTCGTGCGCAGCTTTCTGAAGCGAGTGCAGGCCAACCACGCGCCAGCTGTCGCCGAGGCCGGCATTGGAGAAGCCGATGGTGTAGGGCGGCGCCTTCTTGAACTTCGCGGTGTCGCGAATGCAGACGTCGAGCGCTGGATTGAACAGGAACGTGCGCGGCGCGCCGGAATATTCCGCCTGGACGGCAATTGGTGTCACCATGGCCAGGCAGGCCAGTGACAGGCAGCTCGCGATAGTCACTCTCATTGGTGTTCCTCCCCTTTGGTTTCACTGATCGTGGCGACTTGAGCGTCGCTCTGGACAATCAACCCTGGTCTTGCCTACGCCGCCTCACGACGGTGCCGCCAGCTGCGTCGACACGAGTATCTTCAGCTTGTCGTTGCTTGGCGCAGTGAGGACGTCGAAGCCTTTCGAGACCACGTCCTCGGCGCGGATACGGCCATCGATGATCTTCGAGATTGGCAGCTTGCCAGACTCGACCAGTCCGATGATGCGCGGCCACATCGTGATCGGGTAACACCAGGTTGCCTCGATGGTGATGTCCTTCAGGGCCCACAACATCGGATCGGTCGAGGCTTTGCCGACGTGCAGGCCGGCCTGCACCACGACACCGCGCCGCCGCACGGCTTCGACGCAGGTGTTCAATGCGCTTTCGTTACCGACGCATTCGATGGCGACGTCGACGCCGACATTCTCTTCGGTCTGCTCCTTGACGCGCGCGACCACGTCCGTCGTCTTGGGATCGTAGACGCCGGCGCAAATACCCCAGCTCTCGATCGTTCGACGCCGCGATGCGTTGGGCTCCGACACGTAGATCCTGGCGGCGCCGGCTGCGTGGGCGCACAGAATGGTCAGCGCGCCGATCGGGCCTGCACCTGCGATCAGCACGGTGCTGCCAGCCTGGACACCGCCGCGGTCGACCGCATAGAGCGCGACCGCCGCCGGCTCGATCATGGCGGCTTCCTCGTCGGTGATGGAGTCGGGCACTTTCGCCGCATTGTAGTCGTTGATGACGGCGAGATCGGACATGCCGCCCCAGGCCCAGCTGAGGCCGATGCAAGCCATCTTTTCGCTGAGATGGTTGAGACCCCGCCGGCTGTAATAGTCGTTCATCGGCATCATCAGCGGCTGCACCGAAATACGGTCGCCGCGCCGCACATGAGTGACGTCGCGCCCGACGTCCAGTACCTCGGCCGAGAACTCATGTCCCAGGATCTGCGGCAAGGTTGCTGCAGTGAACACGTGCGGCGACGCGGGCGTGACGATCGGCCCTGCAATGTATTCGTGGAGGTCCGTGCCGCAGATGCCGGTCCACAGCGGCTTCACCAGGAGCTGGCTGGCGCCCATCTCCTTGGGCTCATCGACGGTTTCGACACGGATGTCCTTCCGTCCGTAATAGCGAACAGCCTTCACGGTGCGCTTCCCCTTCTGCGCGGCAGGTTATTGGCCTCGCACTACCATGTTACCGGTTTGCATTGATCTGATTGAATGGGGAATTTTACTTCCCATGCTGGTGCAGCCAGTTTCAAAAAGGTTAGAATAGGCGCCTTGGAGCCACAATATCCGGTGATTTCCCTTCACTGGGGAACGTATTGCCCCAATGATCGGACCGTTCGTGGCGGATTTGAATGGCCGCGGCTGCAGCTCGGGGCTGTTTCAGGAGGCGCAATGGCTATCGACCGGATGAAGGACATCAGCGTGTTCGTCCATGTCGCCGAAGCCAAGAGCTTCACGGCAGCGGCCGAACGCATCGGCCTTTCGCGATCGGCAGTCGGCAAGAGCATCGTTCGGCTCGAGGACCGGCTCGGGGTCAGGCTGCTCCAGCGCACCACGCGAAGCGTCTCACTGACCGGAGAGGGAGCCGCCTTCCACGAGCGGTGCGTGAGGCTGCTCGCCGATCTCGACGAAGCGGAGATGGCGATGCTCAGTCACTCGCAGGCGCCGCGGGGGCGGTTGCGGCTGGATCTGCCCGTATCCTTCGGCCGGCTGCACGTGCTTCCGGTCCTCAATGAGTTCATTCGCAAATGGCCGGAGATATCCGTCAGCGCCTCCTTCGGCGATCGCTATGTCGATCTCATCGACGAGGGCGTGGATCTCGCGATCAGGATCGGCAGCAGCGAAGATTCTCGGCTGATGAATAGGTTTCTGGCGCGCCATCGCCTGGTGACCTGTGCGTCGCCGGCCTATCTTGCCGAGCGAGGAACGCCGAGAAACATCGACGCGTTGGCGCAGCATAGCTGCCTCGCCTTCGTGCACGGCGGGCGCTCCGTCGACTGGCGATTCAACGAGAACGGACAAGCTCGCGTGATCGCCATCAATGGGCGTTTCGTCGCGACCAACGCTGAAGCCTTGCGCGACGCGACGATTGCGGGTTTCGGCATCGCTCGGCTTGCCACATTCCTGGTCAGCGACGATCTGCGTGCAGGTCGGCTGGTGCCGATCCTCAAAGAGGTCGACGCCGATGGTGCACCCATTCGCGCCGTCTATCCTTCGAGCAGGCACTTGTCGCCGAAGGTGCGTACATTCATCGATGCGTTGATAGAGGCTTGGCGGCCGGAACCGCCCTGGGACAGCGCAGAGACTTCACTGCGCGGACGTCCGACTGAGAGCGACTGACCTGTTTCAACGTCCTTCGGCGGAAATTGCGTGCCGTTCGCGGACGAGGACTGCCAGCAGCGGGAGTACGAATCACGAAAAATCGTAGTTTGGCGCATGAGATAGTAGGATTGGTAGCGAAGTCCGCTGCCAATCCCAAACCAATGGTTCTTCATTCCTATTTTGACGACGGAGCTGCGACATGCAACGGTGAAAGAGTCAGGCTCTTCCAACGACAACTGAGACCGCCATCGCCTCTCGTCTGTCTCCCCTCTGTCGAGAATTTCTTGATTGTAGTGACTAGCGGCAGCTGAAGCTCGAAGGCTGCGTCGCAGGGCCGCGGCCATCCCACGTCGTCCGCTGCGGATAGACGCAGACCGGATAGCTCACGCTGCCATCGCGCGAGGTCAACGTGATCTCGCCCGGCGGCACTCCCTTCTCGACCCAATCCGTCAATGCGGAGAAGAACTGGTCCTTGTCGCGGGTCGGCGTCTGGTTGGCATTGCCCGGCAGTTTCGGCAGCGGCACGGCGTCGTTCTTGCCGGTCACGGTGTACGAGCGGCCCTGCGAGGAATGCGCAGCCCCCGGGACCAGATACATCCGCATGAATTTTGAGACCTCGGCGTCGCCGCCCATCGCAGCAAGCACGCGCTCGTGATAATTGACGTTGCCGGCCGGCGGGATCGCATCATCCGCAAGGCCGCTCCATATGATCACCTTGCGGCCGAGATCGCGCAGCTTCGAGAGATCGGCCTTGTCGGTGATCAGATTGCTGAACAGCGTGGGCTGCAGTTCGACATTCTTGTCGACGCCAGCAGCGAAGGCGGCATAATCGAGCTCGAGCCAGCGGTTGCGCCTTGCGGTCGAGGTGTTGGTGATCGGAATGGCTGAGGTCGCGCTGGCATCAGCGGCGTAGCTGACGTCCTCCATGCCGAGCGCAAAATTGTCAGTCGACGGGCTCGTGATCTGCGTTGAGATCGACGTGCCCTTGGTAAAGGTCCACCACATCTGCTTCACGCCGAGCGCCTTGCCGCTGCGGGCTTCCGCCGTCTGAGCCGGATCGACGCTGCCATCGCGGGTCGCGCCGTACCAGATTTTGTTGAGCGCACCCGCTTCCTTCGAGCTCATGCAAGCTGCCTTGGCGGCGTTGCTTCCGGTGACGCCGTCGCTCGTTTCGCCCGTACAGAGCAGCACCGCGTCGCGGGCGGGATTGTAGTCGCAGGCGAAGGGATCAAGCAGGAAGCCGAGCCCGGCCTTGTCACAGGTTGCAACGGCGCGCTTGTTGGCAGCGTCGACCTTGGCGGCGAACGCGGCAGCCTCCGGCTTGTTGATGGCAGAGAAGCCGAGCTCGGTCTTCATCACGATCTGCGGATAGAGGCTGGTGGTGCCGAACCGCGCGATGTTCGGCGCAGGCTGCGCGATCATGTAGCCGTCATAGAGCTCTGGATATTCCTGCAGGATCTTCAGGCCCTGGCGGCCGCCCTGCGAGTGTCCATCGTAGTAGACGAATTTCGGCGCCTTGCCATAGTAGAGATTGACCAGCGCTTTGGTCTTGATCGCCTGCTCGACCATCGCCCGTACCGAGAAGTCGCGGAGGCCCTCGACGTTAACCTTGCCGTCAGAGAGGAAGGCGAACGAACCGTCCTGATACCACGGCTGGCCGGCATCCGTTGTGCCCGAAGCATAGCCGATATTGGCGTTGACAATTGCCGGCACCTTGCTCCCGATCTTGTCGGCGAAGCGATGGCCGCCGCCGACCCAGCCGCCACCGCCATAGTTACGGATGCGCTCGTTCCAGTTGGCCTGCGTCGGCAGCCAGACCTCGATGCCGATACCTTCTGAATAGGAGCGCGCGTTTTTGTCCTTCTCCGCTGTGACGCCGGGACCGACCAACAGCTTCACGAGGCAAAGATCGGCTGCCGCCGTGATCGGCTTCGGCGCATCGGGCGCCAAAAGCTCCTCACCCTTGTTGACCCGGCGGACCGCGATCACGGTCGTGATCTCGTCGGGATGGAAGGCGGCTTTGATGCCGTCGTCACAAGCCATCGGCTCGGCGAACGCCGATGTCACCTGGCAAGTCGCAGCCACCAGCAGCATTGCCCAAAAAATTCCTCGCGCGATCGGCATCAGTTCTCTCCTCTTGCTTATCGTTCTCTGTTGGCAGCCCGGGGCCGCCTTAGTCTACAATCGGTACCGTCAGCGGCTCATGGGTCTGTGCGGCGCAGCCGAGCCGCGACTCCGGGGGCGCCAACCCGGCGCCTGAACCCGAAGGCAAAATTGTCGCGAATCAGAATCGCCTGCGAACCTCCCGTTGGTCACTCAGACAGCCTCATTCGGTCAGCGAGCGTTCCTGCGCAATCGAGCGCGGCGCACCATGCAAAGACCATGGCGGGGCCGATCATCGTTCCAGGTCCGGGGTACATGCCGCGGAAAATGGAGGATGCATCGGTCCCGACGGCATACAGTCCGGGCAAGACCGTTCCGTTGCGTGACAACACTCTGGCGCGCTCATCCGTAAGTAGACCGCAACTGCTGGCGAGATCCGACGGCCACACGGCGACGGCATAATAGCGCCCCTGACCGATCCGCCGCAGACATGGGTTCGGCTTGGTCTCCGGATCGCCATTGAACCGGTTCAACGCGCTGGACCCTCGGCCGAAGTCTTCGTCGATCCCGCTGTCCGCGTAGCGATTATACTGCTCGACCGTTGCCGCAAGCTGCCCGGCGTCGACGCCGATCCTTCGCGCCAGCTGCTCGATCGTCTCCGCCTCGACCAGATAGCTGGCTTGCACGAACGCCTTCAGGTTTCGCGTCCCCGGACGAACGAGCCCAATGCCGAAATCCTTGATGAACGTCGCATCGCAGATCAGGAAGGCCGGACTTGAAGACGGCGCGTTCGATCGCAGCATCGCGGCGACGAAGTCATGATAGGAATCGGCCTCGTTCACGAAACGGCGGCCTGACCTGTTCACGGCCAGCAATCCAGGCTTGGCGCGATCGAGCATGATGTGCGGGAAGATCGACACATGACCGTCGGCCTGCGTCATCACCGAACTCGGCATCCACAACGCCGGACTGTCGAGGTCTCGGGCGATCGCTGCACTGACGCGCTCCGCCGCCAGGATGCCATCGCCGGTGTTCGAGGTGGGCGCGAGCGAAAGTCGACGCGCCGGCTCGGGGAATAGACGCTCTCTTAGCTCACGGCTCCAGCCGATGCCTCCGCTCGCCAGCACGACGCCCTTGCGGGCCCTTATCCTGAGCTCTCCGCCAGGAGACGAAAGAACCGCACCCATGATGTGATCCCCCTCGCAAACGAGATCGCGAAGTTCGGTCTCGAAGCGCAGGTCGACGGCGACGCGGCGGAGGCTGTCGAGGAGCCTCGCGACGAGCGCGTTTCCCATGACCAGGCGCGTTCCGCGCGTGTGGCTGATCCGGTCCATCGCATGCCGGGCGAGCAGACCCAGGACATGCCTAAGACTGCTCCAGCTGCGGAATGGCGCCAGCAGCGCCGGGATGTCCGCCTTGCTCACCATCATGCCGCCGAGCACCATGAACTCCCGACGCGGCGGCCTGACACGGGCAAAATCCGGTCCGAGCTTTCGGCCCTCGAACGGCATGGCCGTGAGCGCGCGTCCGCCGATCGCAGCGCCCGGAAGCTGCTTGTAGTCGGGGTGGATCGGAGGCGCCGCAAATCGAACGCTCGTCTTCTGCTCGAGATCATCAAGCACGACCCACCCTGCCCGAAGGAACATGTCGACGCGGCGGTCGGCGGCGTGCTCGCCGAGCATTGCAGCGAGATAGGTGCGCGCGGCCTCGACCGTATCAGGCGTCCCCGCAAGGCGGCCCTGCCGGTTGCCCGGGATCCACACCGTGCCGGCGGAGGTTGCGGTGGTGCCGCCCACCATGTCCGACTTCTCGCACAGGACGACGTCGAGCCCTTCGAGCGCGCCCACCAGCGCGGCCGTCATGCCGGCAGCGCCGGTACCGACGACCAGCAGATCGGTCTCAACGTCCCACGGGCGATCGTTGTGCGCCATCACCAGCCTCTTCCGTCACAGCGCCTGCGCCTTTTCGACCACGGCCCTGCCCGCTGCAAGGGCGCGCCGCGCCCGCGTTTCAGCATCGACGGTCTTCGCCAGCACAACGGTCGGCACCTCGATGCTGATGGTCAGGCAGTCCGGCATCGCCCGCGTGAGACCGACGAGATCGATGCCGCCCTCGCCCGGGAACATGCGCTCCTCGCGCGCGGCATGGATCATTTGCTCAGTCGTCGCGGGGCGCTCGGCCGGACCGTCGCAGAGCTGCCAATAGTGCAGCCGATCGGCCGGGATGGAGCGGAGATCCGCGAGCTTGCTTCGCGATCGATCGAAATGCAGCGCATCCACCAGAATGCCGGCCGCGGGATGGTCGACATCGTCAACGATCCGCATCGCGGTTGTCAGATCAGGAACGCTGGTCCAGGGCATGAATTCCAGATCGGCGGTCAGACCGAACGCAGCAGCCGCCTCGCAAAACTGCCGATAACGATCGGAGAACCGCGCCAGGTCGGGGTCATAGCCGGCGACAAGGATGTGCCTGGCGCCGAGGCGTGCGCCTGTCTCGAAGAACGGCATGAACGACGCGACGCTCGTCTCAGGTCTGAAGGCGACGACCTCGAGATCGGCAACGGTTACACCCGTCGACTGCAACTGCTGGAGCGTCGTACGCAGGAGCGCGGCGTCATCCATCAGGCGATAAGCCAGTCCACCGGGCACGGCCGGCAGCAGCCTGAGGCCGACCTTGTCGTAGCCGCAGCGGGCCGCCAGATCGATCATCTCGGGCGGCGCCAAGTCGAGCACGGTCAGCGCAGCGAGCGAAAAGGTCGCCATCAGCAAGCATCCGCGATGCGTGCGTCGAGCGCAAACATGCCCTGATAGAAGTCAGGCTCGCTGGCTCCCTCCATGACATCGGATGCAAGTGTCCGCGCCTGCCGCAAGGCCCTCTGCAACGAAGCGTCATCGAGCGCCTCGATCAACAGAAGCCCCGAGAAGAAGCCCTCGTGCTTCCGCATGCCCTTTTCAGCGGTCGGTACGGATGTCCGCGGCGCGTCGGTCGCCCCGATCTGCACGGCAGCGATCCCGTCGCAGCCAACGAGCGCGGTGGCCAGCCGTTGCGGGTCGGCGGGCAATTTGTCGATCCGCAGCGCCACGATCGTGGCGCCCTCGCCCCGCCCGGCGCGCGCGACGATCACACCGCCGCCACGCATGAAATTGCCGAGCTTCGGCATGATGCGCTGCGACCACGGGGTGGGCGCGTTGAGCCGCGCCAGATAGTCCTTGCCGTCGAGGACCTCGGGCGTTTCGAGCTCGTACAGGATGAAGAAGCGGTTGACGTCGCTGCGCACGGCACGAAACACACGCGACGCCAGGAAGCCCCGCGTCGTCACGCGCTCGGTGGTGTGCTCGCGCGTCAGCCAATGCCGGTAGTCGGTCAGATCATGCGCCTCGACGTCGCTCCAGATGGCGAGAAACCCTGTTCCGCGCATGCTTGTCTCCTGATTACATCTTGCCGGTTAGCGCAAGCCCGTGCAGGGCCGGCGGAATCGTTTCAGGCAATTGCCCGAGCCGCTGGACGACCGCCAGGATCGCAGCGAGATAGCCGTAAGCGCCAAGTCCGCAAATCACCGCTGTGCAGGCCCGCGAGGTGATCGAATGGCGGTGCAGCTCGTCCCGCGCATGGATGTTGGAGATGTGCAGCTCGATCTTCACCCCATCGAAGATGTTCAGCGCATCGATCAGCGCGACCGATGTGAAAGAATAGCCTGCCGGATTGATGATGATCGCATCCGCCTGGCCGTGAGCGGATTGGATCAGACCAACGAGCTCGCCTTCCATGTTCGACTGGTGGAACGAGACGGATACGCCGAGTTGGTCCGCGAGCGCGTGGCAGCTGTCCTCGATCTGCTTCAGCGTCGTCGAGCCGTAGATGTCGGGCTCCCGAATGCCGAGAAAATTGAGATTGGGTCCATTCAAGATCACGATCCGTGCGGCCATGTTCGACTCCTTTGCCAACGCAGCCCGATCAGCCGCCGAACCATCGCGCCGGCACCGTCACCAGGCCGGGAAACAGGACCATCGCGAACAGGACGATCAGCTGCGCGATCATGAAGGGCCAGACCCCCTTGATGATGTCTTCCATGCTGATCTTGGACACGCCGCAGACGACGTTAAGCACGATGCCGACCGGCGGCGTGATCAGGCCGATGGAGTTGTTGATGATGAACAGCACGCCGAAATAGACGGGGTCGATATTTGCCGCCTTGATGATTGGCATCAGGATCGGCGTCAGGATCAGGATGGTGGGCGTCATGTCGAGCGCCGTGCCCACGATCACGACGACCACCATGATCGCGAGCATCAGGATGGTGTTGTTGCTCATGAACGGCTTCAGGAGATCGACGACCTGGTTGGAGATCTCAGACACCGTGATCAGCCAGGACGACACCAAGGCCGCAGCGACCAGGAACATGACGACGCTCGTGGTCACGGCCGACGAGACCAGGACCGCGTAGATCTCGGACCATTTCAGCTCGCGATAGATGCACGTCGCGACGAACATCGAATAGACGGCGACGACGACGCCGGCCTCGGTTGGCGTGAAGATCCCGAAGCGCAGGCCGACGATGATGATGGCGGGGAGCATGAGTGCCCAGAAGCCGTCGGTGATCGCATGCCACACCTCGCGGCGCGCGGCGGCGGCGACAGGTTTTCCTTGCGCACCACCCAGTACCAGGCGGCGCAAAGGCCCAATCCCAGGAAAAGGCCGGGCACGATGCCGGCAAGGAACAGCTTCGAGATCGAGACGTTGGCGGCCACGCCGAAGATCACGAATCCGATGCTGGGCGGAATCACCGGGCCAATCACGCCGCCGGCCGCCACGAGACCCGCCGCATAGGTCTTCTTGTGTCCCGCCGCCACCATCATCGGCACCAGCAGCGCCGCCAGCGCGGCGGCGTCGGCCGCCGCCGACCCCGACAATGACGACAGGATGCAGGCGGCCAGGATCGTGACGTAGCCCAGGCCGCCCCGGAAATGCCCCACCGCCACGAGTGCGACATTGACGATGCGCTTGGCCAGTCCGCCCTTGTTCATGATCTCGCCCGCGAGCATGAAGAACGGGATGGCCATCAGCGGAAAACTGTCGGCGCCGTTGATGACGTTCTGGGCGACGATCTGGGGATCGAACATGTCAATGGTGCTCATCAGGGCGACGCCGCAGATGAGGAGCGCAAAGGCGATCGGCATGCCCAGCGCCATGGCGCCCAGCAGAGAGACGGTGAAGACGACGATCGTCATGGCATGATCCGGGTGACGCGGAGAGAGTGAGAGGGCGCGAAGACGATCGAGGCCATCACTGCTCCTCCGATTCCCTGACCGCCACCATGTCCTCCTCGCTCGCCTGCCCGCTGATCACCCGGTACAGGTCGTAGAGAAGGATAATTGCGGCCGACACACCGAAGATCACGCCGACGGCGTAGAAGATGGCCATCGACAGACCGGTCGCCGGCGCGCGGTCGTCGATGTTGATGAGGGTCTGACGCCAGCTGCCGGAGAGCAGCAGCCAATCGGCGAACAGCATCAGGCCGTAGTTGATGAGGAAGCAGATGCGCTTGCCGGAGGCCGGCAGCTTCCGCACCAGGCTGTCGACGCCGAGATGGGCGTGCTCGCGCAGCGCGACGATGGCTCCGAGGAAGGTCAGCCACACCAGCAGCCAGCGCGACAGCTCCTCGGACACCGTGATGCCGGAGTTGAAGCCATAGCGCAGCACTACGTTGCCGAAGACCAGCACCACCATGGCCGCGAGACACGCGGCAATGACGGCTTTCAGAAACGAGCAATAGAGGTCGAGAAACTGCGCCATGCGTCAGGTCCGAGCAGATGTGGGACGTGAGCCGGCATGGGCCGGCTCCGCCGCCTATCGTGATGGAGAGGCGATTACTTTACGTCCTTGCGGATGCGCTCGACTTCCTCGTTGAACAGCTTCACCGTCTCGGGCCGAAGATTGGCCGAGACCTTGTCCACGACCGGTTGAACCGCCTTGCGCATGCGCTCGGTCTCCTCGGGAGCGATCGCATTGTACTGCATGCCCTTGGCCTGCAATTCCGCCAGCGCCTTTTCGGTCTGGAGGCGCGTCTGCTCCTTCTGATAGTTGCGGCTTTCCTCATAGGCCTCGCGCATCAGGCGCTGCTCGGTCGGCGACAACTTGTCCCAGAACGTCTTGCTCACCAGGATGATGTTGAGGGTGAAGGTGTGGTTGGTGGCCGAGACGTACTTCTGCACCTCGTAGAACTTGTTGGAGAGGATGACGGTGTAGGGATTCTCCTGCCCGTCGACGGTGCGAGTCTCCAGCGCCGAATACAATTCGCCGAACGCCATCGGGACGGGATTGGCCTTGAAAGCGCTGAAACTCTCCAGATAGACCGGGTTCGGAATGACGCGCAGCTTCAGGCCGGCGAAGTCCTCGACCTTGGTGATCGGCCGGGTGCTGTTGGTGACGTTGCGGAAGCCAAGGCCCCAATAACCGAGGCCGATCAGGTTCTTCGACGGCAGGCCCTCAAGCATGGCCTTGCCGAATTTGCCGGTCGCGAGCGCATCGGCCTGCTCGGTCGTGTTGAACAGGAACGGGAAATCGATCAGGCCGAACTCGGGCACGACGGTCGCAAGCGACGTGGTCGAGGCCGACAGCATCTCCTGAGTGCCGCCGCGCAGCGCGGATTGCTGCTGCAATTCGTTGCCGAGCTGCGAGGCCGCGAACTCGCGGACCCTCATCTTACCCCCGCTCTTGGCCAGCAGGATCTCTCCGAACTTCTGCACGCCGAAGCTGACGGGGTGATCGGTGTTGTTCAGGTGCCCCCACCGGATCGTCCGCTCCTGAATGTCATCGGCGGCAGATGCGCCGACCGTCAGCGCCACCGAGATCGCGGCGGCAGACAGCGCCCGTGCGAACAAGCTCATCGTGTCCTCCCTGGTTTCTTCGGGGCACGCGGCGGGTTGAGCGCTTATTTTCCGTACCCTCTGTTTATCGAGAAAACACACATCAATATCGATGTCAAACGACAATCATAATTTCATATGAGATTTCAATGGACATCAGATGCCGCGACTCTGCTATAATGCCGGCGAGTGGCCCGCTCCCACAGGGCGGCGCTCCGGGCGAGCGGGATCAGAAGGCATGACGGATCTTGAGGAACGGCCGCTGTCGGCGGGCGACAGCGGCTATCGGCGCATCCGCTCCGACATCATTTTCGGCGTGCTCACGCCGTCGGGACGCCTCAGGCTCGAGGCGATGAAGGAGGATTACGGCGTCAGCATCTCGACCCTGCGCGAGATCCTCAATCGCCTGGCGTCCGAAGGCTTCGTGGTCGCCGAAGGGCAGCGTGGCTTCGAGGTGGCACCGGTCTCGCTCCAGAACCTGCGCGAGCTCGCCGAGCTGCGCATCCTGCTGGAGCATCACGCCATGGCCGAGTCGTTCCGCGCCGGAGACGTCGAGTGGGAAGGACGCGTGGTGTCAGCGCATCACAAGCTGGCCGCGACCGAGCGCACCATCCTGAAGGAGGGCGACGATCCCGAGTTGCGAAAGCGCTACGACGGCGAATTCCACCAGGCGCTGATCTCGCGTTGCGGGTCGCGCGAGCTGATGCATACGCATTCCATCGTGTTCGACAAATATTTCCGTTACGCACTGCGCTATCGCGGCAGCGAGACGATCAACCAGCACAAGGCGCTGCTGGAATGCGCCCTGAGGCGCGACATCGAGGGCGCAAGGACCGTCCTGAGCGAGCACATCAACAACTGTGTCGCGCATGCCCTGTCCTCCTGGACCGGCAATTGATCGCCCTCACCTTGCCGCCCCCCGGGTGGTCGACGCAGAGAACGATTCATGCGCGCCAACATTCCCTTCTCGACCGCCCGGCTCGACGGCCTGCTCGACGCGGCCGGCATCGACGTCCTGATCTGCACGTCGAAGCACAACATCAGTACCTTCTCGGCGGCTACTACCATTTCCAGTTCGACTTCATGGACGCGATCGGCATCAGCCGGCACCTGCCGATCCTCATCTATGTGAAGGGCGAGCCGGACAAGACGGTCTACACCGCCAACCGGAACGAGCGGGACAGCATCCCCAATAGGACGGACGCCGGATACTGGATGCCGCCGGCCGTGTTCGGATCGTCAACCTCGGTCGAGGCCATGACGCTCGCGCTCGGGCATGTCCGATCCGTCGCGACGCCGGGGCTTGCTGTCGGCGTGGAGTTGTCGTTCCTTCCGCCGACGCCGCGGACCTGCTGCGCAAGGAACTGCCGCTTCGTCCAGGCGATGCGCCCGCTGGAAAAGCTGAGATCGATAGCGCGCGCGGCTGGAACGGGATTCCGACATGACCATTCATTCGATCTCCGCTGATCGGGTCGAGATTGCGGTGGCCAACGCCGATCTCCTCGGCGAGACGCCATTATGGTGCGACCGGACCCGCAAGCTGTGGTGGATCGATATCGACGGCAGGCTGCATCAGTCGTTCGATCCGGAAACTGGCGCGCACCACGCTGTTTCCCATGAGTGTCAATTCCTTGGCAGCCAGGCGCTGACGGCGGACGGCTCGCATCTGCTCGCACGGGATCTGACTCTGTACCGTCGCGCGGCCGATCATCCGGAGCAGTTTGTCGAGGTCGAAAACGGCCTCGACAACCGCCTCAACGACGGCCGGGTTGATGCGCGCGGCCGCTTGTGGATCGGCACCATGGACAACCAGCTGCATCGCCCGAACGGCTCGCTCTATCGCGTGACCGGAGACGGCCAGGTGACGCGCATCTTCGGCGACGTCATCGTGACCAATGGGATCGCGTTCGCGCCGGACAACCGCACGCTCTATTTCACCGATACGCGGCGATACTGCACCTGGTCGTTCGACTTCGATCTCGACGACGGTATCATCAGCAACCGGCGCCTGTTTGCAGATTATAGCACGTCGAAGGAAAGACCGGACGGCGCCTGCGTCGATGCCGCAGGCGGGTTATGGACAGCCTTCTTCTCGGGCGGCCGCGTCGTACGCTACCGCCCGAACGGGCAGATCGACACCATCGTCCCATTGCCGGTGACGAACCCGACCTGCGTGTGCTTTGGAGGCAGCGACCTCAAAACGCTGTTCATCACGACGGCCAGAAAATTCCTGGATCCGAAGCAGTTGAGTGCCGAACCCATGGCGGGACATCTGCTTGCTGTCCGCGGCCTCGCACAAGGCCTCTCCGAACATCGTTTCCCATCGGGCGGTGCTGTGCGACGCCAAAAAGCTGACGACGGTCGCATCAGGCGCGGCAGGTAAACCGCTCTCCCCCGTTTTGTCGACGCACTAGAACTTCACGCTGATGCCGCTGGACAGACTCGATTCGGTGCAGGTGTTGTTGCTCACCCCTGGCGATCTCGTGCAGAGCTTGCTGACATTGTGATCGAGACCGTATTTGTTCTGCCAGTAGCGATAGGCCACCCAGACATCGAGATAGTGCGAGAATTTCGGGCCCCACATCGCTTTGGAGGCATCGAAGGTAAGGCGGATCGGCTCGGAGTTGAGTGAGACTTTGGTCATGGAGTTGGCCGGCGCCGCGACGGGCAGCGGATTATAGGGAAGTGGGCTGTTCTCGGGGCCGAGCGCGCCGAGCAACTGGGCGCGGCCGCTGATGGATAAATAGCGCATGCTCTCGGGTAAGAAGCCGAGGTCCATGTAGTAGTTCGTTTCAATCGCCCAGGTCGGCTGATACCGCCGGTTGCCGTCGGGCAGACAGCTCACGCCGGGCCCCGGAGGGGCAAAGCCACCACCGCACTGCAGGAATCCCATGTGTGCCATGTAGATCCATGTCGCGAGCGGCGCGACGTTGACGTAACCCTTGTAGGGAAGATCGAACTGGAACTGCAGGCCGGCCGATACGGCCTGCGCAGCGGCGGCGCGATAGTAGTTCGACGTGCTCAGGTCCAAACCGACCTCGAAGGAGATGTTGCGGAGCGGGCCGACCGTGAACGCCTTGGTATCGAAGATTTCATTCCAGCCAAATGTCGAACGGCTCTGACCGGTGAAAAAGATTGCACCCGCGCAATTGGCCGGTGTTGCAACACCGGTGCCCGGATTGACCACGACGCCCGCGTTCGTGCAGGGGCTGGCGGGATCGTTATGGTCCGCCTTGAACATCGAAATGTTCAGGAAGTTCGTACCGTACTGCCAGATGTCGAAATGCGTGAACGAGTAGACCTGCATCGCGGTCGTGCTGTTGAGCGACCCGTCCGGATTCCTGGAGAACACGCCGGGGTCCGTCGCCTTGGGGATATAGGAGAAGGTGAGGCGATCATCGATCAGCGAAAAGAATGGCTGACCGGAGGCCGCTGGCTTTGCCTTGACCGGCAAATCCTCCGCGACAGCTGCCGCGCTTGCGCACGACGCAAAAGCCAGTGCCATGAGTAATGGCTGAATATGATGCCTCAAGTCCCCCTCCAATGTCCTCTAAGCCCAGGTCCAAGACATCAGACGCTGTCGTGGTCCGGCGTGTTGTCCCTCGAACCGCCCCGTTCAGTTCGGTGAAACAGCATAGGCAGTGGACGCGGGACAAAAAGTCCGGCAATCGGTACAGTCACGTTCCAGGATTGGAACGACGACCTGCTTGCTGGAGTGCCGCTTTCGATCGTCTCATCGAATCCGGACTTCTGTCTGAGATCTCCGCAGAGGATTACTCATGGGAACGGTCGATGACCTGACACTTCTCGTCGAAATCATCGAGGCCGGCAGCCTGTCGGCGGCGAGCCGCAAGACAGGCATTCCGAAGTCGAGCTTGAGCAGACGGATCGGCGACCTCGAAAGTCAGCTCGGCGTGCATCTCGTTCATCGCGGCCCGCGCAACTTCGCGGCGACTGAAATCGGCCTCTCTATCTACGAGCGGAGCCAGAAGATCAGGGAAGAGCTGGTTGCGATCAAGGCGCTTGCGGAGGACCGCACGAACCGCCCCTCGGGCATGCTGCGCATCTCCTGCCCGGCCGTCCTCTCCGAGATTCTGGTCGCCGATTTTGCCATCCAGTTTGCCGAGACCTATCCGGATGTGCGCCTGACCTTGGACAACACCAAAGGGACGTTCGACCCGAAGATCGATCACTACGACCTCGCAATCCATCCTGTGCGCGAAGATCTGGCGGATTCCGAATTGATCTGCCAGAAGCTCGCGACAGCGCCTTACCGCTTAGTCGCAGCGCCCGCCCTGATGGCGCGCCTCGGCCCGCGCACGACCCCCGCAGACCTCGAAGGCCTCCCGGGCGTCGGATGGGGCGCCGACGGCTTCATGGCGCGCTGGCGTCTGTTAGGCGCAAGCGACGCGACGACGGAGATCAACGTCAAGCTCAACTTTTCAGCCAACAACCTCAACATCATTCGCCAGGCTGCGCTACGCGGCCTCGGTCTCGCGCGACTGCCGATGCCGATGTGCGACGCCGACCTGCTCGATGGCCGGCTCGTTCTGCCGCTTCCCGACTGGGCGCCGCCACCGGTGACGTTCTATGCGCTCTATCCTTCGCGCCGATCCCTGACGGTCGCCGGCCGTTTGTTCCTCGCCGGTCTCGCCAAATTTCTTCAGGACAGGCTGCGCTCGTCCGATAGTCCGCAGCCATCGGGTCCGGCGTCCGCCGTGAGGCGCAAATCCCAACGCGCCGTGAAGAAGCGCAGGCCCAGACCGGCCAGGCGTTGAGAGAACTCCCGGCCGTTCCTGCTCGAGTCAGGCGATGTATCGCGATGCCGTGATGCGGCGATCAAAATGCAGGACCGCCTGATCCGCCGCGTGGGCGGGCCATTCCGGAAGACCGCGCGCGTTCGGGTCTCCCGCTGCCGCGAACGCGGCGATCGAGCCTCTGAAGAGGCGGCTCAGGTCCTGCACTTCGCGCCGGTCCGCGCCTTTGACCATGGCAGCCGACTGCCAGATGTTGAAGTTGCCAAACAGGAAGGGAAGATCGATGCAATGGCAGGCTCCCAGGCCCGGAACGGGCGCCTGCCAGTCGAACAGATAGGTGAAGGCCTTTCGACCGAGGCTGGACTGCGTGGCGGCGATCTCCAGGCTCTGCTTTGTGAACATCCGTTCGCTGTAGAAGTCGCCCAGGAGCATGCGAGGTGTCGCAGGCACGCGCGAGGAACGCAGCCGTGCCAGCGTCGCACTTGCGTCGTCGTCCCCCTGGGATCGGATCACGTCCTCGAGCGCATCATCGGACAGTTCGTCGAGCGACGGATTCGAGATCGAGAACGCGGCATACTCCTCGCGCGTCAAGCCGATCATCATGTCGCACCACCGTGCGCCGCCGCTTCGAATTGACTCGATGGGATCGCGGTGCACGAGGGCATCATCCAGAACCGGCATGAAGGGAGGCGTGATATCTCCCGGGGTCGCCGGCGGCCGCCTTTGCAGCATGCGCAAGCCCTCGAGGGCGCGACCAATCGGGATCGTTCGGAGTTTGTCGACCTCGTCAGCGGCGATGCCGAGAACATCGAGGATTGCATTGGCGACCGGTCGCGACTGTTCGACGGTACGCAGCTTGACGCCGACCGGCGCGCTCATCAGGATCGCCCGGTTGAACAGCCCCGATCCAGCTTCGATGCCGGCAAGGGCCGCGATGCTGAATGCGCCCGCCGATTGGCCGATCACCGTGATCCGCTGCGGATCTCCGCCGAACACGCTGATGGCTTGTGCTATCCAGCGCAACGCTGCGACCTGGTCGTGCAGGCCGAGGTTCAGACCGCCGAGGCCGGGATGCGGGAAGAAGCCGAGAATGCCGAGCCGATAGCTGACGTTGACAACGACGAGGCCATTGTCCTTCGCGAGGATGCCTCCGTCGTAGCAAGGCAGCGATCCGCCTCCGGTCATGAAGGCGCCGCCATGAATGAACACCAGGACCGGAGCGCGGTCGCCTGCCGCATGACCGGTCCAGACGTCCAGATGGAGACAATCCTCGCTTTGCTCGACGTCGTAGGTCCCCATCACCACGTCGAGACGCGACGGATTCTGCGGAGGAATCGGCCCGGCCGCGACGGCGTCGCGAACACCGCCCCATCGCGGCGGCACTGACGGCATCTCAAAGCGCAATGGGCCGACGGGGGCTTCCGCATACGGAACTCTCCGAAACGCGGTCACTCCTTCTGATCGCGCGCCGCGCAGCCGACCAAACGGCGTTTCCAGCTCAACATGCTCCACAGCGGTCATTCCTATTCCGACAAGGCACTTCCCGGCCCCACGGCTTAAGCTCTCTCACCAAATGCAGCCAGCGTCCGAAAATGGCGAGCAGCGTTCCAGATTTGAAACGCCGCATCATGACCGCTCCGTCGTCCGCAAGTGCGGAAGCAGAGCGAAGATCGCAAGCAATGCGGGAAGCGTGGCCGCGAGCAAGATCGCTTTCGGCGCAACACCCTTCGAAACGAGGAGACCTGCGAACGCGGGCCCAACGATCGAGCCGATGCGGCCGGCGGCAGCGGAGAAGCCGACACCGTGGGTGCGAAGCGCTTCGGGATAGATCGCGACAGCGAGAGCGGACTGCCCCACGCTGCAGGAGATCAGACCTGCACCGGTTCCGGCAATCAGCAGCCAGACACCGAGCGGGACCACGTCGTGCGCCGCAAGCCCCGCCGCAGACATGACCCCAAGGGTCACGGCCGACACCAGGATACGCGCAATCGGAAGCCTGCTCACGAGGAGCATCACGAGGACGTTGGCGACCAGGCCGCCGGCGCTGAAGAAGCTGATGCCAAGCTGCGAATATTCGGTCGAGAATCCGAGCTTGACGAGCAGCGCCGGCAGCCAGAACACCAGTGCGTAGCCGTCAGCGAAGATCAGAAAGGAGAATATCCAAAGGCTGACGGTCCGGCTCGCAACGCCAGTGGCGAGCAGATCTCCGATCAGCTTCAAACCGCCCAGGTGCAGGTCGCGTTGATTGGTCGACAACGGATCGCGCGCGGCGGTCAGCCTGGGTAACCAAAACAGCAGAACGAGGGAGAGTCCGAGCGGCAGGGCACCGCCGATGATGAAGATGGACTGCCAACCCAAACGCGCGGTCAGGACTGCACCGAGCACACCGCCCAGGATGCCGCCGGCGGCGAGCCCGGTCCCGACGATGACGGCAGCCGTCTCCTTCAGCCTTGGCGGACATTGCGACGTCGCAATGGCAATCGCCGACGGCAACGCTGCACCGAGCCCAATAGCCGTGATCAGGCGCAGCGCTGCAAGCTGCTCCACGGAACCCGCAAGCGGCGTTGCCAGCGAGAGAACGCCAAACGCCGCCACGCTTGCGATCAGGACAGGACGCGCCTGCCAACGGCTGACCAGCGGGCCGGACGCCAGGTATCCGAGCACGGCGCCGACGCTCGTCAGCACGAACGCAGGTGTGAGCGACGCCGGCGAGACCATGAAGTGGGCTGCGATGACGGGAGCCGCCACGCCGATCGAACTGGTATCAAGCCCGTCGAGCAGGACCGCTGCGAAGCTGAGCGCGATCGCGATCCAGGCTGATCTCGATACACGTTCAGCGGACGTGCTCCCAAGGCGCGTGCTGGTGTCGTTGACGCCGGAGTCGCATTCTTCGCCTTCGCTTCCTAGCGGACTTGCTTGCGCTACGCCCTTCACCCTTTTGCCTCCACACCAATCCCGTTGGGGAAAACTCAAGGGGTTTCCAAACTAGCTGTCCAGCTCCAGGAATGGGATGCTCGGTTCTATAATTGAGACGCGAGCTGTTACGCGCAGCCCGTGATCCTCACTTGGCTTGAAGACATGTTCAAGCATGGCGACGTTGCTGGTGACGAGGTCGTTGCCAATCAGACCGTCGTGGCCCTGATGCAGCCTGAGCAACGATGCGCCGACCACCGTCGCGGCGCAGACCGCGGCCTCGGGGCGACCGCACATGAATCTGGCGGCGGCCTACCAGCAGTTGGGCCGGACCGAGGAGGCGAAGGCGGCCATGCAGGAGGGCCTGAGGTTGCGGCCTGGCACGACGGCCCTCAACGTTGCACCGCCGATGAAGAACACCAGCCCGGTCTTCGTCCAGGCCGCCGATCGGATGATCAAGCTGATGATCGCCGCCGGCTTGCCGGAGCGCTAAGCGGCATTGCTGCCATGCCTCTCGCCGGCTCAAGCTCACACCGCACAGCCGCCAATTGCGCGTCAAGGACACTGGCGATTGGGCAGGCAGAGTTTCAGCTCTTGCTTGGTGTTGAGCCATTTTGATCGTTCTTGTCTGGTGTCGCCGCTTCCGCCTCAAACACCCGCTTCCCCTCTGCCATCCATAGCGCTCGCGCCCGTTCGCGCTGATCACTTTGGAGTTTGTCAGCAACCCAGAGCAGCGCGCCATAGATGATGGCGCGATCATCGCCGGTTTGCTCCACGACACCGGCTTTGACGACGAGGCCACCGAGTTCGATGAGATGGCGGGTGCGCTTTCGGCGCGTGATCTGCCAAGAGCGCATGTCACGCCGTGCCCTTGCGGCTTGTTGCCGGTTGCGCGCCGCTCGGTTGCGTCGAAACCACATTAGCGTCGCGGTCAGTTGCTGGCGCATTCCGCATCGACCGTCCTTGAAAGAACGAGACGCCGCGCTTGGCCCATGCCTCCCTCTTTCCGGCCTCCTTGGTCTCGACCAGCACGATCAGCGCACCAGCGAGTTCGTCTGCGCTAAGCGCGTCAGCTCCCGTGGCAATGACGAGCTCGCCTAGCTGCCGCACCTTGCGGGTTTTAAGCTCGTGCGCTTTGTCGTCGAGTGCCTTCAGGTCCGCATCAAAGTCCCTTGGTTTGCGCATTGTCGTCTCCCTACGTCGGCGGAGAAATGATAACTCGGCTAGCGGCGCCTTGCCGTAAGGTCGTCAGGACGAGCTGAGATGGGATAATCCCTCCCGAGATTTTTTCGAGGGAGGGCGCGCTTATACGTCGTGCCGACGTACGCTTCGCTGTGTAGATGCTCTGCTCGCGATGGCGATCTATCATCTTCACGTCAAGGTCATTGGCCGGAAGGCCGGGAGCAGCGCGGTGGCATCGGCGGCCTACCGCTCGGGCTCGCGGCTGCGCGACGAGCGGTTGGGCCGTGAGCAGGATTTTTCGGCCAAGCGCGGCGTCGTCCATTCCGAGGTGATGCTGCCGGAGAATGCGCCGGAGGCGTGGAGTGACCGCGAGCGGCTCTGGAACGATGTCGAAGCATTCGAAGTCCGCAAGGACGCCCAGCTGGCCCGGGAGATCGAGTTCGCCCTTCCGCGAGAACTGACTGAGGCGCAGGGCATTGAGCTGGCTCGGGACTTCGTTCAGAGCGAGTTCGTCCGTCGCGGCATGATCGCCGATCTTAATGTGCATTGGGACAGGGCCGAAGACGGCCTGCCCAAGCCGCACGCCCATGTCATGCTGACAATGCGCTCGGTCGATCAGAACGGCTTTGGTCAGAAGGTGAGAGAGTGGAACCGCACGGAGATGGTCGAGCGCTGGCGCGAACGCTGGGCGGAGATTGCCAACGAGCGGCTGGCCGAGCTCGACATCGACGCGCGGATTGATCACCGCAGCCTGGAAGCCCAGGGCATTGCGCTCGAGCCGCAAAGCCAGATCGGCGCACCGGCCAAGCGCATTGAGGGGCGGAGAGGCGGAGGCGAGGGCGCTGAGGCTGACCGGGCCGAGATGCACCGCGAGATCGCGCGAAACAACGGCAGGAGGATCATCGCCGATCCCTCCCTTGGACTGGACGCGATCACCCAACAGCAATCGACCTTCACACGCCGTGACCTCGCAAAGTTTGCGCATCGGCACAGTGACGGGCTCGACCAGTTCAATGAAGTGCTGGGCGCAATGCAGGGAGCGCCAGATCTAGTCGACCTCGGCAAGGACGCTCGCGGCGAGGATCGGTTCACCACCCGCGGAATGATCGAAGCAGAACGGCGCCTGCACCGGGCCGCTGAGCTGATGGCAGAACGGGAGCGCCACCAGGTGCGCGACGAGGATCGCCAGGCCGCTTTGGCGCGTGCGGAAGCACGCGGCCTGGTGCTGTCATCCGAGCAGGTTGACGCCTTGGCGCACGTCACGGATGGACGCGGTCTCAGCGTCGTGGTCGGCCATGCCGGGACAGGAAAGAGCGCGCTGCTGGGGGTGGCGCGGGAGGCGTGGGAAGCAGCCGGCTTCGAGGTCCGGGGCGTGGCGCTGTCCGGCATTGCAGCAGAAAACCTCGAAGGCGGGTCGGGCATTGCGTCGCGCACGATTGCCAGTCTGGAGCATGGCTGGGAGCAGGGCCGTGATCTACTCAAATCGAGCGAGGTGCTCGTCATCGACGAGGCGGGCATGGTCGGCACGCGCCAGCTCGAGCGCGTGATGTCTCGTGCTGCCGAGGCGGGCGCCAAGGTCGTGCTGGTCGGCGATCCGCAGCAGCTGCAGGCCATCGAGGCGGGCGCAGCTTTCCGGTCGATCCATGAGCGTCACGGCGGGGCGGAGATCGGCGAAATACGCCGTCAGCGCGAAGACTGGCAGCGCGACGCCACGCGCAATCTGGCGACCGGCAAGGTCGGCCATGCGCTAGAAGCCTATCGGGCCAACGGCATGGTGCATGAGGCGATGACCCGCGAGCAGGCGCGGGGCGATCTGATCGCGCGCTGGGACCGCGACCGGCAGGTATCGCCGGACCGGAGCCGGATCATCCTGACCCATACCAATGACGAGGTGCGCGCGCTGAACGAGGCGGCGCGCGGACGGATGCGGGCCGCCGGCGCTCTGGGCAATGAGGTGGGTGTAACGGTCGAGCGCGGCGCGAGAAGCTTCGCCGGCGGAGACCGCATCATGTTCCTGCGGAACGAGCGTGGGCTTGGTGTCAAGAACGGCACACTCGGGACCATTGAACTGGTCAGCGCGCAATCCATGACCGTGCAGATCGACGATGGCCGGTCCGTGCGCTTTGACCTCAAGGATTACAACCGGATCGACCACGGTTATGCCGCGACGATCCACAAGGCGCAGGGTATGACGGTCGACCGGGTCCATGTACTGGCAACGCCCGGCATGGACGCCCACAGCAGCTATGTCGCACTGTCGCGGCATCGCGACAGCGTGGACCTGCATTATGGCCGCAACGATTTTACCGATGCGGATCGGCTCAACCGTGCTCTGTCGCGCGACCGGTCGAAGGACATGGCCTTGGATTACGACCGTGCCGATCCCGTCCAGAGCTACGCCGAGCGGCGCGGGATCACGTTCCGCGAGCGCGTGGCCGAGATCGTGCGCAAGGCCGTGCCAGAGACGCTGCGCGGCATGTTCGACGGCCTTAGCGTTTCTGGAGAGGTGCTCGACCGGGATGGCGGACGACGGCCCGAGCGGGGATCCCCCGAAAAAGAAAACAGCGGCACGGCAGCCGACCGGCGCGAAGCCGAAGTGCCGGCAAGGACCGTGGCGCAAGATCCCGAAGCGGAAGCCCGTCGTGTGCGGACCCGAGCGCTGGTGCGCCATGCTCGCGCCGTGGATGCGATCTTCGCAGCGCATGAGATGGGCGGCAGAGCGAGCCCCGAACAGGTCAAAGAGCTACAGACCGCCCGCCAGGCCTTCGAAAAGGTGCGCCCCTATGGCTCCCACGACGCTGAGGCCGCCTACAAGAAGAACCCCGAGCTGGCCCGCGAGGCCGCTGGCGGACGCCTCAACCGCGCCATCCGCGCGCTCCAGCTCGAGACTGAACTGCGCACCGATCCGAGCCGCCGCGCCGATCGCTTCGTAGAGCGCTGGCAGAAGCTCGAGCACACCAGTCAGCGACAATATCAGGCCGGGGACATGTCCGGTTACAAGGCCACGCGGTCCGCGATGGGCGACATGGCGAAAAGTCTCGAACGCGACCCGCAATTGGAATCCATTCTCGCCGGTCGCAAGAACGATCTCGGCATTGCATTCGAATCAGGCCGCCGGCTCGGCCAGGATCTGGCCTTCGTCCATGGCATCGATCTCGGCAGAGGCCGAAGCCTTGGAATTTGACCCATCCCGTTTGCCGCCGGCTCTACGCCACGCTTGGCAACGCGCGAACTCTTATTGTCCGCCTGCATCTGTTTGGCCTCTCTGGTCTCACAACACCTCAGAATCGACCAGCGAAGGGCATCACGGCCATGCGCGAACCAGATCATCAGGTTGAAGACCATCCTCACCAGGACCGGGCTGTCCCGGTCCACAATCTACCGCAAGATCGCCGAGGGCACGTTCCCGGCCCAGCTCAAAATCAGCAGCAACGGTTCGGGCTGGCATGAATCCGATATAAACCGATGGATCGCAGATCCAGCCGGATGGCGTGCGGAAGGTCGATTCGAGGAAGCCGCGGTGAGCTCGATTTCCGATCCTTCAACCGGCCGCAGAACGTAAAGACTCGTGCTCTCGTATCCTCACTTCATACACCGCCCACTTTCGATCCCGGACCCTTTCCTTCGCCAGCGCATCCTAAACGGCGAGCGCGTCTCCGATCCTCTTCCGTTTCCGGACACCCCTCTTTTGACTGTGCCGACGGCAGGCACAGTGCCCAAGGTCAAAGCGATCCGCATCCAAACGACGTTTCTGTTCTCGATTCTATCCAATGCTACGCTTCATCGTTCCCCGATCTCGCCTCGGCTCTCCCCGCGCAGCATCCTGTTGAGATGGCGCGACAAAAGACCGGACAGGGATCGCATCGGGCAACAGGCTGTGTTGCCGAAACTGACAATGCCCTGGCCAAATTCGTTGAAGCGCTTGCGATTGCCGATGCGAGGCGCGATCATCTGCGGGAAAGAGAGCCGCTGACAAAATGCCATCTTGATGCGGTCAACTCTCGGTGCCGCAGCAATGGTGTTCATGATGAAGCGCGCAGCCATTTACGCCAGATTCTCGACCGAGCTCCAAAGCGAAAGATCGACTGAAGATCAGATCGCTTTGTGTCGGACCTATGCGGCGCGTCATCAGCTCTCAGTCGTCGCTACGTTCGAGGACAAGGCCCGGTCTGGGGCCTCGGTTTTTGGACGCGATGGCTTGATGCAGCTGATGGATGCTGCACGCCTGCACACATTCGATGTCGTAGTCGTGGAGGCGTTGGATCGGCTCTCGCGCGACATGGAGGATCTCGCCGGAATTCACAAGAGGCTGTCCTTTCAGGGGATCCAGATCCAAGCGGTGCATGACGGCACGGCAGACTCCATCCTGATAGGGATTCGCGGTCTCGTCGGACAGATGCAACGCGAGGATGGCGCGAAGAAAGTCCGGCGCGGTATGGCCGGCGTGATACGCGATGGCCGCCACGCTGGCGGGCGCGCCTATGGCTATCGTGCGGTCGCCGGCAAACCCGGCGAGCTCGAAATCGTCGAGCAGGAGGCCGCCGTCGTTCGGCGCATCTTCGCCGCTTATGCCGACGGACGAACACCTCGCGACATTGCGCGGGATCTCAATCGCGAGGAAATTCGTCCGCCGCGAGGCCCGCGGTGGAATGCATCGACGATCAACGGCAACGCGCAGCGCGGGAACGGCCTCATTTTCAATGAGCTGTATGCGGGTCGCATCGTCTGGAACAAGGTCCGGATGGTCAAAGATCCCGACACCGGAAAGCGGCTGTCTCGGCCCAATCCGCCGGACGAGTGGCAGCGCATCGAAGCCCCCCATTTGCGGATCGTCGAACAGTCCATTTGGGAACAGGCTCATCTGTTGAAGTCGCAGAAGAGCCGTCTCGCCAGCCACGTCAAGCGCCGAACGCCACATCTGCTTTCCGGACTTCTTCGCTGCGGTTGCTGCGGATCCGGCCTGTCGGTGCATGACCGGGACAAAACGGGCAAGACCCGCGTCCGCTGCTCGGCCGTGCGCGAAAGCGGCAGCTGTTCGAACCGCAGAATCTTGTACCTTCGCGACGTCGAAAATCTGGTCCTCAGCGGCATGGCCGAAGAACTGAAGGATCCTCGGCTGATCGAGACCTATGTGCGCAACTATAATCGTGAACGAGAGCGCCTTGCCGGAGACGCCGCCGCAACACGCACGCGCCTGGAGGCGAAGCGCGATCGGATCGAGGGCGAGCGGCAGCGCAACATCGATCTTGTCGTCCGATACGTCATTTCGGAGGACGACGCTCGGCAACGCATCGCCGAGCTCAAAGAGGAGCGAGAGCGGGTAGAGGCGGAACTGGCCGCGCTCGAGGAAGCGCCTGTTCCGGTTGCCCTTCACCCGGCAACCTTGGACCGATATGTCGCAACCGTCGATGCGCTAGCGGAAACCTTGGCGGACCACGCCATTGCCGAGGACGACCGAGGCACGCTCATCGACGATTTCCGGGCTCTCGTGCACAGCGTCACGATTTACCCGAAGGGACCCAGGGAAGGATTTGAGATCGAAGTGAAGGGAAAGCTAGCTGCTTTACTCGGGAAAGGAGTGTTCCCAGACGGCAGCTACAATAGTGGGTCACGCGTGGTAGCGGGGGAGGGACTCGAACCCCCGACCCCAGGATTATGATTCCCGTGCTCTAACCAGCTGAGCTACCCCGCCACGATGTTCGATCAAGGCAAGACCGGTCGAAGCGGGCGCCGGGCCTTGTGAACGGGCGGCATATAAGGAGGCGTCTCCGCCCCTGTCAAGCAAAGCTCGCGGGCAGCAGCGGTTTTCACACCAGGGGATTTCCGGACGACTCTCCAAGGCCTTGCGCATGTATCCGCCGCTCGTCGAGGGCCACAGGCCGATGTGTGCGCCAAGAGCGACGGCTCGGCAATGCAGATCACAAGAGGCTCATTTCGGCTGCACGTTCGGATTGCCGCCGGGGCTGCCGGGCGGCGGGATCACCGGCGTCGTGCCGCCCTCCGGGGTCGGCGCGTGCATCTCCGGATCGACCCCGCTCGGCGGACACAACACACCGTTGGTCTTCGCCAGCTTGTCGCCGAGCGGCTCGCCGGCACTGCCGGTGGTGATGCCGTCGGGCGTCGCCGTCGCGCGGGCATTCGGCGCACAGGCGGCATTCGCGTCGGGGGCCGGCGCCGTCGCCTGCGGAGGTGTGGCCGCCGTCGGCGGCGCCTGGGCGTGGGCCGCAGCCGCGGCCGCGGCCGAGACCAGTGCCAAGGAGAGGAACAAGGATTGCCTGATGCTCATGGCGGGGCAACGCAAACCCCGCGTTCGCGTTCCGCGCGGATGGCGTGGCAAAGCGCACGGCCAGAGGATCTGGCGGTCAGCCCTTGCGGTAGCGAATGAGCGAGAAGTGTCCGAGCGGTGGCATCGGCCGGCGCTCGGCCAGCGTGACGCCGCCATGCTTTGCGGCCCAGTTCACCAGCCGGGCCCAGGGGAACTCCGGCCGCCAGCCGAGCCGGCGCGCGATCGGCGCGAAGGCGAGCTCGAAGATGCGGCGCGGGCCGCTCTCGGCGCCGATATGGTTGACCAGGATCAGCTCGCCGCCCGGCTTCAGCACGCGGATGAAATCATCGAGCGTCGCTTCGGGATCCGGCACCGCGGTGATGACGTATTGCGCGACCACCGCGTCGAAGAAATTGTCGGGAAACGCGAGATGCTTCGCGTCCATCACCGCGAGCGTCTCGACGTTGAAGAGCTTCAGCTCGCGCACGCGGGCCTGCGCCCGCCGCAGCATCGGCTCGGAGATATCGACGCCGCAGATCTTCGTGGTCCGGGCATAGTCCGACAAGGACAGACCGGTGCCGACGCCGACGTCGAGAATGCGGCCGCCGATGCGATCGGCTTCCGCGATGGTCGATTGGCGGCCCTGATCGAAGACCTTGCCGAACACCAGATCGTAGATCGGCGCCCAGCGCTCATAGGCCTTTTCGACCCCCGCGCGGTCGATGTCCCCCATGCCCCTGCCCCGAATGATGGATGCTGATCAGCCGCGGACCGGCTCGGCCACGCGCTGCGGCCTGATCACGTTGCCGCCCAAGCTGCTGCTTTCCGCAACGGCGCTCTGGATGAAGCCGCCACCGAGCACGCGGGCGCGGCCGGACGCGGCATCGTAGAACACGCAGGCCTGGCCCGGCGAGACGCCCTCTTCGCCGGCGACCAGCTCGACCTCGTAACGGCCGTCCGCACCGCGCAGCCAAGCCGGCTGCGGCGGCCGCGTCGAGCGCACCCGCACGAACAATTCGAGGCCCTCGCGCGCGGCGGCGTCGAGCGCGCCGTCACCGATCCAGTTGACCTCGCGCAGCGTGATGCGATGCGTGCGCAGCGCCTCGCGCGGGCCGACCACGACGCGGCGGGTGGCGACGTCCAGCTTGACGACGTAGAGCGGCGCGCCGGCAGCGATGCCGAGGCCCTTGCGCTGACCGATCGTGTAGTTCGCGATGCCCTGATGCACGCCGAGAACGCGGCCATTGAGATCGACGATCTCGCCCGGCTCCATCGCGTTCGGGCGCAGCTTGCCGATGATGTCGGTGTAGCGGCCGGTCGGCACGAAGCAGATGTCCTGACTGTCGTGCTTGTCGGCGACCTCCAGTCCGAAGCGGCGCGCGAGCTCGCGCACCTCCGGCTTGGTCATGTCGCCGAGCGGAAAGCGCAGATAATCGAGCTGCTCGCGCGTGGTCGCGAACAGGAAGTAGCTCTGGTCGCGATCGCTGTCCGCCGCGCAAGTGAGCGCGCGCGATCCGTCCGCCAGCCGCCGCGAGGCGACGTAGTGGCCGGTGGCGAGCACGGAGGCGCCGAGCTCGCGCGCGGTCTTCAGGAGATCGCCGAACTTGATGGCGCGATTGCACTCGATGCACGGCACCGGCGTTTCGCCCGAAGCGTAGCTGGCGGCGAAATTGTCGATCACCGACTCGCGGAAGCGGTCTTCGTAGTCCAGCACGTAATGCGGGATGCCGAGGCGCTCGGCGACGTTGCGGGCATCGTGGATGTCCTGGCCGGCGCAGCACGCGCCCTTGCGGTGCGTCGCCGCGCCGTGATCGTAGAGCTGCAGGGTGATGCCGACGACGTCGTAGCCTTCCGACTTCAGCAGCGCGGCCGTCACCGAGGAGTCCACGCCGCCGGACATGGCGACGACGACCCTGGTGTCTTCAGGACGGCCTTCGAGATCGAGACTGTTGAGCATGATCCGGTCACTGCGATCGCGGCGTCAGGCAACGGGTTCCCGGCGCGGGAACGCCTCGCATGCGCCGTCTTTGCGGATGGCTTGCTTCGGGCGATCTCCGGACAGGATGTCCTGATCGGAAACAACACGAAAGCATCTGTCTCTAATATAGGCGCACTTCCTGCGAAGCAATTGCGCCGGTCGCAGATGCCGGCGGCAAATCTTGCCGGCCGGGCAGAAATGGCGAGGACGCGGCGGGGGATCCGCGCCGCGATCGATTCCATAAGAAATTGAATTTATTGACTATTTTCAGTTGCGCCGGCTTGGCCCGCTCCTTGCTGAACTGCTTGGTCGAGTTCATCGCGAGAGGGTCCAAGGTGTTCAGCGTCACGTCAGACATCCAGGCAGGCACGGTTCTCAAGACCACGGCGCCGAGACAGTCCCGTCAGGACGCTCCGCAGCCGTCCGACAGCTTCTCGGCGCTGGTCGACGCCGCGACTCCGGATCCGTCGACAGCGTCGCCGCCCACCTCCGCGTCGCCGTCACCGCGCGCCGGCAGCGCTTCCACCCCGAGCCGCGAGCCGGCGCGGGCCGGCGACGCCGATCGCACCACCCAGGCCAAGTCGCAGGACAAGCCGGCGGACAAGGCCGACGGCAGCACTGCGGGCGCCGACGCCAGCGGTCCCGATACCACGGCTGACGCGACCACCGGCACGCCGACCAAGACCGATGCGGCCGGGACCGCCGACGGAAAGACCAGCGACGGCAAGACGGGCGACAAGAAGGACGGCGATCAGGCCAGCACGGATGCGAGCGCTGCGACGACCGCTATAGCCGAGCAGACCGTGGCCGTGCCGACGCCGGTCGCCGTCGTCATCCAGCCCGACATCACCCTCACCAACCCCGCCACCGGCGATGGCACGGCGGGCGGCGACGGCAAAACCAATGCGCCCGGCGCGACCGCGCCCGTCGGAGCGGCCGGTGTTGGCCCGCAGGGCTCGGTCGATGCCGCGGCAGGTCTGCTGGCGGCCGCAGCCAAATCCACCGGGGCGGCCAAGGATGCCGACGGCGCCGGATCAACCGCGACGGCGCCCGAGACGGCAGCGGCGACCTCCGGCGACGCTGCCGCATCTGCCGATCAGACCTTCACCGCCGCGCTCGATGCGGCCGTTCCCGGCAGCACCAAGACGACGGGCAAGCCGGGCACCCAGACCAAGACGGGGCTCGCCGACGGCGCAGCCGGCAAGGTCACCGAACCGGGCAATGGCAACGTCCAGTCCACTCAGCAGCCGGGCCAGGACGCGCTCGCGCAACAGCCCGCTGTTGCAGCCAAGCCGGACTCCGTCGAGGCCGGCGACGGGAAGGCGAACGGCAATTTGCAGGCACCGGCCTCACATGATCGCAACGCCGCGCCGACGACCAGCCAGACCAACGCGCCGGCGCCCGATCCGAGCGCACAGGCCACGGCCGCCGCGCAGCCCCAGCTGTCCACGCCGGCCGCATCGACCAGCCAGATCACCGCGGCCAACCTGACCGCGACCGCCGCCACGGCGGCCGCTGTGCCGCTTCATGGGCTTGCCGTCGAGATCGCAGCCTCGGCGCTCAACGGCAAGAGCCGCTTCGAGATCCGACTGGATCCGGCCGAGCTCGGCCGCATCGACGTCCGCATCGACGTCGACCGCAATGGCCAGGTGACCTCGCATCTGCGGGTCGAGAAGCCGGAGACGCTGGCGATGCTGCAGCAGACGGCGCCGCAGCTCCAGCAGGCGCTGCAGGACGCCGGCCTCAAGAGCAACAACAGCGGATTGCAGTTCTCGCTGCGCGACCAGAACTCGTCCGGCCAGAATGGCGGCGATTATCAACAGAATGGCAACGCACAACGCCTGATCGTGACCGAGGACGAAAACGTCCCGGTCCAGCTCGCCGGACGGTCCTATGGACGGATGTTCGGCACGCAAGGCGGCGTGGATATCAGGGTTTAACAGGAGGCTTCCATGGCAATCGGCGACGCGATCACGTCAAGCCCGCCAGTCTCGGGCACGACCAACACCAATTCGTCAACCGGCAACA
This sequence comes from Bradyrhizobium sp. HKCCYLRH1034, assembly GCF_051168375.1. Classification (NCBI taxonomy): domain Bacteria; kingdom Pseudomonadati; phylum Pseudomonadota; class Alphaproteobacteria; order Hyphomicrobiales; family Nitrobacteraceae; genus Bradyrhizobium; species Bradyrhizobium sp. HKCCYLRH1034. The sequence goes on along the minus strand of NZ_JBNPUW010000002.1, from coordinate 90,486 downwards.
ACAGCCTCGGCTCGAGCACAGGCTCGACGATTGCCGGCAATTTCCAGACCTTCCTGACGCTGCTGACGACGCAGTTGCAGAACCAGAATCCGTTGGATCCGCTGGACACCAATCAGTTCACCCAGCAGCTCGTGCAGTTTGCCGGCGTCGAGCAGCAGCTCAAGACCAACGACCAGCTCGCATCGCTGCTCACGATGCAGCAGGCGACGCAGGCGACCCAGGCGCTGGCCTTCGTCGGCAAGACCGCCGTGGTCAGCGGCTCCACGACGACCATGGCCAGCGGAAAGGCGAGTTGGGACCTCAGCATCCCCAAGGACTGCAACCTCACCGTCAACATCACCAACAGCGTTGGCCAGACCGTCTTCACCGGCAAATATACCGCCAGCGCCGGCAACAATCAGACCTACAACTGGAACGGCCAGGGCAATGACGGCACCCAATGGCCGGACGGGCAGTACAAGATCACGACGGTCGCGACCGATGTGACCAATGGCAGTCCGGTGGCGATCTCGACCCAGGTCCAGGGCACCGTGTCCTCGGTCGACCTGACCCAGCAGCCGCCGTTGCTGACGATCGGCGGCCAGACCTACACGGTGAACCAGATCCAGCGGATCGTGAGCTAGCTCCCACCCCATCTGAACCGATCCCGGCTGGACTTGAACAAGCTCAGCCGCCGCGGCGACCTGTCAGCGTAAGCGCCGGAAATTCTTAACCAATCATTCACCACGATTCCGCTCCCGGGGCGCAGCGCCACCGGAAGTGGCGGCGTTCGCGCGCAACGCCGGATTCGCGCCCTCGGCTTAGGCAAATTTTAAGCGAGGCGGCGTAGGGTCTTACCGTGAGTTCAGTGGTTAAGAGTTTGTGAGTACGCCATGACAGAACCCCATCGCCCGAGGGTGAAATACGTCATCGGGCCTGACGGCAGCCCACTCACCATCGCGGATTTGCCTGCGCCAGGCACCAAGAGGTGGGTCATTCGCCGAAAGGCTGAAGTCGTTGCCGCCGTTCGCGGCGGCTTGCTGTCCCTCGAGGAAGCGTGCAGCCGCTACACCCTGACCGTCGACGAATTCCTGTCGTGGCAGTTCTCGATCGACCAGCACGGTCTCGCCGGCCTGCGCACCACCCGAATTCAGCAATATCGCCAATAGATCGTTGCCGACGCGACGGGATTTCTTCGAAAATCGGCTTGGCCCTGCCAAGCCGATTTTTTGCATGTCTACACTTTGTTAGGACCCTTTAACCACCGTTAACCATATCGAAACCTTCCCATAGGCAATAATTGCCCAGTGGTTCGATTCAACCTCCGCGCCCCGTCCCGCGAATGGCGGGGCAGCGGCCGACATCGGATCGCCACCTGGAATGCGGGTGCTGGTGAAGGTTAAGGATTGAATTTCGCGATCGATGCAACCGGCCGTAAAGGCCCGCGAAGCTCAAATCACCTTTCAGCGGCCACCCGTCGAATGCCGAACTATGGGGCAGTTGCTTGCAAGGTCTCTTGGACTTCCTGAAGGGTTTGGGCGCCGCGCGGCTCACCGCCATGATCGCAGTCACCGCTGCCTTAATCGGCTTCTTCGGCTTCGTCATCATGCGCGTGACCGCGCCGCAGATGACCACCCTCTTCACCGACCTGACGATGGAAGACTCCTCCAGCATCATCAAGGATCTGGAGCGGCAGGGCATTCCCTTCGAGATGCGCAATGAAGGCAGCGTGATCCTGGTGCCCAAGGACAAGGTGACCCGGCTGCGCATGAAGCTCGCCGAGGGCGGCCTGCCCAAGGGCGGCGGCGTCGGCTACGAGATCTTCGACAAGTCGGACGCGCTGGGCACCACGAGCTTCGTCCAGAACATCAACCATCTCCGCGCGCTCGAGGGCGAACTCGCCCGCACCATCCGCGCCATCGACCGTGTCCAGGCGGCGCGCGTCCATCTCGTCCTGCCGGAGCGGCCGCTGTTTTCGCGTGAGACCCCGGAGCCGTCCGCCTCGATCGTCGTGCGCGTGCGCGGCACCCTCGAGCCGGCGCAGATCCGCGCCATCCGCCACCTCGTCGCCTCCGCCGTCAACGGCCTGAAGCCGCAGCGGGTGTCGATCGTCGACGAGGCCGGCCAGCTGCTTGCCGACGGCACCCAGACCGACATCGACCAGCAGGTCGGCGACGAGCGCCGCAACGCCTTCGAGAAGCGGATGCGCAAGCAGGTCGAGGACATCGTCTCCTCGGTGGTCGGAGCGGGCCGCGCCCGCGTCCAGCTGTCCGCCGACTTCGACTACAACCGCATCACCCAGACCTCCGACCGCTACGATCCGGAAGGCCGCGTGCTGCGCTCGAGCCAGACCCGCGAAGAGCAGTCGGCGACCAACGAGAACAACGGCCAGGTCACGGTCAACAACGAGCTGCCGGGCAACCAGCAGAACGCGCCGCCGCAACAGCCGCGGGACCAGAGCAAGAAGACCGAAGAGACCAACAATTACGAGATCTCCCGGACCACCAAGACCGAAGTCACCGAGGCCGGACGGGTCAACCGCATCTCGGTCGCGGTTCTGGTCGACGGCGCCTACTCGAAGAACGAAAAGGGCGAGCTGGTCTATCAAGAGCGCAGCAAGGACGAGCTCGACCGCATCGCCGCACTGGTCCGCTCCGCCATCGGCTTCGACCAGAAGCGCGGCGACCAGGTCGAGGTGGTCAACCTGAAATTCGCCGACGCTCCCGCCGTGCCGCAGATCAACGAGCCCACCGGCTTCCTCGGCATGCTCCACTTCACCAAGGATGACGTCATGTACGTCATCGAGCTCGCGGTGATGATGCTGCTCGGCATCGTGGTCGTGTTCATGGTGGTGCGGCCGCTGGTGAAGAAGATCATCGCCAGCGAGGAGATCGCCGCCCCGGGCGGCGGCCTGCCGGCCCTCACCGACGAAACCATCCAGGCAGCCGCTCACGCCCAGCAGACCGCCAACATGATCGACGTCGCCCAGGTCCAGGGCCAGGTCCACGCTCAGTCCGTCCACCGGGTGGGCGAGCTGGCCGACCGCAACCCGGGCGAAGCCGCCGCCATCATCCGCCAGTGGCTCGCCGAGCCGCAGAGCTGACCCGATCGACGTGAACCGCCTGAACTGAAAAGAACGTAGACGCCATGTCGCTGCCGCAGACCCAGAACGCCAACGCCAACAACAACGACATTTCCACGGTCATCGCGACCTTGGCGAGCCGCCAGGCGCAGCGCGAGAAGACCGAGCCCTTGAGCGGCCCACGGCGCGCCGCCGTGATGATGCTCGCGCTCGGCGAGCAGTATGGCGGCAAGATCTGGCAGCAGCTCGATGACGACGAGGTGCGCGAACTGTCGCTGGCGATGTCGACGCTGGGAACCATCGAAGCCGACGTGGTCGAGGACCTGATGCTCGAATTCGTCTCGCGCATGTCGGCCTCCGGCGCGCTGATGGGCAATTTCGACGCCACCGAGCGCCTGCTGCAGCAATACCTGCCGCCGGAGCGCGTCAACGGCATCATGGACGAGATCCGCGGCCCCGCCGGCCGCAACATGTGGGAGAAGCTCTCCAACGTCCAGGAAGAGGTGCTCGCCAACTACCTCAAGAACGAATATCCGCAGACCATCGCGGTCGTGCTGTCCAAGCTGAAGCCGGAGCATGCCGCCCGCGTGCTCGCGATCCTGCCCGAGGACATGGCGCTCGACGTCATCGGCCGCATGCTGCGCATGGAAGCGGTGCAGAAGGAGGTCATCGAGCGCGTCGAGCAGACCCTGCGCGTCGAGTTCATGTCGAACCTGTCGCAGACCCGCCGCCGTGACGCCCACGAGGTGATGGCCGAAATCTTCAACAATTTCGACCGCCAGACCGAGACCCGCTTCATCACGTCGCTCGAGGAAGAGAACCGCGAATCGGCCGAGCGCATCAAGGCGCTGATGTTCACCTTCGACGACCTGATCAAGCTCGATTCCGCCTCGGCGCAGACCCTGCTGCGCAATGTCGACAAGGACAAGCTCGGCGTGGCGCTCAAGAGCGCCAACGAGGAGGTCCGCAACTTCTTCTTCGGCAACATGTCGTCGCGCGCCGCCAAGATGCTGCAGGACGACATGGCCGCCATGGGGCCGGTGCGGCTGCGCGACGTCGACGAGGCGCAGGCCCTGCTCGTCAATCTCGCCAAGGACCTCGCCGCAAAGGGCGAGATCATGCTCAGCAAGAACCGCGCCGACGACGAACTGGTGTATTGATGGCTCAGCCTGCGAAATTCCTGTTCGATACCGACTTCGCCGCGCCGGAGAAGACGACGCGGGAGCGTGCGGCAACGTCCGCGGAAATCGCACAGAAGGTCGCGGCCGCCGAAGCCGCCGCCTATCGCAACGGCTACGAGGCGGCGCAGCGCGAAGCCAAGGTCGAGGCCGACCGCCGCGTCGCCTCGGCGCTGGAGCAGATCAACATCCAATTGCAGGGCATCTCCGCCCGCTTCGAAGGCATCGAGCAGCGGATGGAAACCGAGGCCGTCGATGTCGCGGTCGCCGTCGCCCGCAAGCTGTGCGCGGCGCTGGTCGAGGCGGAGCCGCTCGGCGAGATCATTGGACTCGTGCACGACTGCTTCGCGCATCTGGTTGCCACGCCGCACCTCGTGCTGCGCATCAACGAGACGCTGTACGAGCTCGCCCGCGAGAAGATCGAGAAGCTCGCCAAGCAGAGCGGCTTCGAGGGGCGCCTCGTGATACTCGCCGAGCCGGAGATCGCGACCGGCGACTGCCGTATCGAATGGGCCGATGGCGGCGTCGTGCTGGAGCGCGCTGCGATCGACGCCAAGATCAACGAGCTGGTCGGACGCTACATGGCGTCCAAGAAGAACTAGGCCGCTGTGGTGGCCGAGGGAGTTAAGTCATGAGCGACAACGAGATCCCGCTTCCCGACCTCAATGCGGCGGACGCGCCTCCGCTGGGTGGGGACGTCGGCTACAACGAGGAAGAGCATGCCGCGCGCATCGCGGCCGACCTCGAGGCGGTGTTCGACGTCCCGGTTCAGGTCTCGGCCGTGCTCGGCCGCTCCAAGATGGATGTCGGCGAGCTCCTGAAGCTCGGGCCCGGCACCGTGCTCGAGCTCGACCGCAAGGTCGGCGAGGCGATCGACATCTACGTCAACAACCGGCTCGTGGCACGCGGCGAGGTGGTTCTGGTCGAAGACAAGCTCGGCGTGACGATGACCGAAATCATCAAGTCCGACCGCAACTGACAGACATGACCTGCGTGCCGATCGAGAGCGGCACGACCGAATAGGAGACCAACATGCGGCTTCTCATCGTCGGAACGCTGAAGGGCCAGCTGACGACGGCCACCAAGATCGCCATGGAGAACGGCGCCACCGTCACCCATGCCGAGGACAACGAGCAGGCGATGCGGGTGCTGCGCGGCGGCAAGGGCGCCGACCTGCTCCTCGTCGACGTCGCGCTCGACATCCGCGACCTGGTGATGCGGCTCGATGCAGAGCACATCCACGTGCCGATCGTCGCCTGCGGCATCACCAGCGATGCACGCGCCGCGGTCGCCGCCATCCATGCCGGCGCCAAGGAATACATTCCGCTGCCGCCGGATCCCGAACTGATCGCCGCCGTGCTCGCCGCCGTCGCCAATGACAGCCGCGACCTCGTCTATCGCGACGAGGCGATGGCGAAGGTGATCAAGCTCGCCCAGCAGATCGCCGGCTCCGATGCCTCGGTGATGATCACCGGCGAGTCCGGCACCGGCAAGGAGGTGCTGGCGCGCTACGTCCACACCCGCTCGGCCCGCGCCAAGCGTCCCTTCATCTCGATCAACTGCGCCGCAATCCCTGAGCACCTCCTGGAGTCCGAGCTGTTCGGCCATGAGAAGGGCGCCTTCACCGGGGCCGTCGCCCGCCGCATCGGCAAGTTCGAGGAGGCCAATGGCGGCACGCTCCTGCTGGACGAAATCTCGGAAATGGACGTGCGGCTTCAGTCGAAGCTCTTGCGCGCCATCCAGGAGCGCGTGATCGACCGCGTCGGCGGCACCCGCCCCGTCCCCGTCGACATCCGCATCATCGCGACCTCCAACCGCAACCTGGCCGACGCCGTGCGCGAGGGCTCGTTCCGCGAGGACCTCTTGTTCCGGCTCAACGTCGTGAACCTGAAGATCCCTCCCCTGCGCGAGCGCCCCGCCGACATTCTCGAGCTGGCGCAGCATTTCGCGCGCAAATATTCCGAGGCCAATGCCGTACCGCTGCGGCCGATCTCGGCGGAGGCCAAGCGCATCCTCACCACCAACCGCTGGCCGGGCAACGTGCGCGAGCTGGAGAACACGATGCATCGCGCGGTGCTGATGGCGCAGGGCGACGAGATCGGGCCGGATGCCATCCTCACGCCCGACGGCACCCGCCTCGACATCGGCAAGACCCAACCCGCCGTAGCGCATGCTACGATGGCGGCGGAGCAGGTCACGCGCGCCTTGGTCGGCCGCACGGTCGCCGATGTCGAACGTGACCTGATCCTGGAGACCCTGAAGCACTGCCTAGGCAATCGGACACATGCGGCCAATATCTTGGGCATCTCGATCCGCACGTTGCGCAACAAGCTCAACGAATATGCCGACGGCGGCGTGCCGATCCCGCCGCCGGGCTCCGGCGATACGCCGCGCATGCCGAGCCCCGTATAATCTGCCTATCCGGTTCGTTCTCGGCGGCGCGCTGGCCCTCGGCGCGCCGCTTGCCGTTTCGCCGGCTGATGCCGCAACGCGCGGCGTGCTGTCAGGCTGCTGGGAGCAGACGTCGCACGCGCCGCTCGTCAATCCGTCGTCGGGTCAGGAATGGGGCGCCCGGAGCTGGTGCTTCGCAGGCAAGGGCAAGCTGATCTCGCGAACGGTTGCCTGTGGCAGGGAGGGCTGCGACGGTTGGGACAACGAACGCAGCTATCGCTGGCGGCCGCCCACCCTGTCGCTGTCCGATGTCGAGACGTCGCCGGATGGCGGACACATCAAAGTGTGGCGCCGCTGCCGCGTGCAGTTTCTGACCGACGATTGGATGCAGCTACAGGACTGTGAACAGTCCCCGGATCCATGGGTTCGCGAGAATACGCCGGCGCGTCGTCGCCGGGCACAGCCTTACGAATAGTTCGGCGCCTCGGGATTGCGGAAGATGTGAATGGGATCGCCGGGCGTGAACTCGCGTTGCGTCAGCACGGCATAGGCATAGAGCGCGAGATACAGGATCGCGGCCGTGCCGATCACATAGAGCGCCCAGGTTCCGATCCGTTTCATCAGCTCCGCCGCAAACACCGCCTCAAGGCCGCGGTGCTTTTACGGCGTCCAGCTTCGGGACGCCACCCTGCGGCCAACCGCCGCTCACCGCCTATGGCTCGTCCTGCGGATCGGGCCCGCCGAGGGGGGCGAGCCGGGCCACGTCCGCGTCGCGGTCGACGTGCACATAGCCGCCATGCCAATATGCCAGGGCTGCCGATTGCGGCGCCACCTCGACATGCACCACGCGGCCGATCACGATGCCATGAGAGTGCCGCTCGATGATCTCCTCGACCTCGCAGTCCAGCGCGGCGAGTGCCCCGACCAGGAGCGGCACGCCGGTCACGTGCTTGCGCCACTCGGCGCCGGCGAACCGCTCGGCGCCTCTGAGACCGCCTTTACCCGAGAACCGCTCGGCCACGCCGATCTGGCCCGCGGCGAGCAGATTGGCGCCGAAAACGCGCTCCCGCTGCAGGATCGGCCATGACGAGGCGTTCCGATTGAGGCTCACGATCACGGACGCCGGCTCGATGGAGAGCGATGACAGCGAACTCACCGTCATGCCGGTGACCTCATCGCCGCGCCCGACGGTGATCACGCTCACGCCGCCGACCAGCTGGCGCATCGCGGAGCGGAAATCGGGCTGAAGCGCGGTGGCGTCGGGCATGAGGCGGACGATGGAGTTCATTGCGATATTCTCTCCTAACCCGCCGCGCCCGGTCCAAGCAACTGGCCCAGGATCGAGCCTTCCTGCGCCGCAAGCTCCGCAGAGCCACGCTGGCGCGGGCGCGGCAGATCGACCACGATATCCTCGGCGATCCGGCCATTCTCGATGACCAGAACCCGGTCGGCCAGGGCCACGGCTTCCGCCACGTCATGGGTGACCAGGATTGCGGTGAAGGTTTGATCGGCCCAGACCCGCTCCAGCAGCCGCTGCATCGCGATCCGCGTCAGCGCATCGAGGGCGCCGAGCGGCTCGTCGAACGCCAGCAGGCGCGGACCGCTGACGAGCGCGCGCGCCAGCGCGACGCGCTGCTTCTGGCCGCCGGACAGCACCGCCGGCCATTGGTCGCGCTTGTCGGCGAGACCCACTTCCTCCAGCGCCTGCCGCGCGCGCTCATGGGCGCCGGCGGCCTTGCGCTCGCGGCCGAGGCCGACCTCGACATTGCCGAGCACCCGCGCCCACGGCAGCAGCCGCGGTTCCTGGAACATGACGCGGACGTCCTCGGGCCGCGCCGCGGCTTCACCGAAGCTGATGCTGCCCGACGTCGGCTTGTCCAGACCTGCGATCAGGCGGAGCAGCGTGCTCTTGCCGCAGCCACTCTGACCGACGATCGCCACGAACTGACCGCCCGGAATCTCGAGATCGATGCCGCGCAGCACCTCGTTGTCGCCGAACGCCTTGCGAAGGTCGCGGATCACCAGCGGCAGGCCGCGCGTCGCGGGTTTGGCCGGGGTCACGCCGGGCTTCCTCGCGTGGCGGAAGGCCTCGGCATGCCCGATCACGTCAGTGCCGTCGATCGCCTCGACGCCGGACACGGGAATTCGGAGCGCTTGCTGCATTTACGAACCTCAATGTTTGCTGAAGGCCGGATGCCAGGACAGCGTCGTCCGTTCCAGCACCCGCGAAGCGCTGTCGGCGACCTTGCCCAGCAGGGCGTAGATCAGGATGGAAAGCACGACGACGTCGATCTGCATGAACTCGCGCGCCTGCATCGCCATGTAGCCGAGGCCCGAAGAAGCCGCGATCGTCTCGGCGACAATCAAGGTGAGCCACATGATGCCGAGCGCGAAGCGCAGACCGACGAAGATCGACGGCAACGCACCGGGGAAGATCACGCGGCGAAACAGTTCGCCGTCGGTCATGCCGTAGACGCGACCCATTTCAATGAGTTGCGGATCGACGGTGCGAATCCCGTGCAGCGTGTTGAGGTAGACGGGGAAGAACACGCCGAGGGCCACCAGGAACAGTTTTGCGCTCTCGTCGATGCCGAACCACAGGATGACCAGCGGGATCAGCGCCAGATGTGGCACGTTGCGCACCATCTGCAGCGTGGTGTCCGTCAGTTTCGCCGACAGCTGCGACAGGCCATTGGCGAGCCCGAAGGCGAAGCCGATGCCGCCACCGATCAAGAAGCCGATCGAGGCGCGCCAGAAGCTGACCCAGATGTTGCGGCCGAGTTCGCCTGATAGCAGCAGCTTCCATCCGGCGCGTGCGACGTCGGTCGGCGCCGGCAGTACCCGCGGCGACACCAGGCCGGCGACCGAGGCCGCCTGCCAGATCAGGATGATCGCGAGCGGCACCAGCCAGGGGATCAGCGCATCCGCGCGCGGCACCACGAGCTTGCGGACCTTGGGAAGACTTTCGATCAGGCTCATGACTGCGAGGCTCTCTGCAACGGACGATGCTCGTTGGCGATGGTCTCACCGAATGGGCCGGTGTTGGTGCGCAGTTTGGTCACGTTGCCGGCCTGCTCGGACACGTTCAGCCCAAGCTTGGGAAACACCAGCTCGGCGAAGCGGTAGGCTTCTTCGAGATGCGGGTAGCCGGACAGGATGAAGGTGTCGATGCCGAGCTCCTGGTACTCGCGGATGCGCGCCGCGACCGTGTCGGGATCGCCGACCAGCGCGGTGCCGGCGCCGCCGCGGACGAGGCCCACGCCAGCCCACAGGTTCGGGCTGATCTCGAGCTTGTCGCGCCGGCCGCCGTGCAGCTGCGACATGCGCTGCTGGCCGACCGAATCCATCCGCGCAAAAATCTTCTGTGCCGAGGCGATGGTGTCGTCGGTGACGTGCTTGATGAGGTCGTCGGCGGCGACCCACGCCTCCGCGTTGGTCTCGCGCACGATCACATGCAGGCGGATGCCGAACGACAGCCTGCGGCCACGGCTGTCGGCGACTGCTCTCACCTTGGCGATCTTCGCCGCGACATCTGCCGGCGGCTCGCCCCAGGTAAGATACTTCTCGACCGTATCGACGGCGACGTCGATGCCGGCATCCGACGAGCCTCCGAAGAACAGCGGCGGGCGTGGCGACTGCACCGGTGGGAACAGCAGCCGGCCATCCTCGACCTTGATGTGCTTGCCGGCGAAGTTGACGGATTCGCCTTCGAGCAGCGCGTTGTAGACGGTGAGAAACTCGCGGGTGACCTCGTAGCGCTCCTCATGCGACAGGAAGATGCCGTCGCCCTTGTTCTCGACCGGATCGCCGCCGGTGACGACGTTGACCAGCAGGCGACCGTTGGTGACGCGGTCGAGTGTCGCGGTCATGCGCGCGGCCACGGCCGGCGATTGCAGACCCGGACGCACCGCGACGAGATAGCGCAGCTTCTCGGTGAATGGCGCCACGGCCGACGCCACGATCCAGGAATCCTCGCAGCTGCGTCCCGTCGGGATCAGCACACCGTAATAGCCGAGCTGATCGGCGGCCTGCGCCACCTGGCGCAGATAGTTGAAGTTGACCTCGCGGCCGCCTTGCGAGGTGCCGAGATAGCGGCCGTCGCCATGGGTCGGCAGGAACCATAGCACATTGGGCTTCGACGAAGCGTTGCTCATGTCGTTCTCTTTCGGATTTGAGTGGCGGGACAGCCGTCAGGTGGACGGCGTCCATTTCCAGACGATGTCGGCGACGTTGACGGCTTTGGGAATGAGGCCGACACGGGCGAAGCGGTCGGCGACGGCCTGCTGGCTCTTGATCACTTCGTCGTCGATCGGCACGACGCTATAGACCGAGCGGTCGACGAAGCGCTTGACCGCCTCAAGATCGACGCCGGTGGCCTCGGCCTGCGCCTTGGCGACCTCCTCGTGATGGCTGTTGGCCCACACGCCTTCGGCGGCGAAAGCCGCGTTCAGCCTGGCGACGACGGCAGGATACTTTTCGACGAAGTCGGAGCCGACGATGTAGAATGAGTTCGGCTTGTGGACATCCTTGTCCCACACGATCACGCGCGCATTCTCCTTGAGCTCGGCAAGCGCGAGATACGGATCCCAGATCGACCAGGCATCGACCGAGCCTTTGACGAAGGCGGCGGTGGCATCGGCGGGCGCGAGCGGCGCCGGCGTGATGTCGGTCCAGGACAGGCCCGCCTTCTCCAGCGCGGCGACCAGGAGATTGTGCGCGCTCGAGCCCTTGCCGAAGGCGACGCGCTTGCCTTTGAGATCGGCGAGCGACTTGATCGGCGAGTCCTTGGGCACGATGATCGCCTGGCTGCTGCCGTTCTGCTTGACGGCCGCCGCGTAGCGGATCTTGGCACCGGCGGCCTGCGCGAAGATCGGCGGCGCGTCGCCGACATAGCCGAAATCGACGCTGCCGACATTGATGGCCTCCAGCAGCGGCGGGCCGAACTGGAAGTCGACCCAGACGATGTCGATGCCGACGGGCTTGAACGTATCCTCGATGGTGCGGCGCGCCTTCACCGCCGGGAAGAAGCCGCCCTTCTGGGTGCCGATGCGGATCTCCTTCGGCTTGTCCTCGGCGCGCAGCGGCGCCGCTGAGGCCATCACCGCAGCCGATGCCAACGACAATTTCAGAAAATCACGACGCTTCATTGCCCTCTCCGACCAAGACTGCATCCGCATTGATGCGATGCACGGAATGATGGTGGCAGGCGCAACGCGTGTCGAGCGTCCCGGAAAAATAGCGATGCGGGTCCTATCGGCTTACGGCCGGAGGGGATGTTCGTATCGAGACCGCGGCGCAGAGCAGCGAGAATTTCTCGCAAGCAAAGCTGCGATCACGCGTCTTCACAGCCCGTCAACCAAGAGCTCAGTGGGGACCGGCGCGACTCCGCTCTGGCGGTGCGCCGGTGTGCGCGGGGTTCCGCCCGCTTGATCCAGGTCAACGCCGGTTTCCGGAGCCTTCTTAAACATAAGATCAGGCGCGGCCCGGATGCCGCAATCCCTCCTGAACTGAACCTCCCCTAGCAGAGAATTCTCTCATGTCGCTCGTTGGCGGCGATGCGAACGCGCGTGCGCGTCGCAGACGCATGGAAATTGTTGCCTTCCTGTTTCTCACCGCTGTGCTGATGCCCGCGCTCGCGGTCGCCACCGTCGGCTCCTACGGGCTCACGGTCTGGGTTTACCAGATGATGGCCGGGCCACCCGGGCCGCCCGCGGCGCACTGATCGGAAGGACCCCGCCATGCTCTCACACCGCACCTCCCTCGACCGCCGTGCTCTGATCACCGGCCGAGTCCTCACCGCCGATCCCGTCGTCGCACCGGCCAAGGGCGAGATCGCCAGCATCATCGTGCAGACCCGGCCCGAGCAGCTCGACCGCGTCGAAGCCGACATCCTCGCGCTGTCCGGCTGCGAGATTCACGGCCGCGACGCACGCGGCAAGCTGATCGTCGTCGTCGATGCGCCCGATGCCGGCGCGCTCGGCGCCACCATGAACCGGATCGGCCTGCTGCCGCACGTGCACTCCGCCTGCCTCGTCTTCCACGCCATCGACGCCGGCTAATCACACGAGACACCAATGACCGACATGAAGATCGATCGTCGCCAGATGCTGAAGCTGGAAGCCGCCGCGATTGCCGCGGCCGCCGCCGGCATGCCCGGCAGCTCGCTTGCGGCGAACCTCGTCACCGAGCGCGAAGCCAGCGAGCTGAAATGGGACAAGGCCGCCTGCCGCTTCTGCGGCACCGGCTGCAGCGTGATGGTCGCGACCAAGGACAACCGCGTCGTCGCCACCCATGGCGACATCAAGGCCGAGGTCAATCGCGGCCTCAACTGCGTCAAGGGCTACTTCCTCTCGAAGATCATGTACGGCCATGACCGCCTGACGCATCCGATGCTGCGCAAGACGAACGGCAAGTACGACAAGAACGGCGAGTTCACCCCCGTCTCCTGGGACGAAGCGTTCGACGTCATGGCCGCGAAGTACAAAGACGCGCTGAAGAAGCGCGGTCCCTCCGGCGTCGGCATGTTCGGCTCGGGACAGTGGACGATCTGGGAAGGCTACGCTGCGTCAAAGCTGTTCAAGGCCGGCTTCCGCTCCAACAACATCGATCCGAATGCGCGGCACTGCATGGCCTCGGCCGTCGCCGGCATGATGCGCACCTTCGGCATCGACGAGCCGGCCGGCTGCTATGACGACATCGAGGCGACGGATGCGTTCGTGCTGTGGGGCTCCAACATGGCGGAGATGCATCCGATCCTGTGGAGCCGCGTCACCGACCGGCGCCTGTCGGCGCCGCATGTCAAGGTCGCTGTGCTCTCGACCTTCGAGCATCGCTCGTTCGACCTCGCCGACATCGGCATGGTGTTCAAGCCGCAGACCGATCTCTATCTCCTCAACGCGATCGCCAACCACATCATCAGGACCGGCCGCGTCAACAAGGAGTTCGTCCAGGCGCATACGGTGTTCAAGAAGGGCCAGACCGACATCGGCTACGGCCTGCGCCCGGAGCATCCGCTGCAGAAGAAGGCCACCGGCGCAGCCAAGGCCAACGACGCCACCGACATCTCGTTCGACGAGTATGCCAAGTTCGTCTCCGACTATACGCTGGAGAAGGCCGCCGAGATGTCCGGCGTGCCGCTGAATCGGCTCGAGGCGCTGGCCGAGCTCTATGCCGATCCGAAGACCAAGGTGGTCTCGTTCTGGACCATGGGCTTCAACCAGCACACCCGCGGTGTCTGGTGCAACAACCTCGTCTACAACATCCATCTCCTGACCGGGAAGATCGCAGAGCCCGGCAACAGCCCGTTCTCGCTGACCGGCCAGCCCTCGGCCTGCGGCACCGCGCGCGAGGTCGGCACCTTCTCGCACCGCCTGCCCGCCGACATGGTCGTCACCAACAAGGAGCACCGAACCAAGGCCGAGCACATCTGGCAGTTGCCGGAAGGCACGATCCCCGACAAGCCGGGCTATCACGCCGTGCTGCAGAGCCGGATGCTGAAGGACGGCCTGCTGAACGCCTATTGGGTGCAGGTCAACAACAACCTGCAGGCCGGCCCCAACGCGAACGAAGAGACCTATCCGGGCTTCCGCAATCCGGACAATTTCATCGTCGTCTCCGACGCCTATCCGTCGGTCACCGCGCTCGCCGCCGATCTCATTTTGCCGACGGCAATGTGGGTGGAAAAGGAAGGCGCCTATGGCAATGCCGAGCGCCGCACCCAGTTCTGGCACCAGCTCGTGTCGGCACCGGGCGAGGCACGCTCGGATCTCTGGCAGTTGATGGAGTTCTCCAAGCGCTTCAAGATCGAGGAGGTCTGGCCTGAGGAGCTGATCGCCAAGAAGCCCGACGTGCGCGGCAAGACGCTGTTCGACGTGCTCTACAGGAACGGCCAGGTCGACAAGTTTCCGCTCGACCAGATCGAGCCGGGCTATGCCAACGACGAGTCCAAGGCGTTCGGCTTCTACGTCCACAAGGGCCTGTTCGAGGAATACGCCTCGTTCGGCCGCGGCCATGGCCATGACCTGGCGCCGTTCGAGGCCTATCACCGGGAGCGCGGCCTGCGCTGGCCGGTGGTCGACGGCAAGGAGACGCGCTGGCGGTTTCGCGAGGGCTCTGATCCTTACGTCAAGGCCGGCACCGGCGTGCAGTTCTACGGCTTCCCCGACGGCAAGGCGCGCATCTTCGCTTTGCCCTACGAGCCGCCGGCGGAATCGCCCGACAAGGACTATCCGTTCTGGCTGTCGACGGGACGCGTGGTCGAGCATTGGCATTCCGGCACGATGACGCGCCGCGTGCCCGAGCTCTACAAGGCGTTCCCCGAAGCCGTCTGCTTCATGCATCCGGACGATGCCGAGGCCGCGAACTTGAGGCGCGGTGACGAGGTCAAGGTCGCCTCGCGCCGCGGCTTCATCCGCGCCCGCGTCGAGACCCGCGGCCGCGACAAGCCGCCGCGCGGCCTCGTCTTCGTGCCGTGGTTCGACGAGTCGAAGCTGATCAACAAGGTGACGCTCGACGCCACCGATCCGATCTCGCTGCAGACCGACTACAAGAAATGCGCCGTGCGCATCGAGCGGGTGTGACCATCATGATGAGAAAAATCGCTGTCATGCTGATCGCGGCCAGCGTTGCGGCCGGATCGAGCGCCCTGCTCGCCCAGAGCGTCTCGTCCTCGCTGCGCGGTCCTGCGCCGCTCAACGACGAGGGTCCTGCGCCGCCGATGCAGCCGATGAAGAACACCGCCGAGAAGGAGGTGCGCAACTATCCGGAGCAGCCACCGGTGATTCCGCATGCCATCGACGGCTATCAGGTCGACATGCAGGGCAACAAATGCCTGTCCTGCCACGCCCGGGCGCGCACGGCGGAGTCGAAGGCGCCGATGCTGTCGATCACCCATTTCATGGATCGCGACGGCCAGTTCCTGGCGTCGGTGTCGCCGCGGCGCTACTTCTGCACCCAGTGCCACGTGCCGCAGAGCGTCGCCAATCCGCCGGTCAGCAACGACTTCGTCGACATCGACACGCTGCTGGCGCACGACAGGCCGGGGGGCAAGCGATGAGCAGCGCCGACATCCCGGAGGGCGCCAAAGCGCCCGTCCCCGAAAAGCGGCTCGGCCTTGCCGGCCGCGCCTGGCAGTTCATTCTCGACCTCATCGACGTGCTGCTGAAGCCGAGCTCCGTGTTCGGGCTCGGCGTGCTGGTGCTCGCCGGCTTCCTCGCCGGCGTCATCTTCTGGGGCGGCTTCAACACCGCGCTGGAGATCACCAACACCGAGAAGTTCTGTACCGGCTGTCACGAGATGCGCGACAACGTGTTCGCCGAGCTGAAGACGACCGTCCACTTCTCCAACCGCTCCGGTGTGCGCGCCAGCTGCCCGGACTGCCATGTGCCGCACAACTGGACCGACAAGATCGCGCGCAAGATGCAGGCCTCCAAGGAGGTCTGGGGCCATCTGTTCGGCTCGATCGACACCCGCGAGAAGTTCACCGACCGAAGGCTGGAACTGGCGTTGCACGAATGGGCGCGCTTCAAGGCGAACGACTCGCTCGAATGCCGCAACTGCCACAGCGCGCAGTCGATGGACATCACCAAGCAGTCGCCGCGCGCCGTCGAAGCCCACCAGCGCTTCCTCTTCACCGGCGAGAAGACCTGCATCGACTGCCACAAGGGCATCGCGCATCACCTGCCGGACATGCGCGGCGTCCCGGGCTGGCAGTAGGCCTCCTCTGGAGGGGAACGAGCGATCGCCGCAGGCACGCTGTGCCCCCTCCCCCGCTTGCGGGGGAGGGCTGGGGGTGGGGGGCGCCACACGGGCAGTCCCGCCGGAGCGTTCCCCCACCCGCATCGCATCTTCCGATGCGGTGCGACCTCCCCCGCAAACGGGGGAGGCGTGGACCCATTCACATCGAGCGCTTGATCTCTCCCCGTCAGCCCTTAGGTTCACGGAATGTCCCCGAGTCGCCGCGCGGCTCCATTTCGTTGAGCCATGACCACCTTCTCCCCGCATCAGGATTCCGCCCTCAAGGCCGTCGGCGACTGGCTGAAAGCCAAGCCAGGCAAGAACGGCACGCCGCAGGTGTTCCGGCTGTTCGGCTATGCCGGAACCGGCAAGACCACGCTGGCCCGCCACATCGCCGAAGACGTCGACGGCGAGGTCAAGTTCGCGGCCTTCACCGGCAAGGCGGCGCTGGTGATGCGCAGCAAGGGCTGCGACAATGCCTCCACCATCCACTCGCTGATCTATCGCGCGCAGGAGAGCGGCGAGGAGCAGCCGAACTTCGAATTGTGGGACGACGCGCCGGCGTCCAAGGCCAAGCTGATCATCATCGACGAATGCTCGATGGTCGACGCCGATCTTGGCCGTGATCTCCTGTCCTTCGACTGCCCGTTGCTGGTGCTCGGCGATCCCGCGCAGCTGCCGCCGGTCAAGGGCGGCGGCTTCTTCACCGAGAGCGAGCCCGACGTGATGCTCACCGAGGTGCATCGCCAGGCCAAGGACGATCCGATCGTGCGGATGTCGATGGACGTGCGCGAAGGCAACACGCTCGACATCGGCCGCTACGGCGAGAGCGAGGTGGTGGAGCGCCGCGAGCTCGATCCGTCGCGCGTGATGGAGGCCGACCAGGTGCTGGTCGGCCGCAACGCCACCCGCCGCGCCTACAACAACCGCTTTCGACAGCGCCTCGACATCGAGGACGCCCTCCCCGTCGCCGGCGACAAGCTGGTCTGCCTGCGCAACAACCGCAAGAAGGGCCTGTTCAATGGCGGGCTATGGCGGGTGAAGTCGCGCGCGACCTCGAAATCCAAGATCGTGACGATGCGGGTCGCGCCCGACGAGGATCTCGGACGCAAGGTGACGAAAGTCTCGGTGCGCGGCGAATGCTTCGGCGGCGGCATCGAGGACATCCCGTGGGAGCAGCGCAAGCCTTACGACGAGTTCGACTACGGCTACGTGCTGACCGTGCACAAGTCGCAGGGCTCGCAATGGGACGACGTGGTGCTGTTCGACGAGAGCTTTGCCTTCCAGGAGAGCCGCGCCCGCTGGCTCTACACCGGAATCACACGGGCCGCGAAGCGGCTGTCGATCGTGGTGTAACGCCGGCTTTACCGCGCGAGACGATTTCGCTCGCCTCGCTGGTACCCACCTGCGGCCGGTTGATCCACGTCAACCTGACGCAGGGTCCTTGGCGGATAAAAATCGATTCACATCTCTGTTAAGCCAACAGCAGGCAGCGGAATCGCATGGCAAAGTCCAGGACCACGAAAGCCAAGGCCTCCAATGGCCGACGCATGAAGCGCGCAGCCGCCACCGTGCACGCCCCGCGCCTGCAATCAGCTGCGGGGCTCGATCCGATCGCCCAGTCGCTGGTCGACGAACAGATGCAGGCTGCGCAGATCACCGGGCTGTCGGCGTTCGAGACCGTGCTGAACGGACCGCCGGCGCTCGACGCCGACAGCGCACCGATCAGGGCCATGCTGGACGGCGCAGCACCCGACGATGCCAAGCTGATGAAGGCGCTGATCGAAGGCAAACAAGCCAAGCGCGACAGGCGCCACACCTCCGACGAGCTCGCCGACAATTGGCGCCAGGGCGGCTACCCCTACAAATACCGGATGTATCGCAAGGACTATGAGGAGCAGAAATTCATCCTGCAGACCGAACTGCTGAAGCTGCAGAACTGGATGAAGGATGCGCGGCAACGCCTGGTGCTGCTGTTCGAGGGCCGCGATGCCGCCGGCAAGGGCGGCACCATCAAGCGCTTCATGGAGCATCTCAATCCGCGCGGCGCCCGCGTCGTGGCGCTGGACAAGCCGAGCGACGTCGAGCGCGGCCAATGGTACTTCCAGCGCTATGTCGAGCACCTGCCGACCGCCGGCGAGATCGTGCTGTTCGACCGCTCCTGGTACAACCGCGCCGGCGTCGAGCGCGTGATGGGATTCTGCTCGCAGGCCGAATATGACGAGTTCCTGCGCCAGGTGCCGGAGTTCGAGCGCAACCTCGTGCGCAGCGGCATGCACCTGATCAAGTTCTGGTTCTCGGTCAGCCGCGAGGAGCAGCGCCGCCGCTTCAAGGAGCGCGAGGCGCATCCGTTGAAGCAATGGAAGCTGTCGCCGATCGACACCGCCTCGCTCGACAAATGGGACGACTACACCCGCGCCAAGGAGGCGATGTTCTTCTCCACCGACACCGCCGACTGCCCGTGGACCGTGATCAAGTCCGACGACAAGAAGCGGGCGCGGCTGAACGCGATGCGCTGCGTGCTGCATTCGCTGCCCTATGCGGGCAAGGACGTCTCACGCATCGGCCAGGTCGACGATCTCATCGTCGGCCGCGCCAGCGTCATCCACGAGCGCGAGGAGCACGCCAACTGAGGCGACGCGCTCAGCGCCGATGACGTCGATGCGGCCCCACGCGATCGGCCGGCGGCATCGCTGCATTTGCATTCGGAAAGGCCGACGTGCCACGGCGGGCCAGTTCCGCCTGCGCCGCCGGCGTCAGCGCGCCGCCATTGAGCACGTCGCGTTCGGGATGCATGGCCGCATAGGCCGCCGGCTCGGAGAATTGGGCCGATGCCGCGGTGGCCGCCAGCGTCGACATCAGCAGAGCTGCCGCCAGGCTCCTGAATGCGATCATGATTGGTCTTCCCTGTTGCGCACCAGTTCGCGCAGGCGATGATGTAGGCAGGCGAAAGCGGCATCCCAATCACGACCGCGCGAGCCGACGGCCGTTCGTGATCGCGCCCATCGCTCAGACGTAGCGCGGCAGCCGCTGTCCGGGCAGCAGATCATAGGGGCGCCTTCCGGGCGACGCGTCATCGCCGCTGCGGCAGCCGATCATACGGGCGGAGATGAGCCGGCGGCGGAAACACGAGCACCGCGCCGGAGGCGCGCACCAGGCCCATTCGTCCCGCCGGCGTCAGTGCGCCGCCGTTGAGCACGTCGCGATCGGGATACATCGCCTGAAACGCCCCCGGCTCCTGCTCGCCGTAGAACCAACCCTGCGCCGATGCAGGCGCGGCAGTCGCCATCGACAGCAGCACGGCTGCCGCCTTCGATTTCCACATTGTCATGATTGTTCTCCAGGTTCTCAAGGGGCGGAGAGCGCGCACTCGATTGATCGATGCCCTGGTCAGGGCCCTGCCGGTCGAGGCGCGACCGCCTCTGTATTGACCATCGGATGGAGGAAATATTCGCGGCGTCCCGCCGCGCCGGCATCACGACCGCGACAATGGAATGACATCATGGTTCGAGGATCGGCGAAGCGTGATGGGATCGTGACCTGGCGGGTTGGACGTCGCGCGTCGCGCCGTCGACGATATCGCCCTTGGTCGCGAACTTGGTAGCTACCCGCCAAGGCATGGATGACGGCACCTTCCTCGCATTCGGCAGCACCGCTCAAATCGGCCAACGACGACACAAGTCGTCAAGGCGCGATGGTCTACGGACGAACGGCATGGTGCGGACGGCGAAGGCGTGTGGTCCTGGCCTCCGACGCTGAGGCCAAATCGGCTGTGATTATTCGCCGGCGATTCGGGCAAGACAGCCGGTCCCCGGGGAGAGGACGTATAGGGGTTAAAACCATCGTGCAGGGAGAGTTCGACGATAAAAGCCGAATGAAAACAACGTGAGAGGCACTTTTCTAGCCGCCGCCCGCTCACGATCCGCTGAGCCATCAATAGCTGTGTAAAACGCGGCCGCCCCACTTTCTTCCGATTTTCACACACCAAGTTTCTCGAGGCTTTTCGTCGTATTGTGGACTGTAGAAGCCAACCGCATTGCGCTTGTTTTCTTTCCGGTACAATCTCCTCGCGAGTGCGGGAAGGGGGATATTATGCGATTGGTCAGATTTCAGGTCACCAATTTTCGATCCGTTGTCGATAGTGGCTGGATCGACGCAGAGCGAGTTACAGCGCTCATCGGCGTCAATGAGTCGGGCAAAACCAATCTGTTGCTTCCGCTGTGGAAATTGAACCCGGCCCGTGAGGGTGAGATTAAGCCAACCTCGGATTATCCAAAGGGCAACTACGCTGCCGTGCGGGCGGCTCCAGGTTCATTTCCGTTCATACGTGCGGAATTCGCACCGAGTGACGCGATCAAGACGAAGCTGATCGAGCTTACGGGATTGGATGAGGCCTCGGTCGACCTTGTTTGCGTCCATCGATTTTTCGATGGGAGATACGCGGTTACGTTTCCGAAATTCAAGAAGGTGAATACGCTCAGCAGCGCGGACTTAGTTGCAATCCTAACGACCGCCGAAACTGAGATCACCGCAATGAACCAGCTCAACAAGGAGGGGAGCTTAAAGGCCGACATTCAAGCAGCCTTGGCGTCTACAAAACAGAGCGACGGACCAGTCTCGTCTTATAACACCAAAGCGCTACACGAGTTAATTGAACCATTCTTGGCGCTCATTCCTGATGTACCAGCGCCAACAAGCTCGATCGTGCCGCGCTTAAAACTACTGATTCAAGACCTGCAGGCCGCCGAGCAAAAATTATCGACTCCTGCGCCGAATGAAATCGATGCAGTGAAGCAACTAATCATCGAGAGCCTACCGCGATTCGTATATTACTCGAACTACGGAAACCTCGATTCCGAAATCTACTTGCCACACGTCGTTCAAAACCTGGCACGTGAAGACCTTGGCGCAAAAGAGGCGGCAAAGGCTAGGACACTTCGGGTCCTATTCAATTTTGTCCAACTGCAGCCACAGCAGATCTTGGAGCTCGGACGCGACTTCAAAGATCCAAACCGCCAACCGAATGAGCAGGAGATTGCAGAAATCGCGACTAAGAAGCGTGAACGCACGATCTTGTTGAACTCAGCCGGAACGGATTTGACAAAGAAGTTCCGCGAATGGTGGAAGCAAGGAAATTATACATTCGAATTTCAAGCGGACGGCGACCATTTTCGGATTTGGGTGAGCGATTCAAGGCGACCTGAAAAGATCGAACTTGAAGATCGCAGCAGTGGACTACAATGGTTTCTGAGCTTCTACCTTATTTTCCTGGTGGAAAGCAGCGGTGTTCATGCCGATGCGATCTTGCTCCTGGACGAGCCAGGACTCTCCCTCCATCCGCTGGCTCAACGCGATTTGTCGACCTTCTTCGAGAGCCTTGCGTCAACTAATCAAATTTTTTACACGACACATTCACCCTTCCTCGTCGATGCTGACATGCTCGACCGCGTTCGGAAGGTCTTCGTCTCGGAGGACGGCTCAACTAAATGCTCCCCGGATTTACGGCTGGGCACCGATGATCCTCGACGAGCGGGGGCTACGTATGCGATTTACTCGGCACTCAACATGAGCCTCGCCGAAAGCATCCTATACGGCTGTCATCCGGTGATCGTGGAGGGCCCGTCGGACCAGCATTACCTAGCTCTTATAAAAACTGTCCTGATCGCGAACAAGAAGATAAGCCCAAAGCGAGAGATGGTCTTCCCGCCCTCGCACGGCGCGAACAACGCCAAGGTGATTGCGAGCATCCTTGGCGATAAAGATGAGGTCTTGCCAAATGTATTTCTTGATGGGGACGACGCCGGCAAAAGGATGGCCCGAGATCTGCAAAATGGCTTGTATCAAAGCGCAAAAGGCAAGGTAAAAACGACGGAGAAGTATGTCATCTTCGCTAATTCAGAGATCGAAGACCTTTTCCCACAGGGCTTCCTTGTCGGAGCCATTGATCGCTGGGGACGCAAAGCAGATGTGCCATTTGCCGACGTAGTGAAGCCGGGAGAGCCTATTGTTCCGCAGATCGAGGCATGGGCGAAGGTACAAGGCGTTGCGCTTCACGATGGATGGAAGGTGGACGTGGCTCGCGAGGCCAAGAGGCGAGCCTTGGAGTCGACCAAACCTCTTTTCGATGAAGCCACCTTGGATACCTGGAAAAAGCTTTTTGAGGATCTGCAGAGCGAGAGCTAATATTCAGCTCGCGTGCTCGGCGTTTTCTCGTTCGCCCGCCCCCTTGCGCGACCTTAGAGCTAGGATGCACCCAAATGACCGAATCCAAGGAGAAGCGAAAAGTATATCTTGCCCGTCGCGCCGAGATGCTGGCAGCGATGGTGGTTACACGCGCTCAACTCAACAAGAAGAAGAATCGGAAGGCCGCGGGTCACGAAAGACATCCCGAGGCCGACCCCGACTTGGTCGACGTTTGGGATGACGTTATCGACACCTCGCGACCGGCCACCGGCGATGAAGCGGAGGCGATCAAAAAGATCAACAAGGGATGGGTTTCGAATGCCTGGGGCCGGCTGCAGGGCAGCCCAACGCAGGGTGGCCTGCCATCGCTCGGAAAACGTCGATAATCCAGTTGAAAATCCAATGTCCTCCCTATTTTGGAACTTGTTCAAATACAGAGACGGAGAAATGAGATCTCCTCGCGAGGATTATCTCACAGAGTGCTTTGCCAATGTCTTCAATCGATTGCCACCGTCTGCGCAGCGATACCTAGTTTCGGAACTACTTATCCCGGAATCTTTGAAGCAGGCGTTCGATCAGATACTAGAAACAGCCGCACCGCTGAAGATGGAGACTCAGCATTACATCGAGGGCGGGCGGATTGACCTGGTACTTTACGCAGGCGGTCATCCGTTGGTTGCGATCGAAAACAAGATCAATGCGCCCGTTTTAGACCAACAACTCGTACGATACGGACAATGGATCCGAAGCGAAGCGGCCGGTCCGATAGCGGTAGTTTGCTTTCTTACCCATCTTACCCAACCGCCGAGTGGCTTTCTTTCCGGCAGAGCATCAAGTGGCCATGCCGTTCCTCACATCACCACGTGGGCCGGAGTCGCTGACTTGCTCATGCGTCTTTTAAGGAACAAAGAGCTGGACGCAGCAGCGATGCTGCTATGCAACGAACTAAGATATTTCTTGGAGGAGAACGATATGAGCACCGAGTACGCAGGGCGCGACGAATTTGCTGCCGCTCTCCTTTATCTCCGGGCTGGCTCCTTAATGGACCGCACATTTAGTGACATCTACTCACATATCAAATCGCTCGACGGTCATTTCAGAAGGAACGAGTCATCGAGAGAGTATAGCTTGCAATTTAGGACTGAGCTGAAGCTGATTTGGGGCTGGGCCTATTTGACGCACCCGAACTTCAACGAGTTGTTCTTTGGCTACGGCATCGCACTAGAGCCGCAGACGGTCTTCAAGGGCGGAACTATTCCCTCCTCAGATTCCGTTTTCATCTGCTTAGGCGCAGACGACAGGCGAGGCACTAGCGCGTTGCGCGCAGCAAGAGACATACCGGAGAAGCCCTGGACGTGGGCGGACATCACCGATTGGTTTGCTCTCGTCTGCTTCAAGCCTCTCCACGAATTCCTTCGGAATCCAACCGAATTCGCGCCCAAGATGATTTCGTGGATCGACGATGAGCAAGCGGACGTAGATAAGTTCGTGACCAATCTGAAATAGCGATGCGGTCCGTCTGTCCCGCCTGAACGTGGCCAGTTGTCCCGCCGGGCAAATCACCCTGTTTCGACAAAAGCTGTCAAGGTCTTCTGAAAAACATAAATCATTTCGCGCCGTGCCCAAATCAGGCTTATGATGTCTGCGTTTCGTTGCACGGCAGGGGACGTATCGCGATCGTCACGGACGTTGGCAGCGAAATGCGATGGATGCGGCATGTTGCAGCGGGCGAAGCGCCTGCGGACGAACGGCATGGCGCGGACGGCGAAAGCGTGTGGTCCTGGCCTCCCGACGCTGAGGCCAAGCTGGCGGTGATGATCCGCCGGCGACGGGGGCAAGACAGCCGGTCCCCGGGGAGAGCACGTATAAGCGTTAAAACCATCGCGCAGGGAGGGCCGGATCTGTCCGGCTGAACCTGTGGTACCTGCCGCCTGCATTTTTTCCGCAGGCGGGCCACGGGCCTCAGTCGAGGTCCGGCCTTCCCTGCGCCCTCCGCTTTCGGAGGGCCAATGAACCGGCATCCCTCGGGCAATTCGGGCCGCGAGAACAGATCACCATGCCTGGAACGCTCTCGCCACAACTCCCAGCGCCGTCCCGGCACCCATTGGGCGATAGCGCACGCCTCGCGCCACCCGCCTGTTCACGCAGTCGTGTCACGTCCCCCGTAACGCCGGCCGGGCACCGACGTATCTTGCAGCAGAGGCCGGACCGGGCCAGTGTTTCCGGCCGGCGAGACGAGACAAGCCCCCCTCACGAGGATCCGAAGATGCGCCTCACCCGCTCCCTTTTCGTCAAGACAGCCGTGCTCGGTGCGATGGCGGCCGGCATCCTGGCCTGGCAGCCGCTGCACGCCGCCGAGCAGGCCGTTGTGATCCCGCCGCCGGCCCAGGACCAGCCGGCCTCCGACGCGCTGGAAACCGCTGTCGTCGCCGGCGGCTGCTTCTGGGGCGTCCAGGGCGTCTACCAGCACACGGCCGGCGTGGTCAGCGCGGTGTCCGGCTATGCCGGCGGCACCAAGGCCACGGCCGATTACCGCACGGTCTCGAGCGGCACGACGGGCCACGCGGAATCGGTCCAGATCAAGTACGACCCGAAGAAGATCTCCTATGGCAAGATTCTGCAGATCTTCTTTTCGGTCGTGCACGATCCGACCCAGTTGAACCGACAGGGCCCGGACTCGGGACCGCAATATCGCTCGGCGATCTTCACCACCTCGGAGGCGCAGAGGAAGGTCGCGGAGGCCTATGTCGCCCAGCTCGACAAGGCCAAGGTGTTCGGCAAGCCGATCGTCACCAAGATCGGCAAGCTCGACGCGTTCTATCCGGCCGAGGCCTATCATCAGGACTACCTGACGCTGCACCCGAGCCAGCCCTATATTGCCTATAACGACCTGCCGAAGATCGAGAATCTGAAGAAGATCTTCGCGGAGAACTATGTCGAGAAGCCGACGCTGGTCGGCGAGGCCAAGGCAATGAACTAAGGCAACGAACTGAGGCGACGAACTAACTGGGTAACGAACTGAGGCGACGACCTGCGGCCGCGACCGAGGCCGATCAGCGCAATGACAGGGAGCGGACCAGTTCGGTCCGCCCGGAGGACAACAGGATGAGCGACACCAAGACGAGCGACAAGGTCATCAAGAGCGAGGCGGAATGGCGCGAGGAGCTGACGCCGATGCAGTACGCCGTGCTGCGCGAGAAGGCGACCGAGCGCCCGTTCTCGGGCGAATACGAGCATGAGCATCGCGCCGGGACCTACGTGTGCGCCGGCTGCGGCCAGACCCTGTTCGAGTCCGACGCCAAATTCGACTCCGGCTGCGGCTGGCCGAGCTTCACCCAGCCGGCGACGGAGAGCCACATCGACGAGGAGACCGACCATACCCACGGCATGGTCCGCACCGAGGTGCTGTGCTCGAAATGCTCCGGCCATCTCGGCCATGTCTTTCCCGACGGCCCGGGGCCGACCGGCCTGCGCTATTGCATCAACTCGGCGGCCCTGAAGCTGAAGCCGCGCTGACGTTTCCATCGGCCTCGGTTCCGTCACGGACGGTATTCGGGGCCGCTGGGCTGGCGGCCGGCGCGGCGCCGGGGGCCAAAACCGGCCACCAGGGGCGAGATTTTAGCCGTGCAGATCGGGCTCTCCTGCATTCACAAGTTGTGGATCGATTAAACCATTGAAAAAATAGGATATTTCAGTAGGCCCCGAACCAGGCCGGATTTACGATGTGAGCGTGCAGGATTCGCATTTCTGCCAAATCGGCCTATATTAGAGACCGTAACTGACTATGCAGGGCCGGGCCGCCTGGAGCGGCAAATCCCGCCCTCCACCCCCGCAATCGCTGGCGTCATTGCCAAGCTGAATGTTTTGAAAGCTCGCGTCAGCGCTTCCAGCCGACAAGAAGAGGTCTCAGACCATGCGTCCACTGCGTCCGTTCAACTTCAACACCTCTGCCGAACTGTTTCCCGCCGCCATCCGCAAGAAGAAGCGGGCGGGCTTCGCCTACCGGCGGTTCGGCACCGCGGCTGAAGCCGTGCGCTTCGCCATGGAGGAGTTGCCTGCGGATTCGCTGAATGGCGCCTACCTGCAGGTCGAGGAAGCCCGCTTCGACCAGAACGGCATCCGCACCTTGTATGAGAGCGAGGCGTTTCCGTTGCCGCGCCGGGGGGTCGACAAGGCGCAGGACGCCGATGCGGCCTGACGGCTGCCAGACCAGTCTTCAACACCCTGCCCCGCCTCGCGCGGGGCAGTTTTTTTATGGGGGTCGGTTTGCGAGGTTTTGGCCCGGTCTCGCAGCGCCTCAACGCGACTGGGTATCCAGCCACCGCCGCAGGATCTTGGCGTTGCGCATGTTGGCGCGGAACAGCACGTCGAAGGCGTCGCCCGCGACGGGGACCATGCCGATCACCCCCTCGACCGCGACATTGCCCAGCATCCGCGTAATGACGTGCCAGGGCGCGCCCAGCGCACGGGCCTCGCGCACCAGCCACAGCGACAGCGCGGTCGCGATGAGGTCGCCGACCACCGGGATCAGGCCGATGATGCCGTCGATGCCATAGCGGATGTTGGTGCCGGGCAGGACGAAGGCGACGTCGAGCAGCTTCGCCACGGCCTCCAGCCGCGCGATGCGCTGCTCACGGGTCAGATTGCCGAAGGGATTGGCGGTGTTGAAATCGAAGCGCACACCGTCCGGACCGACGAAGGCGCCGTTGAACGAGGACCGGAAGGAGCCCTGCGGGATCTCACGTCCGTCCTGGTCGATGATCGGTCCGCGCGCCTCATTGGCGTCGAAGTGCGCCTGCGAGGCGCGTCCGCGGCGGGGCGAGGGAGCCATGTGGTCTTGCATACCCATGAGATGGCAACGCGCGGGGCTCGGCACAAGTTGCGTCGAACCGCCGCCTTGTCTCGCCTAGCGGCCCCGGGCGCCGGTCGGCGTCAGCCCGAAGCGGCGCCGGAAGCAGCGGTTGAAATAGGACAGGTCGTTGAAGCCGCAGGCAAACGCGATGTCGCTGATGCGGCGTCCGCCGCCGGCCAGCAGGTCCATGGCCTTGCGCAGGCGCAGCTCGTTCAGCCGGGCCGAGAAGCCGGCGCCGGCCTCATGCAGCAGGTCATTGACGTAGCGCTCGGACAGCCCGGCCGCGACGGCGAGCTTCTGCGCCGAAAAATCCGGCTCGGTGAAGCGGCTGTTCAGAATGGTCAGCAGCCCCGCCAGGCGAACGCTGCGCAGGCCGCCGCGGCCGGCCTTGCGCATCGCGTCGCCGCGCACACCGAGCCCGAGCGCCACCAGATCGAGCAGATGCTGCGCGATCGCCGGGCCGGCCTCGTCGGCCGCGGCGGGATGGGCGAGCAGCAGCTCGCTGTAATCCATCGCCAGCGACAGCGCGCCGCCCGGCGCCAATTCGCGTCCGACCAGATCATCGACACCGGAGACCATCGAGCGCAGCGTCATCATCGGCAGATGCACGTTGACGAAGCGCTTGTGGCTGGCGCCGTCGGCGCTGAAGAAAGGCTCATCGAGCTTGAGCAGCACCATTGCGCCGGGGCGCAGAACGAACTCGCGTCCGCGATGGACGACCATCGCCTCGCGGCTGCCGGCGTTGCGCGCCAGGCAATAGCGGTCGTCATTGGTCGCGAGCACTTGGCGCCGTTCGCGCCTGACACGGGTGAAGGTGCCGTCGCAGCGCCCGAGCAGGGTGGTCCCGATGTGGATCGCGTTCATTGCGGCGCGAAACGGCACGTCCTCGGCCGGATCGAGCTCACCCGTGTTGGAGAAGTGCTCGAACAATTCCGCAAAGCACAAGAAGCGCTGCCTGTCGTCGAGCCCTTTCGGCAGCATGTCGGTCGACAGCATTTTCCTGACGATGGTCATCGAAATCGGACCCGAGGCAAAGGAATTTCCGAAGCAACGCGATCAATGTGGCAGCGGCGGGATGAACGGCCGCTGAAGTCGGCAGAGCTCATCGAGACGGGATCGGGAGCGCCGATCAGTCCAAGTCGCGCGACCGTTCATGCCGATGAGTCCAAGACAGCGGCAACGGGTTCAACTAGCGATGCCGATGGACGCACGCGGACATGCGTTGCGGCCTGCACCCTTCAAGTCGAACAGCCATGAGTACGAGGAGAGATTGAAATGACCATGTCTTCCGCGGCCCGCAAGCTCTGCCTCGGCGCCGCCCTCGCGGGTTGCATCGGGATCGGCTACGCGCTCGGCGCGCAGCCGCACATGACCGCGACTATCACCATGCTGCAATCGGCGCGGGCCGAGCTGGCTCAGGCGACACCGAACAAGGGCGGCCATCGCGAGCGCGCGCTGGGGCTGATCGATCAGGCCATCACCGAGGTGCGTGCCGGCATCGCCTTCGCTGCCGGCGGCTGACCCTTTCGCAAATCACACCAGGGAGACCATCGATGCGAACCATCCTCACCAGCGCGCTCCTGTTGGGAGTTCTCACCGTCGGCGCATCTGCGATGCCGCTGGCTCCGATCGACGCCGGATCCAAGCCTGAGGTGATCCAGGTCGCCGGTGGCTGCGGCCCGGGCTGGCACCGCGGTCCCTATGGCGGATGCCTGCGCAACTACGCCAATCCGGCGGCGCACGCCTGCCCGCGCGGCTTTCACATCGGCCCCGGCGGCCGCTGCCGCGGCAACGGCAGGTAGGGCTGATCGGCTCGTGCGATCGGCTTACGCAGTCGGCGGCTCAGTAACGACCGCCGGCTGCGGCTCCTCAACGAATCTGTGCACCAGCCACGATGACACCGTCGCCGGGATGAAGCCGACCAGCCCGTACAGGATCCACTGCACGATGCCGTATTCGGAGCCATGCGAGGCGTAGTTGAAGGCCGCGAGCAGGAAGGCGATGCCGCCCACCAGCAGCATCCGCAACGTCGGCCCGATGCGCCTGACGTGGAACAGGATGTCGTCGATCGCGCACATCATCAGCGCCGGCAAGAAGCCGAACAGGTAGCTGTATTGCAGCGAGGTGACGAAGACCTTGAACAGCTTGGCCACTTCGCCCGGATTGGTGTTGGTCCAATAACCGGACATGTAGGTCGTGACCAGGAGCAGCGCGAAGCCGCCCAGCGCCGGGCCTACGGCAACGAAGATGAGATATCGCTTCATGCCCAATCTCCTGCCTCGGCGATTCGCCGAACGCGCGAGGCGCGTGCGGCCTGCTCAGTCACCCCACAGCGCGAAGGCGTCGTTGAACGCGCGCTCGCCCGGCGCGCCCTTCTCGATCGCGATGATGGCCCGGCGCTGATTGGTGTAGACCAAGGGAACGTCGAACCAGGAGCGCTCCTTCAGGAGCTGCACGTTGCGGGTCCGGTCGGCGTCGACGTTGGACAGGCCGACCAGGAAGAAGCCGTCGGTGACCTTCACCGCAAGGCCCGCCAGCGGCGTTCCGCGTGACTGTTCGTTGGACTTCATCAGGATGCCCGGCACGTTGCCGACGCCGCCGCCCGAGAAGTCCTGCGGCAGGATGAAGGTGAGCTCGGCGGTGTGGCTCGCCGGCAGCGACGTGTCGGTGTTGCGGCGGAACGACATCGTCATCTTGAACTTGCGATCGGGAATCTCGATGTCGGCGCGCACCGCGATATCGGCCTTCTGCGTGCCCGTCGCCTTGATCTGCTCGGTACGCCAGACCACCGAGCCGATGTACTGCTTGCCCTTCGGATCGGCGGGATCCTCGTCATACAGCACGACGCGCTGTGCGACCGGCGCGATCTGGTCCGAGGACGGCGACTGGCCGACGCGGTCGGTGATCTTCGGCTTGCTCAGCGGCGCGCCGGTGTCCTTGGGCGCCTCGACCGTCGAGGACGATTTGAACAGGCCGTTGACCATCCCGACCAGCGGCCGGCCCCACAGAATTCCGGCGCCGATCAGGATCAGCACGATCCCGGCGGCGATGGCGGCCTTGAACGGAAAGGTCGAGCCGCTGCGCTCCGGCTTCTTCTTGCCCTCGCGATCCGGAGCGGCGCCACGCTGGCGGGTCGAGGTGGCCGGCAGCGCGTAGCGCTCGGCCTCCTGGACCGACTCGTCATAGGAGTACGGCGCCTCGGGCAGCGGCGGCCGGTCATCGTCGTCGCCCTCGAGCCGATCGAGATCGGTGGCCGGAACGTTGGCGTAGGTCTTGCGCGCCGCGCGGTTGGCCTGCGCGGTGGCCTTGCCGAGATCGTCGACATCAGCGGTGATGTCGCGGAAGCCGCGCATGGCGGGCGGCGTTGCCGGATTGCCGTTGTCCTGAGCACCGCGGCGGGCGGCAGCCGGACGTTCGCGCACGGGAGGCGCCGCCCCATCCTGTGGAGGCGTTTGAGGCGGCTGGGGCCGCGGTGGCACAGCTGGTGCGCCAGCGGCAGCCGGCGGCGCTTCCGGTCGCGGATTGCGCGCCGGACGCAGCTCGGCCGTCTCGGCGCCGAGCGGCGGCCGCTCGGCCCGGGCAGCAGCCGGGCCCGCCGGTCGTGGCCGGGGGGCGGCAGTGGCGGCCTGGTCTGGAGTCGGAGTGGGCTGAGCCGAGGGGGCTGCCGGAGCATCCGAATTGCGCGCACCGGCCCGCCGGAGGGCATCGCCTGGGCGGGCAGCGCCACTGGACGCCCGCTGCGCCTCGCGGGCACGCTGGGCTGCTTCCGCCTCGACCTTGCGAACGGCCTCCTCGAGCGACAGCCGCTCGCGCGTGATCTCGGACTCGCTGAGCGGCGGCTGGACGCTGCGCAACTGTGCGATCAACGCCGCCCGGGCCCGCTCGTAAAGCGCACGCCGGCTTTCCCCGGGAGCGTTGGGGTCCAATCCGGCAATGGCACGGGCTATCAGCGGGTAGTAGTCGGCCATATCAACTCAATTCGCGCGCTCAGCTGTCGGGTCCCGTCACGCCTCGAAGGGATTCTGGACCAGAATAGTATCCTCGCGTTCGGGGCTGGTGGAAAGCAGCGCGATCGGGCAACCCACCAGTTCCTCGATGCGCCGGACGTATTTGATGGCCTGTGCCGGCAGATCGGCCCAGGAGCGCGCGTTCGCCGTCGGCTGTTTCCAGCCTTCGATCGTCTCGTAGATCGGTTCGACCCTGGACTGCGCGCCCTCACCTGCCGGGAAATGATCGATCTCCTTGCCGTCCAGCCTGTAGCCGGTGCAGACATCGATGGTGTCGAAACCATCGAGAATGTCCAGCTTGGTCAGCGCAAGACCGTTAATGCCGCAGGTCCGGACCGCCTGACGGACCAGGACCGCATCGAACCAGCCGCAACGACGCGGCCGGCCGGTATTCGTTCCGAATTCGCGGCCACGCTCGCCGATCTTGCGGCCGGTCTCGTTGTCCTGCTCGGTCGGAAACGGCCCCTGCCCGACCCGGGTCGTGTAGGCCTTGCACAGGCCGAGCACGTAGCCGATCGCGCCCGGCCCGAGGCCGGCGCCGGTGGCCGCCTGCGCCGCCACCGTGTTGGACGAGGTCACGTAGGGATAGGTGCCGTGGTCCACGTCGAGCAGCGCACCCTGCGCGCCCTCGAACAGCATGCGCTTGCCTTCGCGGCGCTTGATGTCGAGCAGCCGCCAGACCGTCTCCGCATAGGGCAGCAGCTTCGGCGCGAAGGCGGTCAGCTCGCGCAGGATCTGCTGGCCGTCGATCGGCTCGAGGCCGAGGCCGCGGCGGAGCGCATTATGGTGCGCGAGCAGGCGGTCGATCTTGTGCGGCAGCGTATCGAGATCGGCGAGGTCCATCAGCCGGATCGCGCGCCGGCCGACCTTGTCCTCATAGGCCGGGCCGATGCCGCGGCGGGTGGTGCCGATCGCGGTCGCCGCGCTCGCGGATTCCCGCAGCGCGTCGAGTTCACGGTGCAGCGGCAGGATCAGCGTGACGTTCTCGGCAACGCGCAGATTGTCCGGGCTGATGGCGACGCCCTGCGACTGGAGCTTGCCGACCTCGTCCAGGAAGGCCTGCGGATCGAACACGACGCCATTGCCGATCACCGACAGCTTGCCGGTGCGCAGCACGCCCGACGGCAGCAGCGCCAGCTTGTACGTCGCGCCGTTGATGACAAGCGTATGACCGGCGTTGTGGCCGCCCTGGAAGCGAACGACGATGTCGGCCTGCTCCGACAGCCAGTCGACGATCTTGCCCTTCCCCTCGTCACCCCATTGGGCGCCGACGACGACGACGTTAGCCATTCGCAGCTCTTTCCTCTGCCAAGATCCAAAACAGCACGATCGGTTCGGACGAAATCGCTTCCGATGAGGGGCCAGCCTGGCCAACCATGCGCCCAGCCCAAATCGCGGCCAGGACCGCTCGCTTGCGAGGCGACCCACCGGATAAAGGAAGCCGCCGGGCTAGGCAAGCGAGAACGGGCCTTCGGAGCACACAAGAGCGCCACCAAGCCTTTGATAAGCCCCAAAATTTCAAGCCGCCCCGGCTGCGGATCGGGCGACCCGGCCGTGCGCTTCTGGCGGCGCATCGACCCGGGCAGTTCCATTAAGCCTCCGAACGGCGGCGAATCTACGATCGAAGCGGCCCGCCCTCAGCTCTGGATGCGGCCGTCGACAACCTCGATGATGCGATCGCAGCGCCGGGCCAGATCAAGGTTGTGGGTGACGAGCAGGAAGCTCGTGCCGACCTCCCGATTGACGTCGCGCATCAGGCCAAAGACCGCTTCGGCAGACTTGGTGTCGAGGTTGCCGGTCGGCTCGTCCGCCAGGACCAGATCGGGGTTCATCGCCAGCGCCCGCGCCACCGCGACCCGCTGCTGCTGGCCGCCCGACATGTTGCTCGCGAGATGGTCGGCGAATTTCGCCAGCCCAACCTGGTCGAGCAGCTTCGACGCCTGCGCCTCGATCTCGGGGCCCGGGAAGCCGCGATCGACCAGCAGCGGCATCATCACGTTCTCCTTGGCCGTGAAGGCAGAGATCAGGAGATGAGACTGAAAGATGAAACCGATGGTATGGCCGCGCAGATGGGTGAGCTCGGTATCACTGAGCGACGCAGTATCCTGGCCCTTGATCGTCAACCGGCCGGAGGTCGGCCGGTCCAAGAGACCGACGATGTTCAGCAGAGTGCTCTTGCCGGAGCCGGACGGACCGATCAGCGCGACGAACTCGCCGCGGTCGACCTCGATGTCGATGTCGTGCAGCACCTCGGTCTCGGTCGGCAGCCCGACATTGTAGGCCTTGCAGACCTTCTCCAGTCGCAGCAGGACCTCAGCCACGGATCGCCACCACCGGATCGAGCTTGGCCGCGCGCAGCGCCGGCGCGGTCGCGGCGAGCAGGCCCGTCACCGTCGCGAGCAGGGCCGTGATGAGAAACAATCGGCGTTCGAGGATCAACGGAAACAACTCCGAGCCATCGGCCTGGCGCTGCACCGCATGCCAATAGATCAGCGCACCCGCGCCCATTGCCGCGCCGAACAGCGAGCCGACGAAGCCGAGCAGCCCGCCCTGCAGCAGGAACACGCGCAAGATCTGTCCGCGCGAGGTGCCCATCGCACGCAGGATCCCGATCTCCTTGGAGCGCTGGATCACCGAGACGATCAGCACGGCCGCGATGCCGAACGCGACCGAGAGCGCGACGAAGACGCGGATCAGCGTGTTGGATGTCGCCTGCGCGCGCACCGCCGTGAAGAACTGCGCGTTGGTCTTGATCCAACTGTCGGCCTTGACGCGATTGGCGGCCTGGATGCGCTGCGCAATGTCCTCAGCGGCATAGATGTCCCGTACGGTGATGTCGATCGTGGTGACGCCGCCGACCATGCCGAGCAGCGACTGCGCCGTGCGCAGCGCGACATAGGCGGAGCGCTGATTGGCGCCCTTGCTGCCGAGATCGACGAGACCAGTCACGATCAGCACGCGGTTGGCGCCGGATGCCGCCTGAACATTGAGCTTGTCGCCGACGATCGCGCCGAGATCCCTGGCGAGCTCGGTACCTATGATGATGTCCTCGCTGGTCAGCCGCGGCTCGCCGGCGACGATGTAGTCCGGCACGCGCACGATTGTGAAGTAGCTCTCCGGCTCGATGCCGGACAGCGTCACGGCGCGGCTGGCGTCGCCGCGAATGGCGAGGGCGGAGCCGGAGATGGTCGGCGACACCGCCGATATCTCCGGCATCGCCAGCATCTGATTGCGGATCTTCGGCCATTGATCGATCGAGATCACGCGCTGGCTCGGACGCTGCACGATGGCATCCTCGATCACGCCATTGTCGTTGCGCAGGGGACGCGCAACCTGATCCGGCGTCAGCAGTTGGATCTGCGGCTGCGAGGTCAGCACCCGCTTGATGAAATTGGCTTCGAGGCCGGCCAGCATCGCCGACATGAACACGATGACGCCGACGCCGATCGCGATGCCGCCGATGATGAACAAGGTCTGCAGCCGGCCCTCGCGCAGGAAACGCACCGCCGCGATCCACTCGAAGGGCAGCCAGCGGTTCACGGCAGCACCGGGCGGAAGCGCTGGCCGGTCAGGATGCCGGAACTCTGGGGCACGGCGATGTCACCGGCGTTCAAGCCGTCGACGATCTCGACATGGCTGTTGCCGCGGATGCCGACGCGCACCGGCTGCTTGGCGGCGCGGCCATCCTTCACCCCGAGCACCCAGGGCTGTCCCGAGGTGATATCGTGAACCGAGCGCACCGGCAGCTCCAGCGTATCCTTGCGGGAGGCGACCTCGATGTCGACAGACACCGTCATGTCCTGGCGCAGATAGTCGGGCGGGTCCTTGACGATCAGCTTGACCTGGACGGACGCGCGGGAAATATCGATGCCGGGATTGATGTAGCTGACCACAGCGGGGAAGCGCCTGTCGGGGTAGGCATCGGCCGACGCGAGCGCCGTCTGGCCGAGCGCCAGCTTGCCGAGATTGCGCTCGTCGATCTGCAGGACGAGCTGGAGATCGCCGGCAGGCGCCAGGACGAGCAGCGTCTTGCCGGGCTGCGCCACGGTGCCGCGCTCGACACTGCGCGTGATCAGCACGCCGTCGCGCGGCGCCGAGATCGTCGCATAGCCGAGACGCGACTGCGCCGTGTCGAGATTGGCGCGCGCCTGGTTCAGCTGCGTCTCGGCCATGACGTAGTCGCTGCCGCCGGGGCTCGCCGTGAAGACCTGGAATTCGGCGGCACGCTTCTGGGCCAGCGCAACGTCGAGCGTCTTCTGGGCCTCGTCGAGCGCCGCGCGCGTGGCATAGCCGTTGCCGGTCAGCTGCGACGTCCGGTCATAGGTCTGCTGAGCATTGAGCAAGGTCGCCTGCACCTGGCGCAAAGCCTCCTTCGCCGACGGCAAGGTCAGCTCGGCGAGCTGGCGCATCCGCGCCTCGGCCTGCGCCACCTGCCCTTGTGCCTGCACCACCGCAGCCTTCAGCTCGCGCGACTCCAGCGAGATCAGCGGCTGGCCCTTGGTGACGTGCTGGCCTTCCAGCACCAGCACCTCCTCGACGGTGCCGGTGATCTGGCTGCCGATCTCGACGCGGAACGGCGTCTCGACGTGACCGCTGGCAACGACGGTCTCGACGAGGTCGCCGCGCCGGACCTGATCGACCACGATGGCAGGCCCAAGCATGACCCGGACGCTTTGCCAGCCGCCAAGGCCGAGCAGCACGATGATGGCGAGAGCGAACCAGCGATGCGCCCAGACCGCCGCTAGGACGGTCGGACCAACGGCGGCTTTCGTAGGGGACGGGAGAGCTGCGGCATGATCGGCCATAGTCGTCAACACAAACTCGTCAATGCGGATGATGCCCAGTGACGCGCCATCCATTCCTTGAGTGCGGCCGTCAGCCCGCGGCGCATTGCACACAAAGCTAGGGGATCGCGACAGCAGGATGTTGCGCTAGGTCAACCGGCGGACGATCGTTCATGCAAATCAGGCATGATGACCATTACCAATCATCCACGAACATGAACGGACGCATGTGAGCACTGATACGACCCCCGGCCTGCACCGGTTCTGGCGCCTGTCGCCTGCGCAGGCAGGCGCAGCGCTGGGCTGCGACCTGGACGGCCTCGGCAGAGCCGACGCCGAGCAGCGGCTGCAACGCTACGGCCGGAATGCCGACTCCCCATCGCATGTCGTGGGGCCGATGCGCGCCGTGCTCCGCCGCCTGCTCGAGCCGCTATCGCTGATCCTGCTGGTGGCCGGCATCATCTCGATGGTGACGGGCGACGTGATCGGCGGCGCCATCATCGTCCTCATCCTCACGCTGTCGATCGGACTCGATACGGTTCAGGAGGGGCATGCCGTCAAGGCGGCCGAGGAGCTCCGCCGCTCCGTGGCCCTGAAGGCCGAGGTCAAGCGGGACGGCGCCTATCGCGAGATCGACGTCGACGCCGTCGTTCCCGGAGACATCCTGCGCGTCCGCGCGGGCGACATCGTTCCTGCCGATGCGCTGATCATCGAAAGCAAGGCCTTCACTGCCGGCGAGGCGGCGCTGACGGGAGAGCCCTATCCCGTGACGAAACAGGCCGGTATTCCCAGCGATGAGAATGACACGTCGAATGCGCTGTTTCGTGGCTCCGTGGCTCAGACCGGAGAGGCCGTCGCGCTCGTCGTCAACACCGGGCCGAACACGATGTTCGGCGCTGCCGCCTCGGCGCTGGCCGAAGCGCAGGCCCGCACGCCGTTCGAGCGCGACCTGCACGAGTTCGGCCTCGTCATCGCGCGGCTGACGCTGGCGCTGGTCGTGATCGTGCTCGCGGTGCGCGTCGTGTTCGGCCGTGATGTGCTCGACTCGCTGTTGTTCTCGGTGGCGCTGGCCGTCGGACTGACGCCCGAGCTGCTGCCGATGATCACCACCGTGACCCTGTCGCGCGGCGCGCTTCGCATGGCCAACCGCAAGGTGATCGTGAAGCGGCTCGCGGCGATCCATGATCTCGGCGCGATGTCGGTGCTGTGCACCGACAAGACGGGAACATTGACCTCAGCAGAGATCACGCTCGCCCGAAGCATCGCGCCCGACGGCAGCGACGACCCGCGAGCCGCGGAGCTCGGCGCGATCGCTGCCGCGCTCGGCGGCGATCGGGGCTCGCTCGACACCGCGCTCATCGCCGGCGCGGACCGTGCGGCAGCAGGATGGACCCTGGGCGGACAGCAGACCTTCGACTTCTCGCGCCGGCTCGGCTCGGTGCTGGCGATCCGCGGGGCAGATCAGATCCTGATCGTGAAGGGCGCGCCAGAGGCGGTGATCGAGCTCTGCACGCAGCAACGGCAGGGCAGCGCGACTACGCCGATCGACGCCAGCGGCCGCAACGAGATGTGCGCGCGCGTTCACGCGCTGGCGCGCGAGGGCCTGCGCACGGTCGCAATCGCGTCACGGCCCTGGACCGGCGCGCCGCGCGAGGTCGAGACCGATGACGAGCAGGAACTGATCTTCGAGGGTCTGTGCGCGTTCGCCGATCCGCCAAAGCCGACCGCAGCCGCGGCCATCGCACAGCTTGCGCGCGCCGGCATCGCGCTGAAGATCCTTTCCGGCGACGATCCGGTCGTGGTCAAGCGACTGGCCGGGCTGGTCGGGCTGAGGGCGGATCGCGTGCTGTCCGGCAGCGACATCGCCGAGCTCAGCGATGACGCGCTCGCGGTGCAGGTGCGCTCGGCCGACGCGTTTGGCCGGCTCGCCCCCGATCAGAAATCGCGCATCGTCAAGGCGCTGCAGGCCTCGGGCCACGTCGTCGGCTTCCTGGGTGACGGCATCAACGACGCGCCGGCGCTGAAGGTGGCCGACATCGGCCTGTCGGTCGACGGCGCCACCGCCGTGGCGCAATCCGCCGCCGACATCATCCTGCTCGCCTCCGATCTCGAGGTTGTCGCCGACGGTGTGGAGGAAGGGCGGCGCACCTTCGCCAACATCCTGAAATACGTGCGAATGGGCGCGAGCTCGAATTTCGGCAACATGCTGTCCATGGCGGTCGCTTCGATCATACTGCCCTTCCTGCCGATGCTGCCGACGCAGATCCTGCTCAACAACCTGCTCTATGATCTCTCCGAACTCGGCATCCCGTTCGATCGTGTGAGTCCGCAGGCCACCGCGCGGCCGCAGCGCTGGGACATGAAGCGGCTGCTGCGCTTTGCCGCGATCATGGGCCCGCTGTCGTCGCTGTTCGATTTTCTCACTTTCGGCGCCCTGCTCTATTTGTTCCATGCGACGCCCGACGAGTTCCGGACCGCCTGGTTCCTCGAATCGATGGCGACCCAGATCCTCGTCATCTTCATCATCCGGACCAACGGACGGCCATGGAGCAACCGCGCCGATCCGATGCTGACTGCGTCGTCACTGACCGCGCTCGCCGTCGCGCTCGTCGTGCCCTTCACCCCGGCCGGCGCCTGGTTCGGCTTCGTCGTGCCGCCGATCGCCGTGCTGGCCACCATCGCGGCTCTCGTTATCGCCTATCTGGTCTGCGCCGAAGGTCTCAAATCGGTCGCCGTACAGTCCACGACCTTGCGAACTCACCGGCGGCATCACCACCGCGGTTCATGACCAGCGCCGCTGCATAGTCGCGATGCATCTGCCCTCTTGATAGGCAGCTGCAATTGGTGTCTGTCGACGAGGCCGGGGAGGACCAGCGGCCGGGATGACCGGGCCGGATGCCGCGGCGCACGAACCGGGGCCAACACCGCCGCATGTCTGCCGCCGATCCCACCGCGTCCGCCGCGCCCGCGCGCGCCTGGATCGCCAACCAACCCTATGTGCTGCTCAGCATCACCGCACTGTGCTGGGCCGGCAACGCGATCGTCGGCCGGCTGGCTGCCGGGCACATTCCGCCTGTCACCCTGTCGTTCCTGCGTTGGTCACTGGCGTTCCTGATCATTCTGCCGCTGGCCTGGAAGCAGCTTCGCCAGGACTGGCCGGCGATCCGCTCCAAGCTCGGCGTCATGATCGCGCTGTCGGTGACCGGCATCGGCGCCTTCAACACGCTGCAGTACTGGTCGCTCGAATACACCCAGGCGCTCAACACGCTGCTGCTGCAATCCGGCGGTCCGCTGATCGTGGCGCTCTGGTCGATGCTGCTGCTGCGCGTGCACCTCACTTTGGCGCAGGCGATCGGCATCGTGCTGTCGATGATCGGCGTGCTGCTGATCCTCACGCGCGGCCATCCGGCGGCGCTCGCCGACATCAGCTTCAACAAGGGCGACCTGATCTTCCTGGTCGCGATGGCGGTGTTCGGCTTCTACTCGGTGCTGACGATCAAGCGGCCGCAGATCCATGGCCTGTCGATGGTCGCCTTCACCTTCGGCTGCGGAGCCGCGAGC
Organism: Bradyrhizobium sp. HKCCYLRH1034; assembly: GCF_051168375.1. NCBI lineage: Bacteria > Pseudomonadati > Pseudomonadota > Alphaproteobacteria > Hyphomicrobiales > Nitrobacteraceae > Bradyrhizobium > Bradyrhizobium sp. HKCCYLRH1034. The sequence continues at coordinate 50,734 of NZ_JBNPUW010000002.1, read as the reverse complement.
CTGATTCCGCTGTTGATCTGGGAGCTCAACACGCGCCCGGTGATGGCGCTCGACACCCAGAACCTGCTGTCACTGCTCTACGTCGCGATCTTTCCCTCGACCATCGCCTATCTGTGCTTCAACCGCGGCGTTCTTCTGATCGGTGCCAACCGCGCAGCGCCGTTCTTCCACGTGGTGCCGGTGTTCGGCTCGATCATGGCGTTCGTCTTCCTCGGCGAGCGGCCGCAGATCTTCCACGTGATCGGCTTCGCCCTGGTGCTGAGCGGCGTCTACGCGGCCTCGCGCAAGCAGGCGACATGAGGCGAACGGTTCATCCGAGCGCCTTGAGCGTCATGCAGACGGCCATCAGCGACACAAAGCCCACCAGCAGGACGCGCAACCGTTCCGGCGGAACGCGGTTCGCGAGACGCGCGCCGACATCGGTGCCGACCGCGAGGCCGACGATCACCGCGACGAGGGTGGGCCAGGCCGGCATGGCGCCGTGCCGCCAGTAGATCCAGGCGGATGGAAGCGTCGTGGGCACCAGCGTCAGCGCCAGGCTGATCATCTGGGCGCGGTGCTGTGCCATGCCCAGCACCGCGCTCAAGCCAACCACCGTCGCGAGCCCGCCGCCGATCCCAAGAAAGCCTGAGGACACGCCGGCCGCGCAGCCAACTGCAAGGAGCGCTGCTCGATGTGGATCCGGCGCAGCGCCGGTTGCTTCGGCGGATTCCTTCGCCCGTCGCCTGCGCAGCAGCAGAGCATCGAGCAAGAATAGGTAGATCACATAGGCCCATTGCAGGACCGCCGCCGTCGTCCAGTTCGCGATCAGTGCGCCGACGATGCCGCCGACCAGGAATCCCAGGCCGAGCCAGAGCAACACCGCAGCCGTCACCCGATTGCCGCTATCCCAATAGCGCCTGATGCCGGCCGCGCTGGTCGGCGGGATCTGCGCGACCAGCGAGAGCCCTTGCGCGGCGTGCTGCTCGGCGCCGAGCAGCATGACCGCGAACACGACGAGCCCACCACCGGGAGTGACGCCGAGCAGCCCCGAAGTGAAGCCGCCGACCAGCCCGGTGCCGAGACCGGCAATGAGATCAGGAACGCTCGTCATTGAGACCCGCCCGGTACGGTTGGAGAGGCAGTCGCTTCAGGTCATCGCCGCGCCGTGAGTCCCGTCAGCAGCGTCTCGAATGCGGCCATCGCTTCGGATGACGAGAACGGCTCGCCCCACAATCGCTGCAGCACGAACCCCTGGAACATCGCGACGATCGTGCGGGCCATGCTGCGTGGATGAACGGAGCGGTCGATGACGCCGAGCCGCTGGCCCCGCTGCAGCAGCTCGGTGATCAAGACGGCCGGCTTGCGCACACCGTCCGTCACCTGCGCGCGGATGTCATCGTCCCGCAGCGCCTCGGCCCAGAGCTGCAGCGCGATGCGGCGGTGGCGCAGGCCCTCTTCCTTCTGCATGTCTGCCAACGAGGCGCGCGCAATGGCGCGCAACGCTTCCAACGGATCAGAAATCTCACGCGCCGTGGCCAACAGGGCGGCATCACGGGCATGGCGATGCTCGCCGATCGCCTGAATGAGCTCTTCCTTGCTGGCGAAATGGCCGTAGATGCAGCCCGCGCTCAAACCAGATTGCGCAATGACATCGGCGATCGTGGTCTGATGGAATCCCTGCCGGGCAAAGCAGGCCTCGGCGGCCTGCAGGATCTCGTCCCGGCGCGCGGCCATCGTCTCGGGCTTGAGTTTCGGCATGCGCAGCTCCTGCCGAGCGGTCGCAAGGTTGCGGCTGTCGGCTCGATGGCGTTCCCGTCTGCGATGAGCATACAAAACGAATATTCGTTTTGTAAAGGAGGCCCATTGGTGTTTCGACATGGCGGCCTTCCGCCCGGCGCTCTTGTCCCGCCCGCCATTTCGGGCACAAGCTCCGGTCAACAAGAGAAGCCGATTCCTTGCCCACCGCATCGCATCCGACCTCGCCGCTGGCCTGGCTCAACAACCAGCCCTATCTGCTTCTGACGCTGGCCTCGCTGTTCTGGGCCGGCAACATCGTGCTGGCGCGCTATGTCGCCGGGCACGTGCCGCCGCTGACCCTGTCCTGCATCCGCTGGATCGGAACTTTCCTGATGCTGTGGCCGTTCGCGCGGACGCATCTCGTACGCGACTGGCGTACCTTGCTGGCCAGCTGGCCGCTGCTGCTGGTGCTGGCGCTGACCGGCTTCGCCATCAACAATGCGCTGTCCTACTGGGCGATGCAGTACACCCAGGCGCTCAACGGGCTGCTGATCCAATCCTCGGCCCCCCTGTTCGTAGCGCTATGGTCGCTCGTGCTGTTCGGGGTCAGGCTGACGGCGGCGCAGTTCGCCGGCATCGCGATATCCTTGACCGGCGTGCTGGTCATTCTGCTGCGCGGAGACCTCGGCGCATTGGCCGCCATTCAGTTCAACCGCGGTGACTTGATGTTCGCCGGGGCGCTGCTGGTGTTCGGGATCTACTCGGCGGTCATGACGCGGCGGCCGGCCGTGCACCAGCTGTCGCTGATCTCGTGCTGCACGGCCTTGGGCGCCCTGCTGCTGCTGCCGCTGGCCGCGTGGGAATACGCGTCCGGCTTCGTGCTGCAGCTCGATCTGTTATCGCTCCTGACCCTCGGCTACGTCGTGGTGTTCGCCTCGACGCTCGCCTATCTGTTCTTCAATCGCGGCATCGGCCTGATCGGGCCGAACCGCGCCGCGCCGTTTCTGCATCTGGTGCCGCTGTTCGGCTCGGTGCTGGCGATCCTGCTGCTCGGCGAGGAGCTGAAGCCGTTTCATCTGATCGGCTACGCGCTGGTCATCGCCGGCGTGATCATCGCCTCCCGCACCGGCCGCACCAAGGTCGCGTGAGCGCCTGCAAGCTCACGCCGTGCTTTCAAGGCCAGGCCCGGTCCATCACCGCTGCGACTAGGCCGTGCGCACCTTCGCCATGAAGCCATCGACGGCCCGCTGCAGCAGGCTCGACTGGCTGTCGAGCTCACGTGCGCTCGACAGCACTTCGGCGGCAGCCATGCCTGTCGCTTCCGCCGCCTTGGTCACGCCGCCGATGTGCGCGCTGATCTCGTTCGAGCCGGCGGCGACCGACTGGATGTTGCGCGCGATCTCGCGCGTCGCGTCGCCCTGCTGGGCGATCGAGGTCGAGATCGAATTGGTGATCTCGCTCATCTGCGCAATGGTCTGGGTGATGCCGCTGATGGCGGTGACCGCATCCTGGGTCGAGGTCTGCATCGCCGCGACCTGCGCCGAAATCTCCTCGGTCGCCTTCGCCGTCTGGTTGGCGAGTGCCTTCACCTCCGAGGCGACGACGGCAAAGCCCTTGCCGGACTCGCCGGCGCGCGCGGCTTCGATGGTGGCGTTCAGCGCCAGCAGGTTGGTCTGCGCCGCGATCGAGTGGATCAGCTTGACGACCTCGCCGATCTTCTCGGCGCCGGTCGACAGCACCTGAACGGTGGCATTGGTGCGCTCCGCATCGCCCACGGCTTTGCTCGCAATCTCGCTGGAACGGGCGACCTGGCGCGAAATCTCATTGACCGAGCTCGACAGCTCTTCGGCCGCGGCCGCGACCGTGCCGACATTGTCATTGGCGCTCTGGGTGGCGGCGCTGACGGTCGAGGCGCGCGAGCTGGCATCGCTCGCGGTCGAGGTCATCGATTGCGCGGTGTGCTGCATGCCCTCGGCCGCCGACGCCACCGAGCGGACGATGCCGTTGACGCTGCGCTCGAAGTCGGCGGCCAAATTCTGCATGGCCGCGGTCCGTTCGGCGGCCGCACGCTGCTGGGTGGCGGCCTCGGCCTGCTCGAGCTCGCGCATCCGCAGCGCGTTGTCCTTGAAGATCTGGACAGTGGAGGCCATCCCGCCGATCTCGTCGCCGCGGCCGACACCGGGAATCTCGCCCTCGAGCCGGCCATCGGCGATCTCGCGCATGCGGACGCCGAGACGATCGAGCGGCACGCTGATGCTGCGGCTGATCAGCCAGGCGATCCCGCCGGCGACGACCGCGATGCCTGCGCAGGCCACCCAGATCAGCCACTTCAGCGGCTTCATCTTCGCGTCGAGATCGTCAACATAGACGCCGGTGCCCACGAACGTATTCCAACCGGGAATCATCACGGCATAGGAGATCTTGCGGGTCGGCTGCTCCTGGCCGGGGCGCAGGTATTCGTAGTGCAAGGTGACTTCGCCATCCTTGGCAACGCCGTCGCGCAGCTCGACGACGAGCTTACGGCCGTTGAGCTCGAAATCGATCACGTTCGAGCCGCGCTGCTTCGGATCCTGGGACAGCACCACATTGCCGTCCATCGTATAGGCGAACAGATAGCCCGTGCCCTTGTCGAAGGTCATCGTTCTCCCGCGATTGACGAACTCGTCGAGCGCGGCCTCCTTCGTCAATTTGCCGGCTTCGACATCCTTGATGAGGCCGAGGGCCATGTTACGCGCGGTCTCGACGATCGCCCGGCACTGTTCGATGCGGGCATTGACCATCTCCTTTTGCATCAGAGTGCCGGCAAACGTACCGGCCGCGGCAAGGCCCAGCATCGCCACGCCGACGACGATGGCGAGCTTGGGGGCAATCTTCAGGTTGTTCAGCAGCACGCAACGAACTCCGCCCGGTCCCCGATCGACGACCTCGATCTGTCAAGGTGAGCCGCTGGTTAACTGATCAGGCGATGGTTAGAGTTCGGTTGCGAACGCCCTCCGTAGAATCCCGGATCAGCTCGGGGCAACGGCATCCCGGACCGGGACCGCAGCGGAGGCCGGCCGCAACGGCGCGAACTCATCGGCGGTCAGCGTCTCCTTGGCAATCAGGAGCGCGACGCCGCGCTCGAGGTCCGGGCGATGGCTTTCGAGAATCGCCCTGGCACGGGCATCGCCGTCTGCAATCAGATCCCGGACGGCGAGGTCGATCTCGCGCCCGGTCTCCTCCGCGGCCGACACGATCTGATCCTGTGGCTGCAGGAACGACACCTGTGGACGCGGCGCGTAGGTGCGCTGCCCGACGGTCGCATCCATCCCGTATTTGGTGACCATCTCGATCGCGATCTCGGTCGCGCGCTGCAGATCGTCGGCGGCGCCGGTCGAGACATCGCCATCGAAGATCAACTGCTCGGAAGCCCGTCCGCCCATCAGCACGGCGATGCGGTTCTTCAACTCGCTGACCGCGAGCAGGAAGCGATCCTCGGTCGGGCGCTGCATCGTGTAGCCGAGCGCGCCGACGCCGCGCGGAATGATCGAGACCTTCTGCACCGGATCGACGCCGACGAGATTGGCCGCGACCAGCGCGTGACCCATCTCGTGATAGGCGACACGGCGGCGCTCGGCGGGACTGAGCACGCGGCTCTTCTTCTCGATGCCGGCGACGATGCGCTCGATCGCCATCGTGAAATCGTCGAACGTCACCTCGTGGCCCTTGCGGCGGGTCGCCGCGATCGCGGCCTCGTTGATCAGGTTGGCGAGGTCGGCGCCGGTGAAGCCGGTCGTCAGTGCCGCGACCTTGTCGAGATCGACGCTGTCGGCGACCGTGATCTTGCGGACATGCACCTTGAGGATTGCGAGCCGCCCGCCCCTGTCAGGGCGGTCGACCAGCACCTGGCGATCGAAGCGGCCGGCGCGCATGAGCGCGGGATCGAGGATCTCCGGCCGGTTTGTCGCGGCGAGCAGGATGACGCCGGAGCTTGGGTCGAAGCCGTCGAGCTCCGCCAGCAATTGATTGAGCGTCTGCTCCTTCTCGTCGTAGCCGCCAAACTGGCCGCCGACGCTTCGGCTGCGGCCAAGCGCGTCGAGCTCATCGATGAAGATGATGCAAGGCGCGGCCTTGCGGGCCTGCTCGAACAAATCGCGCACGCGGGCAGCGCCGACGCCGACGAACATCTCCACGAACTCGGATCCGGAGATCGAGAAGAACGCCACACCCGCTTCGCCCGCTACCGCGCGGGCGAGCAGGGTCTTGCCGGTGCCGGGCGGGCCAACCAGCAGGATGCCCTTGGGCACGTGTGCGCCGAGCCGGCCATAGCTCTTCGGATCCTTCAGGAACTGCACCACCTCCTGCAGCTCGAACTTGGCCTCGTCGACACCGGCGACATCGGCAAAGGTGACCTTGGTGTCGGTCTCGACATAGACCTTGGCGCGCGACTTGCCGATCGACATCAGACCGCCGAAGCCCTGGCGATCCATCACCTTGCGGCCGAGGAACACCCAGATGAGATAGAACATCAGCGCCGGCACGACCCAGGACAGCAGCGCCTGAATCAGCCCGCCCGAGGGCACACCAGTCACCGTCACGCCCTTTGCGGCAAGCTTCGCGGCCAGCGGCGGATCGACGCGCGCGGTGATGAACGACGTCTTGCCGTCGGACTGCTTGTCCTTGAACTTGCCCTGGATGGTGTCCTGGCTGACCGACACCTCGGAGATCTTGCCCTGCTCGATCAGCTGCTCGAACTGGCTATAGGGAATCGTCTCGACCGTGTTGTAGGTCGTCAGAAGCCATTGCAGCAGCAGCATGCCGACGCCGGCGAGGAAGATGTAGCCGACGGCGACGGCCTGCTTGCGGGTGTTCGGGTCGGATTCCATGTCGGCGCTCTCGGTCGAGATCGATCACGGCCGGACAGGACGTGATCGAACGGGGTCCCACTCGCGCATAACAGGGCCGGGACCGGGCGGCTTGTCATGGATCAAACGGCGCCGATCCCACGCCGGGCAATCAGCCCGACGGCTGCAACACGATCGACTTGTCCTTCGGCCAGCGCACACGCCAGGCGAAGGCGATATCCTTGGCCTCGCCGGGTCTGGCGTCGATCACCCATTCGACGACACCACGCCGGTCGCGGACGTTGGTCGAGGCCGGCGGCGTGGTCGCGGGAAGCATCTCAACCGTGATCTCCTCGTTCTCGCTGACCGGCAGTTGATCCTGGATCGCGACCTTGATCGGGAAATCATGCGCGTTGCGGACCGTGGTTTTGAAGGCGCGCTCGTCGATCTTCGCCGTCGTCACGATCAGACCGGCCGAACCTTCGTTCCGTTTGACGACACTGCGCTCGACTTTGACCTTGTCGTCGGCCCCGAAGCCGACATGAACGACCTCGTCCTTGCCGGCCGACGCCAATCTGCTGGTGCCGACGAACATGCCGTCGCGATAGATCGAGACCTTGCCCGGCAGCAGCGGCGCCTCCTCGCTCTGCGGGAAGCTCGCTTCGAGATAGGCGGTGGCATCGATGACGGGCGCCGAACGGATCGTCAGTTCGGGCGTGATCGTCGCGGTGGAAATCCGCAGGCTCTTCGCGCCATCATTGGCACCGACGCTGACGCGTCCGGGGAGGTGGAAGACGGTCTGAAAGGCGCTGATCTCCGCGACCGTCTGCTGCTCGACGGCCTTGTCCGCGACATCTCCGAACGTCGTCCCTCCGCCAAAGCGAAACTCCTGCCGGCTCTCCATGAGTCCTCGTGCCGCGCTGACGGCGGCCGGCTTCGGCGCGGGCTGTGGCGGCGGATATTGCGCGATGATCGTCCTGAGCTCGGGCGCGCTGCCGCCGCGTCCGGTCCGCACCGTCGAAACCGTGAGCGCGACCTCGGACCAGTCCTCCCCGGTGGCCTGCTGGATCTCGGCGCGTCGCACCAGTTCGAGAGCCGGTTTGCGGTCCTTCGCCGTCGTGTCGAGACGCGCGTCGTAGAGCGGCACCCAGCGGGCATTGCGCACCGCGTAGGTCACGCGCAAGGTCGCCTTGGTCGCTGCCGCAGCCGACAATTCGATCCGCACCTCCAGCTTGCTCGGGGGCTTCGTCGTGAGATTGTCCTGCAGGCGCGCGATCTCGCGATCGATCTCGCGCTGCTTGCGTTCGGCATCACGGATCGCCGCGTCGGCCTGTCCAACCTCGTCGGCGACGGCGGCGAACGCGGCACGCCATTCCGTGATCGGACGCGCCTCGCCCTTTTCGCCGAGCCCGGCCGGCGATGCCTCGGCAAAACGCTCGGCAAATTTCTTGCGCGCCAGGGCCGCGGCGATCGTGCCATCGAGATTGGCGCGCTCGTCCTTCAGCGCTTCGATGCGCTTGTCGATGTCGGGCAGGTTGACGGGCGGCGCCGCACGCGGTGGCTTGGCGTCGACGGTGCCGATCACGAGCTTGGCGCCGGCCTCGCCTTCCACACGAAGCGAGGACGCATCGAGTCCGAGCGGGAAGTCCTTGGCGATCGCCGTCGTGTCACCGGTGGGAAGGTCGAGCGAGATGACCCGGGTCACGGTCGCGCCGTCGGGATACACGGTGACGGCATCGACGGTGGACGTCGCGTCAAGGTTTGCCGCATGGCCCGGCGCTGCCGCCAGCGAGGCACCGAGAACGAGAGTTGTCGTAACCAGCCACGTCGTTCGCATTGCCATCGATCTCTCCGTATCCCAGCGCCCCTGAGAACCGGATGAGCCGGTCCCTTGCGGGGCGTTAGACGCCACGAGAGGTCCGCGGGTTCAAATCGTGCGACCGCAAAGCTTGCCGTTGAAATTCCGCCGAGCACAGACGAGCACAGAAAAGGGCAGCACGGCCACGGTGCCGGGCTGCCCTTTCCGGTCGGCCAATTTGGCCCAGCGCGTGAAGAGTTGAGGTCTGGTTGCGAGCCGCGAAGGATGTGCGCTCCCTCTCCCAGTTGCGGGGAGGGCTGGGGTGGGGGGTGCCTCCTCGATTGAGGCTGCCCGAGCGGAGGGAGACCCCACCCGGCGCTTCGCGCCGACCTCCCCCGCTCTGGCGAAGCGAAGCTTCGCTTGACGGGAGAGGTCAACCGAGCCAGCGGCGAAGTCGATTCAACCAAGAAGCACCGCGCGCTCTAGCGCGTCATCAGAACGCCAGCGCCTTGGCCTGCTTGACCTGCGGCAATGCCTGGATCTTGGCGAGCAGATCCGCCGGCACCGCACCGTCGACCTCGACCAGCGCGATCGCGTCGCTTCCCGGCGCGACACGGCCGAGATGGAAGGTCGCGATGTTGATCTTCGCGTCGCCGAGGAGGCTTGCGAACTTGCCGATGAAGCCCGGCTTATCCTCGTTGGTGACGTAGATCATCGACTTGCCGAACTCGGCGTCGACACGGATCCCCTTGATGTCGACGAGGCGCGGCTTGCCGTCGGCGTAGACCGTGCCCGACACCGCGCGCTCCTGATGCTCGGTGGTGACCGCGACCGTGATCAGGCTCTCATAGTCGCTCTCGCCGGCGCGCAGCACCTCGTCGACGATCATGCCGCGCTCCTTGGCGATCACCGGCGCCGACACGACGTTGACCTCGCCCAGCATCGGCCGCAGCAGCCCGGCCAGCACCGCCGAGGTCAGCGCCCGGGTCTTCATCTCGGCGACGTGGCCTTCATAGGTGATCTGGATCTTGGTGATGCTGCTTTCGGTGAGCTGGCCCGCGAACGAGCCGAGTTTCTCGGCGAGTGCGATGAACGGCTTCAGCTTGGGCGCTTCTTCCGCGGTGATCGACGGGAAGTTGATCGCGTTCGAGATCGCGCCGGTGAGCAGGTAGTCCGACATCTGCTCGGCGATCTGCAGCGCGACGTTCTCCTGCGCTTCCGTGGTCGAGGCGCCGAGATGCGGCGTGCAGATCACGTTGGCATGACCGAACAGCGGATTGCTGGTCGCCGGCTCCTCGGCGAACACGTCGAGGGCCGCGCCCGCGACATGCTTGCTGTTGAGGGCCTCGAGCAGCGCCTGCTCGTCGACCAGGCCGCCGCGCGCGCAATTGATGATGCGCACGCCCTGCTTCATCTTGGCGATCGCCGCGGCATCGATGATGTTGCGGGTCTTGTCGGTGAGCGGCGTATGCAACGTGATGAAGTCGGCGCGCTTCAGCAGCTCCTCGAGCTCGACCTTCTCGACGCCGAGATCGAGGGCGCGCTCCTCGGTGAGGAACGGATCGAAGCCGATCACCTTCATGCGCAGGCCCTGCGCACGGTCGCAGACGATCGAGCCGATATTGCCGCAGCCGATCACGCCCAGCGTCTTGCCGGTGATCTCGACGCCCATGAAGCGGTTCTTCTCCCACTTGCCGGCCTGGGTCGAGGCGTCCGCCTGCGGAATCTCGCGCGCCAGCGACAGCATCATCGTGATCGCGTGCTCGGCGGTCGTGATCGAATTGCCGAACGGCGTATTCATCACGATGATGCCCTTGGCGGTCGCCGCGGGGATTTCGACATTGTCGACCCCGATGCCGGCGCGGCCGATCACCTTGAGCCGCTTGGCACGCTCGATGATCTTGGCCGTGGCCTTGGTCGCGGAGCGGATCGCAAGGCCGTCATAGTCGCCGATGATGTCGGCGAGCTTGTCCTTGTCCTTGCCGAGATTGGGCTGGAAGTCGACCTCGATGCCGCGATCCTTGAAGATCTGCACGGCGGCCGGGGAAAGTGCGTCGGAAATGAGAACTTTGGGTTTGGACATGACGATGTTCCTTCACGCCTCTCGCGAGAGAGGGACAGCGCATCGGCGCCGGAATGGGTGGAAGCAATCGAATCGTAGGGTGGGCCAAGCGCAGCGTGCCCACCGTCTTTCGCGTCGGTTGACGTTGATGGTGGGCACGGCGCTTCGCGCCTTTGCCCACCCTACGCGTCTTGAATTTCGTCATTGCGAGGAGCGGAGCGACGAAGCAATCCAGACTTTCTTCGTGGCCCTGGATTGCTTCGCTGCGCTCGCAATGACGGCACGAAGAGCGTGCGTCACGCCGCCTTCGGCAGCGCGGCCTTGGCTTCGGCGAACGCCCAGTCGATCCACTGCGTCAGCAGCGCGACGTCGTTGGCTTCCACCGTCGCGCCGCACCAGATGCGCAGCCCCGCCGGTGCATCACGATAGTGCGCGAAGTCGAAGCCGGCGTTCTCCTTCTCGACCAGCGACACCAGCTTCTTGGCGAACTCCGCCTGGGCATCGGCCGACAGCGATGTGATCGCGGGATCGACGACCTTGAGGCACACCGAGGTGTTGGAGCGGATGGCGGGATCCTGGGCGAGAAAGTCGATCCACGGCGTCCGCGCCTTCCAGTCGGCGAGGACCTTGGTGTTGGCGTCGGCGCGGGCGATCAGCGCCTTGAGGCCGCCGATCGACTTGCCCCAGTTCAGCGCGTCCAGATAGTCCTCGACGCACAGCATCGAGGGCGTGTTGATGGTCTCGCCCTCGAAAATGCCGGCGTTGAGCTTGCCGCCCTTGGTGAGGCGGAAGATCTTCGGCAGCGGCCAGGCTGGCTTGTAGGTCTCGAGACGCGCCACCGCGCGCGGCGAGAGGATGAGCATGCCATGCGCGGCCTCGCCGCCGAGCGCCTTCTGCCAGGAGAACGTGACGACGTCGAGCTTCGGCCAATCGAGGGCTTGCGCGAATGCGGCCGAGGTGGCGTCGCAGATCGTCAGGCCTTCCCGGCTCGCGCTGATCCAGTCGGCATTCGGCACGCGCACGCCTGACGTGGTGCCGTTCCAGGTGAAGACGACGTCGCTGGCCGGATCGACCTTGGACAGATCCGGGATCTCGCCATAGCCGGCGTGCAGCTTGGTGACATCCTTGAGCTTGAGCTCCTTGACGATGTCACTGACCCAACCCTCACCGAAGGATTCCCAGGCGATCGTGGTGACAGGCCGCGCACCGAGCAGCGACCACAGCGCCATCTCGACCGCGCCGGTGTCGGACGCGGGCACGATGCCGATCTTGTAGTCGGCGGGCACTTCGAGGACGTCGCGCGTCAGCTCGATGGCCTGCTTGAGCTTCGCCTTGCCAATCTTCGCGCGATGCGAGCGGCCGAGGGGAGCGTCTTTGAGATTTTCGGAGGTCCATCCGGGGCGCTTGGCGCAGGGGCCGGAGGAGAAGTGCGGCACGGCAGGCCGCTGCGAGGGTTTCGCTGCAGTCATCGTCTATCCTTCCAGATAGTAAGCCTCCCGTTGGGGGGAGGTGTCCCGCCGGCGTGAATACGGTAAGGGTCGTTCCGCGTCAAGGAACTTCGCGCGCCTCCTGTCTGCGTTCACGCGGTCGTGCTGGCATGCAAGCGAATGCAATTCATTCCGGCGCGGCGCCGACCGGTGCCTGACCAGCCGGCGGACGATGCAGGAAGGTCATCGAGCCGTAGGCGCCGATCCAGGAGCCGACCGCCGCGAATGCGACGTAGATCCAGTTCTCCGTGTAGCTGATCACCGCGAATGACGACAGCATGTACCAGATCGAGCTCCAGGTCGCCGCTGACAACCGTCGCTTGGCAACGACCGCCGACGTGAACATGACGTAGACCGCGTCGGTGGCAGCCGTCGCCAGCACGACACCGAAGGCCGTCAGTGGATTGATCGCCGACATCGTCCTCTCCTCTTCGTTGTACTGCACCATGCGACGTCATTGTTTCGTCGAACGCATCCGTGCACAATGACGCGATCTGCACGCGCCGAACAACAAGGATAGAAGAATGGAACGCGTCCGTCTCGGGAGGAGCCCGCTCGACATCACCCGACTCGGCCTCGGGACGGCGCCGCTCGGCGGTCTTTTCGAGCCGGTCAGCGACGGCGATGCCGAAGCCACGATCGCCGCGGCGTGGGCGCGCGGCGTGCGCTTCTACGACACCGCGCCGCTCTACGGCTTCGGCCTCGCCGAGCAGAGGCTCGGTGCATTTCTGCGCCGGCAGCCGCGCGACAGCTATGTGATCTCGACCAAGGTCGGCCGGCTGCTGCGGCCGGACCCGACCGCCTCGGGCGAAGATCCGCACTACAAGGGCACGCCGCCGCTGCGGCCGCGGTTCGATTACTCCTATGACGGCGTAATGCGTTCGGTCGAGGAGAGCCTGGTCCGGCTCGGCCTCGATCGCATCGACATCCTGCTCGTGCATGATCCCGACGATCACTATGACGAGGCTGTGGCCGGCGCCTTTCGCGCGCTGCAGCGGCTGCGCGACGACGGCAGCATCCAGGCGATCGGCGCCGGCATGAACCAGTCGGAGATGCTGACGCGCTTTGCGCAGGCCGTTCCGGTCGACTGCTTTCTCCTGGCGGGCCGTTACACGCTGCTCGACCAGGGCGCGCTGACGACGCTCTTTCCAATCTGCCGCGAGAACAACATCGCCATCATTCTCGGCGGCATCTACAACAGCGGCATTCTCGCCAACCCTCACGGGCCGGCGAAGTTCAACTACGAAGATGCCGATGCCGCGCTGGTGGCGCGGGCGCGCCAGCTCGATGCGCTGTGCAGACAGCACGGCACCGAGCTCAAGGCTGCCGCGATCCAGTTCTGCCTGGCCCATCCCGCCGTGACCGTCGGCCTGCAGGGCGCCCGCAATGCGCAGGAGGCGGCCGACAACATCGCGATGGCGCAAGCTCCGATCCCCGCCGCGTTCTGGCGCGACCTGCGGGCCAGCAATCTCGTCGATGCCCGGGCGCCGCTGCCGGGAGACGCGCCATGAGCCGTGCCATCGATGCGCATCAGCACTTCTGGGATCCCGGTCGCGCCGACTATCCGTGGATGGCCGGCGACGCGCTGGCGCCGATCCGCCGTCCGTTCGGTCCCGCCGACCTTGCCCCGCTGCTGGCCGAGAACGCTCTCGACGCCAGCATCCTGGTGCAGACCCGCTCGTCGCTCGACGAGACCGAGGAGTTCCTGCGCATCGCCCATGCGACGCCATTCGTCGGCGGGGTCGTCGGCTGGGTCGACCTGACCGATCCGTCGGTAGGGTCGACGATCGACCGGCTGCGCGGCCTGCCCGGCGGCGACAGGCTGGTCGGCATCCGCCACCAGGTCCATGACGAGGCCGATCCGGCATGGATCTTTCGCGGCGACGTCAGGCGCGGCCTCGACAGCGTGTTCGCGCACGACTTGACGTACGATCTGCTGGTGCGCACGCGAGAGCTGCCAGCGGCGATTGCGACGGTGCGCGCCTTTCCAAGAGCGCGCTTCGTGCTGGACCACGCCGCCAAGCCGCCGATCGCAACCGGCTTCGATCAGGACTGGGCCGATCGCATCGCCGAGCTCGCGGCTTGCGGCAATGTCTGGTGCAAGGTGTCGGGGCTCGCCACGGAAGCCGTCTGGACCGACTGGGACGCGGAGCGGCTGCAGCCCTACGTGACACATGTGGCGCGCTGCTTCGGCGCCGACAGGCTGATCTTCGGCTCGGACTGGCCGGTCTGCCTGCTCGCCGGCAGCTACCGTGAAATCAAGCAGGCGCTCGAGCGCTGCCTGAGACAGCTCGGCTCGGACATCCGCGACAAGGCGTTCGGCCTGAACGCCGTCGCGGCCTACCGCCTGCCGCGCTGATCAGAACCGCATCACCATGCCGAAATGGCTCTTGGCGAAGCCGAGCCGCCCGTAGAAGCGTTGCGCGTCGGTGCGGCTTTGATGCGTCATCAGCTCGACCAGATTGCAGCGCTGCTTGCGCGCCTCGGCGATCGCCCATTGCAGCAGCTGCTCGCCGATGCCGCGGCTGCGACGGTCGGCGGCGACCCGAACATCCTCGACCAGCGCGCGCGACGCGCCTTCCGAGCTGAGCCCGGGCAGGATGCAGAGTTGCAGGCAGCCGACCACCCGGCCCGCCTCCTCGGCAACGATCAGGGTAATGTTCCCATCCCGCGCGATCGTCTCGAACGCGTCGTAGTAGGACTGCGGCAACGGCTGCTCGAGGCGCTCGCGCGCCCGGCCGAGATGATCGTCGGCGAGCATGGCGACAATGGCAGCGACGTCGTCGCGCTGCGCAGGACGGATGCTGACGGACATCGGCATACAGGACAGGCTTGCAATCAGCTCAGAACTTGTAGCCGAGGCCCGCGCGCACCGTATTGATGCTGGTGTCGACCGTCGAGGTGAAGCGAACGTATTCGTATTCGGCCCGCGCAAACAGGCCCCCGACCAGATTGACGTCGACGCCGAGACCGGCGCTGTAGCCGTAGATCAAGTGATTGTGCTGAAGGTTGTTGGCGCTGAGCGGCGCAAGCGGCGTGTAGGTGCCGAGAAATGTCGTGCTGACCCGGTCCTGAACCGTCACGGACTGGCCGATATCTGCGTTGCCGAGTGCAAGGCCGAAAAATGCGTAGGGCAGGAAGCAACCCATCGCATAGCCGGCACGACCGCGGATCGTCGCCATGTCGGTGATCGAGATCTGCGAGGACTGCGTCGACGTCACGGCGTGGAAGTTGCCGTCGGTCAGTGCGGCCGTGCTGACGAGCGTGCGGCTCGAAGAGGCCATGCCGCCGTATTTGCCGTGCAGATAGCTCGCCTCGACGCCGAGCACGACGTCGTCCCACTGACTGTTGTAGCCGACGAAGGCGCCGAAGCCCGATGCGCGCGAGGATTGCTTGCCGAGATTCGGGTTCCAGGACGATACCTGCATCTGGCTCTCGATCAGCGTGTTGGCCAACACCGCCGCCGTCATGTTCTTGGTCGAGCCGTTGAAATTCTCATCGGACGAGCCGTAGCCGCCCTGGACGCCCACATAGTAACCGTCCCAGTTGACCCGCGAATTGTTCAGGCCCTCGGTCAGGCCACCGCGCAGGATCGGAAGGTCGGACAAGTCCGCGGCCTGGGCCGCGGAGACCATGCCGCACACCGAAACCGCCACCACCAGGCTACGCATCGCAACGCTCCAATCAGCACTTGACTCTCTGTTCCGATCATCGCGCGTTAACCTTAATCATTCGTTGTCGCAGCGCTCTGCACGGAAATTCTTTCAGCGAAAGCGCGCGGTTCGCTCGATCAGAAACGCGAAACGGCGCGGGAGGCCCGCGCCGTTCGTTCGATTTGCAGTGAGGGCGAGCGCTCGATTCAGCCCTTGCGGATCAGCGCCGGCATCGGCGGCGGCGGAGGATTGTCGAAATTCCAGCGCACGCCGAGCTTCAGGTCGTGCGAGGTGATGTCCTTGAACTTGAAGACGTTGCCGGTGGTGTTGCCGACGTAGTCGGATAGTACACCGGTCTGCCCGTGACCGAGATCGACGTAGCTGTAGGCCAGCTCCAGCACCAGGTTCGGATTGACGTTGTAAGCCAGACCGGCATGGGCCGCCCATGCGAAATTCCATTTCGAGGAGGTCGGCGCCGTCGCGAAGCTCGTGGTCGTGAACGGCAGGTTGTTGATGCCCGTGTCGGTGAAATTCGAAATCGTCACCCGCGCACCACCGACACCCGCGCCGATGAACGGCGTCACGCACCACCAGGTGCCGAGATCGACATAGGCGTTGGCGAGCACCAGCCATTCGGACTTGCTGCCGCTGTAATTGTCGATGCCGCTGTAGGGCACGCCGCCCGCCGTTGCATTGAAGCGGTCGGTGGCCTTGAAGTTCGCATTGCCGCGATACTGGCCGGTGACGTCGGCGCGGAACCAGCTGTTGAAGCGATAGCCGACGCCAACGCCGTAGATGCCCGCGGTATCGAACGCCGAGGTCTGGTTGAAGGACGTCATCGGCGTGTAGGCGGATTCGCGCGAGTAATGGACGTCCTTGACCTTCTGATTGCTGAAACCGATGTCGCCGCGCAGATACCAGCCACCGAAATCGGCCGCCGGCGGCGGCGCGTAGACCGGAGGGGGCATGATGGGCATGTCGGCAGCGAAGACCGAAGTGGAAAACAGAGTGGCCGCTCCGGCGGCGATCAGAAACTTAACGCTACGCATTTTTTCGTCCCTTTGGCCGGTGAAGCAATCGGAGAATTGCTTCCACATCACGCTGATGCCACACTATCACGCCAAATGCTTAAGCAGCGCTTAACCCTAATAATTAAGGTTGATTTTTCATGAGCGCGCGGAGTCGTTAACGGCCAAGCAACCCCTCCTAACAATTCGTTAGCGACAATTTTGACCGCAGGATGAAGAACAACTAATTAGTTGAGTCCCATCTCAATCGGTCGCAGCCAAGGCGCTGGCGCGCAGTCGATCGCGTCCGGCAGTCCGACGCGCCCTGCTCGCTCAGGCACATCCGCTCCCATCAGCTTGCGAGCAGAGAAGGGACCAACAAAAAGGCCTGCCATCCGACGTCGATGGCAGGCCGCAGAGATTGATATATTCCCGTCCGCGATCAAGCAGCAGCCGCAGCGTTGCCGACGGCAGCGACGATCTCGTCGACGACCTCTTCGACCAGATCGCGGTCGTCACCCTCGCCCATCACGCGGATCACCGGCTCGGTTCCGGAGGAGCGTACGAGCAGTCGGCCATGGCCGTTGAGGCGCTTCTGTCCGGTGTCGATCGCCGACTTCACCTCGTCCGCGTCGAGCGGCTTGCCGCTGCGATAGCGGACGTTCTTGAGAATCTGCGGCAGCGGGTCGAAGCGATGGCAGACCTCGGAGACCGGACGGCGCAGCCTCTGCACCGTCGCCAGCACCTGCAGCGCCGCGACGAAGCCGTCGCCCGTCGTCGCGTAATCCGAGAGAATGATATGGCCCGACTGCTCACCGCCGAGATTGTAGCCGTCGGCCAGCATGCGCTCGAGCACATAGCGGTCGCCGACCGGCGTACGCACCAGCTCGAGCCCCTGCCCCTGCAGGAAGCGCTCGAGGCCGAGATTGGACATCACCGTCGCGACGATACCGGCGCGCGCCAAGCGGCCGTCTTCCTTCCAGCTCTGCGCGATGACCGCGAGCAGCTGATCGCCATCGACGATGTGGCCGCGCTCGTCGACCAGGATCACGCGATCCGCGTCGCCGTCGAGCGCGATGCCGATGTCGGCGCGCATTTCCCGTACCTTCCGGCACAGTGCCTCCGGCGAGGTCGAGCCGCATTCCTTGTTGATGTTGAAGCCGTCCGGCTCCACGCCGATCGAGATCACGTCGGCGCCGAGCTCCCACAGCGCCTCGGGCACGACCTTGTAGGCCGCGCCGTTGGCGCAATCGACCACGACGCGAAGACCGTCGAGCGAGAGATCGCGCGGCAGGGTGCGCTTGGCGAATTCGATGTAGCGATCGTGCACGCCGTCGATGCGGCGGGCCCGGCCGAGGCTCGCGCTCTGCGCCAGCTTCTTGTCGAGCGATTCATCGAGCAGTTGCTCGATCTGCCTCTCGACATCGTCGGACAGCTTGAAACCCTGCGGCCCGAACAGCTTGATGCCGTTGTCCTCGAACAGATTGTGTGAGGCCGAGATCATGACGCCGAGATCGGCGCGCATCGACTTGGTGAGCATGGCGACCGCGGGCGTCGGCATCGGGCCGACCAGCAGCACGTCCATGCCGACCGAGGTGAAGCCGGCCACCATGGCGTATTCGATCATGTACCCGGAAAGGCGTGTATCCTTGCCGATCACCACCCGGTGGCGATGCTCGCCGCGCTGGAACAGAAGACCTGCGGCCTGCCCGACCTTGAGCGCGAGTTCCGGCGTGATCAGGCCGTTGGCGCGGCCACGAATCCCATCGGTCCCGAAATAGTTACGGCTCATATGACCCCCAGCAACGGCTTCTGGATTTCGTTACCGGCGAGCGCGAATCACAGGACCCGCCCTGCCGGTCAGCCCGCGGGTTATAGTCGCCTTAAGGCTAAGATGGCTTCAAAAAATGTGATGAATCATTACCACGAAACCGCCATGACCTCTGTAAGCCGTTGTTAAGACTAATTTTTCATTCGACCTGACGGCTCTGGAGGGCTCACCCGTCGGAGCCCCGCCGCAGCAGGAAGGTGCTCGCTCCGGCAGCCCTGACGTCATGTTGTTGCGGGACGCTCGCAGTTCGCCCTGCTTTGCCCAGACGCCGTGGCGGTTCCCAAGTTGGATTTGGCAGCCGCCGCAAAGATGCTAGATGACTGCCCCAGCCCTAAGAAACGAGACGCCGGTGGGGAGCCGAAGACCGCGATGAAACACGTCACCTGCATTGAAGACCTGCGCCTGCTGCACAAGCGCCGCGTGCCCAAAGCCTTCTTCGACTACGCCGATCGTGGCTCCTATGCCGAGGAGACGCTGCGCGCCAATCGCGAGGATCTGCAGAAGATCAAGTTCCGCCAGCGCATCCTGGTCGACGTCTCCAAGCGCGATCTGTCGACGACGATCCTCGGCGAGCCCTCGTCGATGCCGCTGATCCTGGCGCCGGTCGGCCTCCTGGGCATGCAGCACGGCGACGGCGAGATTCACGCCTGCCGCGCGGCGCAGGCCGCCGGCATCCCGTTCACGCAGAGCACGATGTCGATCTGCTCGATCGAGGACATCGCGGGCAGCGTCGAGAAGCCGTTCTGGTTCCAGCTCTACGTCATGAAGGACCGCGGCTTCATCAAGGCCCTGGTCGAGCGCGCGATCGCTGCGAAGTGCAGCGCACTATGCCTGACCGTCGACCTGCAGGTGATCGGCCAGCGCCACCAGGACATCAAGAACGGCATGAGCGTGCCGCCGGAATGGACGCTGTCGAAGCTGTTCGACTTCGCGATCAGGCCGGCCTGGGTGCAGGGCGTGCTGCAGGGCAAGCGCCGCACCTTCGGCAACATCGCCGGCCACGTGAAGAACACCGAGGATCTCACCAAGCTCTCGGCCTGGACCGCCGCGCAGTTCGACACCTCGCTGAACTGGAAGGACGTCGACTGGATCCGCTCGATCTGGCCGGGCAAGCTGATCATCAAGGGCATCCACGACATCGAGGACGCCAAGCTCGCGGCCGCGACCGGCGCGCAGGCAATGGTCGTGTCCAACCACGGCGGCCGCCAGCTCGACGGCGCGCCGTCCTCGATCCACGTGCTGCCCGGCATCGCGGAGGCGGTCGGCGACAAGATCGAGATCATGTTCGATGGCGGCATCCGCTCCGGCCAGGACGTGATGCGCGCGCTCGCGCTCGGTGCCAAATCCTGCATGCTCGGCCGCGCCTATGCCTACGGCCTCGGCGCCGGCGGCCAGGCCGGCGTCGCCAAGGCCATCGACATCATCCGCAACGAGCTCTTGACGACGATGGGCCTGTGCGGCGTCAACACGGTGGCCGAGATCGACCGGAAGGTGCTGGCGGATTAGCTCGAGAATCGGCGAGCAAGGTGCTCGGACTAATCAGCTTACGCGCCCCCGACTTCCACCATGCAAAAGCTGTCGTCCCGGACAAGCCGTGACGCGCGTCAGCGCGGCGCGGCGCTGATCCGGGACCCATACTCCGCGGCCGTCGTGTTGGGCAAAAGCCCAATTGCCACTGCGCCCTAAACTCCTCCCTGGGGGTATGGGTCCCTGCGTTCGCAGGGACGACACCGGCAACGGAGACGCAGTTGAGCACACAGAGAAAGGCAGGTCACATCGGCGGCGTCAGCCCATCGCGGCCGACGCTGACGCGGCTGGTCTCGAGCGAACCGTCAGGCAATTGCTTGACGGTGGCGATCACCTTGGCGCCGGCTTTCAGCTCGGACTCGTCGCCGGGCACGAAGGTGACGATCGGCGTGTCCGGCGTAATGTCGACGCGCTTTTCGCCCCCCTTGTACTTGACGAGCAGCGAGTGACCGTCGGTCGAGACCGAGCTTTCGGACACGGTGGCGTTGGTCATGCTCGAGTTCGGCTTCAGGTCCCACGACCGCGAGCCTTCGCCCGTTCCGCGCATGTCCTCGGGAAAAATGTGGATCTCGACCGCCTTCGGCGCGCCATCCGGGCCGGGCACCGTGGTGGCGCCGATGAACGAGCCCAGCTTGATGTCGGAAAGCTGCGCCTTGACGACACCCGAGACGCGCAGATCACCGGCCATGCGCAGCTTGAAGATCTCGCCGCTGCGGGCTTTCACCGTCATCGTATTGGCGTCGACGCTTTCGATGGCGCCGCGCACGCGCGTCGGCACCGGCGCCTGCTGGGCGATGGCGAGCGCGGATACAGTCGCAACCATGGCGAGTGAAGCGACGGAACGGAACAGGATGAGACGAGCGGACATGCATGGCTCCGAGGGCGAGAGAAGATCATCCGCGTCCAATGCGGGGCTACGCGGACGCTCGATCAATGAGACGCCGACCATCTGCGCTTATTCCGCGCTCAAGCCCTTGTGAGATCGGCCTCGACCAGCGCGCGCAACTCGGGCGTGACCTGCGGACGGCGGCCGAACCACAATTCGAAGCCACGCACGGCCTGGTGCAGCAGCATGCCGAGTCCATCGGCAGTGCGCAGCCCCCTCGCCCGCGCCGCCGCGAGCAACTGCGTCTCCAGCGGCACGTAGACGATGTCGGCGACGACGGCCTGCTGCGGCAACAGCTCGACGTCGAGCTCGAGCGGCGGCTGACCGTGCATGCCGAGCGAGGTGGTGTTCACGAACAGGCCCGCGCGCGGCAGCAGCGCGCCGACGCGGTCCCAGCCTTCGGCAACGACATGGCTGCCGAACTGATCAGCCAGGGCTTGTGCGCGCGCCGCGGTGCGGTTGATGATGTGGACGCGGCCGATGCCGCGCTCGAGCAGGCCGAACACGACGGCCCGCGCCGAGCCGCCGGAGCCGAGCACCAGCGCCTCGTCGGTGCGGTCCCAGCCTGGGGCAGCGGCGTCCAGATTGCCGATGAAGCCTTCGACGTCGGTGTTGGTGGCCCGCAGGATGCGGTCCTCGTACCAGAGCGTGTTGGCCGCGCCGACGGCGCGGGCACGCGCGTCCGGCTCGCTCAGCTCCAGCACGCGCTCCTTGTGCGGGATCGTGACGTTGGCGCCGACGAAGCCGCGACGGTCGAGATGCATGACGAAGTCCGCCAGCTCTTCCGGCGGCACCGCCTCGATGGTGTAGCCGCCGGCAATGCCGAGCTCGTGCAGCCAATGATGATGGATCAAGGGCGAGCGTGAATGCGCGGCAGGCCAGCCGATCAGGCACGCAGCGCGGGGTTTGGCGGCAAGGGTCATGGCCGTGACATCGGACAAGCTCCGGCTGGAGTCAATGCTGGGGCTCGGCAGTCGCCCCCAGGCGCCATGGCCCAAACGGCGACGCGGCGTTGAGGTCGCGTGTCAGCTCGCGGCGAGCCCATCGGCGACGTCCGCCGGTGCCGTCTCCTTGCCCTTGATGTCGGCCACCGCGCGCTCGATGGTCTCGCGGTAGCGCACCAGCGGCGGCCGCACGCCATGGGTCAGCAGCGCCCGACGCACGGTCGGCGACGCCCCGGTGATGAACAGGCGGATGCCCTGGCGCTTGGCCTTGGCGGCAACGCGGCTCATGGCGTTGGCGGCCGTCGAATCCAGGAACGGCACCGCTGCGAAATCGACCACGAAGGCCTTGCGGCGGTCGGCGATCGAGTCGAGCACGGTGCCGACGGTCGAGGCGGCGCCGAAGAAGAACGCACCGGTGATGCGATAGACCAGCACGTCCTTGTCGGCGCTGAGCTTCGGATTGTACGGCACCCGCGCCTCATCCTCGAAGTCGGCGCGGTCCTTTGCGACCAGAGGCGACCCGTCCTCGACGCCGGTCATCTGCGCCATCCGGTTGATGAACAGCACGGCGCCGAGCGCAAAGCCGACCAGGATGCCCTCGGTGAGATCGCGGAAGACCGTCAGCCCGAAGGTCGCGAGCAGCACCGTGGCATCGCCCCAGGACGATCGGATCAGGGTGGCGAACTCGTGCTTCTCGGCCATGTTCCAGGCGACAACGACGAGCACCGCGGCGAGCGCCGACAGCGGGATGTAGCTCGCCAGCGGCGCCGCGATCAGCATGAACACCAAAAGAAACAGCGAATGCAGCATGCCCGACACCGGTCCGCGGGCGCCGGCGCGAACATTGGTGGCGGTGCGCGCGATGGTGCCGGTGACGCAGATGCCGCCGAACAAGGCCGAGCCGACATTGGCAAAGCCCTGCGCCACCAGCTCGCAGTTGGAGCGATGGCGACGGCCGGTCATGCCGTCGGCGACGACGGCCGACAGCAGCGATTCGATGGCTCCGAGCAGTGCGAAGGCGATCGCGTCGGGGAACACCGCCTGGACCTTGGCGAGCGAGAACGCCGGCAACGCCGGCGCCGGCAGCTCGCGCGGGATACCGCCGAATTTCGTCCCAATGGTCTCGACCGGAAGCTGCAGCGCGAAGGTGATGATGGCCGCGACCACCACCGCGATCAGGATGCCGGGCCAGGTCGGCCGCAGATGCTTGAGGCCGATGATGATCGCGATCGACAGCGCGGCCGTCACGACCGCAGACATGCTCGCGGTCGGCGCGCCATGCGCGAGCGCCGTGAGCTTCGGAAGCAGCTCGCCCGGCTCCTTGCCCGCAAGCGTGATACCGAACAGATCCTTCAGCTGGCTGGCAAAGATGATGACGGCGATGCCCGCGGTGAAGCCGACTGTGACCGGATAGGGAATGAACTTGATGTAGGTGCCGAGCCGCAGATATCCGGCGATCACCAGCATCACGCCGGACATCATCGTCGCGATCAGCAGGCCATCGAGACCCTGGCGATCGACCGTCGCAGCGACCAGCACGATGAAGGCACCCGCGGGACCGCCGATCTGAAAGCGGCTGCCGCCGAGCAGCGAGACCAGGAAGCCGCCGATCACGGCGGTGTAGAGACCACGCCCCGGCGAGACACCGGAGGCGATCGCGATCGCCATCGACAGCGGCAGCGCCACGATCGCCACCGTCAGGCCCGCCAGCGCGTCGGCGCGAAAGTCGCTGAGGCCGTAGCCCTCGCGCAAGACCGTCAGGAGTTTGGGGGAATAAAGCTCGGCGAAGGTCGGCTCATGATGTCCGACCCGCCCGTGCGAACGGTGTTCGTTTGCGATGCTCATGCCCATCACGCTCCCGTCGCCTCATCGGGCCGCGGCGCAGCCGACGATGCGTCCCACACGAAGCGCCCAGGGGCCCCGTGCCCGCGCGATGAGCCTAGCTTGCGTCATCGCGCGCGATGTCAGTTTGACGGCCCATGCGGCGGGGCGGCCCCGGGTCCTTCAGGCGAACACCACGCCCGCCGTTCTCGCTGCGGGAATGCTCACCGATCAGATCCACGCCCGCGCGATTGAGCGCATCGACGACCTTGGTCAGCGAGTCCACCACGCCGCGGACGTTGCCCGTGGAGGCTTCCATCCGCTGGATCGTCGGCAGCGACACGCCGGCCAGCTCGGCCAAGGTTCTCTGATCTATCCCGAGCAGCGCTCGCGCTGCCCGCATCTGGAACGACGTGATCACGCTGGCCTCACGTGGCAGACACCATAAATGATGTCTGAGACAAAGACAATGATGTAAAATACATCACAAACTGATCTCGGACGCAAGCTGGAACCCGGCCCTCGCCGTTTGTTCCCTGCGCGCGCGAGCAAAGGTCCCGACGCGATCCGGCCCGCCATCCCGAGAGAGGATGACGGGCCGGCGCTGTTCGGCGCGGAGCGTTCGGCTCAGGCGGCGTCGCGATGGGAGGCGATGATGTGGTCGGCGGCGCGGCCGGTCACCTCGGCCATGTGGTCGAATTGGCGGGTGAAGCTGCCGGCGCCGGCCGTCGCCGAACGCAATTCGACGATCAACTCGCCGATCTCCGCCTCCGGCATCATCGCCCGGACGCAGTCCCAGCCCGGCCAGCCGTCACGGGTATCGAAGGACAGGATCTGGCCGCGCCGCGCCGAGAGGATCGCATTGATCCTGGCGGTCGCCTCCGTCGGGCAGACGATCTCGACGGTGTGAATCGGCTCCAGCAGCACCGGCTGGCATTGCGGCAGCCCCTCGCCGACGCCGACCCGCGCCGCGGTGCGGAACGCGAGGTCGGACGAATCCACGCTGTGATAGGAGCCGTCGGTGAGCGTCACCTCGACGTCGATCACCGGAAAGCCCAGGGGGCCGCGGGCCATTGCGTCGACGACGCCCTCCTCCACCGCCGGGATGTAGTTGCGCGGCACCGCGCCGCCGACCACCTTCTCGGCAAAGCGGAAGCCTTCGCCGCGCGGCAGCGGCCTGATGTCGAGCACCACGTCGCCGAACTGGCCGTGGCCGCCGGACTGCTTCTTGTGGCGGCCGCGCTGCGTGATCGGCTTGCGGATGGTCTCCTGGTAGCCGATCGCGGGCTGGTGCGATTTGACGTTGACGCCGAAACGGTCGCGCAGCCGCTCCAGCGCGACGCGCAGATGCATCTCGCCCTGCCCCCACAGCACCGTGTCGTGGGTGCGCGGGTTCTGCACCATGGTCAGCGACGGGTCCTCCTCGTGGAGCCGCTGCAAGGCCTGGCCGAGCTTGACGTCGTCCTTGCGGTCCACGGCGGCGATCGAGAGCGCCAGCACCGGCGGGCACGCCTCCACCTTTGCCAGCGGCGGTGGTGCCGTCTTGCCGGTCGCAACCGTATCGCCGGTCTTGACCGCATCGAGCTTGCCGAGCGCCACCGTGTCCCCGGCCTGGGCGCCCGCGCGCTTGCTGTCATAGGCGCCGGTGGCAGCCAGGATGCCGGATACGCGCGCCGCCTCGCCCGAGGCGGCATGCAGCGTCGCGCCGTCGTCGAGATGGCCGGACAGCACCCTCGTCAATGACAGCTTGCCACCATGCTGCAGATGCAGCGTCTTGAAGACATAGCCGAGCGCCTCCTTGGTGTCCTTCACACCGAGCCGCTGCGCGGTCTCGGCGATTCCGGGCGCCTCGTGGCGCAGCGCCTTCATCAGCCGCAGCACGCCGTTCTCGCGCAACGCCGATCCGAGCAGCACCGGGCAGATCAATCCCTCGCGCAATTCGCGCGCCAGATCGTCGAACACGGCGTCGCGCGGCGGCGGGATGTCCTCCAGCAGCTGCTCCATCAGCGAATCGTCGTGATCGGCGAGCTTCTCCAGCATCGAGAAGCGCGCCTCCTTCTCGCGGTCGAGATCGCCGCCTTCGAGCGCGATCACCTCGGAGGCCTTATGCTCGCGATAGATGAAGGCGCGCTCCAGCGCGAGGTCGACGAACCCTTCGATCAATTCGCCGTTCCAGATCGGGATCTGGCGCAGCACCAGAGGCACGCGCGAGGCCGGCTGCAACGTGGCAAGCGTCTCCCTGATGCGTGCATTGGCGCGGTCGATCTTGTTGAGGAACAGGAAACGTGGGATGCGCAGCTCCTCGAGCTCGCGCAGGATGATCTGCAATTGCGGCAGCTTCTTCTCGTCCGCCTCGCAGACCACGATGGCGGCATCGACCGCCGGCAGCGCGGCGCGCATGTCGTGGATGAACTCGATCGAGCCAGGACAGTCGAGGAAGGTGTAGCTGTCGCCCATGAAGGTCGTGGTCGCCGCCGTCATGGCGACGCTCATCTTGTGCTGACGCGCCTCCGGGCTGGCATCGCCGACGGAGGTGCCGGCGTCGACGCTGCCCGCGCGCGGGATCGCGCCGGTCCGCGCCAGGATCGCCTCCAAGAGAGTGGTTTTACCGCTTTGGAAAGGGCCCACCAGCGCGATGCACCGTGGACCTCGGGGACTTCTCAGGTCTTGTCCCATTCGCCGCCTCCTCGTTGTGGAGCTCGGCCCTTGATTGGGTCGGCAAAGCCGAATGCTCTGCCTCGGCTGCCGCTTTGGCAAGCAGGCGGCCTGCGAAAAACGTTGCTGCAGTGCGGGGGATCGCGCCGTCTTCCCGCTCGATGGCGGGAAGAGCGCTGTTCACGGCAAAGGGAAGATCACCGCCCCGGGCGCAATTCGAGGCTTTGCAGCCCCGCCGAGACGCTGAGGCCGACCTGGCCCTGGACGCTGAGCGGCTGCAGCGCGATCGAGTTGGCGGAGCCGCCGACCAGCACGTTGCCGCCGACACCGACGCCGACCGCGGCCGAGCCCTGGGCGCCGGCATAGTCGCCGGAGAGATCGCCCGGCCCGAGCCGCGCGACCGGTGCATAGACCACCCAGGCCAGCAGCGATTCCTGGGTGATGCCGAGATCGAGGCCGACCTTGCGGATGGTCGCGACGTAGCGGTCCTCGGGCAGGCCGTCGGCGCGCAGCACGCAGCCGAGATGGGTCACCGAGCCGACGATGAAGCCGACACTGGCGCCGCCGCGGCATTCGAGGACACCGACCCGCACGCGATCTTGCGCCTGGGCAGCGCCGGTGCCGGTGCAGAGGACGACCGCAGCGGCGAGCCCGGCGAGGATGGTCGAGCGCATGAATAAAACTCCGGCTGAAATAAACGTGTGATGCAGACCCGTCGATCGGACGCACGATCACAGGGCACCACATCTATGCCACAAGCCTTACAGTCGCACCAGATTCGCCGCGCCGTCGGCACGAGCCGGCGCGCCGACGCAGGCAGCGACTGCGACGCGTTCGCCTGGACGTGTCCGAGTCTCTCCGATCGAGGGTCTCAGCGATAGAAGCGCGAGAAGTAGGACGATGAACGGCTCGGGCTCGGGTGGATCGGCAGCAGCGGCACCAGCTCGACCTCGGTGATTCCGGCAGCGAGGTTCAACCCGGTCTGCCCCTGCAGGCTGATCGGCTGCAGCGCCGCGGCGCGATCGGTGTCGCGCACCAGGAAGCTGCCGCCGAAGCCGACCAGAGCCGCGGCATTGGCGGACAATCCGCCATAGCGCCCGCGCAGCTCGCTGCGGCCGAAATCGTTGACCGGTGCGCTGACCGCCCACGCCATCCTGGTCACATCCGTCAGGCCGAGATCGAGGCCGTAACGCCGGACCCTGGCGACATAGCGCTCCGGCTGGCGGCCCTGACTGCGAAACACGCAGCGCAGGCGGGACTGGGACATCACGAGCTTGCCGGAGGTCTTTCGTCCCTCGCATTCGAGCACGCCGGCGCGCATCGGCCGCCCCTGATGGGCCTGCGCGAGCGGCACGATCATCACCATCAACGCGATCGACAGCAGAAGCAGCCGCATCGAACTCCAACCCTACGCCACCAGACTTGTCGGCCGACAAAAGAAAGGCGCCATGTTCAAAACATGGCGCCTTTCGGCCTGGAAATTGGCTTCTGGTGTTTCGAGAGGGATGTTGCCCGATTACCTCAGATTGCCGCAGAAGCGCTGGATGCGCTTGCAGGCGTCCTCGAGGTCGGAGGTCTTGGTCGCGTAGGAGATGCGGAAGGCCGGGCCGAGGCCGAAGGCCGAGCCCTGCACCACGGCGACGCCCTCCGTCTCCAGCAGCTCGGTGACGAAGGCCTCGTCATTGTCGATCACCTTGCCCGACGGCGCGGTCTTGCCGATCGTCCCGGCGCAGGACGGATAGACGTAGAACGCGCCTTCCGGCCGCGGGCATTCGATGCCATTCGCCTGGTTCAGCATCGACACCACGAGGTCGCGGCGCTCCTTGAACACCTTGTTGTTGGCCGGGATGAAGTCCTGCGGACCGTTCAAGGCCTCCACCGCCGCCCATTGCGCGATCGAGCACGGGTTCGAGGTCGACTGCGACTGGATCGTCGCCATCGCCTTGATCAGGTGCGCCGGGCCGCCGGCATAGCCGATGCGCCAGCCGGTCATGCAATAAGCCTTGGAGACGCCGTTCACCGTCAGCGTGCGGTCGAACAGCGAGGGCTCGACCTGCGCCGGCGTGGTGAACACGAAGTCGTCATAGACGAGGTGCTCGTACATGTCGTCGGTCATGATCCAGACATGCGGATGCTTGACCAGCACCTCGGTGAGCGCCTTCAGCTCGGCCTTGGTGTAGGCCGCGCCGGTCGGATTCGACGGCGAGCACAGGATCAGCCACTTGGTCTTCGGCGTGATCGCCTTCTCCAGCGCCTCCGGCTGCAGCTTGAAGCCGTGGGCGGCGGTGCAGACCACCGGCACCGGCTCGCCGCCGGCAAGCGCCACCATCTCCGGATAGCTGACCCAGTACGGCGCCGGGATGATCACCTGGTCGCCGGGATTGATGGTCGCCATCAGCGCATTGTACAGCACCTGCTTGCCGCCGACGCCGACGATCACCTGGTTCGGCTTATAGGTGAGGCCGTTCTCGCGCTGGAACTTGCCGATGATGGCTTCCTTCAGCTCGGGAATGCCGTCCACCGCGGTATACTTGGTCTTGCCGTCCTGGATCGCCTTGATCGCGGCCTGCTTGATGTTGTCCGGCGTGTCGAAATCCGGCTCGCCAGCGCCGAGGCCGATGACATTGCGGCCCGCCGCTTTGAGGACGCGCGCTTTATCCGTGACCGCGATGGTCGCGGACGGCTTCACACGGTCGAGCGCAGCGGCGAGAAAGGACATCATCAGCTCCTATGCAGGCGTCGTGGATCACCCCCTCGGGGCCACGACCAGTCATGTCAGGGAAACGCCCATTTGTAGGGCCCCCAGCGCTGCATCGCAAGAAGCTTGGGCACATGGCTCCCAAGACTTTAGAGAACGTTAAAGCCGCCCCGCTAGCGTGGACCGACGATTGTCCAGAGTCTCAGGCCGAAATGACCACTATCGGGTACGCCCTGCGATCCGGCGACTGGCTGACGGCCACGCGGATCAAGTCCTACAGCTGGATGCTGCTCGCGGTCACGATCGCGGCAATCGCCGGCTGGATCGCGCTGTCCGATGGCCTGGTCGACCGCAACGGCAAGCCGATCGGCACCGACTTCTCCAACGTCTATGCGGCAGGCGTGCTGACCCTTCAGGGCAAGGCGGCCGATGCCTATGATCCGCCGCTGCAGCATGCGACGGAAAAGGCCGTGTTCGACGGCCGCGACGTGCCGTTCTTCGGCTGGCACTACCCGCCCTTCTTCTTCGCGATCGCCGCCATCACCGCCCTGCTGCCCTATGCCGGAGGGCTCGCGCTCTGGGTCGTGTCGAGCCTGCTCGCATACCTCGCGGTCATGCGCGCGATCCTGCCGCGTTCCGAGACGCTGCTGGTCGCGATCGCCTTTCCCGCCGTCTTCGTCAACATCGGTCACGGCCAGAACGCGTTCTTCACCGCGGCGCTGCTCGGCGGCGCGCTGTTGCTGATGGAGCGCGGCCGGCCGTGGGCGGCCGGCGTCCTGATCGGCCTGCTCGCCTACAAGCCGCAATTCGGCGTGCTCATTCCCGTGGCGCTGCTCGCAGGCACGCGCTGGCCGACGATTGCTGCGGCAGCCGCCACGGTGGCCGCGCTGGTCGCGATCAGCTTCGTCGCGCTCGGCAGCGACGTCTGGCACGCCTTCTTCCAGTCGATGACCTTCACACAGAGCGTCGTGCTCGAGCAAGGCGGCACCGGCTGGGAGAAGATCCAGTCGGTGTTCTCGGCCGCGCGTCATTGGGGCGCCGATATCAGGTCCGCCTATGCGCTGCAGAGCCTGCTGGCGCTGTCGCTCGCGGCCGGACTTGCATGGCTGTGGCAGAGCGAGGCCGCGTTCGATCTCAAGGCTTCGGCACTGGCGAGCGCGAGCCTGCTGGCGACGCCCTATGTGCTCGACTACGACCTCGTCGTCGTCGCGGTCGCGATCATCTTCTTCGTCCGGCACGGCCTCGCGAACGGCTTTCGCGACTACGAGCTCAGCGTGCTCGCGGCCGCCTGGATCGTGCCGCTGCTCTCGCGCAGCGTCGCCGGGCTGACGACGATACCGCTGGGCCTCATCGTTCTGATGGCCCTGTTCGCGCTGACCCTGCGCCGCGCACTCACCGATCGCGCCGTCGAGATCGGTGGACACGCGCGCATCGCGCAGGCGTGATCTCGATTGTTTGAATCTATTGGAAAGTTGTTATTCGAGAGTGCAGTGCAGTAGCGCATTTCGACTTTTTCCATCCGCCGGCTCTTGCAGCCTGCGCCCATCGGCATCATTGTCTGGCCGCATTGCGGGACGATCTGGCGTCTGGATGTGCGATGCGTCCAACCTTTGATTCCTCGAACTCGAAATCGGCCGGATGTACAAGCTCTATTCGATGCAGCGGTCAGGCAACAGCTACAAGGTCCGCCTTGCGCTCGCGCTTCTGAACGCGCCCTATCAGGCGATCGAGATCGACATCCTGCGCGGCGAGAGCCGCACGCCGGATTTTCTCGCCAAGAATCCCAGCGGCCAGGTGCCGCTGCTGGAGGTCGGCGAGGACCGCTTCATCGCCGAATCGAACGCGATCCTCTGGTATGTCGCCGGCGGCACGCCGCTGGTGCCGGAGCAGCGCATCGAGCGCGCCGAAGCGCTGCAGTGGATGTTCTTCGAGCAGCATGCGCTGGAGCCGAACATCGGCGCCGCCTATTTCTGGCTGCTGCTGGTCAAGGGCGGGCGCGACCTGCAGACACATGCGCTCGAGGACTGGATGGAGCGCGGCTACGCCGCGCTCCAGGTGATGGAGAATCATCTCAAGAGCAACGACTACTTTGCCGCGAAGCAGCTGACGGTCGCAGACATCGCGCTCTACGGCTACACCCACGTCGCCGATCGCTGCGACTTCGATCTGTCGACCTTCCCGAAGATCCGCAACTGGCTGCGCCGCGTCGAACAGACACCCGGTTTCGTCGCGATGGATTGGCAGCCGGCACTGATCGATTCAGCCGGCATCGCCGCCGACTACGGGTGAGGCATTCACCGTAAAACTACTGGCTGTCCGTAGAACAGCGGGGAAAATACACGCATCGGCGGGAACAAACACCGCCAGCGCCATGTTCCTGCCTTTTTTTCCGATTTGCCGCCGCAATCCTGCCCAGCGCGACCTTAGAATTTACCTCTGCGAGTGATTCGCTCGCGGATGTATGGGTAAGGGATTTCGACTTCATGTCCGGGTGGCGTCTTGCTTCCGTTCCGAGGTTCAGTTGGGTCCGCGGCCATGCGTCGCCGCAGGAGTCGAACCACCGTAGAGGGCTCCGTACGCCCGTCAGCGGCTTTCACGACCACGCAACGCTCACCCTTTCGCCCAGCCTGACCACCGCCGTGGTCGCAACGATCGCGGCCAGCACGCTCTCGTTGGGTGTCAGCGTCACCATCGCGGTGGTGTCGATCCGCGCCGTCTTGTCGATGCCCGCTTAACAGGAAGCCATTTTGACAACCCTTCGCGGTTTTCGCGACAACAGGCGATGATTGTCTCGCGCACAAAATGGCGATGAAATCAACGGTCGTAATCGTTGCCGTGACCCTGGCACTCGCGATCCTGCTGGCGGCGTCACTGCTGATCCTGATCGAGCGGCGGGGCGAGCTCTCGCTCTCGCCGCTGACCGAGGAAGATCGGTCCGTCTAGGTCGAGCTGGTACGGCCGCCCGCCGCCGAACCGGTGCAGCCCGTCCCGGATTGATCGCCAACGCGGCTGCGCGTATCGAAGGTCCGTCGAGATTCAAACGGACGGCGAAGCCTTCATGCACGAAGCACTCACTGTGCGCGCCATCGCGCGCGACGACCATGATCACTGGCTGCCGCTCTGGGACGGCTACAATGCCTTCTACGGCCGTTCGGGGCCGACGGCGCTGCCGGCCGAGGTGACCGCGATGACATGGTCGCGCTTCTTCGATGCCGACGAGCCGGTCCATGCCCTGGTCGCCGAGAGCGGTGGCGAGTTGATCGGCTTGGCGCACTACCTGTTTCATCGCGCCACCACCACGATCGGGCCGCTCTGCTATCTCAACGACCTGTTCACGAGCGAGGCCGCCCGCGGCAAGGGCGTCGGACGGGCGCTGATCGAGGCGGTCTACCGCGAAGCGCGTCAGGCCGGTGCGCCGCGGGTCTATTGGCAGACGCACGAGACCAACACCACGGCACAGGTGCTCTACAACAAGATCGCCGAGCGCTCGGGCTTCATCGTCTACCGCAAGGCGCTGTGAACGGGCGGTGTCACGCCGCCGTCACGGGGCAGGCCTACGCTCCATCGAGCGCCTGATCATCCCCCGTCACCGGTCACGCGTTTCAGCGGTCCCCGTCAGTCGCCGTCTCTGACCGGGGCCGCATTTTTTTGTCTGGCCTTGGTCGTTGGACGTGGCGCGTCTCACGCTACGTTGGTCGTCGTGTTCTGCTGCTTCAATGGGACCTGCTGAGAAGCCTTCGCCTGCGCGACTTCGACGCACATTCTGACAGCCTCACCCATGCTCGCCGCGACCAGATCGGCCTTGGTGGCTTCCTGCAGCACCTTCGCGGCCTCCTGATCGACGTCGGCCGCGCAGCAGACCAACATCACTCTTGCCTTGGGGAGTCGTCGCTTCAAGCGACGAACGGAGTAGCGCATATGTGCAACGCCGGAATTGCCGATATAGATCAGGCAGGCAATCGCAACACCTGCGGGCTCGAGCTTGATGACGTTCGCCGTCGAGAGCGCCTCCGCTCCTGAGACCTTCGCGCCCAACCCGTGCACCGACGACAGTTGCGCGAGAATCACCGCCGCCGCTTCGTCGATCGGGGTTCGCCCGGCCACGCACAGGACCGGCTGCTCGCTCCGCCATCCTTCGGCGAGATTGTCCTTGCTGAGGATGGGTATCGTGTCGATTGCCCCACTGCTGGCCGAGCTGTCGACGGCCGATGCAGCTTCCGGATCGCTGGTGGTCTCGCGTTTCGCCAGCGGACCATCATTTTGATCGGAAAGATCGGCGGTCAACTCGGCGACGGCGTCACGGATCGTTGCAAGGCGATCATAGGCGAGCGCCCCTCGGTCGGCGTCGGCTTGGGCCAATTGCAGTCCCTTCACCGCGACCTCGTCGCAATAGGCAATCAACGAGCGCTCCTTCAAGAACTCCTCTGCCTTCTCGGCCGCTTCCGTCGGATCGTTCGCAAGCATGCGCTGGTAGAAGATCTCGGGAGGAGACAGCGCTGGACGATCACCGAACATGACGTCGAGGAACTCCAGGCGCTCCACATGTCGTCCGATGACGACCAGGCAGACCGTCAGCGGCGTCGCGAGCACCAACCCGATTGGGCCCCACAGCGCGGTCCAGAACGCGGCTGAAACGACCACCGCCACGGGGGACAGGCCCGTGCTGCGCCCATAGACCATCGGTTCGATGACGTGGCCGAGCAACGGCTCGACCACGAGAAACAGGGCCAAGGTCCAAATCAGCATCGACCAGCCAGGGTCGACCGCTGCCGCCAGAGCAAGCGGAAACGCCGCGGCGATGACGGCGCCGATATAGGGCACGAACCGAAGCGCTGCGGCGAGGATCCCCCAAAGGAGGGCGCTGGGGATGCCGATGAACCACAAGCCGACGCCGATCACGACGCCGAATCCGCCGTTCAGGGCGAGCTGGGTGAGGAACAGCCGGCTGAGCCTGTAAGCCGCATCATCGAGCGCCGCCGTGGTGCGCTGCAGGTCGGATGAGCCCGCAAGGCGAATGAGCCGATTCCGCAGGTCCTCGCGTTGAAGCAATATGAAGATCACGAAGATGATGATGATGCCGGTCGTCGCCAGCGGATGAATGAGCGGCGAAATCAGCGTGCGAAGACTGTCCAGCGCTCCGGGATCGGGCTGCCGGACCTCCACCGGGATCGGGGTCACAGGGACTGAGGAATTCGTTCGCAGTCCGCTCGGCAGCCGAGCCGCTTCCGGCTCTTTCGGTTTGTCGAGTTCCTTGCCCAGATCCTTGAGCATGTCCGATGCACGCTCGAGCGTCCCTCTGCCGGCTTTGGTGTCGCGGAACGACTGGATCTTGTTGCTCATCGTCGATTGATAGTTCGGCAGCTCACTGGCAAGCTGGGTGAGCTGGGTGGCGAGCAGGCTGCCCAGTGTAAAGATCACGACGAATGCGAGAACGACCACGCTGACGACGGCCAGTCCGCGCGGGGCACGAAGCCGCTGCAGTTGCGCGACCAATGGCGCCAATACGAAGCTGAGCAGGATGGCCAGGGCCACGGGGACCAGGATATCGCGACCGAAATACAGCAGCGCGATGATGATGACCGCAAAAATGGCGACGGCCAGCGCGCTGATCAGCCCGAGAACTTCCTCCGGGGTGCGGACCTTGAGCGGCTGTCTGATGATCATCGAATCTCTCTCCGAACGAGGAAGGGCGGCGCGCGTCGCTCAAGCGGTCAGGCTGTCAACGTCGACGAAGGTGGCGCGTTGCAACGGAGGGAAGCTTCTGACGATGTCGCCGGCGCCGGTGGTCATATGCCGGAAGGTTCGTCCTCGATCCGAGCAACCATCCGGGCCTTCGCTAGAACAGAACGACCGAGGGCGCTGGCTGGCGCTGCCCGCCCTGCCGGACATTCGGCTTCCTGTTTCAGACACGCGATAACAGCCTCGTGAGGCTCCAGTTCCCGAGAGCGCCTGAGGTCGCATGCGCGTCTGCCGACGGCGACGACTGGTCAGCGTCGGCACACCGTCGCATCTCCGCGACTCAGCCGGAGCTTCACTGGGGCGTCGTCCTTGTTGATGTCAGCAGGTTCGGCGGTACGGCTTGCCCGGCGAGGCCCGGCGCGAGCAGCTTCCGAGGGCGCACGACCGGCGACCGTCCGGGTCCTGTCGGCCGCCGTGTCGTTCAGCGCAAATCAAGCGTCCGCTCGGCCGTGCTCAGCCAAGACGGGCCGCGGAGACGGATCTCGTCTGAATGGTGGACTCTGTCCTTGTCCTACGTCTTGCTGCCCACCGTTTGGCGGACCTCGAACCCCTCGAACTGCGGCGGGCCGAGATAGTGCACCTTGGTGTCGCCGGCCCGATGGTGCGCGGCGCGGAAGGCTTCGGACCTGGTCCAGTCCTCGAACGCAGCTTTCGACGCCCAGATCGTGTGCGAGGCATACAGCGTATGGTCCTCCGCTTCCGGTCCCTTCAACAAGTGAAACTCGACGAAGCCCGGCACCTTGTCGAGATGGCTGTCGCGCGACAGCCAGACCTGCTCGAAGGCGGCCTCCGAGCCCTTGGCGACGCGAAAACGATTCATGGCGATGAACATGCTGATCTCCTGAGGGGTGAATGCCGCAGGTCGAGGAGTAGCAGACTTCGCGGTGCAATGCGCCCGCGGCGGTGGCCGCTGATGCCGCGATGTGGAACGCTTCAGGGCCCCGATCAGGACATGGCGCAAGCGAGCCCTAGGCCACGAGCCCCTTGATCGGCTTCACGGCCGCGCTGTCCGGAAACACCGCGCCGCCGAGCGCGTGCTCGCCGATGCCGAGATGATCGGCGAGTACGCCCTTGAACACCGCGCGCAGATCCGTCGTCGGCGCGAGATCGCGTCCCTGGTAGAGGCTCGCCATCTTCAGCGTCGGCCAGTCGGCGATCACCCGCCCGCCCTTCACCGCGCCGCCGGCGAGCAGCGCAATCGTCCCGGTGCCATGATCGGTCCCCTGGGTGCCGTTGATCTTCGCCGTGCGCCCGAACTCGGTTGCGACCACCACGACCGTATCCCGCCAGCGCGGGCCAAGACCGCTCTCGAACTCGGCGAGCGCGCCGTCGAGACCCGACAACAGCTGCGCCAGCCGGCCGATTGCGCCGCCTTCATTGGCATGCGTATCCCAGCCGTCGAAGGCCAGCGCCGCGATGCGCGGACCATCATCCGCCGCGATCAGCTTCGCCGCGCCGCGCGCGACCTGGCGCATCGCCGCGATCTGGTTGCCGCCCGGCTTGGGCTTCATGTCGTCACCGAACGCGACCTTCTCGAGCTTCAGCCCTTGCGACAGCGCAGCCGCCAATGCGGGATCGCGATGCGCATAGAGGTCGACCAGCCGCGTCGCGGTGTCGTCATCGGCCTGCGGCAAGGTTACCGGCGCCCAGCCGACGGTGGGCGCTGCGCCGCGCAGCACCAGCGGTGCCGTCGGACCGACCGCGAGCGCGCCCGTGACGCGGGGGCCGCGCGGCAGCGCCTCGACTGCGCGGTTCAGCCAGCCCGATTGCACGCGGCCGGGACCGGCGAAGCCGCTTTCGAGCACGTCCTGGCCATCGAAATGCGAGCGCTCGCGATATGGTGTCGCGACCGCGTGAACCACGGCAGCCTGCTTGTCACGATACATGCGCGCGAATTCCGGCATCGACGGATGCAGCGCAAAGAACGAGTCGAGCGGCAGCGCCGGAGTTGGTCCCGTCGTCGTCAGCGCGATCGCGCCATGCAGTCCGGCGTAGTCGGGATCGCCGACCGGCGCGACGGTGGCGAGACCATCGAGCGCGCCGCGCAGGATTACGACGATCAGCCGCGGATCGCGCTGGTCGGCGGCGCGGGCGAATTTCGGCAAATAGCCCCACGCGGCGAATGACGCGCCTGCCAGCAGCAAGTGGCGTCGCGAGGTCGACAGCGAGGTCGCGATCCGGTCCATCGTCATCTCCTCTGGAATTCCGGCGACATCAGCAGCAGCGCCAGCGCCTGCTGGCGCGACTCCGCGCGCTCGATGGTGCGGCGTGTCTCGGTCGACGCAGCATCGCCGGCGACGAGCTCGAGCAGCTCGCGCGGATCGAGATTGTTGCCGAGTCGGCCGCCGAGCTGCGACGAGATGTCCAGCCGCAGCTTCATGCCCTCCGGCGCGGCCCACACCGCATTGGTATCAGCAAATCCGTTTGGTCCCGCGGGCGTCCACAACGGCTGGCCCAGCGTGTTCAGGGAAGTGAGATAGAAGCCGGGATCCTCCGGCACGCGCGCCAGCAGCCGGCCGCCGGCGACCAGGAACTCATAGGGCGAGCGGATCTTGGTGAGCGGCGCCGACCAGGCATCGTCGGAGTCCACCAGCGCCAAGGTCAGCGCCTTGAGGTCGCCATCGCTCCTCCTGAACACGGCTTCGAGTCGCGCGACGAGCGCGGGCGGCGGATCGTCGGCAATGAAATGGCGTGCGAGCTTGGCGGCGATGAACTTCGCGGTCGACGGATGCCGCGCGATGTCCGCCAGCGCAGCTTCGCCCTGGGCGAGGCCATCATCCGCATAGACCTTGCCGAGCAACGTCTGCGGCCCCGGCTGATGCGCATTGGCATTGAACACGAAGCTGCCGGGCGCCGCGTTGCGGGCGTTGCGGCCGGCGAAGCTCCAGCCGGTGATGATGCGCGCCAGCGAGGTCACGTCCTCCTGGCTGTAGCCGCCGCCGACACCCAGCGTGTGCAGCTCCATGATCTCGCGCGCGAGATTCTCGTTGAGGCCGCGCTTGCGGTTCTGGCCGGCACGTGAGTCCGGTCCGAGCGATTCCTGGTTGTCGAGAAAGAACAGCATCGCCGGATGCTGCTCGACCGCCTTCAGCATGTCGACGAAGCGCCCGAGCACGTGCGGCCGGATCGCCTCGCGCTCGAACGCACCGGCCCACATCCGCGCCAACTCGCCCTTGCCGGCGGAGATGCAGAAATGATTCGACCAGAACGCCACCAGCCGCTCGGTGAAGCCGCAGTCGGCGAGCACCGCGCGCTGCAGCCGCGCCAGCGCTTCGGCACGGAACGTCTTCTGGACGACGTTGGGCGGCTGCTGGGCTTGCGCGGGCTTTGCCGGCGCTCCCTGCATCGCGGGTGCGGGGTCGGCACCGGCCGCTGGGGCCGCCGAGGGCGTTGCGGCCATGGCTTTGTCCGCGCCGTTCGTGGACAGGCCGCGCGTGGGGCTGGACTGCTCCTGCGGCGCAGCCTCCGACTTCGCGGCCTCGCGGGCCCGCTTGACCTCGTCCTGATAGGCGAAGACGGCAGCGGCGAGTGCTGCCGTCGGCTGCAGACCCGGCGCCTCCAGCAGCGCTCCATCGGGACGGCCGAGCTCGGCCTTGACGAAGCCGCGCGGGTCCGACGCCGCATTGACGAGATCGCCCGAGGCACCGCCACGCGCGCCGAAGCCGAAGCGATTCAATGCGACAAGAGCCGCTCGAGCATCACGCGCCATGCCACATCCTCGAGCCCGTCATCGCGGGAGCTCCCGAAACGCTGTGTTGCCGCGGCCGCAGACTGCGATGGCGCGGCAGATTGTCACGCACTATACTTGCCCCGGCAGATGAACCGGACATGAAAAGGGGCTGGTCGGACGTGGTTCCGAAGGTGACAAATCGTTTAGCGGACATGACCGCGCGGCAACTCATCTGCGAGTCGTGCGGCACGGCGTTCAGCTGCGATCCGGGCGGCTCCTGCTGGTGCTTCGACGAGACCGTGCGCCTGCCGCTGCCCAAGACCGGACAAAGCAATTTCAAGGACTGCCTGTGCGCCAACTGCCTCAAGAGACTGGCGGGCAAACCGGAGCCGGGCTCGTGACGCGCTGGCACGTCGAAGCCGTCCTGCTCGACATGGATGGCACGCTGCTCGACACCGAGAAGGTCTATCTCGAAGCTGCGATCGCGGCGCTGAATGCGCTCGGCTACAGCGATGGCGTCGTCGAGCTCTGTCACGCGATGATCGGCATTCCCGGACCCGACAACGAGCAGACCCTGCGCGACCATTTCGGCGACGATTTTCCGCTGGCCGAAGTCAACCGCCTGTTCGCGGCCAAGACGGTCGAGATCCTGCAGGCGGGCATGCCGCTGAAGCCCGGCGTCATCCCGCTGCTCGATGCGATCGACGCGGTCGGCCTGCCCAAGGCGGTCGTCACCTCGTCCTCGCGCCGCACGGCCGCGGAGCATCTCCGCCTCGCCCGCATCGATCACCGCTTCGATGCGGTCCTGACACGCGACGACGTGGCCCGCGCCAAACCGCATCCGGACCTCTATCTGCTCGCCGCGGAACGGCTGCGGACGCACGCGCCGGCCTGCGTCGCGATCGAGGATTCCAATCCCGGCGTCGCCTCGGCGCACGCCGCCGGCGCGATCACCCTGATGGTGCCGGACATCGTGCCGCCGAACGATCATTCGCGGGCGAATGCGGCGGCCGTGCTGCCGGATCTCGATGCCGCCATCGCGCTGCTCGCGCGCCGTTCGGTGTTGCCCGTCAGGACGTGACGTCACCTCGGCAGGCCGTGAATCGCCGTGCAGCCTTCTCATGAGCCATTTTCTTCAAACGCGGCCGAACACGGTCACGATCGGTTCACGTCGTTGCGCGCCGCCGGCGGCCCTATCGGATGCATTAACCCGCACGCACTACCGTGCAGGCGTTGGCGGATGGGCTTATTTCATGTTGCGATTCATTGGCGCCGCAGGTGCGGCATTTTTGGCTGCGTTCGCAGGAGTGAGTTGGGCGGTCAGGGGATTTCCGCTTCCGGATGGACCGTGGCGGGGCATGATGCGGACAGCTTC
The DNA here is from genome assembly GCF_051168375.1 of Bradyrhizobium sp. HKCCYLRH1034. Taxonomy (NCBI): domain Bacteria; kingdom Pseudomonadati; phylum Pseudomonadota; class Alphaproteobacteria; order Hyphomicrobiales; family Nitrobacteraceae; genus Bradyrhizobium; species Bradyrhizobium sp. HKCCYLRH1034. The sequence continues at coordinate 11,039 of NZ_JBNPUW010000002.1, read as the reverse complement.
GATTGAAACGGTCTCAAACCTTGCTGCGCCGGCGCCGGGGGGCGTGGCTGTCGTGGCTCCCCTATCCCCGACGGTCGACATGACCTTCGGCGGCCCGGAGGCAAAGGAGTTCGACCGCAAGGCGTGGCTCGCGCAGCACACCTCGCAGAGCGACAAGAATCCCAAGCTCGACGCGTTGCGGATGGACGCGTTGCAGGCCGCCACGGCCTACAAGCTGTCGCCGTGCGACAAGACCATGAAGCAGAACCTGGTGGACGCACTGACGGCCTACACCCGCGCCTATGTTGCCAAGCTGGATTGCAAGCGGCAGTTCTGGGGCGCAAAGATCTGCACCGACAAATCGCTCCAGGAGGCGGCCGACAGCGTCGGCACGCCGCTCGATCAGCGCGTGAAGGAGGCGTTGTTCGAAGCCTTCGAGGAGAAGGGGATCACCAAGGCGGACTTTCCGGCCGATGTGCGCGAGGAGGTCCCGCAATTCGCCGGACCCGCTTTCTGGTCCGACGAGTCGGCGGTGTGCCGGACGCGGCAGGCGCAACGGGACCGGCGATAGCAAACGAGCGCTGCCATGAACCGGCTGATCTTCATCATTGCGGCCATCGTCGTCTGGCAGGTTGGCGGACGCCTGTTCCTGACCGAAGCGCCGACCGCGGCGGCGTTTCCGCCCGTCACCGGCGCGGAGTTTCAGGACCACGAGAAATACACCGAGGACGCCCGGCGTTCGCAGCGCGAAGACGCGCTGAAGTCGCTCGACCTCGCCTGGAGCGACCGCTGCGGCGCCAGGCGCGACAGCTTCATCAGCGGCCTCAACCACTACTACTATCACCGGCAGAACCAGAACGAGCGCTATCCCGAGACCTATGGTCCGGCTGGCGCCGCCTATATCGCCGGCGTATGGACCACCGCCGAGGATCGAAGGATCGAACGGCTCACCCAGGAAGCCTACGCCGCCGGCTACATCAAGCCATCCGATTTCGACGGCATGGCCAGCCGGATGGTCGCAACGATCGTTCGCGGCGAGCAGGTCAGGGGACACGGCTGCGCCGGCTGACAGTGCTGCGGGAAGCATATCGCCTCCCCTTCGGCAGCGCCGCCGCGACCAGCGTCCGTGCCGCCGCGCCCGCGGTTTCCATGTAGCTGGCGTCCCGATGCAGCAGCACGACCGCGAAGGCGCCGTCGAGCAGCAGCAGCATCTGCCGCGCGAGCCCGCCGGCTTCGGCAATTCCCTGCTCCTCGAAGATCGCCTGCAGCCAGGCCTCGAACTTCTTCTTGTGGGCGGCGCCGATCCTGATCGCGGGATGGCCGGGCAGATTGGCGAGTTCTGCGGTGGTGCGCAGGAAGCCGCAGCCGCGCCATTTCGGATGTCGCGCGGCGCGCGCGAGCTGGTTGAAGATCCCGGCGATCTTGTCGGGCAGCCCGCCCTCGGTCTCGTCGAACCAGCGCTTGAACAGCGTCAGGTTCGGTTGGTCGCGCGCGGCAAGATAGGCCGCGACCAGATCGTCCTTGCTGCGGAAATGATAGTACAGCGTCTTCTTGGTGACCCCCGCCTTTTCCGCCACCGCGTCGACGCTGACGGCGCGGATGCCATCGGCATAGAACAGCCTGCTCGCGGCGGCGACGATGCGGGCGGGCGTGGGATCGGAGGAACGGGGCATGGCGGCGCTCGGTCAATGTATACTGACCAGTGAATATACCTCGGCTGCCGCGGCGCCTAGTCTTCACCTGCTCCAACCGCCAGCCTGCGAGACACCATGACCGACCTCATCCTGCTCGACATCTCCGACCGCATCGCCGTGATCACGCTGAACCGGCCGCAGCGGCTGAACGCGCTCAGCTACGCGCTGATCGATCGATTGATGGCCGCGCTCGACCGCATCGAGACCGATGCCGGCGTCAGGGCCGTGATCCTCACCGGTGCGGGACAACGCGCCTTCTCGGCCGGCGCCGACATCGACGAATTCACCGCAAGCGTCCGCCAGGGGCGCGCTGCCGCGCTGCGCGACTTCGTCCGGCGCGGCCAGGCGATGACGGCGCGGCTGGAGGCGTTCCGCAAGCCGGTCATCGCCGCCGTCAACGGGCTCGCCTTCGGCGGCGGCTGCGAGATCACCGAGGCCGTGCATCTTGCGGTCGCGAGCGAGCGCGCCAGCTTCGCCAAGCCCGAGATCAGGCTCGGCATGCCGCCGACCTTCGGCGGCACGCAGCGGCTGCCGCGGCTGGTCGGCCGCAAGCGCGGACTCGAGCTGCTGCTGACCGGCGATTCTTTCCCGGCGCCGCGCGCGCTGGAGATCGGCCTCGTCAACGCCGTCGTGCCGCATCACGAGCTGTTGCCGGCGGCGCGCGCGCTGGCGCAGCGCATCATCCGCCACGGACCGGACACCGTCGCCGGCATCATCACCGCCGCGACGCGCGGGCTCAACATGGCGATCGGCGAAGGGCTACAGGTCGAGAGCGAACAGTTCGCGAGCCTGGTCGGCAGCCGCGATCTCACCGATGGGCTGGCGGCCTGGCGCGAGCGCCGGCCGCCGCGTTGCTAGACCGGATGGCCCGGCGACTTGCGCGCCAGCCCATCGAATGCATCGAGCAGCCGCTCGCGCCAGGCATGGACGCTGTCGCTCTCCTCGAGCAGCCGGAACGGGCTCACCACGCGCGCCCATTGGAACCCCCCGAACACGATGTAGTCGGCATAGTCAGGCGTATCGCCGCCGATGAAGGCCTGCGTCTTCAGGGTTTGCCGCAGCGGCTCCAGCGACCTGCGGAAGCCGATGACCGCCTGGTCGCGCGAGGCCATGACCTCTTCGAGGCTCTTGCCGAACCGCGCCTCGCGCGATTTGCGGAAATAGTCGGCATCCTCGGCGGCGAGGTTCTTCGGAATGTCGGCGATGATCAGCGGAAAGATGCCGCCGACGATGGCGATATCGCCCCAGGCATTGAGGAAGCGCGCCATCGCGCGGCCGCCGGCGCCGCCGAACAGCGACGGCCGGTCCGGATAGGTGTCCTCGAGGTAGTTGGCGATCGCCCAGGAATCGGCCACCGCGCGGTCGCCGTCGAGCATGACCGGCACCTTCTCCGATCCATGCGGCGCGATCGCGCTTTTCTCGGTGAAGCGCCACGGAATCGTATCAGCGCTCAGCCCCTTGTGCGCCAGCGCCATCCGCGTGCGCCAGCAAAAGGGGCTGAACGGGCGGCCCGCATCGGTCCCGACGAGTTCATACAGTTTCACGGCCATTCCCGGTCCTTCCTCCAAGTCCGGACCGTTCTAGCGCACGACGCGGCCGTTGTCGCGCAGCAGCCGCGCACCGGCATCGGTGACGATGATGAAGAGGCCGGCGCCCGTGATCGCCTCGCGCGTGACATAGCCCAGATCGGCGGCATCCTCCCACACCGTCAGGCGCGGGCAGCTCGTCCGCCAGGTCGCCACCACTTCGGCATGGCTGCGCGGCGCGCGCGCGACCCATTCGACGAAGTCCAGCACCAGGGGGTCTGCCGATACGGCCATGCTCGCCTCACTCTGCCGCCGCCGAGCTCTGCGCGGCCAGCAGCAGCCAGCCGCCATAGAGGATGTAGTAGCTCGCCACCGCCGTGATGATGCGGTTGGCCCAGGTGCGGAACTGCTGCTCGCTCATCGCCTCGAGCAGCCGCCGCGCCAGGCTCGTGCCGAGCATCGACGCGCCGACGGCGACGAGCGCGAGCACCGGATCGAGGCCCGCGGCCTGATCGATGATGCCGCCGAAATAGATCAGCTTGGTGAGGTGGCTCGCGACCTGACACGTCGCCTTGGTGGCGACGATCGAGCGGCGGTCGAACCGCGCGCCGAGAAAGAACGTGTCGAGCAGCGGCCCCGACACGCCGGTCATCAGCATCAGCCCCATGCAGATCGTGCCGTAGATCGCGCCCTGCCAGACGCTGTCCGGATCGGGCTTGAGGCCGGCCGGCATCAGCCGCGCCATGAACGGGGTGACGCCGAGCAGCAGGAGCGCCGCCGGCTTGTCCGGCACGTAGCGCACCAGCGCCCACAGGCCGAGCGCCAGCGCGCAGCCGACGAGATACACCGCGACCGGCCGCCAGCGGATGTGCCGGCGCCACAGCACCGCACGCCAGCCATTGGACGCCATCTGCGTCGCCGCGTGCAGCACCATCGCCGCCGGCAGCGGCATGATCGCCAGCAGCACGCCGATCAGGATCAGCCCGCCGGCCATGCCGAACAGGCCCGACAGGAACGCCGTCGCCACCATCAGCAATCCGAGCGCTGCAATCAGGGCGGGTGTCATGGCTGATCTCCTCGCCATGCAATTTGTCGCACTGGCGATATCCGCACAAACCGAGTTATCTTGCCCTCCATCAGTTTTCCTGAGGGCGCGATGAGACGGCTGCTGTTCCTCAACGGCATCAAGGCGTTCGAGGCGGCGGCGCGCACCGGCAGCTTCGCCGCGGCAGGCAGCGAGCTCAACGTCTCCGCGGCCGCGATCAGCCGCATGGTCAATCTGCTCGAGCAGCGGCTGGGCGTCGTGCTGTTCGAGCGCAAGGCCAACCGCCTGGCGCTCACCGCCGCCGGCCGCGCCTATCAGAGCGGGCTGACGCCGATCTTCGACGCGCTGTCGAGCCTGACCGCGCAGATCATGGCGCCGTCATCGATGCGGGTGCTGACGCTCGGCGTCGGGCCGACGTTCGCGATGAAATGGCTGATCCCGCGTCTGGCCGATTTCAGCACCGAGCAGCCGGACATCGAGGTCCGCATCACCACCGGCGGGGCGGCGGTGCCGTTCGGTGACGACTGGAGCTGCGGCATCAAGCTCGGCCACGGCGCCTGGCCGGGCCTCGTCGCCGAGCCGCTGTTCGCCGCGGATCTCGTGCCGGTGTGCACGCCGCGGCTCGCCGCGACCTTGAAGAAGCCGGCCGATCTCAAGGGCTCGAGCCTGCTGCGGGTGTCGCATGCCGCCGAGGACTGGGCGTTGTGGCTGAAGGCCGCGGGCGTCACGCGCGTCAGCGCGCGCGGCACCGAGTTCCAGTACTATGGACATGCGCTGCAGGCCGCGATCGACGGGCTCGGCGTCGCCATGGGCATCCGTCCCTATATCGACGACGACCTCGCGGCGGGACGCTTGGTTGCACCGTTTGCATTGACCGTCCCAAAAGGCGAGCGCTGGTATCTTGTCTACCGCCATTTCCAGGCCGGCCAACGTGATTTCGCCGCGTTCCGACGCTGGATCATGCGCGCGGCGTCACAGCCCGCGACCCGGAATTCCCAGCGCAGGGACGCCATCAAAAAAGACGCTGACGTGTGAACCCGTTCACAAATGCTCGGACCAATTCATGCTGTCGTTGCCGTTCGGGACATCCAGGACTGCGCAATGACGTATTTGTACGAGGACTTCGCCATCGAGCCGTTCGAAGCAGGACGCGGCTTGTGGCACGCGCGGATCCGCCGCGCGGACATGACCCCGGTGGTGATCAATGGCGTTTCGTTCCCCTCGCTCGAAGTCGGCTTCGCCTGGTCCGATGCGGACATGGCGATTGCCGACGCGAAAAGCCATATCGACCGCTTTCGCAAGCGGTGGCGCTGACAGCTGCAGACCGAATCGCAGCACTTTGAAGCACGCGACGGAGGATATCGACCGACCCCCGGGAAAAGACGGATAGCGCGACGTGGAACAATCTCCGAGAGTGAAGTCCCCGAGAGTCCCCCCGCGCGGCCAGACGGTTCCAAGCCAACATCAAACGCCAATTCGAAATGCCGAGTGTATTCGTAATGCGGACTGCAATTCATGGCTGAGCCTGCCGTCAAACACCTCGCTTTTTCGGTGCGTACGCGATGCCCGGACTGCGATGCGGAGCTGAGCGTCCTGAGCGTCATCAACGGCCGCGGCGGTTCCGAGTACTGGGCCCTGCAATGCGTCGCCTGCCACGGCGTGCATCTCGACATCGTCGAGCAGCCGACGCGGCATTGAACGGCCGCGTGGCGTCGCGGCAACGCCATCGCGCGCGCCATGGCTCGCGAGTCGCCCGCTGATCTCGTGTGGCCTTTCGGGAGCACGTGCGCCTCGATGCCTGCTGCTGCCACCATGCTGTCAGCAAGGCTGGTGCGCGGCGCCCGATCACTCTTTCAAGTCGGCGCCATCCGTCCCATATTCGGGCCATGGCGAAGACCCCCGACACTCCCAAGAAGCCAGGCCGAACCCCGAAATCGAAAGCGCACCGGCCCGACGTGCAGCCGATCGCGCCCGCGCTCGCCGAGCTGCTCAATCCCGCCATCAACCGGGGCGAGAGCGGCATCGGTTCCTCAACGGGACTGAAGCCGCCGCCGGACAATTCCTGGGACCGCCGCAGCGGCGGCGAGGCCGCCGCGCACCGCGCGCGGGCGTCGACGCGCGGCAAGAGCGCTGAGGTTGCGGCCCGCGACACGTCCGATCGCCCGATCCCGCTGCGGCCGAATCCGCAGCCGGTGGGTGGACGTTCATCGTCAAACAACGATCCGTCGCATGGCCCGCCCCCACCCAACCCTCCCCCGCACGCGGGGGAGGGCTCCAGGCGGCAGGCGCCGCGTGCCGGCGCCAGCGATGATGCCGAGACTGCGCCGCTAGCGTCCCCTCCCCCGCGTGCGGGGGAGGGCCAGGGTGGGGGCCTCCCTCCGCAGCATCACCCCCTCGGGGCGGATGACGCCGCCTCAGCCTCCGGACTCGCCGAAGCGCCGCAAGCCAATTACGGCACCGCCGCCACCATCCCGACGCTCGATCCGGAACTGGCGCGGCAGCTCGGCCTGCCCACCGCCGAGGACGACGAGGAGGCGCTCGCCCGCCCGCCGCGCAACAAGATGGAGGCGCTCGGCGTCAAGGCCACGGCGGAAGCGCTGGAGTCGCTGATCCGCGAGGGCCGTCCCGAGTTCCGCAAGGACGACGGCTCGGTCAAGGTGTGGACGCCGCACCGGCCGCCGCGCCCCGAGAAGTCGGAAGGCGGCGTCCGCTTCGAGATCAAGTCGGCCTATGAGCCGAAGGGCGACCAGCCGCAGGCGATCAAGGAGCTGGTCGAGGGCATCGCGCGCAACGACCGCACCCAGGTGCTGCTCGGCGTCACCGGCTCCGGCAAGACCTACACCATGGCGAAGGTGATCGAGGCGACGCAGCGCCCGGCCATCATCCTCGCGCCGAACAAGACGCTCGCCGCGCAGCTCTATGGCGAGTTCAAGAGCTTCTTCCCGGACAACGCGGTCGAGTACTTCGTCTCGTACTACGACTACTACCAGCCCGAGGCCTACGTCCCGCGCACCGACACCTACATCGAGAAGGATTCCTCGATCAACGAGCAGATCGACCGGATGCGCCACGCCGCGACGCGCGCGCTGCTCGAGCGCGACGACGTCATCATCGTCGCCTCGGTGTCCTGCATCTACGGTATCGGCTCGGTCGAGACCTACACCGCGATGACCTTCGCGCTGAAGAAGGGCGAGCGCATCGACCAGCGCCAGCTCATCGCCGACCTCGTCGCTTTGCAATACAAGCGAACCCAGCACGATTTCACCCGCGGCACCTTTCGCGTGCGGGGCGACGTCATCGACATCTTCCCGGCGCACTATGAGGACCGCGCCTGGCGCGTGAACCTGTTCGGCGACACGGTGGAGAACATCGAGGAGTTCGATCCGCTCACCGGCCACAAGCAGGACGAGCTGGAGTTCATCAAGGTCTACGCCAATTCGCACTATGTGACGCCGCGCCCGACCCTGGTGCAAGCGATGAAGTCGATCAAGTCCGAGTTGAAGATGCGGCTCGACCAGTTGCACGCGCAGGGCCGCCTGCTCGAGGCGCAGCGGCTCGAGCAGCGCACCACCTTCGATCTGGAGATGATGGAGGCGACCGGCAGTTGCGCCGGCATCGAGAACTACTCGCGCTATCTCACCGGCCGGCTGCCCGGCGAGCCGCCGCCGACTTTGTTCGAATACGTCCCCGACAACGCGCTGGTGTTCGCCGACGAGAGCCACGTCACCGTGCCGCAGATCGGCGGCATGTTCCGCGGCGACTTCCGCCGCAAGGCGACCTTGGCCGAATACGGCTTCCGCCTGCCCTCCTGCATGGACAACCGTCCGCTGCGCTTCGAGGAGTGGGACATGATGCGGCCGCAGACGGTGGCGGTGTCGGCGACCCCCGGCGGCTGGGAGCTGAACGAGGCCGGCGGCGTGTTCGTCGAGCAGGTCATCCGCCCGACCGGGCTGATCGATCCCCCCGTCGACATCCGCCCCGCGCGCACCCAGGTCGACGATCTGCTCGGCGAGGTCCGCGCCACCGCGCAGGCCGGCTACCGCTCGCTGATCACGGTGCTGACCAAGCGCATGGCCGAGGACCTCACCGAATATCTGCACGAGCAGGGCATCCGCGTCCGCTACATGCACAGCGACATCGACACGATCGAGCGCATCGAGATCATCCGGGACCTCCGGCTCGGCGCGTTCGATGCGCTGGTCGGCATCAACCTCCTGCGCGAGGGACTCGACATTCCCGAATGCGCGCTGGTCGCCATCCTCGACGCCGACAAGGAAGGTTTTCTGCGCAGCGAGACCTCGCTGATCCAGACCATCGGCCGCGCCGCCCGCAACGTCGACGGCAAGGTGATCCTCTACGCCGACCAGATGACCGGCTCGATGGAGCGCGCCATCGCCGAGACCAACCGCCGCCGCGAGAAGCAGGTCGAGTACAACACGGCCCACGGCATCACGCCGGAGAGCGTCAAGAAGTCGATCGGCGACATCCTCAACTCGGTCTATGAGCGCGACCACGTGCTGATCGAGACCGGCGGCGGCACCACCACCGACGACGTCATCTCGATCGGCCACAATTTCGAGGCCGTGCTGGCCGATCTCGAAACCCGCATGCGCGAAGCCGCCGCCGATTTGAACTTCGAGGAAGCCGCCCGCCTCCGCGACGAAGTCAAGCGCCTCCGCGCCACCGAGCTCGCGGTGGTCGACGACCCCACCGCCAAGCAGCGCACCGTGCAGGGCAAGGCCGGAGCCTACGCCGGCGCCAAGAAATACGGCGACGCCGCCAATCTACCGACCACGGCGATGAAGGGCCGTGGCGGCCGAGCTCGAGCGAAGTCCCGCGACAGGGATCCGCTTGCACCGCTCCTCGATGAGCTCACCGGCAGTCCTTCAGGCCGCCCGGGCGGTCCCTCCGTTCCCTCCCCCCTTGTAGGGGAGGGCCAGGGAGGGGGGGCCGCGGACCGCAGCACTCGCGGCCCAAGCACCGGCTCCAAAGTCCACAAGCCGCATCTCGACGAGATGCACGGCCCGGAATCCCTGCCCTACCGCCCCAACGCCAAGCTGCCGCCAAAGCCATTCGGCAACAGCAGCAAGATCATCCAGCCCACCAACTCCCGCGAGTCCGGCCCCGAATTCGGCCCGGCTCCGCGCTCGACCGGTGGCGCGCCGGGAAAGCGCGGCGGGTGGAAGAAGCGGTGAGGTGTAAACCTTCTCGCCGCCTCATTGCGAGGAGCGACAACGACGAAGCAATCCAGTCCATGCACTTGGCCTGATCTGGATTGCTTCGCTTCGCCGCTTCGCTCGCAATGACCTCCGGTCCCGCGATCTCGACTGGAATACATATGATGTTGAGCTACTCTGCTCACATGAAACTCGGCTTCGAAGAATCCCAGACCGCCTACACCAGCGGCACGCAGAAGGCGCGGGCGTGGACCGAGGCGTGGGTTGGCGCGCAAGCCTATTGTCCGAACTGCGGCCAGTCGAACATGACGCAGTTTCCAAACAACAGCCCGCTGGCGGATTTTCTCTGTAAAGCCTGCAGCGAAGAATTCGAGCTGAAGAGCCAGAAGAAGGCATTCGGCGCCAAGGTCGCCGACGGCGCCTATGGGACGAAGTGCGAGCGGCTGGCCGCCAGCAACAATCCCAATCTCCTGCTGATGAACTATGACCGTGACACCCGGTCGGTCATCAACCTCTTCGTCGTGCCGAAGCATTTCTTCGTCCGCGATATCATCGAGCAGCGCAAGCCGCTCGCGGCGACCGCGCGGCGCGCGGGGTGGGTCGGCTCGAACATTCTTCTCGATCGCGTTCCCGAGTCGGGCAAGATTCACATCGTGCAGAATGGCGTCGTCCGCGCCAAGGAGCTAGTGCTGCAGGAATGGAGCCGGACGCTCTTCCTCCGCAAGGAATCCCTGGATGCGCGCGGATGGCTGATCGAGGTGCTGAAATGCGTCGAGTCGCTCGGCAAGCCGGAATTCACGCTCGATGATGTCTACGCTTTCGACCGCCATCTCAGCCTGCTCTATCCCGGCAACCAGAACGTCCGGCCAAAAATCCGCCAGCAGCTCCAGGTCCTGCGCGATCAGGGATTCCTGGAGTTCGTAGCGCGCGGCCGCTATCGTTTGAAGACATGAGGTCCGGCAATGGCCTGGTTCTTGAACTTCTATCGCTGTGAACGTTGCGCGCAGGCCTGGAGCGATGAATGGTCGTGCATGTGCGACGACGAGTGTCCTCATTGCGGCGCCCGCGACATGTCTCCGTCCCGGAGCGAGGACCTGACAGAGCTGATTTTGGGCAACGAGGATTGCTTTGTCGTCCTGCGATCGGCTGATGACGCCGAGGACGAGCCGTCCTATGAAGAGCTCGGGCGGTTCTCGAGCCGAGCCAAAGCGGAAGAATTTCTCGCAACGTCGGACCCAAATTAGGGGCGCCCTTCACGAAATCCATCAGACGGCCCGCCAGACAACGCGAGAGATGAAGCGCGCATATTCCGAAAAAAATAAACTTCTTGCGCTTTATCGGAATTCATGATTATCTCCCCCGCATCCCGCCTCACCGCAGAGGGGCGCAGCGCGCGATCGTCACGACACGCGAGGTGGGGATGCGATGGCCGCGAGAGATCGCAGCGTCTTCTCACGAAGGCGCGGACGAACGATCGCTTGCGGACGTGAAGTCGCAGCGTCCTGATACCCCGACGCTGGTATCAACCTGGCGCAATGCGAACGCATGGCGCTGGGGATGGTGGCCAACAAGCCCGGCGCACCAGGGAGACTGCGTATAAGCGTGAAGACCGTCGCGC